>JANRJI010000111.1:0-87975 GCA_033764055.1 Hyphomicrobiaceae bacterium
GAACAGGAGCTTGCCCGCCTTCTGCATCTCGTAGAGGCGGTGGACGCCGGTGGTCGTCTCCTCCGACACACCCTTGATCGACTTGGCGAGCTCGCCGAACCAGCCCTTGGGCTTCTCCTTCAGCGTGCGCTTGAGGAGCGCGAAGAGGATCTCCTCCTCCTCCGAGCCCGGCTTGTCGAGGAAGGCCGTGTCGCCGCCCTCCGCGCGGACGCCGAGGTGGACGAACAGGGTGGCGTCCCCACCGTCGTCGAGGATCATGTTCGGCATGCCGCCGTCGCCCCACTCGAAGAGCTTCAGCGTGTAGTCCCAGTAGTCCTTGAGGCTCTCGCCCTTCCAGGCGAAGACCGGGATGCCGGCGGCGGCGATGGCGGCCGCCGCATGATCCTGGGTCGAGTAGATGTTGCACGACACCCAGCGGATGTCGGCGCCGAGCGCCTTCAGCGTCTCGATCAGCACGGCCGTCTGGATCGTCATGTGGAGCGACCCGGCGATGCGCGCGCCCTTGAGAGGCTGCTTCGTGCCGTACTCGGCCCGCGTCGCCATGAGCCCCGGCATCTCGGTCTCGGCAATCGCGATCTCCTTGCGCCCCCATTCGGCGAGCGTGATGTCCTTGACGATGTAGTCGCTGGCTCCGGTCATGTGGGCTCGACGTCCTTTGCTGTCGTCACTGATCGAGGTCCATGCACTTGCGTCTGCAGGCCATCCGGAGTGGCCGCCCGCACGGGCGCCGTCCACCTCAGGCAAGCCCGCAAGCAAGCACCCTGGTGAGTTTCGGCGCTGTCTATAGACGGCGCCGCCGGCCCGCGCAATAAAGATATAAAGAACTCTTTATGTCCATCGGCTGGACTGATCGGCGCAGCGCCTCGGACCGGACACATCGCGACCAAGCGCGGGGAAGGGCGGCTTCATGACAGAGGCACGGCAACGGCTGCCGGGAGTGGCACGGTCCGGAACGAAACAATTCAATCGAATAGCCACGGGCAAATTAGGAGGCTCTTAACTTACGAATTATCCGATTAATTGCCATTAAATTCTGCTTCATCAACCGCCTCCAAGGTGTCCAGAAAGCAGGGCTTTTCTGCTGTTGCATGCGAGGCGGCGATGCGGTTCTTCAAAGACTTCCTGGCTGATCTTCGGCGAGTGCCGCAAATGGCAAGCTCCCTCGCCGGGCGTGCGCGCTTGCTCCGCGAGGACGAGACCGGCACCGTCGCGATGATGTTTGCACTGAGCATCGTCATCGTTTTCGGCATGGTCGGCGGGGCCATCGACTACGGTCGGGCTGCCAGCGCGCGCGAGCAGATTCAGAATGCCGTCGACGCCTCCGTCCTCGCCGCCGTACGCGTCTGGCAGACGGAGCGCGACGTTGCCTTGGCCCAGGAAAAGGGCCTCGAGTACTACAACAAGAACAAGCCGAGCGCGCTCGAAAGCGCCGTCTCCGGCTTTTCCTCCGACGCCCAGAGGAACTCGATCGTCATGGAGGCCCAGGCGACGGTTCCTGCGCCCTTCCTGGCCCTGCTGCGTGGCGGCCGCGGCTATACGGTCAGCGCTCGATCCGAGGCCCTGCTGGCCATCGGTGGCAATGCCGGTTCCAACCTCGAGATCTCGCTGATGCTGGACGTCACGGGATCGATGGCTGGCACGAAGATCGACGACCTCAAGGTCGCCGCCAAGGACCTGGTCGACATCGTCGTTTGGGACGACCAGAGCGAGTACTCCTCGAGAATCGCGATCGTACCCTTCGCGCAGGCCGTGCATCTCGGCTCGACGGCACTGGTCGATCATGTGCGCGGCGGGGTCAAGAAAAGCTCGTGCCTCGCCTGGGATTCTCCGTGCACCTCCTACGCCAATGCGTCTCCCTCTGCAACGCAGTGGACGTGGGGCTCGCCGGCGACGTGGTTCCGCTGGAGCCGCGCCGACGGCTTCGGCACGCGCACGCACAAGGCGTCATCCTACTGCGTGACCGAGCGAGTGGGTGCCAATCGCTTCACCGACGAAGCGCCCAACAACGGCAGCGACAAAGTCGGGCCGCTGTATGCTGGGCTCTCCAGCACCGACGAGCAGGCCAACTGCAGCCTTGTCGATAGCGCCGACATGGAGGTGAACTCCATCCAGCCACTGACCAACGACAAGGATCTGCTGAAGCGGCGCATCGGCAAGCTGGAGCTCGCTGGATCCACCGCTGGCCAGATCGGAACCGCGTGGGCCTGGTACATGCTGTCGCCGAAATGGGCACATCTGTGGCCGGCCGAGAGCCGCCCCAAAGCCTATGGCTCTCCCAAGTTGCAGAAGATCGCCATTCTGATGACGGACGGCGAGTACAATACGGCCTACTGCAATGGCGTTCTGGCCAAGGACAGTGGCGTCGGGAGCAACAGCTCGCAGATCAACTGCAATGCAACCAACGGGCAGGCCCACACACAGGCAACCAGCCTGTGCACAGCGATGAAATCCGGTGGCACGGGGATCACTGTCTACACCATCGGCTTCGCGCTCGGTGGGAATGCGACGGCGATCAGCACTCTGCGCAACTGCGCCTCGGACGAGTCGAAATTCTATGAGGCAACCGACGGCGAGGCGCTGCGCCAGGCGTTCCGGGACATCGCGCTGCAGATCGCCAGACTCCGCCTGACGCAGTAAGGACACCTTCCGGATCATTGATCAGATCCGGGAACGAGAGGCGTCCGGCGAGGCACCTGCACGCAGCGCGAGTTGCATGTCGCAACTGCGGAGAAAGTTGTGGCCATCGCCAGCAAGGCCGGTTAATGTTCTCTTATTGTTCCATTCAATCGAGGCACTGCATGGATACCGAGGCGGAGATACGGGAGCTCAAGCGGCGGGTGTGCGATCTCGAAGGAGCGGTCAATGTTCTCGCGGGCCAGATGCGCAACGTCCAGCCGATTTTGAGCGACATGCGCGAGGACGCCAATCGGCGGTTCGACACCACATCCCAGCTGATGGAGGGTATCGCGCGCCGGTTGGACACGATGAATACGCAGATCTGGAGCCTTCGCGACGATTTGCCGGCATTGATCGCCGAGACTCTGGACCGCCGGCCCGGGGAGAGCCGGCAATGACCGGCGCCGGCATCAGCTGCCGAACGAATGCCGCAGCCGGCGGTTAAGGCTGGGCAAATAGGGTTCGGCGGACGGCATCGACCAAGCCGGGTCCTGCCGCGAGCCGCGCGGCAGCGGATGAGGACCGCATGATCCGATCGACGACGCAGGCATGGGCACCGGGGCAGCGGGCAGCGGGGCGGAGCAGGATCGCCGGCTTGGGGACCGGAGCCGTTCTCGTGCTCGTCGTAGCGGCTTCGCCGCTGCCGGCCGACGCTCAGCCCGAGGCGCCCGCCGCACGTGACGGTGGCATCGTCACGCCCGTCACCGGGCCTGCGACGGCCGCCGGGAGCATCGCCGACGCCGCGGCCATGGCGCGCTTCCTCGACCGACTGATGATGGCGGAATCGGGCGGCCGCGACACCGCCGCCAACCCGCGCTCGACAGCGCTGGGGCCATTCCAGTTCATCGAGAGCACTTTCCTCGATGTCGCTCGCCGGCACTTGGCTGCAGAGACGGCTGGGCTGACTGCAGCGCAAACGCTCGCGCTGAGGGTGAACCGTGCGATGGCGCGGCGCGCTGCCGAGGCCTATACACGCGAGAATGCCGATGCCCTCGTCACAGCGGGCCTCCCGGCCACTTTTTCAAACCTGCGGCTGGCCTTCCTCCTCGGGCCTGGCGGCGCCATCCGGCTTTTGCGGTCCGAGCCCACGGCTCCCGCAATCCGGGTGCTCGGCGCCGGCGTGGTGCAGGCCAACCCGTTCATGGCGGGCTTGACGGCGGCCGACCTCGTTGCCTGGTCGGAGCGCAATCTCGCCGCCTCCGACCTCTCCGGTAGAAACCTCGCGGCCACGCCCGCCCCCCCACTGCAGAAGGCGCGACCGGCCATCGTGGTCCGCTGCAACCAGCGGCTCGCCAGCTGCCGACGGTGGGTGTCGCTCGCCTCGAGCCGCGTTACCCGGCAGGCAGCAGCGAGCTCCGGACGGCACAAATCGCGGCGCTGAGGCTCCACACTGGGTCGCACAAGCCACTCGGCGTGGTCCCGGGAGCTCCATGTGCGAACGATCGACCGGCTGTGCCCGGATTTGACGCGCCCTGCACGAGCCACTACCTGAGCCAGAGGGCGCCCGACAGGCGGCCCAGTAAAGGGATGCCGCAGATGCACCACTTCCGCGCTGCATGTGTGCTCGGATTTCTCGCGACTGCTCTGCCGACCGGGCTGGCTCAGGCGCAGACCTGCACACGCGACGCCGCACGTCGCATCGTCGACGACGCCGGCGCGCGCCTGCGGACCCTGACGAGCGAAACCCAACCCAAGCTGCAGGCCCGCCTGCGCCAGCTCAAGGACAAGCGCGGCTGGACCGGCGCGGAGGGCGACGAGAAGGCGGCGGCCATCATGGCCGACGCCCGGACGGCCGAGCTCGACAGCAAGGCCTCGCAGCTGCTCGCGCGCATCGATGAGCTGAGCGAGGGCGGCACATCGGACCAGATCGATTGTGCGCGCATTGCCGAGCTCGAGGCGACATCGCTGGAGCTGCAGGCTACCGTCCGGGCCAAGTCACAGCACATGACCGCGCGCCTCGACCAGGCCATCGCCGGCGACGCCGCGGCGAGCCCGGCTGCCGCCGCCGCGCCGCCGGCCCCATCGTCCCCTCAGATTGCCAACGCGGCGCCGCCTCCCGCTGCCGCGCCGGTGCTATCGCAGAAGCCGTCCGAGACCGTGGTCCCTGCCCCGTCCCCGGCCCCGCCTGCACCGGAGCTCCGCGCGGCCAGACCCGACTCTTCGCCTGCCGCACGCGATCCTGCCGTTGCCGCATCGCGCAAGCCCGCCACTGGCTGGAGCACGGAGACGGTGGAGCGCCGGACCATTCCGCTGCCACCCATCGAGCCGCAAGCCGCGTCACCGCCGCCGCTACCCTTGCCCCCGCCAGCCACCGGCGACGGCTTCTCGCGCGACGAGATCGCCGAGGCCTCGCGCGGCTTTTTCGGCACCATCTCGGCAGGTCTCGGCAATGTCATCGAGCATGCCTTCTCGACGCTGGGGCGGCCGACCGCCTACGTCCTGGGCAATGAGGGCGGTGGCGCCTTCATTGCCGGCGTCCGCTACGGCAAGGGGCAGCTCTTCATGCGCGACGGCACGCGTCGCGACGTGCATTGGCACGGTCCGTCCATCGGCTACGATATCGGGGCGTCCGGCTCCAAGACGATGTTCCTCGTCTACAACCTGCAGCGCGATCTCGACATCTTCAGCGGCTTCACCGGCGTCGACGGGTCGGCCTATCTCGTCGGCGGCGTCGGCATGACGGTGCTCACCGACGGCAAAGTCGTCATGGCGCCGATCCGCTCCGGCGTCGGCCTCAGGCTCGGCGCCAGCATCGGCTACGTGCGCTTCACGGCCCGCCCGACCTGGAACCCGTTCTGAGCCGAGGCATCGCGAGCCGGACGACGTTGTCGCCCTACGCCACTGCCATCGAGGCGAAGCAGTCTCGCACCGCCGCGCGAAAGAACTCGGCGAGGCGCTCGTAGACCTCCTGCCGCGCGCTGGTCTTGCGCCAAGCCATGCCCACCGTGCGGTAGACGGCACGCCCCTCGATGGCGATCGTCTTGAGGTGCGGCTCAGCGACGATCTCGCGCCGCACGTAGAGTGCCGGCAGGAACGTCACCCCGAGGCCCATCACCACCATCTCGCGCAGAGTGTCGAGACTGGTGCCTTCGAACTCGTACCTGAGATTGGCGCCGAACTCCGAGCAGAGCGACAGCACCGTTTCGTGCAGCTGGTGATCCGGACCGAGGGTCAGCACGTCCTGTCCCTTGAGGTCCTCCTTGCGCACGACGTCGCGCGACGCGAGCGGATGGTCGCTGCCGACCGTCAGCAATAGGGGCTCCCGGAACAAGGGGACACTGACCAGCTCGCCATGCATGATCGGCAGCAGCGTGATGATGAGGTCGAGACTGCCGTCCTCCAGGGCGCGGGGGAGAACCTCGGGAACGCTCTCGCGTACATAGAGCCGCAGGCTCGGATAGGCCTTGTGCAGTCCAGGGAGCACGTGCGGCAGCAGGTAGGGCCCAACGGTCGGCGGCAGCCCAAGCCTCAGGAGGCCCGACAGCTCCCGGCCGCCGCTCTGCGCCAACTGGCGGATGTCGTTTGCGTCGCGAAGCATCCGCCTCGCAATCTCGACGACCTGATGGCCGACGGGCGTGAGGACGACCCGCGTCCGAGAGCGTTCGACGAGTTGGGCGCCCAGACGATCCTCGAGTGACTTGAGTTGCTCGCTGAGCGTCGGCTGCGTCGTGTTGGTCCGCTCCGCGGCCCGCTTGAAATGTAGCGTATCGGCAACGGCGACGAGATACTCGAGTTGGCGAAGATTCGGCACGTCATTCCCCGGGGGGCAGCGCACTGTCGCCTGCCTCGTTTCGCTGAATACATGCCTCGCGCCAGCGGGTCCACCGAAATCGGAATATCCGATGATCACGATCGTCCCGTTCGATTGGACGGTAGATTGTCGCAATGCCATTTCCGCTTCGAGGCGTTCGGCCGACTCGCCGAGTGGCCATGCCACGCCTGCCAGGAGACGACTATGACCGGACTGAAAAGAACCGACAGAGCCAACGTCGTTTCGATATCGACGACAGGCCTGGTGCCAGAGCCCGGCAAATATGCAGTTTTCTGCTCTGTAAATGGGCACGCACAAGCCGCGTCGGTCATCGCGCCCGCCCTCACGGTGGCCCAGAGACCGAGTGGCATGCCCGATCGGAATTGCCGATCTGCACACCGGGTCATTCCTATTGGAAGCGAACGAACGGAACGGCCACTTGAATGAAGCAGGTGTCAGCCAGCGGGCCACCCTGCATCGGCCGGCGCCTCCGTACACGCAGTGAGCGGCAGGCAGCGGCACGACGGAGCTTGAGCATTCGCAGGTCGGAGTCGGAGCATCCAATGCACGGGAAATGCGGGGCGAGCACGAGCGCCATGACGCCGGCAGCCGCTGCGTCATTGCTCTACCAGGCCGCCGAGATCGAGCAGCGGCTTGCACGGAAATGTACGGTCCGCTTGCGCAAACGTCTTCTCGCGATGCGCCGCGCAGTACGCGCCGAGTTGGAGATGTACGAAGGATTGCTGCTCATGCTTGCCAGGCCGTCGCCGGATCCGGTCGACGACCCGCCCGTGCCGCGGAGGCCAGCAAGTGCCCGCTCGTCGGCTCGCTCGGCAGTAGACATGTGAAGCAAACAGGGAGGATCGAACATGGCATCAGGGCAAACTCGCCTCGGCACGCTCGGCGGCGGTGCGGGCGCTAGAAACGACAATCCGCTGATGGCGCCGATGGCGGTGCTTGCTGTGGTGAGCCTCGTCGCCCTTGCGCATCCAAATCCGCTGGTTCTGCCCATCCTGAGCGCGATCCTGGTGATCGGCGCCCTGGTCGTCTATTTCGTTCGACGGCTGGCAGCGCGCCGGCGCGGCATTCCGGCTGGCGATGGCATGCTCCTGCCCGCCCTCATGCTGTTTTTTGGGTTTGCCGCGGCTATTTTCAGCGATTCAGAGCGCGTTGCGCAAAGTCTGGCGGCCCTGGCGCAGTGATCGCTGCGCTTTCTCGGTGGCCGGCTAGACGCCGGCCATTTCGCGCGTGAAGAGCAAATAGCCGGGGGACGTCGATGATCGACCCGATAATCGAGTGGTTTACGCTGAACTGGTTCGCACTGGCCAATGTCATCATGATCGACGTCGTCCTTGCGGGCGACAATGCCATTATTGTCGGCTTGGCCGCGGCCCAGGTCGCCCCCCATCTGCGCGCCCGTGTCATTTTCTGGGGAATTGCCGGTGCAGTGGTCTTGCGGATCGCCTTCGCGGGCGTCGCGACGCAGCTCCTCCAGATCGTCGGCCTCACGCTCGCCGGCGGGCTTCTGCTCCTTTGGGTGTGCTGGAAGATGTACCGGCAGATTCATGCCCACTCCGGGCAGGTGCAGGCACATTCCCTCGGCGCGGCCGCCACGACCGCTGGCACGGCGGGTGCAGCGCGCGAGATGTCGTTCTGGGCGGCGCTCGGACAGATCATCATCGCCGACGTGTCAATGTCTCTCGACAACGTCCTCGCCGTGGCCGGCGCCGCCAAGGGGTCGCCACTGGTGCTGGTCATTGGCCTCGCGGTCGCCGTCGTGCTGATGGCTGTCGCATCGCACTACATTGCCGGGCTGCTCTCGCGCTACCCCGCGATTACCTGGGTCGGTCTCGTGATCATCGTGTTCGTTGCGCTCGACATGATCTACGACGGGTCGCACGAGGTCGCGTGCCACGCCTATACGATCGGCTGCCAAACGGACCTCTGGCAATGGGCCAAGAGCAGCGTCGTGCCGGGGTGGGGCCTGCCCTGGAGGTGACGCCGGCCTTGACTGGCCATTCATCCATGGTGACGCCCGACGCGAGCACCGCGCCGGGCGTCACGCTTTCGGGCGCGGCAGTCCGAGGTGGCTCCGGAGCGTCGTGCCCGAATAGGCCGTCCGGAAAAGACCGCGCCGCTGCAGGATCGGAAGCACCTCGGCGATGAAAACGTCCAGCATGTGCGGCAGCACGGGTGGCATCAGGTTGAAACCGTCCGAGACGCCGCCTGTGACCCAGTCCTGCATCAGGTCCGCGACCTGCTCGGGGGTGCCTGTGAACGTGAAGTGACCGCGGGCACCGGCGAGCCGGGCCAGGAGCTGGCGCAGCGTCGGGCGCTCGTTCCGGACCACACCGATGATGACCTCGGTGCGGCTGCGCGAGGCCTCGACCGTCGCGGGATCGGGAAAGTCGTCCGGCGTCAGCGGCCGGTCGAGCGGCAGCTTGGAGAAATCAAAACCGCCGAAGCGGCCGGAAAGACGGCTGCGGCCGATCTCGATGTCGGCGAGCTCGTTGAGCTCACGTGTGTAGCGTTCCGCCTCGGCCACCGTGGATCCGATCACGGGCGAGAAGCCGGGCAGGATCAGCACCTCACCGGGCTCGCGACCTTCGTCGGCAACGAGCGCCTTCAGGTCCGTGTAGAAGGCCTTCGCCGTGGAGCGCTCCATGTGTGCCGTGAACACTGCCTCCGCATGGCGGGCTGCGAACCGCTTGCCGGTGTCGGAGGATCCCGCCTGCACGAAGACCGGCCTCCCCTGCGGCGACCGTGGCAGGTTGAGCGGCCCCTTGACCTCGTAATGCGGCCCCTTGTGGTCGATCGTGTGCACCCGCGCCGGGTCCGCATAGAGCCCGCCATCGCGGTCGTCGACGACGGCATCGTCGGTCCAGCTGTCCCACAGCCCTTTGACGACGGCCATGTACTCCTCGGCACGCTCATAGCGATCCGCGTGGCTGAACTGCACGCCACCGTAGTTGGCGCCTGCCTGATGCGACCAGGTCGTAACGATATTCCAGCCGACGCGGCCACGGCTGATATGGTCGAGCGACGAGAACTGCCGCGCCAGGTTGTAGGGCTCGGTGTAGGTCGTGGAGGCGGTCGCGATCATGCCGATGTGCGTTGTCGCCATGGCCGTCGCGGCGACCGTCGTGATCGGCTCCAGCCAGTTGAAGGGCGTCGCCCGGACATCGTTCCAGAGGCCGAGCACGTCGGCCAGGAAGATCGAATCGAAGAGCCCGGCCTCGGCTTTCCGCGCGAGATCCACCGTATAATCGATGTCCGTCAGCGGCAGGCGCGACGCCGCCGGATGGCGCCACGACGCCTCGTGATGGCCGCGGCTCTGGATAAACAGATTGAGGTGCATGGGTCGCGTCATGGTCCTCGCCCCCGGTTGCGACGACGGCTCGCTCGTCCTGCCGCGGTGCCCCGAAGGCGGTCTGCAGCTCGGCTCGCCAGTCCACTATAGCCCGCTCGCATGCCTGCGACTGCGGCGATTGCGCCCGGCCTTGCGGTACGCTCTGATGATCGCGAAAGTCTCGTGAGCCAGGAGGAGCCCAGAATGCCGGTTCTCTATTCACAGCAAGGCGCCGTTGGCGTGCTCACGCTCAGCCGACCGGCCGCCCGCAACTGCTGGGGCTCAGATTTCTCCGAAGGGCTCGCCGCCGAGCTCGTGCGACTCGAGGCCGACGGCACGGTCAGAGCCGTGGTGATCACCGGCGACGAGGCCGGCCGCGCCTTTTCCGCAGGGGCCGACCTCAAGGACCCCAATACGCACACGCTCGAAACGATGGCGGACTTCTTCGCCGAGCTGCCCCGCTGGCGCTCCTTCGTCGTGCGCCACATCGACAGCTTTCCGAAACCGCTGATCGCGGCTGTCAACGGCTATGCCATCGGCATTGGCTGCATCCTCACCTATTGCTGCGACCTGATCGTCGCGTCCGAGCGCGCGGAATGGCGCCAGCCGCAGGTTTCCCTCGGCATCATTCCAGCCTTCGGCGGGTCGGTGCGGCTCGCCCGCTGGGTTGGCAAGGGACAGGCGATGAAGCTCTCCATGGGCTTCCCCCTCGATGCCGCAGAGGCCTATCGCATAGGACTCGCGCAGTGGCTGGTACCGCACGCCGAGCTGATGGCCAAGGCAAACGAGGTCGCCGGCCACATCGCCGCCATGCCGCCGCTCGCCACGCGGCTCGCCAAGGAATCCCTCAACCGCGGCCTCGACATTCCCAACATCGACGACGCCTCGTGGGTCGACGTCTACCGCTTCCTGGCCCTGGGCCTCACCGACGAGGCGAAGGCCCGGCACGAGGCCTGGCGGCAGCGCTCCTGACCCTCATCGGAGGAATCTCCCCGCACCGAACAGGTCCGGCGGGTCCGCGTCGGCGGCCGGCACCAGACCATCGACACCGATGCCGGCGAGACGGAAGAGACGCCCGTCGGTCTCCCTCTCGACCAGCGGCCGTGCCGCCTCAAGGAGAACGTCGGCGCGCTGCGTCGGATGCGCCAGACGGCGTGTCCGCGTGACGATCTGAAAGGTCGACGTCTTCAGTTTCACGACCACCGTCGAGCCGGCCAGCCCTTTGCGCGCCAGCGCGCCCGCCACCCGCTCGGCCTGGGCCGCGAGCGTTGCCATCAGCTCGGCCGCAGATCCGGTGTCGCGCCGAAACGTCGTCTCGGCCGAGACAGATTTTGCGGCCCGATCGGGTGTCACCCGCCGCTCGTCGTCGCCGATCGCGAACCTGGCGAGGCGGCGTCCGAGCTTGCCGTGCGCAGCAACCAGCTCGGCTTCGGTGACCCGCTGCAGATCGGCGATGGTCGCGATGCCGGCCGCCTCCAGGCGGCGCCCTGTGGCGGGGCCGACGCCGTTGATCTTGCCAACCGGCAGCCCTGCCAGGAATGCGCGCGCCTCGGCGCGGCCGATGACCGAGTAGCCGCGCGGCTTGTCCAGCTCGGACGCGAGCTTTGCCAGCAGCTTGTTCGGCGCTAGCCCCATCGAGACCGTGATGCCGATCTCGGACTCGACCCGGTGCGCGATCAGTGCCAGCGCCTCGGCCGCGGGCATCGCCACCGCCAGATGCTCGGGCGCGAGGTCGAGATAGGCCTCGTCCAGCGATACCGGCTCGATCACCTCGGTGGCTTCCCGGAAGATGTCGCGTACCTCGAGGCCGACACGGCGATACTTGGCCATGTCCGGAGGAATGACAGTCGCATCCGGGCATCGCTCGAGGGCCTGGAACATCGGCATTGCGGAGCGCACGCCGTAGCGACGCGCGATGTAGCAGGCCGTCGTCACGACCCCGCGACCGCCCGGGTGGCCGACGATCATGGGCTCCTCGCGCAGATCCGGCCGGTCGCGCTTTTCGACGGACGCATAGAACGCGTCGCAGTCGATGTGGGCGATGGCCAGCGCCTCCAGCTCCGGATGCGCAACGAGCCGCCCCGAGCCACAGCCCGGACAGACGCCGGCACCGGCCTCATGCCATTCGCAACAGTCGCGGCAGAGAGCGCGCATGGACGACGGTGCTCCCCTGAACAGTTGGCGGGCGGATACTCATCTCCGTCCCGCTCCCCGTCCCGCAAGTGCTCAGCCCCCGTCCGGATCGGAGGCCGGAGCTGTGGGATTGCGCGCAGCCCGCGCCTCGGCGATACGAGAATCGAGCGAGTTTCGAGCCTGTGCCGGCCTCGCTGCCGTCTTGGGTGCAACCGCAGACGTGCCGGCTGCGGCCGACGATGATGCAGACACGCTTCCGGAGGGCGCCGCCTGCTCCGTCGCGGCCGCGGCCTCGGCGGGCGCCGAGTGCGCTGCCGGCACAGGCGCGCCGGCACCAGCCTCGATCTCTGCCAGCTTGGCCTTCAGCTCCAGCATCTCGTCGGCGAGGAGCAGCGTAACCATCAGCAGCAGGCGCTCGTCGCCGTATTGCCCGAACTCGAGCGCCAAGCCGTCGACGCGACGCCCGACATAGTCGGCCAATTCTGCAAGCCGCCCCTCCTCGCCGTCGCCGCAGCGCAGGCGGTAGGATCGCCCGTTGAGCGAGACTGTGACCTGCCCCATCTTCCCCTCGAGGCGCCGTCGGCGGCCCTTGTCCGCCGCTCCGCCGGGACCGCTGTCATGCCGCGGAACGACGTTCTACTCGTCGAGCAAGCTATGCAGGGAGTCGATCACCCAATCAATGCGGTTTGCCAGCACCTCGCGCTGCTGCTCGAGCTCGGCGATCCGGGTTCGCGCCGCCGCCAGCTCACTCTGCAGCCGCGCACATTCCGCCGCGAGGTCGGCCGCACGCGGTGCCGGCCCCGACGCCGCGGGCTTGGGCTTGGCAGCCTTGGCCGGTGCTTTCAGGGGGCGCTTTTTCGCCTTGCTGGCTAACCGCTCTGCCATAGTGCCGCTCCGCCTGCCTCACATGCGCGGACCAATTGCTCCGACTATGCATTCACTCCGAATGGGCCCGACGCTCTGCAACCAGCCGATAGCCTGCCTCATCTCATCCATATTGCTTAATAAAGCAAGTGGATGACGCATTGACATAGTCCGCTCGCCTGCACACCTTGCGGCCACCGAATATCAATTGCCGCAGGGCCCGGGCGTTCCGCTGTCGCCAGCCGTTGTCCTGCCAATCGTCGGAACAAGGTTCAGAGCACTCTCGAGAGGACACCCCATGACAGTCAAGGTCGCCATCAACGGCTTCGGCCGCATTGGCCGCAACGTATTGCGCGCAATCGTAGAATCGGGCCGCAAGGACATCGAGGTCGTGGCCATCAACGATCTCGGCCCGGTGGAGACCAACGCTCATCTGCTGCGCTACGACAGCGTGCATGGCCGGTTCCCTTACGAGGTGAAGGTGAACGGCGATACCATCGATGTCGGGCGCGGGCCCATCAAGGTGACCGCCGAGCGCGACCCAGCCAAGCTGCCGCACAAGGCGATGGGCGTCGACATCGCTCTGGAGTGCACGGGGATTTTCACGTCGAAGGAGAAGGCGTCGGCCCACCTCACGGCCGGCGCCAAGCGCGTCCTCGTCTCGGCACCCGCGGACAACGCCGACCTCACCGTCGTCTTCGGCGTCAATCACGACCGGTTGACGAAGGACCACCTGGTCGTCTCGAACGCTTCGTGCACCACGAACTGCCTCGCACCCGTTGCCAAGGTGCTCAACGACACCGTCGGCATCGAGAAGGGCTTCATGACGACGATTCACGCCTATACGGGCGACCAGCCTACTCTCGACACCATGCACAAGGATCTCTATCGCGCGCGCGCCGCGGCGCTGTCGATGATCCCGACCACGACGGGTGCCGCCAAGGCCGTGGGTCTCGTGCTGCCGGAGCTCAACGGCAAGCTCGACGGCACTGCCATCCGCGTGCCGACGCCGAACGTCTCGGTCGTCGACTTCAAGTTCATCGCCAAGCGCAAGACCTCTGCCCAGGAGATCAATGAGGCCGTCAAGCGCGCCGCCGGCCAGGAGTTGAAGGGCATCCTCGGCGTCACCGACCAGCCGAACGTGTCGACGGACTTCAACCACGACAGCCACTCGTCGGTATTCCACCTCGACCAGACCAAGGTCATGGACGGAACGCTGGTTCGGGTCCTCTCCTGGTACGATAACGAGTGGGGCTTCTCGAACCGCATGAGCGATACGGCAGTGGCGATGGGCAAGCTGCTCTGATCCGAGCCACGGCTACTGGAATGCCATGCCCGGCCACCGGAAGGGTGGCCGGGATCGATTGGAGGCCGTTGATCGAGGGAAGCGCCGCCGAGTCCGGCGGCCATTCGCTATGTCGAACCTTCTCGGCGAGGGGCGTCGGCGATCGAACGGCAGAGCGACAGGCCAAGGATCTCGCCGACAGCCTCAAGGTGGTGGCTCTCGGTGTGTGCTGACACTGCGCCCGGTAGCAGCGCTTCCCGAGCCGTTGTGCCGGTTCCCGTCCTCCGCCGGATATCCAAGCTTCACATAGAGCAGGACTGCGAGAAGGGCAAAAGTCGCAATGTTTGCCAATATGATCAGGAGGTCCCATTTCAAAAGGCCGTACACCAGCCACAGGGCAATGCCGGACATCAGCAGGATCAGCATCTTGAGCGAAAGGTCGTCCGCCCGCCGCGTCCGCCATGTTTTTGCGACTTGAGGGACATTGGCAATCGTCGTGCAGACCGCTGCAGCGGCACCGACCACGGTTTCAATCGCGCTCATCAGATCACCACTCGTGCAACGATATGGCGCCGACGCTGCTCCCGCGGCGACGGACGGCGGAACAACCGTCGAGTTACCGCGCGTCAGAGATTCACTTTGGCATGCTGGCCTTCATCCACACGCGGCCGTCGCCCTTCCATGCGGGACTTCATGCCCTCGAAGACGTACCGGATCCCTTCAAAGCCGCTGTTGTCCCAATACTCCCCTCGCTCGGCGACAAACTTGAGAAGACAGAGCGAAGGATCCTGCTTGCCCTTCGGAAACCACAACTTCCAGGTGTCGGACCATAACCGATCGATCTCGGCCTGATCTCGGACGATGCTGAGCGTCCCCTCGACGGTGGCGAACTCGGTGGCGCTTTGAAACGTGATCAAGGCGCCTGGATCCTTCTCCAGCTCAGCGATCTTCGGCGAATCCAATGACGTCACGAACCAAGCCTCCGCGTCAGGCCGCAGCTCGGCCACGGCCATTGGACGCGCATGCTGCGTCCCGCCGGCGCCACGGGTCACCAGCATGGCCGTCCGGAAATCCTTGATCATCTCGTAGAGGTGCTTCGACGCGTCCATGCGCTTGTCCTCTCCTCGCATCGTTCGAACGCAAACGCATGCAAGAAGGGCTACGTTCCGTCGGTGAAGCCCTGCGCGAACGGCTGTCGCGCCCCGTCAACGCTCCACGGTCGCCCTCTCCACCGCCAGCATCTCCGCGAGGCCGATGGTCTCGTGGACGCGCTCCTGCTCCGCCTTGGCCCCGCCGGCGCCGAGCGTCGGGTCCATCTCGTCGCGCGCCATCGCGGCGTAGCAGTCGCGTAGCGCCTTGTGCATGGCCATGAGCGGCGTCGAGGCATCGCAGACCAGGCGGTAGCCCAGACGGCCGAGCTCGTCGAGCGACAGGCCGACCGACTTGCGACGGTCGTCAGACGTGAGCAGCATCAGCGGGCCGCCGACTTTCTCGCCGATGGTGCGCACTTGATCCGGCGTCTTGGCGAGCACGTAGATCATGTCGGCGCCAGCCTTGCGGTAGGCCTCGGCGCGGCGCAGAGCCTCGTCGAGGCCATGCATGCGGGCCGCATTCGTCCGGCCGATGATGACGGTATCGGGATTGCGCCGCGCGGCGACGCACTCCTTGATCTTCGCCACCATCAGCTCCTGTGGGATGATGTGCTCGATGCCGATGTGATGGTGGGCCCGCTTGGGCAGGATCTGGTCCTCGATCTCGATGGCGGCAAAGCCCGCCGCCTCGGTCATGCCGATGGTGCGATGCATGTGCATAGGATCGCCGAAGCCGCAGGCACCATCGAGCACCAGCGGCAGTCCCGAAACGGCTCGGATGTCGAGCGCCGCCTGGCACAGCTCCGAGATGTTGAGGTTCGCCTCCGTGACGCACTTCATGTAGCCGGTTGAGCCGCCACCGAGGTAGGCGGCCTTGAAGCCCGCAGCCTCGGCGAGCCTGGCCATCATCGGGTTGAGGACGAGCGGCGCGAGCAGCGGCTTCGGCCCCGCGATAAGCTCACGGAACGATGGCATGGGTCGATCCTCCTGATGCTCTGCGCCGTTGCGCCGGCTTGATGTCGGACGTCAAGCGTGCCCGGCTTTTCGAGCACCTGCAATCGTAGCGGACATCGAAGCGGACTCTCGGCTCAGGCCGCGGCAGCCCCGTCCTTCATCAGCTTCCAGGTGATCGCGTCGGTCAGCGCCTCGAAGCTCGCGTCGACGATGTTCGGCGACACGCCGACCGTCGACCAGCGCTGGCCTGTCGACTTGTCGCGGCTCTCCACGAGAACGCGCGTCACGGCCCCCGTGCCGCCGTCGAGAATGCGCACCTTGTAGTCGACCAGCTCGACGTTCTTGAGGTGGCTCTGGTAGCGCCCGAGATCCTTGCGCAGCGCCGTGTCGAGGGCATGGACCGGGCCGTTGCCCTCGGCGACCGACCACAGCGGCTCGCTCTCGCCGCTGATGAACACCCGGACCGAGGCCTCCGACACCGTGATGAAGCGGCCGAGCGCATTGTGCCGCTTCTCGACCAGCACCCGGAAACTGTCGACGATGAAATAATCGGGAACCTCTCCGATGAGCCGCCGTGCCAGCAGCTCGAAGGAGGCATCGGCCCCCTCGTAGGCATAGCCGAGGTTCTCGCGTTGCTTGACCTCGTCGAGCAGGCGGCCGACTCGCTCGTCGCCCTTCGGAATGGCGATCCCGAGCCGCTCCAGCTCCGAGACGATGTTGGACTTGCCTGCCTGATTGGAGACCAGCACGCGGCGCTGGTTGCCCACCGTCTCCGGCGGCACGTGCTCGTAGGTCTCCGGCTCCTTCAGGATCGCCGAGGCATGAATGCCGGCCTTGGTGGCGAACGCGCTGTCGCCGACGTAGGGGGCCTGGCGGGCCGGCGCGCGATTGAGGACCTCGTCGAGCAGACGGCTGGCGGCGGTCAGGCGCTTCAGCTTCTCATCGGTCACCCCGATCTCGAAGCGGTCGGCGAATTCGGACTTGAGAAGCAGCGTCGGGATCAGCGAGGTCAGGCTGGCATTGCCGCAGCGCTCGCCGAGACCGTTGAGCGTGCCCTGTATCTGCCGGCAGCCGGCGCGCACGGCCGCGAGCGTGTTGGCGACGGCCTGCTCGGTGTCGTTGTGGGTGTGGATGCCGAGGTGGCTGCCGGGCACGACTTGCGCCACTGCGCCGACGATGGCCTCGATCTCGTGCGGCAGCGTGCCGCCATTGGTGTCGCAGAGAACGATCCAGCGGGCGCCGCTCTCGTAGGCCGTTCGCGCCACCGCGAGCGCATGCCCCGCGTTCGCCTTGTAGCCGTCGAAGAAGTGCTCGCAGTCGATCATCGATTCCTTGCCCGCAGCGCGCACGGCCTCGACGCTCTCCTTCACCCCGGCGATGTTTTCCTCGTTGGTGATGCCGAGCGCAACTCGAACGTGATAGTCCCAAGCCTTCGCGACTAGGCAGACGGCACTGGCCTGCGACTGCACGACGGCCTGGAAACCCGGATCGTTGGAGGTCGAGCGGCCGGCGCGCTTGGTCATGCCGAAGGCGGTGAGCCTCGCGCGCTGCAGGGCCGGGGGCGAACCGAAGAATTCGGTATCGGTGTCGTTGGCGCCCGGATAGCCGCCCTCGATATAGTCGAGCCCCAAATCGTCGAGGACGCCCGCGATCCGCCGCTTGTCGGCGACCGAGAAGTCGACGCCCTGCGTCTGCGCGCCGTCGCGCAGCGTCGTGTCGAAGAGATAGAGGCGCTCGCGGGACGTCATGAGATCACCAGTATCCATAGAGCTTGAAGAACAGCCCCGCCGCGATGGCGAGAACGAGCAGCTTGATCGCGATGTAGCGCAGCCAGTGGCGCGGGAAGGGTGTCTCTGGTGGCGTCATGCCGGATCTCACTCGCTCACGTCTCGTGGTCGGGGTGCTGGCGCGAGCGAATGCCCGCATACCAGACTGCTTTTCGAGCCTGCTCCGCGAAGTCCGGCACGGGCAGCGCGTGCAAGGTGTCGAACCACGGCAGGCGGCTCTCGGCGTCGAGCTGGATGACCGGCCGGATGTCGCCTGCCCGATCGAAGGCTGCGATGGCGATGTCGAGGCCGCCGGCGTGCTCGAACGTCAGCGGTGTGCCGCAGTCGCCGCAGAAGCCGCGCCGAGCCGTGTCCGAGCTCTGGAAGTGGCGGAGTTCGCCCCGGCTCCACACTACGTCATGAACGGTGACGAGCAGGCCCCCGACACCGGCGAACGCCTTCTGGCACATGCGGCAGTGGCAGAGCGAGGCGCGCCCGAGGCGCGTCGCCCGGAATCGAACCGCGCCGCACTGGCAGCCGCCTGTCCATAGGTCACTCATCGTCGCCTCCATCGCTACCGTCCCGCCCGAGCCTCTCGGATAGCCCCGGCCCCAGCGGATCGGCCAGCAGCACCTGCCCGAACGAGAGCATGTGGCCGTCGGGGTCCTCGACGACGAAGTCGCGACAGTTGTAGGGCTGATCGGTCGGCGGCTCCGAAATGTCGACGCCGAGCTTCTTCAACTCGTCATAAAGCGCATCTGCGTCGGCGACGTAGACATAGGCGGCCCAGTTGTCACTGACCGCTGCCTCGCCGAATGCCGCCAGCGCAAGCGCCAGCGTCACCGTTCCCCGCTGCAGGATGGCGAACGATGGTGGCGCACCCCAGACCGACGCCGAGAAGCCGAGCTTCTCTCTGTAGAAGGCGATGCTACGGCTCATGTCCGTGCAATCGAGGACGGGCATGGCGCGCTGGAACTGGGGCATGCGGGTTTGCCAGGTCATGAGGTGCCACCGCCCGACTTGCTGCTCTCCGCGTCCTCGGTCCCGGAGCCGCTGCCGAGCGTCTTGCTCATGGTCGTGCTGGCAAGCCACACGTCCTCGACCGGGATGTTGTTGCGTCGTGTCGGGACATAGCCCCGGCTCTGGAAGAAGTCGTGGGCGGTATCGCTGACGTCGGACGCGAGGGTTCTGGCGCCGCGGGCCGCTGCCAGCTTTTCCAGCGCATCGAGCAGCGTGGAGGCGACGCCCTCGCCCACTGCGTACGGGTGGACGTAGAGCATGTCGATCTCCTTTCCCTCCTTGAGGCTGCCGAAGCCGAGCACCTCGCCGTCCCGCTCGACGACGAGCGTAGTGTTGGACATGAGTCGCTTGGCGAAAGCTACGGGATCGGCAGCAAGCGCGATCCAGGCGAGGCGCTGGTCCTCGTCGTAGTCGTCCTGGGTCAACTCCTCGATCGACTGCGCGTAGAGATCCTGCAGGGCAACCGTGTCCGCGGGTAGGAACGGGCGAAGGGGGAGGGATTGCGTCATGGGATTGCGTCCGGTTGCTCGTCGAGTGATCTGCCTTTGCCCCTCACGTCCCGGCACGGGCTGCCATCCCAGCGGCCGCTCCGGTGATGCCACGCGAGCCGACTTCGCCCTCATCTTGCGGGAAGGGTCGGGGCGAGGGGATGACCCACGATATGAGCCGGGGTGAATCTCCATAGTTTAGCAGGTCCCCCAAAAGCCGTCGATCGAAGGGCTGGACTTCGGAGGCTGGCATCACCGCGTGGAGGCTGTGGCCGAAGCCGACCGTCGCTCGCCGTCGATGTCTTCTCCCGACAAGCCGCCATCGGACTTCTGCGGCGCAAGGACCTCCCCACTGCCGCACCATGCGCCGGGCCACCTCGCTCCCTGGTCGGGCTCGACGCCGGCCGCCGGAGCGGCGCATCCGGCTGTTGACATAGTCAATATTTTGAGCAATTAAATGATCATCAGATTTTTGATTGAGTTCCTTCGATGTCGCGAGCCTCGCCCAAGACTGATTCGACTCCCAAGCCTGCTGTGAAAGTCAGGCCGAAGCCTGCAACTCGTCCGAAGCCCGGCCCGATGCACAGCGGCCTGCAGATGAGCAAGCTGGCGAAGATTCCTCTGCCGCGTGCCCCCATGCCGATGGCACGTCGATTCATGCAGATCACCTCTGCCATCTGGGCCGAGGCGTGCGCCGGGGACAGCATGAGCAATCTCGAGTTCGGAACGGTGGGTGCACTACAGCGCGAGCCACATCTCGACCAGATCAGCCTTGCCGCGCGTATTGGTGTCGATCGCACCAACATCGGCCTGATCATCGATGGACTGGAGAAGCGTGGCTTCGTCGAGCGGTCGGTGAACCCCAATGACCGGCGTGCGCGCTTGATCCGGGTCACTCCAGAGGGTGTGGCGGCCCACGCACGCCAGGCACCGAGGACCGCCCTGGTGAGAGAGAAGGTTTTTGCGCCGCTGACTGCGGCAGAGCGGGAGGTCTTCTACGACCTGCTCGAACGGATCATCGCGGCCAACGAGCAGTATTCGATCCCTGGAGCAGGCCGCCGCAAGCGCGACAGATAATCCAGGGACTCGGATCTCGCCGACTTCCCCCCTGGCGCGACGGCGGGATGTGGAGCGGGTCCGCCGCCAACTCGACCCCAACTCGGACCTTTAGAGGAAAACCCCGACATGCCGTACATCAGGCGCAGTCCGCTTATTGTGGCGGCTCTCGCTCTCAGCATTGTGGCGCCCCATCGTGCCGGCGCTCAGGCCTACCCGAACCGGCCGGTCACGCTGGTTACAACCTTCGCGGCCGGCTCACCTCAAGATCTCGTCGTGCGGGCGATCTCGGGGCTGGTGGCGGCGGACTTCAAGCAGCCCGTGGTGGTCGACAACAAGCCCGGCGCAGCCGGCGGGGTTGCGATGAGTGCCACCGTGACGCAAAAGCCTGACGGTTACGCCCTCAACATCATAAACTCCCCTGGCCTCGCCAATCTGCCGCTCATGCACAAGCTGGCCTTCGACCCGTCCAGGGACTTCGACTACATCATGCAGATGGCGAGCTTCCCGATCGGCATCGCTGTGAGGGCGGAGAGCCCGTTCAAGTCCTGTACCGATCTCGTCGACCACGCCAGGACCAACCCAGGCAGGATCACGTATGGCACGCCGGGTGCGGGCTCAATGGCAAACCTCGGCATGCAACGCTTGCAGGCGCTGGCCGGTATCACCTTGACCCATATCCCGCACAAGGGCGTCATGGAGATCATACCCGCCGTACTCGGCGGTCACGTCTCGCTGATGGTGACGGGAACGGAGTGGAAGCCGCTCGTCGACAGTGGGCAGATGCGCCTCCTCATGATGTGGACCGACAAGAGGCTCCCTTCGTTCGCGAGTGCGCCGACGGCGCGTGAGTGCGGCTATCCGTTCGACCTCGACGTCTCGTTCGGCCTGGTTGCGCCAACGGGACTCGAGACGGCAGTGGCCGCTCGAGTCCATGGCGCATTCAAAACGGCATTGGAATCGCCCTCGGTGCGCGCGTTGATGGAGAAGTACAACATTCTTCCAGCCTATATGGATGGCCCGGCGTTCAAGGCACGCATCGCCCGCATCTCCGGCGACATGAAGCCGGTGATCGAGCAGCTCGGATTGCTGGCAAAGTAGACACATGAAGCTCGATCGATGCCGCATCAGGTCATGCCTTGCTGTTCCCGATCGCCCATCGGCCAATGGCCCTGGCGATGCCTTGGGACAAGCTCGGAGATGACGTCGGTTTGGGAAGGAACTTCGAATGCCCGTTGAACCACCCACTCGCGTCTATCGCACCTGGGTAGCCGATAGCCGCCAATGGAGCGCCTATCGGCCCCGCGCGGGTGACGTCGTGATCGCCACGTATCCGAAATCCGGCACGACCTGGATGCAGCAGGTCGTCAGCCTTCTCGTTTTCCAATCGCCGGAGCCGCGGCCCATCTCCGAGATCGCGCCGTGGTTCGATCGTCGCGAGCTGGATGACACGCCGGACAGGGTGATGAGCCGCCTCGACCAACAAACGCATCGGCGTTTCATCAAATCCCATGTGCCTTTCGATGGCATGCCGATCCACGACGAGGTCAAGTACATCCACGTGGCCCGGGACGGGCGGGACGCCTGCCTTTCGTATCACAATCATTGCCGGGCCTTTGGCGATCGTGCCCTCGAAAGGCTCGATAGGCTGGGTCTCTCCGACGAGACATTGGCGCGACCCTATCCACGCGCGCCTGAAGATCCGCGCGAATTTTTCGGACGCTGGATGAGCGAAGGCCTCAATGGCGATCCGGACGGCATGCCGTTCGTATCTTGGTTCGGATTTGAACGTACGTATTGGGCCGCTCGGCATCGCTCGAACCTGTTGATGGTTCACTATCGCGACCTGAAAGCAGATCTCCCATGTGAAATGCGCCGGATAGCGGACTTTCTCGATATTTCTGTACCCGAGCAGTTGTGGCCCACTTTGCTCCGGGCTGCATCGTTCGAGGAGATGAAACGTCACGGCAATCAACTCCAGACCACGATAGCCCGGGCCTTGATCGGCGGCGCCGAAACTTTTTTCCACAAGGGCGAGAATGATCGTTGGCGCGGCATGCTCACGGAAGACGACTTGGAGATCTATGAGGCTCGTGCTCGGGAGAGCCTCGAGCAGGAGTGCGCGGCCTGGCTGCGAGCAGGCCGGCTTGGATCACCCGGATAGCTCACCCGATCGAGCGCCACCGAGGCTCGGCTCGCGGTCGGAGCGGGCTGGGAAATTCGCCTCCTGGCTGTTCTGAGTGGGCAGGTCGGTGAGGCCGCCATTCTCCTGCTTCGCGGACCTCGCCAGCGGATGGCTGTTCTCGAGGTGGGCTGGCGAGCCCGACAGAGCGTGGCGGGATTTTGATCGGTCCTGCTATAGCGCAGCCGTGCTCCGGTCGTGTATGGACGAAGGGCTGGCGGAGCGAAGGAGCTAACGTGCTCGCGCCAGTGGGGTCGAGAGGCGCTCGACAAGCGCCATGTCGGGAATGATTTTCGAAGGCTTGCCACATGCGTTGCTCGCTTGGTCGCCGCCTAGTCAGCGCGGCACTCGCCGTCATGTCAGTCTCCATGTTGGCGACCGTCGACCTGGTTTTGGCTCAGCAATCGGCGGGGCCATTGCTCCCGCATATTGGCGGGCGAATTACGACTTCGTTTAGCAATACGTTCGGCCCCGATGCCGAGTCCGACATCGTCTTCACGGCCGTTACGCCGGATCTCCTGAGCCTCGACTATACCAGTCAGCGTGGCCTGAAAGTCACCCGCGACATCAGGGGCGCCGACATGCGCAGCTCTGCCGTATACGTGCTCGGGTACTCGGCAAAGATGCCGAGGCTGATCGAAGGCTCGACGTCTCTCGGCATTTCCGGGTTGTCGCTTGAAGACCTTCGTACGAAAGGAAAAACGCCGCTCTCACTCATCTACGACGAGACAGGTGCGAGGCTCGAAGGTGAGCTCGTCCTCGTAGAGAAGTCGGCGAAACTGCAGGTGCTCATCGAAAATCAGCTCGTGCCGACGGCCGCCATTCGCGCCAAGGGAACCTTCGGTGTGGCGCCGCGAGCGGCCGTCGCCGATTTGTACTTTCTCGACAACAAGAACAACCCGATGATGCTGCAGAGCCAGATCCAGTTCTCTTGGGAGAAGCAGCCGCGGCTCGAGCGCATTACCAAGGTCACGGCTGGCGCTTCGCAACAGACGGCCATGCAGCAGTCCCTGGCGACGCTGCGCAAGTACGATGTCTACGGCATACTCTTCGATTTCGGATCATCCCGGATCCGACCGGAAACAGCATCCTTGATCGCCGATATTGCGGCCACGTTGAACAACAATCCGACTTGGCGGCTGCAGGTGAATGGCCACACCGATTCGATCGGTGGTGACGCAGCGAACATGAAGCTTTCCGGCGAGCGGGCCGCAGCCGTGATGGCGGAGCTCATCCGTCTCGGCACCGCCGCGGATCGCTTGAAGTCGGCGGGGCTCGGAGAAACCGTACCCAAGGCGGACAACGGTACGCTCGAGGGCCGAGCGCTCAACCGGCGCGTCGAGCTGGTGAGGACGGACAACTAGACGGTCCCTCAGCGGTCTTCTACCAGCGCCTCGACGGCGGGACCAGTTCGCTGATCGCTCCGAGGCGTCGGGCGCCCCACATCATCGATGCTGGGGCTGCCCTGTCCTGCCATACCGGCGTCACCGACTTTCGCCCGGCTGTCGTCCGACGTTGTCGTCGAGCCGGGCCCGAGCCTGAGCGACAGGACGTTGTCGCGATGGCACGCTACTCACAGCCGCAGGTTCGATACCTGACGGGATCGTCAATGGGTGCCAGGCCGCGCGATGTGCCAGCCTTGCCAAGGACACCGTACTTTGCTCTAACTGCGGCCGCGCCCGAGGCTCAACGGCCATACGGCGCGGCGAGTCGGGAGCACGACCGAGAAGTGAACGACTCGCCGAGACGGCGGCGACGGGGTATAGCTCAGCCTGGTAGAGCGCCTGCTTTGGGAGCAGGAAGTCGGGAGTTCGAATCTCTCTGCCCCGACCAGCCGACGCCGAGACGCAACGACTGCATTCGAGAGCCCGCATGGCTGCCCGCATCTTCAAGCCCGCTCGCACTGCCATGCAGTCCGGCCCCGCCCGAACCAAGGAATGGATGCTGGAGTACGAGCCCGAGCGGCCACGCGAGGTCGACCCGCTGATGGGCTGGACCAGCTCCACCGACATGCGGGCCCAGGTGCGGCTCTCCTTCGATACGAAGGAAGAGGCCATCGCCTACGCCGAGCGCAACGGCATTCCTTACAAGGTGACTGAGCCCGCCCCCCGCAAGACCCAGCGCAAGTCCTACTCGGACAATTTCCGCTTCGGCCGCATCGGCTCCTGGACGCACTGAGCGGGCCCACATCGGCGCCTGCTGGTCGACAACGGGCTGTCAGACGCCGAGCACCGCGCGCAGCCGCGTCGCGACGGCCATGACCGACGGCCGCAGCCGCTGCCATGCGGTCCGTGCGAAGGCCTTGACATGGGCCGAGGTTGCGGCAGCAAGTCTCCACACGGTCGTCCTGCGAGCGTGCTCGATCAGGCGATGCTTCCACGGCATGAACCAGGCGTAGGCAGCCGCAAACCAGGCGAGTTGCATCAACGCGGGTTGGGTCAGCTGGAAGATGCGCGCGTAGAGTGCCGTGCCCGCGATCTTCGCCAGGACAAACAGAGCCGTCGCCGCCACGACGTGACCGCCTGCAATCAACCACAGCGCCAGGAGCTTCAACGGAAGAAACAGCGCCGACGGGACCAGGAAAACGCCGAGGGCCGGCCAGGGTGGCAGCGACCGCACACCCATCTCGAGGCGCGCGACGAGATCGATGCGAGCCAGCCGGGCGATCGCGGCCGACAGCGGCTGCCAGCCCCATTCCTCGAACAGGATGATGGCGGCCAGCAACACCTCGAGCACCAGCAGCACGGCCCGTCGCGCCAGCCGCACGGTGCGGATGGCGAGCCGAGCCGCATGGCCGCGCCTGATGCTCCTCGTATCGAGGCCGCGCCGGGCGCCCTGCCCCGACCGGGGCTCGTCGTCGCGTTGCGTCATCGGACGTCATTCCTGGCCGTCGCCGCCGAACACGGGTGGCGTTGCTCGGTCATCATAGACGAACCGCCGGCACCGGGCGTTAAAGCCGTCGTTCCCCGCCGAGCTCGCGGCGGCCGGCATCGGCTTCCTTGCTGCGGCCGCGCCCTCGGTAGCCCGGCAGATGGGCGGCATCACGCGATCGGCAGAGCGCCACCGCCTCGGCCAGTGCCGCCTCGTAGCCGCGCCGGACCGCGGCCAACGGAATGCGGGCCCGGAAGAAATCGGCCCAACGGAACTCGGCGTAGGGCTCAGCGACCTTCGCGAAGCCGCCAGCATCACGCACCTCGGCCGCCATGTCCCGATAAGTGTCGTGCCGCAGCGCATGCAGCCAGGTCGGCAGCCGGCCGGGTGCGACACGCTCGCCGTTCTCGTCGAACGGGTAGAGACGGCCCTCGGTCTCCATTTGGCGCCAGAAGGCGGTGGGCGCCATGTGCGTCAGGTCGGCAATGATGCGGGCGTAGGTGGTCTCGATGCCGGCCTGCCAGAGAGCGAGACCGAAATGATGATGGTCGACGAGAAAGGGCTCACCACCCGGGCCGAGCACGACGGGGATAGAGCGCTTCTCCAGCAGCTTCTGCACCCGCTTGCGACGTCCAGCGACGCTCTCGAGCTTGAGCCGCTTCTGCGTCACTGTCCGCATGCCGACCGCCATCTGAGTGGGCCGCAGCGCCTCGACCGGCACCTTCACCACCTTGCCCGGTCGCGGCGGCTCGTCGTCGCTCCAGGCCCCCATGCCGCGACAGAAGGCCGGGCCTGCGATCTCGATGCTGAGCGACGTATTGCGAGCCTTGCGCATCTCTACCGCCATCCCTGTCACAAAAGTGCATCAAGGATTAGGAGCCGGATGGTAAACGCAGGGTAAATGGGCCGGCCAAGAGGCCCCCTGCGTTGGGCGCGGCGGGTGGCGGCCGCCGGCCTGCCTCAGCGCCCGCGCACGAAGCTCTCGTCGCTCGTCGCGTCGGCCCTGGGCTTCCACTCGATCGAATAGTACTCGCCCCGGTCGCGCGCCCACGGGTCGAAGGCATTGACCACCTTCTCGAGCTCGGGCCTCAGCTCGGGGATGGTGCGCATCAGCACGCGCTTCAACGGGGACATCTGGCGCTCGCTGCCGTTCGGCTTGCCGGCCTCCATCATCTTGCCGTCGGGACCGTTCTCGTTGACCCATTTCAGGCCGAGCTTCGAGTAGAACTCCTCGCGGAACGACGACGTGAAGAACCTGTCGGAGTAGAGCCGTCGCGAGGCATTGAGGATGAAGACCTGGAACTGGGTCTCGGAGATCGCAAAGCCGTGCGGCCGGGTCGTCTCGGCATGCCAGCCGACGTAGAGATCGAGATCCTCGATGTTGTCGACCACCTCTCCGTGGCGCCTTCCGAGGCAATCGGTGATCGGCTGCCACCGCCCCTTCACCTGCCACTTCTGGGCGCCTGTGATGACACGGCTGTCGTCGCACACATGCGTGCCATAGACCTCCCGCAGCGTCCGCGCCAATCGCTCCTGACTGGCGAGCTGGCGCGCCTCCTCCTCCCCTAGAGTACCCGCAGCCTTCTTGTCTGTGAGCCGGCGCTCGATGAAGTCGTCGAAGCCCGTCAGTGACTTGAGGCCATACTGGCGGCGGAACTCGTTGAACCGGGGTATGCCCCGCTCGCGATCGCGCAGGATGTCGAGGGCAACGATGTCGATCTTGCGGGTCGCCGTGCCGTCGAGCCGCCCCGGCAACTCCAGACGCTGCAGGAACCGCGGCGAGTTCTCGAGGGCAAGGAGCCCGAGGCGCTGACGGCCGAGGCTCAGGCCCCAGTCGGCGAGGCCCCGCTCGCGCATGGCGGCGGTGGCCTTAGCGTGGCGGGTGGAGGCGACGGGAACCTTGGCCGCGACCCGGTTGGGGTCGCTGGCGTGGCGGCGAACCTCGAGCAGGTCGGGGACGAGGGCGTGCAACCGGTAGACCGCGACGAACTCCTCTGGAAAGTTGAACGGCGAGCCGAAGTGGTTCACGCCGCCGTTGACGTCGTCGAGATTGGCGATCGACCAGCCGTGCTTGAAGCTGCCGGTGCCGATGATTCCCGGTCCCGACGAGAAGACCGAGTAGAGCGTCGTGCGCGCCGCCTCCCTATCCGAGGCGTTGAGCCGCTCCACCACGCTCGCGAGCGCGCGCTTGACGAGAGGGCTGCCGCCGAACACGCCGTTCCAGTTCGAATCCATGGCGACGTCGAGCGGCCGGCCATAGAGCAGCTGCGGCGTCCACTCGGTCGTGTGGATCTTCGCGATCAGCGCCGAGACGACGAGGCGCGCCACCTCGAACAGCTCGTCCTGGGTCACCTTGGCGTAGGGGATCGGCTCGTCAGGCCGCTCGGGATTCCTCAAACCGGAATCGGCCGCAGGATTGCGCTTCGCCTCCGCCAGGAAAGCATCGACGAACAGATTGTGCTCGCGGGCGAACACCGTGTGCAGGAACGAGAGACCGATCGACCAGTTGTCCGGGAAGGCGGCCGCCTCCTGTCCGCTCCACTCGGGCCGCAGGAGACACTGCGCTGCATCGAGGCCACCGCACGGGTCCAGCACCGGCAGGTAGCCTTGCCCATCTCCCTCCGACTTCAGTGATGGCACTTGCACCATGCGGACGCGGGCCCCGGCGCGCTGCAGGCGCCGCGCCGACCGCGGGTCGTAGCCGTAGATCTGTGACGCATCCCACCAGGCGGTATTGAAGTTGCGTGTCGTCTGGTGTGCGCGGCCGAGATGCGCACGGCCGCGATGGCCGAACGTCTCGGGGGCATCGGTCGCCGCAACGTGCGCGCGCTCGATACGGTCGTCCGGCCGACAGCCGAGACGGGGGGCGCCGTCCGCGCCGAGCGGCACCTCGACGTTCGCAACCTTCTGCGATCGGCAACCGGTCTCCATCATCTCGGGCGTATTGCGCGCCTCGTCGAGGTGACTGAACCAGTCGTGCGTCATGAACTGGATCCAGAACGCCGCCATCGCATTGAAGAACGGCGCCGCCTTGTAGGGGCAGTCGGCCTTGGGATCGTTGCCCGGCAGCCCCTGGCCGTCATTGCAGGTGTCGGCCGGACCGACGGGCCCCTGCCGTGTCATGAGCCGGCGGCTCACGACCTGCGGGTCGGGGGTGAGCAGCCCGATGCGACCGCCGTGACGGTCGCGCGTCGTGTCCGACAGGCCCCGGTCCGGAAACGTCTCGTGGAACTCCACGTTACGCGCGAAGAGCTGACCCTGGGCCCCCATCGCGGGATTGTCGATGTCGTTGCAGATGCCGTTGACGGTCCGATGCCGGATGGCCGGGCCGGCGCAACGCTGGTTGCCGTCGCGATCGATCAGCAGATGGACGAAGCCGGGATCGGCGGGATCGAGCCGCATCTCGGGCCAGCGCCGCAGCGCCGGGCCGGCCACGCCGTCGCGCCCCTCCACATAAGCACGGTAGGTGCTGTTGTCGAACAGATTGAAACGGACCAGCTCCATGCGCTGGTACTCGAGGTCGACGAGGGCGCCGAGCTCACCGATGCCATTCTTGAGGTGATGCTGGAGCAGCCCCACGATGCCGAGCCACTCCCGGGATCGGCTGGTCGCATCGCCCGTCGCCCAGTAGTTGGTCCAGTCCACCCAAGGCGTTTCGCGATAGGCCACGGCGCGCTCGTCGCCCCGGCAGCGCAGCGTGTCCTCCTCGACCTTGCCGAGGAAGCGCTCGTCGCGCTCCGTCGCAACCTTCCGAATGCCGCTGAGGACGCGCTTGCCGCACGACACGTAGTCATAGCCAGCGTGCCATGCCACTCCCACGAAGACGACGCCCAGCAAGAGCAGTGATGTCGTGAGCCATCCGAGCCGCTTCACCGCCGCCCTTCCTCGTCCCACCATCGGCATGGCTTCAACCTCCTCGCCCCTGCTTGCCGTCACGGCTTGGTATTGAGGTCCGCCAGCCAGCCCGCCTGGAAGGTCCGCGACAGCAGCAGGACGAAAACCGTCTCGTAGACGGCGAGCATCAGCAGCGGCCGGCTCGGCACGGAGAGACCGAGCCAGATCAACAGCGCGACCGGCAGAATCGGACCGAGCACGACGAACAGGTTCGACGACATCGCGATGGCCGGGGCGACCGCCGAGGCGACGTGAGCGAGCGCGGCATAGACCAGCCAGACGCCGATCGCGCGCACCAGCCAGTCCTGCGCCGGTGGCACCTCGTGCAACCAATCGAACGGCCAGTCCGGAGCGAGGAGCAACAACCCGCCGAGCAGAAGATTGGCGACGATGCGGATGCGCACCAGCAATTTGAACGAGCGCATGGGCTGGCCTCCCTCCTTCACAGCGTCAGCAGATAGTGGACGAGTGCGCGGCGATCCTCGAGGCTCAACCTCGTGCCATACTCGTGGCCGAAGTTGCCGTTACCGGCGAGGGTCGTGTCGTAGCAGAAGCCGCCGGCTGCCACGTAGCGCTCCGGCTCGCACGGCGGCGAGACATAGCCACCGCGGACGAGGTCGAGCTGGTCGAGCCCCCGGACGAACGCGCGCGGGCGCTCGGCGGCGGGCTTGAGCAGATCGTCGAGGGTCGGCACCGAGCCGTTGTGCAGATAGGGCCCGGTCAGCCAAATGCCGTCGAGGGGCTGGGCCAGGTAGCCTTCGTGCTTCTGAAATCGGGTGAACTCCCACGGCAATCCGTGCGGCCGGCCGGCCAGCCTGTCGAGCGTCCAGTCGAAAGCACGCGCGTACCAGGGCGCAGAGGAGCGCCAGCTCCCCCTGTCGTAGTTGTTGTAGGCCGCCGCCGACTGCGGGGTCCACATGTCGATACGGTTGGGGTCGGTGCCGATCTCGGCGCGCGGGATGATGGACATGATGCGCTTGCCGCCGGCAGCATGGCACGAGGCGCACTCGGCGGCGAAAAGCGCCGCGCCGCGGGCCTCGAGCACCGTGTCGCGTGCCATCGGCGACGGCGGCGAGCGCAGCTCGCGCAGATAGGCGAGCAGCCGCTCGATCGTCTCCTCTCGATAGCCGAAGCGCGTCATGCCGTCGCCCAGCGCCGAGTTCAGAACGACCTCCTTCAGATCCCAGCTGAGCCCGTCCCAGTGCCACGGCGTCGGCGAGCGCATGGCTTCCTTTCGGGTCACGTTCCAGGCCGGCATCACGTCGCCGTGGTCGATGGTCGAATCGACGGGCTGGCCGAGGTAGTCGAACTTCACCGGGTTGAACGGCGAAAGCCGCCCCGGCCCCCAGGCGGGGCGGCTCCAGGTCCAGTGGAAGCGGGAGCCCAGGCGATCGCGGATCAACTCGCGCGCCACTGGGACGACCAGGTGGCGGTACATGAGCCGCTCAGGCCACGACAGCTGCTCACGCGCGTCCATGGCGGCAACCAAGACGTCCGCGTCGAAGCCCCTGGTCTCGGCGCAGGCGGCGACAAAGCGCGTGTAGCCCTGCGCATCGAGCCGGTTCGACGCGCCACCGACGAAGATGCGCGGCTCCCGATCTCCGGGGAGGGCATAGGTCTGGACGTGGCAGGTCGCGCAGTTGATCGCCAGCACCTCGATATCCAGTGGCGCCAGCCCGAGCCGCGTTCGCGACAGGCCGATCGGGGTCTCCCGGAGCCGGCCCGTGGCGCCGTCGCGCTCGAACGTGAAGCCGAACGCCTCGTAGCTTCTCGGGGCGCCAACCGGCAGGAGCTGTGGACAGACCTGGGGCAGCACGCGCCAGATCTTGAGCGGCAGGCCGTCGGCGGCCTCGTTACCGATGGCGCCGTACTTGAAATGCTCGACGTCGCCCGCCTTGTCGTTGGCGAAGGCCTCGACGGGCCGGCGCGGCATCAGCCGCTCTGCCATGGCGACGAACCAGGCGGGATTGCCGCGCAGCACCGCAGCGCCGAGCGCGGCGACGACCACGAGCACCAGCGGCACGCCGACGAGCCAAGACAGCACCGGCCCCGGCCGGAGTCTGCGTATCGGTTTGCCCGTCCTCGTCGCCATGGTCGATGCTTCCAGGGTTCTATGGGGGGATCGGACGCCGTCTCAGAAGGTCAGCAGGTAGGCGAGGAGGTCGCGCTTCTGCGCGTCCGGCAGGTCGGTCCCGTAGGTATGCCCGGCATTGGAGTTGCCCGGGAGCTGGGTATCGAAACAGAAGCTCGTCTCGTCGCCGGCGGCAGGCCGGTCGCCCCGCGCCTCGCGCAGCGGAATGCACGGCGGGGCGTCGAACCCGCCTCTGGCGGGGTCGAGGCGGATGTGAGCCGCTCCGCGGCGGAATGCGAGCGGGCGCTGGTCCGGGTGCTGCAACAAATCCCAGAGCGTCGGTACCGAGCCGTTGTGCAGGTAGGGCGCGCGCAGCCAGAGACCGTCGAGCGGTGCGTTGGCATAGCCGTCGGTCTTCTTGAACTGGCGGAAGCGATGCTCCGGCTCTGTGCAGAAGAGGCGGTCCTTCTGGTACTTCTCCATCAGCGGCGTATAGCTGTCGACCCGGCCACGGTCCGTGCCGACGTAGACCACCGGCTCGATCTGGCCGAGGCGCGCACCTTCGAACACGTAGCCGTTGTCGGCCTGGTAGCCGTGGCAGCTCTCGCAGGCCTGGCGGTAGATCACCCGGCCACGCCGCACGCTCTCGATGTCCTGCGCCGCCTTGTAGGGGCTTTCGGGCGGCTCGAGACCCTTCAGCCAATCGACGATTCGCGTCAGCGAGGCGTGGTCTACGGTGCTTTCACTGACGCCCGCGCCGAGCGCCGCCGACAGGTTGCGCTCGGTGATGGACGCATTGTTGCCGTCCCAGTGCAGGTGCATACCTTTCGCCGCGCGCGGGCCTTGCTGGAAAATCGCCGGAAAGTCGCTGACGCCGATCCGCTCCTCGGGCCGCAGACAATCCGCCTCCATCTCGAAGTTGATCAGCTTATAGGGATTGAAGGTGTCCACGCGCCCGGGCCCCCAGTGCGTCACCTGTCGCGGCCGCTCGCGGCGGTAAGGCGCCTCCGGCTTGATGTAGATCGCCTCCTCGCAGGCGCGGCGCGGCTTCAGGCGCGGCTCGCACCAGGCCGGCTCGTCGGGGCTCCTGGGATCGCGGGTCATCGGCGGCGCGCGTGGCGGATCGAGCAGCGGCAGCAGCTCGCTGCGCCGCGCGATCAGCTCCGCCCTGACGTTCGGCACGATCAGCCACCGCCACAGCGGCGCCTCGTACCAGGCGATGCGCTCGCCCGGCTCGAAGTGCTTCGCGAACTCGCCGTAGGTGAAGCGCTTGTCGACGGCCATGCCGAACAGCGCCAGGAACAGCCGGTCGAGATCGACGGTGTTCGCCGGCATGCCGGGCACGATCCGCGGGCGCTCCTCGCCCGGCATCTGGATGATGCCCGTGTGGCAGACCGCGCAGTTGAACCAGGCCATATCGATGCCAAAGCGGTTCCCTGTCGCGAAGCCGACCGGCAGGCCGCGGCTCTCCCGCCTGGCGCGCTCGGCGCGGCGACGCACCTCGGCCCGGCGCGCGACCTCGGCCTTCTCCAGGAGCCCGGCCTTCTCCAGCGGGTCCGGCTCGAGCGCGGCATTGTTGTCGACGAGACGCAGCGTGCGGCGAGCCTCGGCCTCCCGGCCACCCTGGCTCGTCGCGGGACGGCCGCCGGCCGCGGGCGCAACGTCCACCGCCTCGTAGATGTCGTAGCGCGGCCGCCCCCTGGCGTCGGTCGCCGTCTCCATCACGAGGCCGAAGTGGCTCCAGTCGCGTTCCTTGCCGAAATATTCCGGAAACACCTTCGGCAGCGCCTTCAGCATCCGCAGCGGCATGCCATTGGCCAGCTCGGCTCCGATCGAGCCGTGCTTGAAGTGCGCCTCGATGGCCGGCAGGCTGCGCCCGCCGTAGCGCCACAAGGCCAAGGTGCCAAAGAGTGCGGCAGCGACGAGGACGGCTGCGCCGATCACCAGCGCCATGACGAGGAGCCGGAAGACCCAGCGCTGGCGACGCGGGTGGGCGCCGAGACGCCGCTGCACCTCGTTGACGGGCTCCTCCGGAGGCACTGCCAGCCGGAGGCGATCGACGATCCTCCGCCGCTCGCTCATGTGTCGCCCCCCGGGGCTGGCCCGGCGTAGACGCCGAGAATCCTGTCGTGCATGCGCTCGCGACTGCCGTCGAAGCGGGCGGGCTCATAGCAGCCGAGAGGGTTCTTCGGCGCATTGAGAAGGCACTTGTTGCAGTGCGTGCACGGCGACGGCGGCAGATCGTTGCCCGCCTCCCAGTGGCGCACGAGGTCCGGGTTTGCGATCAGCGCCCGTGCGATGGCAACTCCGTCGAAGTCGCCCGCGGCGATGTGGCCATCGATCACGCTCCGCGTTTGCCAGCCCCCGGTCGAGATGACCGGGATCGACACGGCCCGCTTGATCGCGAGCGCCTCGTCGGCGCCGACACCCTCGATCGGGCGATCGCGCTTCATGCGCTCCCAGATTTGCGCGAAGAGCGGGCGCAATGCGGGATTGCGGAAGAACATGTAATTGCGATACGTGCGCGTGCCCGAGGCCAGCATCGCGTCATAGGTGGACGCGATCGTGCTGAAATCGAAGCCGCCTGGTGGGTTGAGCGGGTGCGGGAACAGCGAGCCCAACGACACGTGCAACGCGTCGGCGCCTGCACCCTCGACCCAGCGCGCCACCTCGATCGTCTCGTCGAGAGAGTTGCCCCGCCCCTCCCAGGGCAGCACATTGTTGAAGTCGACGGCGGAGAGCTTCACCTGGAGATGATAGGCGGAGCCGACCTTGGCCCGGATAGCCCGGATGACATCGAGCAGGAAGCGCGCGCGATTGAACAGGCTGCCACCGTAGCGGTCGCGGCGATCATTGATGCCTGAGGACAGGAACTGCGTGAAGAGATACCCGTTCGCCGCGTGCAGCTCGACGCCGTCCATGCCGGCCTCGCGTGCGCGGCGGGCCGCCTCCGCAAAGCTCGCCACCATGTGCTCGATCTCGCCGATCGTCATGGCGCGCGCGGGGAACCCGTGCAGGCTTTCCGAGCGACTGGTGGACGAGAGCCCCGGCTGGCCCGCCTGCTGCAGTCCGGGCAGATCGAGTTGCCGCCCGCCGTGCGACAGCTGCATGATCATTCTTGCGCCATGCCTGTGCACCGCCCGCGCGATCACCGACCACGGCTCGATCAGACGGTCCTCGTGGATGGTCGCGTATCCCGCAATGATGCGTCCACTCATGAGGACGGGCACATAGCTCGTGATGATGGCTCCGACGCCGCCCTCTGCGAACATCGTCTCCCAGGTCTTTCGGGTCGGTGTGGGCGTTCCGTTCTCGAGGTCGAAGCGTCCCGAGATCGACGAGCGCATGACGCGGTTCTTGAGCTCGAGGTTGCGCATTTTCAGCGGCGACAGGACGCTCGCAGTCGTCTCCCCCGTCGTCATGGCGCCACCTCCGCCGACTTGAGCGCGAGCGCGGCCTCGGCAACGGCCGTGAACAGCCCCATCACGAATCGGCGCGCCGGGCAGGCCGACCAGTGGCGGCTGGCGAACTCGTAGCCCGACGCGAGATCCGGCCCGAGGCTGCGGCGCATCTGCAGCAGGACCAGCGTATGGGGTGGAATGCGGCCATCGACGCCGGGCAGCGTCAGGCTCGTCGCGCCGGTCTGGCGCACGACCCTTTCCGGCGCCGTCCGGATCGCGGCCCAGGCGAGGCTTGCGCCGGTTGCGGGCGCGCCCTCCGGTATGCCGGACATCGCCTCGCGCATGGCCTCCAGAATGGTGCGCGCGTTGGCGAGCGTGATCTCGACGGCATGGAGGCCATAAAGGTCGCCGCCAACGTGGTCGAGGATGGTCGCGCGCGCCCGTCGATCGAGACCGGCGAGGCGCAGGGCGAGTCCGCGCGGAGACGCCGGCTCCCGGGCGAGCGCCGTGCGCCGGTGCAGCCGCCACAGGTGGCGTCCGAGCGGCTTGTAGGCATCGTCCTCGGTCGAGGCGGACGCCGACCCTATGAACGGCCATGCGACGGCATAGGCCAACGCCGCCTCCGCGTTGCGGCGATCCGCACCGGTCGCGACGTAGCGGCCCATCTCGGTCACGGGAGCCGAGGGCCAAACCCCGCGCTCGGACAGGGCGTCGAGGCGGGCGAAGAGCTGTCTCTGCGCCGCCACGCGTGACGGGTCCTCCTTGGGCCGGAAAGCCGGGAGCACGTCGCCATGGTGGCGGAACTGGCGATCCAGGCCGGCGACGAGCAGGCGGTTGAGCAGCGGGCCCTTGCGCGCGAAGGCCCGCGCCAGCGACGGGTGAGCGATCAGGTCGTCGATCTCGCGTGCGCAGGTCACGACGAGCAGCGACGCGAGGTGTGGCACGCGGATCAGCCTGGCCATCCTCCTCCCCCCTGTGCGCTGCCGTCCACCTGCCGCTCCCCGCAACTCCGTCGTCGCCCACCGCCGCTCACGCCGTCCCCGCTCAGTCCAGGGGCCACGGAAAAAAGGCGTTCCTGACGCGTCCGACCTTGTGGCCGAGCTCCGGGAAGTGACGCACGAGCACGCTCGCCATGCCGTTGTCCTGGATCCAGCGCATGCCTTGCGGCGTGTAGACCGCCTCGTTGTAGTCGTCGGTGAAAAAGCGGTCGCTCTTCAGGCGCCGCGTCGCCATCAGGACGAAGATCCGGAACGCCGTATCGCCGAAGCCGAAGCCCGGCGGCAGCGGCTCGGACAGACACCCGATCAGCAGGTCCACCTCCTCGACGTGCGCGTAGATGGCGGCCAGCCGCTTGGCCGTCGCCATGTCGCCCCCGGTCAACTCCTCGAATGTCGAAGGCGCAGACATGCGCAGCTGGCGCCGCATCTCGCAGTACCGCGGCACACCTCGCTCGCGATCCCGGACGATGTCGGTCACGGCGAGATCCAAGACGTGCGCATCCGGCCCCTGCAATGTCAGCCGGCGCAGCGAGTTGGGGTAGTTGTCGAGGCGCAGGGCCCCGACGTTCATCGTCGCAAAGGAGTAGATGGCATCCGAGAGCGTCGCGTGCTGGAACACGTCGCGGGTGCGCGCGCCGACGCAGGCCGTGAGCGTACGGCGGTCGATGACTGCGTTGTCGGCAAGACGGCGGAAAGCGAGCTCGTCTGGCAGCAGGGAGTGCATGCGATAGACCGCGACGAACTCCTCGGTGATCGCGAACGGCTTGCCGTGATGGTCGTGACCCGAGCCCGGTATGCCGGTGATCCGCTCGCCGAGGCCGTGCCGCCCGTGCGCCTTCTCGTAGGCCTCGCCCAGCAGTCCCCACCAGTTGCCACGCATGCCGGCGCGCAGCGTATCGGTGTTGAGGATCGCGGGCGTCCATTCTACCGCGTGGATCTTGGCCATCAGGGCGGCATTGATCAGGCGCGCCTTGCCGAAGATCCATTCGTCGTCGGCCGCTGGATAGTCGAGCCGCAGGTGCGCAGCTATGGCATTGTGCTCGCGCACGAACAGGTTGGTCATCAGCGAAAGGCCGAGCCACCAGCTCTCGTTGAAGCCGGCCAGCTCGACGCCCTTCTCGGGATCGAGACCGAGCAGGCCGTGGCGGTCGAGGTAGAGCTGGCCATCCGGCAGCAGCCGCCCCGCCGTGTCGGTGCGCATTTGGCGGATGCGCGCCTCGCTCGAGCCGTAGATCTGCGAGCCGTCCCACCAGTGGGTGACGTGGTTGCGATAGGTCTCGGGCAGGCCTTCGTCATCGGGACCGCGTAGCGGGTCGGCGAGCGTGGCGTGCACACTGACGTGGCCGGGGGCGTTGGTGGGGCCGCCATCCCATCCGTCGCCGTCGGGCACCGGCACCTCGATACGCCGGGCCGGGTCGTTATCGCCGTGGCTGAACCAGTCGTGTGTCATGAACTGGAGCCACGCCGCCGTCATCAGGTTGAGGTGCGGCACCGGCTTGAACGCCTTGCGAGCGAGCAACTCGTTCGAGATGATTCGGGGGTTTGGCTTCAGCAGCGTATCGGGCTGCTCGCCGTAGGCGTGCTTGAGTGGCACGTTGCGGCCGAAACGGGCGCCCACCATGCCCATGGCCGGGGCGGCGAGGTCGTTGTAGGAGCCATCGGCCGTGCGGAAGCCACGGATGTCGGTCTCGCCGGCGGATGGCGCCGTGAGTTCCGAATCCGGCGTTCCGTAGAGGTTGTTGCGGCGGAGATCCCGCTGCAGGGCGAGCAGATTGACGACAGACAGCAGGAACGGCATCCGGTACCAGGCGATACGCCTGTTGAACAGCCGGAACGCTGAGCTGACCAGCCCCCTCATACTCTACCCCTTACCGCACCGGGCGCTGACCGCAGTTGGAGACGGCCACCGCGCAGGGTCGCACCGGAGCCAGAGGCCGAACCCTCGCGCGATCCTCACCGTACTCATGCCACGCCTGTTTCAGACTAGCCGAGCCCTGTGGCTGCTTCGAGACCTTTCGGCCGGGCCCATCACGACCGGTCTGCAAGTGATGCCCGGAGGCCACGATGTGGCCGTCACGAGCGCCGCGGGCGCGCCTTGAGGCGCCGTGGTCCGAGCAGCTCGCCGCCGGTCTCGAGCTTGCGCGAGAGGAAAATGGCGGCATCCAGCTTCTGGAAGTTGCGCTTGCGATAGAAGCGCAGCGCCTCCTCGTTGTTCTCGGCGACCTCCAGCACGACGTGCGTGCAACCGCGGAGCCGCGCGGCATGGTCGATCTGCTCGAACATGAACGAGCCGACGCCCATGCCGTGATAGTCGGGGTGCACCGCGATCTCCTCGACGAAGAGCGGGCGCATGTTGCGCTTCTCGAAGTAGCGGTGGTTCATCCAGCTGTCGGAGTTGACGATCTCGTAGGCGTACTCGGCATAGCCGACGAGCTGGAACTTGTCGCCGCGCTTGGCCTCGAACACCAGCTGCTCGATGCCCTCCTCCTCGTAGATCTCGAGGAAGTGCTTCTTGTGCCGCGGGCGCTGGTACTCGACCGTCTCGCGATTGACGTCGCGGAAGACGAGCTTCAGGAACTCCCAGACCTTGTTGATGTCGCGCCGGTGCATGCGGCGCACGCGGAGCTCGATCTCCTCGCCCGGAGCTGCTGGAGGAAGCTTCACTGCCTCGTCGTCATCCTGCTGGTCGTCCTGAGGACGCATGCCTTACCTCTCGGCCTCGTCAAAATGCTGCCGCACCGCGACTTCCCGTGCGGTCGGCTGATTGGACATGCCATAGCCTACGTCGGATGCGGCGCCGCCGGCAGCTCCGATGTGGCATCTCACGGGAGGCTCCCGGCAGCCACGAGCTTACCCGGCATCCAAGCCCAGCGTCTCCCGCAGCGATTTGCGGAGCTTTTCCTGCAGATCGTCGCGGCCGGCGTCGCTGTCCGTGTAAAGGATATAGCGCATGTGCTTGAGATCGAACGGAACGTCGTTGGCGTCCTGCGTCATGAGGATCACGGGACGGCCGATGGTGTGGGCGACGCCGAGCTCGTAGAAGACATTCGGATTGCGCGATGTGCAGTCCGCGATCACGGCCCTCGCGCACATGATGCTGGACCAGATGTCGGACATGACGTGATTGGCGGTGAACAGGTCGTCGGCGCGCGCCGCTTTGAGGCCGAGCGAGGTACACACCTGTCGTATCGGCTCGTACACGCCAACCATTGCCGGATCGAACGGCATCACCACAAAAACGTCGAGCGGCACATCGCTCGCGGAGCCGAAGACTGGATTGACGGCAATGGTCGTCGATCTTGCGGTCAGGATGCCGTCGAGCCCGAAGCCGACGAGCTTCTGCAGGGTCGTGAAGGTCGGGCTCAGGCGATACTTGTCGGCACCGAGCCCGAATCCCCGACGGCGCCGGACCAGCCCTGCCGCGACGAGCGCCTTGAGCTCGTCCTCGACGCCGAGGCGGGACACGCGATGCATGCCCCTCAGAGCCGGGCTGCGAGCTTTTTCTTGAGCGAGATGGGCAAGGATTCCCTCTACCGTCTCCCAGCTCAGCGCGTGGTCGCGGAGGAAGTGCAGGATGTAGGTCGATAATTTGGGCTCGAACAGCGCCGCCATCTGTCTTCCCATCAGGCCTGCAGACGTCCCGCCCTGATCTTCTCGCCCTCGAGCCTCTTCTCGGCCTCGAGCGCCTGGGCCAGCTCCTCGCGCGCCCGCTCGGCCTCGCGCTGGCGGCTCCAGAGCGAGGCATAGAGGCCGGCCTTGTCCATCAGCTCGCCATGCGTGCCCTGCTCGACGAGACGGCCCTTCTCGAGGACCAGGATGTTGTCGGCCGAGACGATGGTCGAGAGGCGGTGCGCGATGACCAGCGTCGTGCGGTTGCGTGACACCCGGTCGAGCGCATCCTGGATCTCCTTCTCCGTATGGCTGTCGAGCGCGCTCGTCGCCTCGTCGAGCATCAGGATCGGCGGGCCCTTCAGGATCGTGCGTGCAATCGCGACACGTTGCTTTTCACCACCGGAGAGCTTGAGGCCCCGCTCGCCGACCATGGTCTGGTAGCCCTCGGGAAGGGTGCGAATGAAGCTGTCGATCTGGGCCAGCCTCGCAGCCTCCTCGACCTCGGCGTCGGTGGCGTCCGGACGGCCGTAGCGGATGTTATAGAGGATGGTGTCGTTGAACAGCACCGTGTCCTGCGGCACGACCCCGATCGCGGCCCTGACCGAGGCCTGCGTCACGTCGCGGATGTCCTGGCCGTCGATCGTTACACGTCCGTCGGCGACGTCGTAGAAGCGCATCAGAATCCGGGATATCGTCGACTTTCCCGCACCCGAAGGACCAACGATCGCCACCATCTTGCCGGCCGGCACCTCGAAGCTCAGGCCCTCCAGGATCGGCCGCGCCGGCTCGTAGTGGAAGCGCACATTCTCGAAGCGCACGGCACCGCCGGAGACCGCCAGAGGCTTGGCCCCCGTCTTGTCCTCGACCTCCGGCTTCTGCTCGAGCACGTCCAGCATGCGCTCGATGTCGGTCACGCCCTGCTTGATCTCGCGATAGACCATGCCCATGAAATTCAGCGGAATGAAAAGCTGCAGCATCAGCGCGTTGACCATGATGAATTGGCCGACGCTGGCCGTGCCGGCAATCACCGCCGATGCCGACATCACCATGCAGATGGTGAGCGCCACCGTGAAGATGACGGCTTGCCCGGCATTGAGGATGGCGAGCGAGGTGTAGGTGCGGACCGAGGCGCTCTCGAAGCGCTCGATCGAGGCGTCGTAGCGGCGGGCCTCTCGCTCCTCGGCACCGAAGTATTTGACCGTCTCGTAGTTGAGCAGGCTGTCGACGGCCTTGGTGTTGGCGTCGGTGTCGCTCTCGTTCATCTGGCGTCTGATCCCGACCCGCCATTCGGTGGCGCGGATCGTGAAGCCGAGATAGGCGACGATCATCGCCATCACCACCAAAACGTAGCGCCAGTCGAACTCGAGGCCGAGCACGACGAGCACGAGGGCGAACTCGATGATGGTCGGGATTAGCGTCATCAGCGTCATGCGCGTGATGTTCTCGATGCCGGTTCGACCGCGCTCGAGGACACGCGTCAGTCCACCCGTCTTGCGCTCCAGGTGGAAGCGCAGTGACAGCCGGTGCATGTGCTCGAACGTTGAGAGCGCCAGTTTCCTCACCGCATTCATGGCAATCTTGGCGAATAGACCTTCCCGCGCCTGCGTCAGCACCACCATGGCGATCCGCGACAGGCCGTAGACGATCGTCGCAAGAACCGGCGCTGCGATCAGCCAGGCTGCCTCGCGAGCGGGAACACGTCCGCCGGCCGCCGCGACGAGAGCATCCGTCGCCCACTTGAAGGTGTAGGGCATCGTCACGGTGACGAGCTTGGCCAGGAGAACCAACACCAGCGAGAGCGCCACCCGCCTTTGCAGGTCCGGACGGTCGTGCGGCCAGACATAGGGTGCCAACGCCCTCAGCGCGCGCAGCTGGCCCGTGCTGAGCGCGCGTGCCAGCCCGACCGGGGGCCGTCCGCTGGCGGGCTCTCCGGACGATGGCGACGGTGTGGTCTCTGCGTATCTCTGCATCGTCCGGTGATAAACCGCTGCAGGGAGCTTGTCGAACGCTGCCCTTAGCCATCGCCGCGGATGGCCCGGCCTTCGGCGGCTGCACAGCATTCGCTCACATTTAATTTACTACGGACCGTTCCGTTCCGTATTTACAGCATCGATAAACGGCGTTAAGTTCATTTCATCGGACGGGACGAGCGAACGCCCCGGACACCAGAGAAAGCCAGCCACTGACGGAGCCCTCCCATGAAGACCCTCGTCGCCTCGATCCTCGCCCTCGGCCTGCTGGCCGGCGCCGCCTCGGCCTCGACCCTCACCTCGGCCGAGACCAACACCTCCACCGTCGAGTGGTGCCCGCCGCCCTACTACGGCCACTGAGACCGGCCGATCCATCCGACCACCACCGATCCACGGCAATCGCTGACCCAAGGCAAACGCTGACCCACGGAGACCACCCATGAAGACCCTCGTCGCCTCCATCCTCGCCCTCGGCCTGCTGGCCGGCGCCGCCTCGGCCTCGACCCTCACCTCGGCCGAGACCCGCACCTCCACCGTCGAGTGGTGCCCGCCGCCCTACTACGGCCACTGATCGGGTTTCTACGGCGCCGGCTGCTCCTCCCTCGTGCCGTCGCCGAGCATATTGTCCAGGCATATTCCAGCGTCGCCTCCGAAGCCCTGGCTTCGGGGGCTTTTTGCATCGCCGATGCCGGTCGGGCGCCGCCTGTCGACACCACCCTGAAGAGGACGATCTGCGCCGCTGTGTTGGCGTCCCGGGACTCACTCGCCGGGTGCCGACTCCTTCCTCTTCTCCGTCGCCGGCTTGGCCACCACCGCCATCGGCAGCGTCTCGCCCTTGCCCTTCGCGCGCGGTTGCGGGCGCAGCAAACCCTTCACGGCGCGCGAGGCGACCACTTCACCCTCGTTTGCGTAGGCCTCGTGGTTCCGCTCGATGTCCTTCAGGTCGTAAAGGTAATTGACCATCAGGCCGTGCGCCTCCCGTAGTCCTTTTTCCGAGACGTCGCCGAGCCAGTTGAGCCGCTCCAGGCGTGCGCCGTTGCCGAGGTGAAAGCGCGCGACGGGATCGACCGGTCGCCCATCCCCCGACCTCGCAACCAGAAAATAGTGGCTGGCCAGCGCCATCAGCACCGGCTTCAAGGCATCGGCCTCGTCGGGATCGTCGATCCAGCCCGGATCGCTCAGCATCTGCAGTGCGACGCGATCCTGCGGCGTGACGATGTGGGCCGGCTCGTCCGCCACCACCCGATCGAGCCATCGCGCGAAATGCGGCACCGGCGACAGCGTGACGAACGTCTTGAGCTGCGGCTGCTCACGCACGAGCTCCTCCACCACCTGCTTGATCAGGAAATTGCCGAACGAGATGCCTCGCAATCCCTCCTGGCAGTTGGAGATCGAGTAGAACACCGCCGTGGTCGGCGATCCGTCGAGCGCCTTGCGCGCGGCCGGCTCGCCGATCAGGTTCTGGATGTGCCCCGGAATGTCGCGCGTCAGCGCCACCTCGACGAAAATCAACGGCTCGTCGATCAGCGACGGATGGAAGAAGGCGAAGCACCGCCGGTCAGCGGGGTCGAGGCGGCGCCTCAAATCGTCCCAGCCCTGGATCTCGTGCACCGCCTCGTACTGGATGATTTTCTCGAGGATGGCGGCCGGCGTCTGCCAGTCGATGCGCCTGAGCACCAGGAAGCCGCGGTTGAACCACGACGACAGCAGGTGCGCCATGTCGTCGTCGACCGCCGAGAAACCCGCCTCGCCCTTTCCCATTCGCAGCAGGTCACGGCGCATCGCGACGATCTCCGCCGTCGCACCCGCCGCGAGATTGAGGCGCCTGAAAAACTCCTGGCGCGGGCTTTCGACGGCATCCCTCAGCCGCTGCATGGTGGCCTCGCTCGGCCCGGCCAGATAAGCTTCGGCCGCAGCCTTGACCGCATCGGGTCCGGGCCTCAGCTCGTGCGCAATCAGCCGGAAGAACGCCTTGCGATCCTCCTGACCAAGCGCCCGATAGCGATCGAGCAGCTCCCGCGCGATGGCAACGCCCGAGGCCTCCCCCCGGCCCGACATCAGCGAACGGACCAGCTGCGCGATATCCTCACGAGCCGGCCCGATCAGCGCCTCTGGCAGATAGAGCCGGCCCCTCTCGGCGACTGTGGTCAACAGGTCCTGGAGGAAGGAAACGTTGATCGCCATCTGTCCCTCTCGCGCCGGGGCGCCCCGAGCCGGCCCCCCCACAGGATGTAAGCCCGTCGTGCTGGCGCTTCAACCGCGGCGCCATGCTGAGTCGTCAGTGGCCGGCACGCTCGGCGGCGACGATCCAGATTGCAGCCAGAACGACGAGCACGCCGAGCGCGATAAGTCCACGACGAGCCTCTCTCCGCACCTCTGCATCATCCCAGTTCTCGTAAAGTCCCCTCACGATCGACAGCTTGCCGATACGGGGGACGCCGTCGCGGCGTTGAGCGTGGTGCAAGGCACCGGTGAGGTACCACATCGACGCCGCGAGCGGCATGATCGCGAGCATCACTACCGCGACGAAAGCCGCCTGCGGCTCGAGACCGAACGGCTTCGGACCCAGCACACCGACGAGCGCATCGATCATGTGAGGATGCTTGAAGCCGTCCCGGAGCAGGACCACGACAACGAGGAGCAGGGCTGCAAGGATGAAGTACCTGCGGAACCGCAGCGCGTGCGCGTCGATGGCTCGCTGGACGCTGGCCGAGGTTGCGCGACCGCCTGGCCTCGACCATCGCTGGAGCAGAAAGACCATGCCGAGGAGCAGAGGACCGAAACCATAGATGACGAGCCCGTTTTGATAGCCGATCGCCGTCTCGGCATCCTCTTGCGCCAGGAAGGCGCGCGTCGCCGCCAGGGACAACACGTCGCCGCCGTCGGACCGCTCGACGGCATACGCGGGGTTGCCGAGCAGCCGGTCGAGATAGCGCACCGTCACCGTCTGGCCGGAAGCGGCGACGAGACGCCGGGCGGCACCCCGATCTCCGAACGACCTGGCATGCAGGGAAACCGGCCTTCCCAGGTCGGGCGTCACCGAGAACTCGAACGCCGGCAGGCCGTCCCCGCGGTGCGTGACGAGTCGCACGCCGCCGAGCCGGCCCGAGATCGTCGATAGGCTCTTGTCGTCCGGCACCGAGCCCGTCAAACCGGACGCCAATCCGAGCCCGACGAGCCCATAGAAGACCGCTGCAACGGCAAGCACGGCGGCCCGCCTGATCGTGGCCATGGCATTCCCCCCGAGATCGCGCCTGTCGACCGAGCCAAGGCCAGGCTGACAGGACGACTCGAGCCTTCCTCCGATGATGCGAGAATGCGGAAGCATCTCGACGACGGGCCTCTCGACCAGGCCCCTTGGACGCGCAATGCTGACGCGGGCCAACCAGCCAATGGAGGAACACCCATGTCAGAGACCTACGAGATCCTCGCCCTCAAGTACGGCGAGAATACCGCCCGCAAGGCCGCCGACAACTACATGCATCCGACACCCGACGACCACGCCTCGGCGATGCCGATCGACTACTTCGTGTTCGTGATTCGCAATGCCAACCGTACGATCCTGGTCGACACCGGCTTCGACCACAAGGAGGCCGCCGCGCGCGGCCGCAAGATCACCGTAGAGCCGATCGAGGTCCTGAAGCGCATTGGCATCGCGCCCGAATCGATCAAGGAGACCATCATCACGCACCTGCACTTCGACCACGCCGGCACCATGGACCAGTTCACCGGCTCGAAGTTCCACTTGCAGGCGGCCGAGATGGCCTACGCCACCGGGCCCTGCATGTGCGAGGCGTCCATGCGGACCCCCTTCACGGCCGACCACGTCTGCCAGATAGTCAGGCACGTCTACTCGGGCCGGGTCCAGTTCCACGACGGCGACGGCCACATCGCCCCCGGCATCTCGGTGCACCACTGCCCCGGTCATTCGAAAGGCATCCAGGCGATCAGGGTCGCCACGGCCCACGGCCCCGTGGTGCTCGCCTCAGACGTCGTCCACTTCTACGGCAACATAGAGCAGCGCCGTCCTTTCTTCATCACCATCGACCAGGAGGCGACGCTCAAGTCCTATGACCGGCTGATCTCGCTCGGCGGCGGCTTGAGGAACGTGATCCCCGGTCACGATCCGCTGATCCTGAAGCGCTACCCGGCCTGGAAGCCCGAGACCCAGGGCATCGTGCACAAGCTCGATGCGCCACGCCTCGACTGACGCCTGCCGCAGCCGCGGCGCCGGAGCGCTTCCGGCGCCGCTGGTGCTCAGTTGGGCAGCTCGTATCCCACCGCGGTTTCCACCTCTATCGTCCGCATCACGGCAGGACGGGCCATCATCCGATCATAGTGAGCGTGCAGCGACGGGAATTCGCTCGGCAGCAACCCGAGCGAGTTGCGGAAGCGCCAGTAGAGGCGAAACAGGTGGATGTCGGCGATCGTGTAAGGTCCGATCGCCCAGGTACGCGAGCCGAGCCGTCGATCCGCCAAGCCATACACGACCTTGGCATGCTCTGGCCCCTTGGCTCTGGCCGGATGCAGGGTCGACGCGATGAACGACATCCACGAGATCACCTGTGCCTCGGCCTCGATATCACCCGTCGGGAACAGGCCGGCCTCAGGATGGCGGCGCGCAAGATAATACAGGATCGCGGCCACCTCCGTCATAGGCCGCCCGTCGACCAGGAGCACTGGCACCTTGCCCTCCGGATTGACCGACAGCACGCGCGGTTGCTGCGTCTCCTTGCGCGCCAGCGAGACAGGGACAGTCTGGAACGTCGCGCCGATCTCGTGCAGCGCGATGTGGGGAGCCATCGAGCTGGCGCCGGGGGCGAAATAAAGCGTGAGCATGCGACGGCTGCCTCCCGGCTACTGGGCATGGACATCGACGATACGCTGGGGCGAGGCGTGCACACCGAGCGTAACGAGCGCCGTGTCGCCGGTCGCCCCGAACCAGTGCTTCACGTTCGACGGAAAGACGAGCGTCGTGCCTGGGCTCAGAAGGGAGATGGCATCGCCACCTTCGATCCAGGCCTCTCCCTGGCCCTCGAGCACCGTGACCGTCTCCAGATAGGGATGTGAATGGAGCGGTGTCCGGTAGCCGGGAGGCGACGTCTGCACGCCGACGCGAATCGGTGTCGATCCCTGGGCGTCGCCGACGATCGTCTGGTAGATCGCCCCGCCCTTGAAAATCTCGGGCGCCACATCCCCGTGACGGACCACCGGCATGACGGCTCTCCTCTTCGGGCACAACGAACGGCTGTAGCCTGCAGTATACCCGGCGACCCTCATGCTCGCGACATGAAAAACCGGAACCCGGGCTGGCCCGTCGCCGTTGAACGCGGGCCCCTTCGACGCACGTTAACCGACATCTCCTATAGTGGATGGGTCGGGCCGGCTGGTCGGTCTGCCGGCACGATTCGGCACGCGAATTGCTGGTTGCGGCGTACGGAGTCCGAACCATGACGCGCACGAGGATTGGCATTGCACTGGGTGGCGGCGCTGCGCGCGGCTGGGCTCATATCGGCGTGCTGAGAGCTCTCGTCCAGGCCGGCATCGTACCGGATGTCATCGCCGGCACCTCCATCGGCGCGGTCGTCGGGGGGTGTTTCGCCGCCGGGCGGCTCGACGAGCTGGAAGGGTTCGCCAGAGACCTGACCCGCCGCAAAGTCTTCAGCTTTCTCGACTTCAACATGTCGGGCTCGGCCTTGATCAGTGGCCGTCGCCTGGTCGATCGTCTCGACAAGCACCTCCAGGGCGTCGGCATCGAGGAGCTGTCACGTCGGTACGTCGCAGTCACCACCGAGCTCGGCACCGGCCACGAGGTCTGGCTTACGCGGGGGCGCCTCACGGACGCCATGCGGGCGTCCTATGCGATTCCGGGAATCTTCAAGCCATTGCGGATCGGCGGTCGCTGGCTTTTCGACGGCGCGCTCGTCAATCCCGTCCCGGTCTCGGTCTGCCGTGCGCTGGGTGCAAGATACGTCATCGCCGTCAATCTCAATGCCGATCTCGGAGGGCGTGGCGGGGTCATTGCGGACCCAGACTTGGACGACTTGCCACCCGTCGATTCCGACCCGGGCACCGGCACGAGCCAGCCGGGCGCGGCCCGCCTCGTTCGCAATCAGCTCCTCGGCGATGCCGGAAGTGGCCCCGGCATCTCGAGCGTGATGGTGCAGGCGTTCAACATCGTGCAGGATCGCATCGCCCGTTCGCGCCTCGCTGGCGATCCGCCCGATGCGATGATCAGCCCCCGCCTCGCCGGTCTCGGCATGTTCGACTTTCATCGCGCCGACGAGATGATTCATCGGGGTCTGACCGCGGCGATGCGCGAGACCGAGGACCTGCGCCGAGAGCTTGCCTCCCGCCAGGCAGCCTTCGCCCGCGTGCCGGACTACGCCTGACGGTCTCAGCCCGCCGCGATATAGTCGCGCATGGCGCTTGCCTCCATCTCGATCTCCGCCACGCGGTGCTTCACGACGTCACCGATCGAGACGATACCGACCAGGCAGCCGTTCTCGATCACGGGCAGATGGCGGAAGCGGCCTTCGGTCATCCGAACCATGAGCGCGTCGATGGTGTCGCTCTCGCGGCATGTCACGACGCCCCGGGTCATGACCTCGTCCACCGGCCACGCCAGCACATCAGGACCGTGCTCGGCGAGTTCCCTCACCACGTCTCTCTCCGAGACGATTCCGGCCACCTCCACGCCCGGGGCGGTGACCACAACGGCACCGATCCTGTGCACGGCCAGACGCTGCACCACCTCGCCGAGCGAGACACCCGTGGCAACGGTCTCCACCGCTCGTCCCTTCACCTTCAGGATGGCTGCGACGTGCATGATCATCTCCTCCGCCCCAGGCTGGAGAACGGTCGACCACGCCTCCCACGTGCCGGTCGCGTCCCCGCCCGAGGGCGGCCCCATCGCGAACCGGCTCCGCGCCCGGCCGCCGCGCCTGCGGGCTGGCTTCGGGTTGCATCGATCCGGGGAGTCCCGGACGGGAGCCACTTTCCGCCGCGCGACCTCGCCGCACAAGCCGGCAGCCACGCGACTGCAGCAAGCCCCGTTGCCGGAGGACCCGGCTCGTGGACCGCCTCCGATCCAGATACGCTTGGAAATGCGTCCAAGGGCACGCCATAACATATTGCTTTGGATATCGATTCACGTCCGCGCTGAAAGCGAAGGTGCTCCCGGTTCTGCTGATCGGACGCTTAGTGCAGCGCCGCTCGCATCTGCGGTCGCGGCGGATCAAAGAGCCCGAATGTGACCAGGCCGAACGCGAAGCCGCCGAGGTGGGCTTCCCAGGCGATGCCACCTGCCGACGTGAGCAGGGGGGCGATCAGTGCCGTCGCGAAATTCAGCACAACCCAGAAGCCGATCGCCAGGGCGCCGCGGCGATCGCGCAGCACCTCCGCGAGCGACATCCGGCGGATCAGCCGCGGATCGCCACGGAACGCGGCAGGCCCGCCGTCGTCGAAGGCGGAGAAGAGGAAGCGGAATGCACCGCCCATCAGCCCCGCCAACGCCCCCGATGCCCCGACCATCAGGGTGTTGTCGCCGAGGTGGAGGGCGATGAATGCCAAGCCCCCTGCAATGCCGGACAGCACCGCAAAGGCGAGGAAGCGCCACGCACCGATCCGGCTCGCGACAGCACTGCCGAACGCCAGAAGCCAAGCCGAGTTGAGCACCAGATGCGTGACATCCCCATGCACGAGCTGGTGCGTGACGAGCGACGTCAGGCCGACCCAACCCTGCCCATAAAGCGCCCGTCCTGTGCCGTACCGCGCCGGAATGAGCGCGAGCGTCTCCATCACGTCGCTCCAATGCGCGTCCGAGAGCTGGCTCATCGCCACATGCACGAGCACCAGCAGCCCGAGCAGCCAGGCGATCACCGGCGGCGCATTGAAGATCGGCTCTCGCGATTGCAACGGCGGTCTCCTCGGGGCGACGGGTCGACACGGCCCTGCGGCGGCCGCCAGCCGTCGGCTTAACTCTGACCTCGGCGGGCGACAACTGGCAATTCGGCACCCGCCTCCCCTGGCACAGATGGTGCTGAAGGTCACCGACTCCTTCCTGCACGGAGAGCCGGCCGTCCCAATGCGGGACGGCCGGCATCGAGCGGCGGGACCGTGACAACCCAGGCGAGCCGGCGGCGTACCGGCAAGGTGAGCGCATGAAGCAGCCGACAACTCGAATTCTCTACGACTACTGGAACGGCGTGCGGCGCAATCGCATGGCACCGACCCGATTCGAGATCGAGCCCTCTCGCATCGCCCCGATTCTCTCCGAGACCTTCATACTCGAGCGTGCGGGAGCCCGATCTTATCAGTTCCGGCTGGCCGGCACGCGCATCTGTGAACATTTCGGCCAGGAGCTGCGCGGCCTCGACTTCACCTGGATCGCGGCCGACGACACCCGCGCTGTCGTGAACGTACTCGATACGGTCACTCACGAGGGCTGTGGTGCTGTCTTCGAGGTCGAGGCGATCGCTCCGGATGGGCGCGCGGCTCATTTCGAGGCGATCGTGCTTCCTCTCGTGCATCCCGCCGACAAGATAACGAGATATCTCGGCGCCATCTCGTCGATCGATCCCCCGGCATGGCTCGGATCCGAGCCGCTCGAGCCGTCCGGGCTCCTCTCGTACGAGTTCATCTGGCCTGAGGGCCGCCCGCAGGCCATGGCCATGCAGGCACATCGCCAGATGCCCTTTGCGCCGGAGCTCGCCGCCGCACGTATCGTGCGCAGCGACCGCCGCCAGTTCCGCATTCTCGACGGGGGCCGCAAGGAATAGTGCTGCCGAAATCACCTCGGACGCCGGCCGGCGCGAGGTGGTTGGCGGCCGCCCCGCGTCCCGCCGGCTCATGACGTGCCCGGGTGGTTTGCACGGCCGGGAACCATTCCTGTGCCAGGGACATTCACGTGTGCCGCGTATCGAAAACGACCGGACCTTTAGAACATCCTTAAGTGCCGTCCCTCATAGTCGGTCGGGTTCCCCGAGCGGTACCCGGCCGGCTGCTCCCGAGGCGGCGCCGGTCTTCACGATTGCATGTCGAGCACAGGTTGTCCCTATGGCGCTGGAGTTGCCCGAACCACTTGCCGCCCACGAGCCGCTGGAGCCACTTGCGGCTCGCCTGGAGCCAGACCGGCGTCGGCACAGGCGCGTGCCGCTGTCCTTATTGGGCCGGTTCATGCGCGCCAACAAGCAGGAGTACCCCTGCAAGCTAGTGGACATTTCGGTCGGTGGCGCCGCGTTGATGTCGCCCGTACCAGTCGAGGACGGCGAACGCGTCGTCGTCTACCTCGACGTGCTGGGCGGCCTCGAAGGAAAGGTCGTGCGCCAGCTTCCCGGTGGCTTTGCCATGGAGCTCTCGGCCACCCCCCATAAGCGCGAGAAGCTCGCCGCCCAGATCACGTGGCTGATCAATCGCCATGAGCTGGGCACCGCGGACGGTCGCCGCCACGAGCGCATCGTCCCCCGCAAGAGCTCTTCGACTCTCGAGGTGGAAGGCGACGTGATCACCCCCTGTCAGGTGCTCGACGTGTCCATTTCCGGCGCCTCCATCGAAACTGAGGCTCGCCCGCCTATCGGCACCGAGGTCAAGCTCGGGAAGCTGAGGAGCCGCGTCGTCCGCCATCACGAGACGGGGCTGGCCGTGCGTTTCCTGGACATCCAGCAGCCGACCGCGCTGCGCCGTTATTTCGGTTGAGGTCGTCGTGCCGGGGCATCGCTTTCTCGCGCCCTGGGTGTCTTATCAGTCGCTCGCGTCGAGTTGAGGCTCGTGTCATGTGGCAAGTCGTAAAGTCTGTCGTGTCGCTATCGGCTCTCGGCGTCGCTGCGCTGGCACCGAGCATCAGCGTGGCCGCGGAGCAGGTTGCACTTGCCGCTCCGATGTCCGCGCCATCGCCCTACATGCGCGTGCACCGGGCGACGCTCCCGCCTTACGGTTACCTACGCTTCTGCGCCGGCTTCCCCAGCGAGTGCGTTCCCGCTCCTCTCAAGGATGCCCGCATCGAGGCGACGCCCTCCCGCCTCGCCGAGCTCGATCTGGTCAACCGTCACGTCAACCGCACGGTCGAGCCGGCGACCGATCAGGAAATCTATGGCGAGATGGAGCGCTGGACGCTGCCGGGCAAGCGGGGCGACTGCGAGGACTATGCGCTCCTCAAGCGCCACCTGCTGATGAAGCGCGGCTGGCCCGCATCCGCCCTGTTGATGACGGTCGTGCGCGACGAGAAGGGCGAGGGCCATGCGGTCCTCACCGCCCGCACCTCGAAAGGCGACTACATCCTCGACAACAAGGCCGACGACATGCGCCGCTGGCACGAGACGCCCTATGCGTTCGTCATGCGCCAGTCCTACATCAATCCCAATGTCTGGCTTTCGCTCGAGCTCGGCGATCCGCGGCCAGCCGTTCCGGTTGCAGGCACGCGCGACGGCCAGTGAGCCGCAACGAGCGAGAGCCGACGCCCCCGTCGCCCCCGTCGCTCCGGGCTTTGAGCGCTCAGTATCCTTCCTTGAGCAGCGGGAAGGCCGGGAATGGTCCCGGCCGAAGGATCGGCGTTGCCTTGGCAATGTAGGTCCGGTCGAGCTGCGCGAAGCCCGTCACGCCGAGCAGGCCGAGCACGCTCGTCATCTCGGTCTCGAGCAGCTCGAGCATCCGCACCACGCCCGCCTCGCCGCCAGCCGCCAAGGCAAGGCCCTGCAGCCTCCCGAGTCCGACTGCATCCGCCCCGAGCGCCATGGCCTTCACGATGTCCGTACCGCGCATGAAGCCGCCATCGACGACCACCCTGGCGCTGCCCTTCACCGCGTCGACCACCTCGGGCAGCACCTCGATGCCGCCGAGACCGTGGTCGAGCTGCCGACCGCCGTGGTTCGAGACGTAGACCACCTCGATGCCGTGATCGACGGCGATCCGTGCATCCTCAGCCGTGGCAATGCCTTTCAGGATCAGCGGGACCTTGAACTTCCGCCGGATGCGCTTGATGTCTGCCCACGAGAATGCGGCCTGGAACGGGTCGCCGTGTCCGCTGCCGCCCGAGGCGCGGCGCGCCGTCGGCTTGTAGCGCTTGGCGAGGTCACGCTCGCGGCGCCCGTAGTAGTCGAGATCAACGGTGAGCGCGACGCCGGCATAGCCGCAGTCGACCGCTGTCTCGATGCGTGAATCCACCCACGCCTGGTCGCCGCGGACGTAGAGCTGGAACAGCTTCGGATAGCTCGGGATCGCCTTTGCGACGTCCTCAAGGCCGGGCTTCGCGACCGAGCTCAGCATATGCAGGATGCCGAATTTTTCCGCCGCGCGGCTGGGGCCGAGCACGCCGTCCTTGTGCAGATCCTGCAATGAGCCGATCGGCGCGAGGATGACGGGCAGGCGCATAGGATGCCCGAGGAAGCTGGTCCTGAGCGAGACGTTGGAGACGTCGCGCAGCACCCGCGGCCGGAAAGCGAGGCTGTCGAGCCCGAGGCGGTTGCGGTCGAACGTCGTCTCCGTCTCCCCTGCCCCCATGAGGTAGTCCCAGGTCTCCTTCGAGAGCGTCGCCTTCGCCGGTGCGACGAGCTCGTGCAGGACCTCGTAGTCTTTGCTTTCCATGGAGCTTCCTCGGTTGTCCGGAGCGTTGATCGGCCGGCGCGCTCGATAGCCCCCGGGGTCGAGCGTGGCAAGGGAAATGGCGGGCCAGCCCGCGCCAAACGTCAGACCTGCAGCCGATACCAGGGATGCGGATTGCCAGGCACCTTGAGGCGCAAGGTGTAGATGGACGTGTGCGCACAGCAGATCATCGTGCGCATGTCCGGCCCGCCGAACGCCATGTTGACCGCCTGCTCGGGCCACTTGATGACGCCGACGCGTCGGCCGTCGGGATCGAACACCCAGATGCCGCCCGGCCCCGTGCAGTAGACGCGTCCGATCGCATCGACCTTGAGGCCATCCGGGATGCCGGGCCCGAGGTTCTCGTTCATGTCGGCAAAGATGCTGCGTCCCGTCATCCGCCCGCTCGCATCGAGCCGGATAGCGTGGATGTACTTCGACGAGCGGGTATTCGCCACGTAGAGCGTGCGCTCGTCGGGCGAGAGCGCCAGCCCGTTCGGGTACTCGCAGAGCGCCAGCATCGACAGGTCGCCATCGGGCGCAAGACGGTAGACGCCCGCGCCGTCCCACAGGTTGTCCTCGCCGTCCCGACCCGGCACCTCACGCATGTGATAGGGCACCCGCTTGTCGGGGTCCGTGAACAGGATGCAGCCATTGGAATGGCAGACGGCATCGTTGGGCTTGGCGAATTTGCGCCCTTTGAAGCTGTCGACCAGCACCTCGACCGAGCCGTCCAGGTTCTGCCGGGTGAGCCTGCGGGCCTCGCCTTCGCAATTGATCAGCCGGCCCTCGAGATCGAACGTGGTGCCGTTGCCGCCGATCGTCGTGCGCACGAGCTCCGGCGCCTTGCCCTCCCACATGCGGAACAATTGATTGCGCCGGATGTCTACGAAATACCAGAAGCCGTCCGGATGCCACAGCGGCCCTTCGGTGAAGACGAAGCCGGTCGCGAGCCGCTCGGCCGCGGTCGTCTCGAGCACGTCGGGCAGATCGTTTACAGTCGACATCGAGGCTCTCCTTGGGCTGCGGGACACTGGTAGCGTGCGGCATCGGCTCTGCTCATGTGCGTCGCGGCGGGCTGTCCTCCTCGACGTAGCCCATCGCCCGGTCCCGCTCGCGCGCCGCTGCGCTGCGTCTCGCCGCATCGCCGTAGCCGCCGCCACCGGGTGTCTCGATCACGATCTTGTCGCCCTGCCTGATGAGTTGCATCCGCCGCGTATCGACATCCGCGCCGTTGATGGCGACGCGACCCAGCGCACCATCCCTGCCGCCGCCGATGCCTGGCGCCGCGAGCTTGGTGCGCTCCGTGACGAGCAGCGCCTGCATCTCCCGCGCCGACAGGCTCTCGAGCACGATGCGCTGGCCGAGGCCGCCTCGCCGCTCCCCGTCCCCCCCCGAGCCGGGCTTCAGCGCCTTCTCGTGGAAGAAGAGGCGACCCGATCGCTCCGCCACCTCGACCGGCGTCGATGAGATGTTGGACGGCCATGACAAGGTCGACACACCGTCACCAGCCGCCCGTCCGCCGAGTCCACCATTGTAGAACAGCACCGTCGCGAACGGCTTTGCGTCCTCGCCGAGCCCAGCCAGCGTGAGAATCCACAGCGGCGAGCCGGGTGCCGCCATCACCTTCTCTGGAATCGCCTGATGGAGAGCACCGAAAATCAAGGCCGGCACATAATGGCCGGTGGCCGCGCGCCCGCCGACCGACACCGGGAACTTCGGATTGAGCAGCGAGCCTTCCGGCGCAACCACCTTGATCGGCCTCAGCACGCCCTCGTTGTTCGGCAGGTTGGGGAGTAGCGCACACTTGAGTGCATAGGCCGTCATGGCGAAAGTGTAGACCCAGACGCAATTGATGGCGCGCGCCTGCTGCGGCGAAGTGCCGGTGAAGTCGAACGTCGCGTCGTCGCCGTCGATCGTCACTGCGACGCACATTTCGAACGACTCGTCGAGGCCGTCGGTGCGCATGGCATAGCGGTAGGTGCCAGACGGCACAGTCCGGATTGCCGCGCGCATCGCCGCCTCCGACCGCCGGAAAAGATCGTCGGCGAACGCCGCCAGCGTCTCGAGGCCATAATCGTCCATCGTCGCCAGCAGCCGTCGCTCGATGACGGCCAGCGCGCTCGCCTGCGCCCACACGTCGCCGAGCGTCTGGTCGGGCGTGCGCACGTTCGTCCTGAGCAGCTTCACCAGCGTCTCGTCGGTGACGCCCTCGCGAACGAGGTGCATCAGCGGGATGTGAAAGCCTTCCTCGTAGACCTCCCGTGGCTCGATCGAGCGCACGCGCCCGCCGATGTCCGGTACGTGCGAGGTGGACGCCGCGAAGGCGACGAGCCGGCTGCCTCGGAACACCGGCTTCACCAGCGTGATGTCATTGAGATGGCCGGTCGCGTCCCAGGGATTGTTGGTGATCAGCACGTCGCCGGGCTTCATCCTGTCCCGCCCCATGCGGTCGAGGAAATGCCGCACGGTGGCTGGAAGGCAGCCGATGAATGACGGGATCGAGCCCGTGTTCTGGGCCAGCGAGCACCCGTTGGCGTCGGTGATCACGCAGGCGAAATCATTGGCCTCGTTGGATAGCGTCGAGAACGACGTGCGCACGATCACCTTTGCCGCCTCGTCGACGGCCGAGATCAGGCGCGTCCAGACGATCTCGAGCGTGACGGGATCGAGCAGCTCAGCCATGATGCCTCTTCCAGGCTCCCCCGTCAGGGTGGGGCAGGTTCCGGGAGGTCCCCTCCCAGCGGGGTGCGGGGCTGACCCGCAATCCGCGGCGAACCCCGACCGGCCCACCGCATCGGAGAGTATAGGCCGACGCCGTCACGCTTTGGAATGCGCCTGCGCTTTCGATCCACCTGCGGTTTTGACCGTCGTCATCCCTTGCGGCCGCGGTAGGTCTCAGGCGCCCCGATCGCGAATGCCAGCCCGACCATCACGATCAGCGCCGCAGCCAGCACCAGCGCCGCCGTCGCACCGTAGAGGTCCACGATGAGGCCGAGCACCAGAGGTCCCAGCACATAGCCGGCATCGGCGATCATCCGGAACACGCTCATGGCGGCGGCGTTCATGCCCGGCGGCGCGGTGTCGGCGGCATAGGCGGCGGGCGCCGTGCCGCTGGCCGAGATGGCGACGCCCCACGCCAGGCTCGCCACCATGAACCAGGCGTAGGACGGCGCATAGCCGAACAGCAGCATCGACGTGCCGGTCATCAGGGTCGCTGGCACGATCACGGCCTTGCGGCCGAACCGGTCGGTCAGCCAACCGCTGGGATAGGTCGAGACGAGGCCCGCCACGCTGCCGAGCATCAGCGCGAAACCGATCTCCCCGGTCGTCGAGCCGAGGCGGTCGTGCGCCAGGACGGGAATGATCGTAAACATGCCGCCGGTCCGGACCACCGCACCGATCAGCACGATCAGGCTGACCAGCAGGAAGCCGATGTGCCCCGTGAACAGGCGAACCTGGTCGACGAAGCCGAGGCGTGACGAAGGCTTGCCGGATGTGCCGGCCGCGGTGCGATGCAAGTCGCGCGTCTCGGGCACCATGAACCAGGCGACGAGGGTGGCGAGGCCGGCTGCAATGCCGTAGGCCCAGAACGGAGCGGCGAGGCCGAAGTGCTGGGCGAGCAGGCCACCCGGAAACGGCCCGATGCCGACGGCAAAGATGAACGTTCCCTGATAGATCGACAGCGTCCGCCCGCGCGTCGCCGGGGTCGTGATGTCGGCGAGGACGACCTGCCCCGTCGTGACGATCAGGCCCGCACCGGCCCCGGCAACGAACCGGGCGACGATGAACTCGGGGTAGCTGGTCGCGACGGCGCACCACAGGTTCCCGATGGCGGAGACCAGCCCACCGATGGCGAGCGTTGGCCGCCGCCCCAGCCAGTCCGAGAGGCGACCGGACGGCACTGCCACGAAGAATCGCGCCAGGCCATAGACCGCAACGGCCATGCCTACCGCCGATGCAGCCACGCCGAACGACTGGGCATAGAGCGGCAGCGACGGGATCATTGCGCCAAAGCCGAGCTGGTTCACGGCGACCAGCACGCACATCCACAGAAGGACGCGTCGCTCGAGCGGCATCGGCAGGACGATCCTTCGGGGATTGGCAGGAGCCCGAAGGCACCCGAGATCATGGCTGGAACGAGCCGTGTCGGCTGGCCGTCGTCAAGGCGTGCCGTCAGCCACTCAACCCCAGCCCTTCATCGGCAGGTCGCGGAATGTCGTCTTGATGCGCCGCACAGTGCCCGTCTTGGAGCGCATCACCACGGTCTCGGTCTCGGCGAACTCGCCGTGGAAGCGCACGCCCTCGAGCAGCGAGCCCGACGTCACGCCCGTCGCCGAGAAGATAACGTCGTCAGCCGCCATCTCGGCCATCGAATACTTCCGGCGGATGTCCTTGATGCCCATCTTGGCGGCGCGCTGGATCAGCTCGGGCCGCTCCTTCTCGGAGTGACGCTCCGGCGACAGCCGCCCCTGCATCTGGCCACCGATGCAACGCAGCGCCGCCGCAGCCAGCACGCCTTCGGGCGCCCCACCGGAGCCGAGATAGACATCAATGCCGGTTTGCTGCGGGTCGGTGGTCCAGATCACGCCCGCGATGTCGCCATCCGGGATCAGGCGGATGCCGGCCCCGGCCTTTCTGACGGAATCGATCAGCTCCTGGTGCCTGGGGCGATCGAGGATGCAGGCTGTGATCTCGCGCGTCGGCACGCCCTTGGCCTTGGCGAGGAGTGCGATCACCTCGGCCACCGGCCGGTCGAGATCGATGATCCCCTCGGGATAGCCGGGCCCAATCGCGATCTTGTCCATGTACATGTCGGGCGCATTGAGCAGACCGCCCGCCTCGGAGATCGCAATGACCGCCAGCGCGTTCGGCATATCCTTGGCGCAGATCGTGGTGCCCTCGAGCGGATCGACGGCGATGTCGACCCGCGGCCCTTCACCCGTGCCCACCTCCTCGCCGATGTAGAGCATCGGCGCCTCGTCCATCTCGCCTTCGCCGATCACCACCTTGCCGCGTATGTTGACCCGGCCGAGCTCGCGTCGCATGGCGTCGACGGCGGCCTTGTCGGCCCCCTTGTTGTTGCCCTGCCCCCTGAGGCGCGCCGCCGCGATCGCCGCCGCTTCCGTCACGCGCGCCACCTCGAGCACCAGCACTCTGTCGAGCCCGCTTCTCTCTCCCGTCATCTCACCCGCCTCCTCGGCCATCTGCCGTCGTGCCTCGTCCCGTATCGTGCCCCGCCCGGGCGCGTTGTGCCAGTGCCGAGCACCTCGTTCGCGGTCAAGTTGCCGATTTTCCACGGCAACCTGAAGACAGTCGCCCGCTTGCCCCACGGATCGCTCGATCCACTGGGGGGCCGTCGCGCCCTCACATCTCCTCGATGCGGATCATCTGTGGCTTCTCAGCGACGACACCATCGGCCTCGATCGCCTTGAGCGCCTCGCGAATCGCCTCCTCGGTGGTCTCGTGCGTGATGATGACGACGTTGGCCTGCGCGCCGGGAGCCGAGCGCGGGCCCTTCTGCACGATGCTCTCGAGCGACACCTCTCGGTCGGCCATGCGGCGGGTGATCGCCGCCATCACCCCCGGACGATCGAACGCGGTGAGGCGCAGGTAATAGCTGCCGTGATGCTGACCGAGTCGGGCTCGCCGGTAGGGCTTCAGCCGCGAGGACGGCGCACCGAACGGGGGCAGCACGAAGCCCGCCGCAATGTCGACGATATCGCTCGCCACGGCCGATGCGGTCGCCTTGGCTCCGGCACCGGGCCCCACCAGCAGCAGGCTTCCCGCGAAATCGGCATCCAGTGCAACCGCATTGGTGACCCCGGATACGCCGGCGATGGCCGCGCTCTTCGGGATCATTGTCGGGTGCACCCGCTGCTCGATGCCGCTGTCGGTCATCAGAGCCACACCCAAAAGCTTAATGCGGTAGCCGAGCTCGTCGGCGGCCTCGATGTCGGCCGCAGTGATGCTCTCGATGCCCTCGATATGGATCTGGTCGAACGCCGGCCTAGTGTTGAACACGAGCGAGGTGAGCAGGGCGAGCTTGTGCGCCGCATCGAAGCCGCCGATGTCGAACGTCGGATCGGCCTCGGCATAGCCTTTGGCTTGAGCATCCGCGAGGACGTCGGCAAAGGCTGCTTTCTCCTCGGTCATGCGCGACAGGATGTAATTGCAGGTGCCGTTGAGAATGCCGTAAACGCGCCGCACCTGGTTGCCGACGAGCGCCTCTCGGACTGTCTTGATGACTGGGATACCCCCCGCGACAGCCGCCTCGAAATTGAGCGCCACAGCCTTGCGCTCGGCGATCTGGGCCAGCTCGAAGCCGTGCTTGGCGAGCAGTGCCTTGTTGGCAGTGACGACGTGCTTGCCGGCCTCGAGCGCCGCCTGCACCGCACGCCGTGCCACCCCTTCGTCGCCGCCGATCAGCTCGACGAAGCAATCGATGTCGGCCGCCTTCGCCAGCTCGACCGGGTCGTCGAACCAGCGGACGCCGGAGAGGCCGACACCGCGATCCTTGCCGCGGGTGCGCGCCGACACGGCCACCACCTTGATCGATCGGCCGAGTTGGTCGGCCAGGCGCTGGGAATGCACCTCGAGCAGATGCAGGACGCCGGCTCCGACGGTGCCGAGGCCGGCGATGCCAAGTCTCAGAGGCTGTTGCATGATGTTGCCAAACTGACTGATCGCGTTAGTCGTCCGGGCCCGCACGGGCTCGTGCGCCCGGTGGGCGCCGTCGGCCTCTGTCCGCCGGGACCCTAGCGGGACCCAGCGTGCGTCAAAGGGATGACGTTGTGCATGCTGTCGGCGCCCTGGGCCAGGAACTTCTTGATCGAGCGGGCCGCCTGGCGAATGCGCTGCTCGTTCTCGACGAGCGCGATCCGCACATAGCCTTCGCCGTGCTCGCCGAAGCCGATGCCCGGCGCCACGGCCACGCTCGCCTTCTCGATGAGCAGCTTCGAGAACTCGAGCGCACCGATCTCCCTGAAGGGCTCAGGCACCGGCACCCACGCGAACATCGAGGCCGACGGCGGTGGGAAGCCCCATCCCGCGTTGCCGAAGCTCTCGACGAGCACGTCCCGACGCCGCTTGTAGGTTGCGCGCATCTCCCGGATGCAGTCCTCCGGGCCGTTGAGGGCCGCGGCCGCCGCCACCTGGATCGGCGTATAGGCGCCGTAGTCGAGATAGCTCTTCACCCGGGCCAATGCCGCGAGCAGCCGCTCGTTGCCGACGGCAAAGCCCATCCGCCAGCCGGCCATGGAGAACGTCTTCGACATCGACGTGAACTCGACCGTCACATCCATCGCGCCCGGCACCTGCAGAACGGACGGGGGCGGATCGCGGTCTTCGAAATAGACCTCGGCATAGGCGAGGTCCGAGAGAATGATGATGTCATGCTTCTTCGCGAACTGCACGAGATCCCGGTAGAAGTCGAGCGACGCCGTATAGGCCGTCGGGTTGGCCGGGTAGCACACCACCACGGCGATCGGCTTCGGGATCGAGTGGATCAGCGCCCGCTCCAGCGCCGGGAAGAACGCGGGCGTCGGCTCGGCCGGGACCGAGCGGATGACGCCGCCCGCCATCAGGAAGCCGAAGGCGTGGATCGGATAGCTCGGGTTCGGGACCAGCACCACGTCGCCCGGGGCCGTGATGGCCTGCGCCATGTTGGCGAAGCCCTCCTTCGAGCCCAGCGTCGCGACCACCTGAGTCTCCGGCTTGAGCTTCACCCCGAAACGGCGGCCGTAGTATCCGGCCTGGGCCCGGAGAAGCCCCGGAATGCCCTTCGACGCGGAATAGCGGTCCGTCCTCGGCTTGCCGACGGTCTCCGTCATCTTGTCTAGGATGTGTTGCGGCACCGCCAGGTCTGGATTGCCCATGCCGAGATCGATGATATCGGCGCCACGAGCTCGCGCCTCCGCCTTGAGCCGGTTCACCTCGGCGAAGACGTAGGGCGGCAGTCGCTTGATGCGATGGAATTGATCGATCACGGGGCGTCTCGTCGAATGACCTGGCGCATGAATCGGCCAGCTTGGGTCTTTACGCCCGCACGTGGCCGGCGTCAAAGCCCGTACTGCACTCGCGGGATCCTAGGCACCAGCAAAGCCACCGCGTGCGCCCCGCGGATCGAGACCTCGACCACACGCGCTACCCCTCAAGGACTGGCGAACAACTCCGCCACCGTCACCTCGAGCCCGGGTGGATCCAATTGCAATTCGCCCTCCGCCAGAATGCGCGTGAGGATCGTGGCGTCGGCTTGCCGTGAATGATGGATCACCGGCGGCCCGTCGGGATTGACGATCAGGTAGTGGCGCACGCTCGGCAGCGAGAAATAGCCGATCAGCTTGATCGACGCATCGATGCGCCGGGTCGACGGCGACGACACCTCGACCACGATCACCGGATTTGGCACCTCGATGGCGTCCGGCGGCAACTCCTGACCGCAATAGACGAGCGCATCCGGCTCATGGGCTCGATCTTTCGCGGTGCGCACCGTTGCGCCGTCCGGTTGCATGTGACAAGAAAGCCCTGCCTTCCGGATGGCCGATGCCAGCGCGGTCTGCACGGCGAACTTGACTTTCCCATGTCCGGTTCGCTCTGGTGCCATAAGATAAGGCACCCCGCCGTAGAGCTCCCAGCGCCCGTCTTGCGCCTCCGCCCAGACTAGAAACTCGTCGACGGTCATCGGCCCGGGTGGATGGATTGTCTGCGACGTATCGGACATGTGGTCTACATAGCAGAATGGCGCAGCCGCTGCCATCCGGCACGGCCACTGAGGGGCGCCGAGCACAGGGCCTGTTGCCATGCAGCGTGAACGGCGCTGGCCACGCGGCTCCTCGGGAGTGTAGCCGTAGAGCCGGGGCGGATACGATTCGCGATCCGCGGGCTGCGACAGAATAACTTGCGTGCCGTCGAGTCGTGCTACAATAACTCATCTGCTTTCGTACGGAACCCCCATGCAGAAGCCGAATCCGCCTTCTCCCGCCACCGAGCACGATTGGTCGCAATACACCGTCTCGAACCCCGAGGAGTTCGTTCGCAATATGTTGTTGCTGTGGGCGGAGGGCGGGCGGGCGATGGCCGGCCTGCTCGAGCGCGCCGACGCCAAGGGCGGCCCCTACAGCACGGCCACCGAGATGACCGAGGCGACTCGCATCATGAGCGAGGTCGCGCGCCAGTGGATGAGCGATCCGACCCGCAGCATGGAGGCCCAAGGCGAGCTCGTTCGCGGCTACATGGATGTCTGGACCGGCGCCATGCAGCGCATGATGGGCCGGCAGGCCGAGCCCGTGGCCGAGCCCGAGCCCGGTGATGCTCGCTTCCGCGATCCGGAGTGGTCGTCCAACCCCTATTTCGACTTCTGGAAGCAGAGCTACCTCGTCACCACCCAGTGGGCCGAGAAGGCGCTGGCCGATACCAGTGGTCTCGACGAGCGCACCAAGCAGCGCGCCGAGTACTATCTCCGCCAGATCTCCAGCGCGATCTCGCCCTCGAACTTCCCTGTCACCAATCCGGAGGTGGTTCGCGAGACGCTCCGCAGCAATGCCGCCAATCTGGTCAAGGGCATGGAGCATCTGCTGGCCGACATGGAGCGCTCGGGCGATCTCCTCAAGATCAGCCAGACCGATACCAGCGCCTTCGAGGTGGGCAAGAACCTCGCAGTGACCCCCGGCAAGGTCGTCTACCAGAATGACCTGCTGCAGCTGATCCAGTACACGCCGACGACGGAGAAGGTCTACGCCACGCCGCTGCTGATCGTGCCGCCGTGGATCAACAAATTCTACATCCTCGATCTCACCCAGCAGAAGTCCTTCATCAAGTGGGTGGTCGACCAGGGCTTCACCGTATTCATCGTCTCCTGGGTGAACCCCGACGAGCGTCTCAGCCACAAGACGTTCGAGGACTACATGAAGGAGGGCATCCTCACGGCGGCCGATGCGGTGCAGCGTGAAACCGGCCAGAAGCAGATGAACGTCATCGGCTATTGCGTCGGCGGCACGCTGCTCGCGAGCACGCTTGCCCACAACGCCGCCAAGGGCCACGACCCGTTCTCCTCGGCGACATTCTTTGCCGCGCAGAAAGACTTCACCAAGGCCGGCGACCTGCTGCTGTTCATCGACGACGCCCAGTTGAAGTCGCTCGAGGAGATGATGGCCGAGCGCGGCTATCTCGACGGCTCGCGGATGGCGACCGTCTTCAACATGCTGCGGCCACGGGATCTGATCTGGCCCTACATCGTCAACAATTACCTGCTCGGCAAGAAGCCGTTCCCGTTCGACCTGCTCTATTGGAACCAGGATTCGACCAGGATGCCGGCGGCCAATCACAACTTCTACCTGCGCGAGTTCTACCACGAGAACAAGCTGGCCAAGGGCTTGATGACGATCGGCGGTGTCCGCCTCGACCTCAAGAAGGTGACGATCCCGATCTACGAGCTCGCCGCCCGCGAGGACCACATCGCGCCGGCAAAGTCCGTATTCCTCGGCTCGCGCCTGTTCAGCGGCCCTGTGGAGTACGTGCTCGCCGGGTCCGGCCACATCGCCGGCGTCATCAATCCACCATCGCCCGACGGCAAGCGTCACAAGTATCAGCACTGGACCTGCTCGCGCCGCGTCGACACCCTCGAGGAATTCCTGGCCAACGCGGAGGAGACGCCCGGATCGTGGTGGCCGCACTGGTCGAAGTGGCTCGCCCGGCACTCGGGCGGGATGGTGCCGGCGCGTGTTCCGGGGACCAGGCTCGGCGTCATTGAGGACGCGCCCGGCAGCTACGTGAAGGCCAAGGGCTGAGGCGACGGGCCGGCGCCGGTACGCCGGCACCCGCACGTTCAGTCGAGCTGTACCTTGCACGGCGCCAGAGGCAAGCCGGCGACGTCGACGCGCGTTCGGTAGATGGTGCCGCACGTCTCGCTCGGGCCGCCCCGTGAGCCGGTCACGACGTAGAGGTCCCGGAGGTCGTCGCCCCCGAAGCACAGGCTGGTCACCATCGGCAGCGGCACCGGGATGTCCTTCACATGCCGACCGTCCGCGCCGAAAACGGCGACCCGGCCCCCGCGCGCGTCGGCCACCCATACCGATCCGTCGACGGCAACTTTGAGGCCATCCGGAACCCGACCCTGGCCGAAGGCCGCGAAGCAACGCCAGTGACCGAGCGAGCCGTCGTCGTGGAGATCGTAGACGCGGACGAGCTCGCGCCGGGCGTCGCAGTGGTAGAGCAGCCGGCCATCGGGCGACACGCCGAGCCCGTTCGTGACCAGGATGCCATCGGAGACCTTGCGGGAGCTGCCGTCGAGCTCGATACAGTAGAGATTGCCAGGCTTCATCGCCTCACCGGCAAAAATGCGAAAGCCGAGCGACCCGACGAAAAGGCGTCCGCTCCGATCGGTCGTGAGGTCGTTGAACCCGTGCGCGCTATCGGCGTGCTCCGCATCGAGCAGCACCTTCGAGTGCACCGCCCCGTCCGCGATCCACGAGATGTCGCGTCCGCCGGCGACGAGGCCGCCCTTGCCGTGCAGCGCCATGCCGCCGACGCCCTTCCGCCTCGGCACCGCCGTCGTGATCCGGTCCTGCCGGTCGAGGAGGAAGATGCCGCCGCCCGTCACATCGCTGAAATAAAGCCCCCTGGCTGAATCCCACACCGGCCCCTCGATCAACCCGTACCCCGTGGCAATGACCTGCATGACACTCCGACCTCCTCGCTCGTATCGTGCTGCCTATGATGGGCCGCTTGGACTGCCGACGTCCACGCTCGACCGCTGACGGCATCGGCGCGGCGTGACAATGCCGTCCTCTCGGCCTCACAATGCGGCTGCGAGGGGGCTCCGGCCCCTCGTCAGCCTGATGGGAGCACGACGTACATGGGCCATGGCCGAGGATTGCGCGAGGTCGCCACTTTCGACTGTGCCGGCAGCGGCCAGGTCGTAGTCGAGAACGGAATCGCCTATCTCGGCCACATGAGGGCGCCCCACGGCACCACCATTGTCGATGTGCGCGATCCTAAGAATCCGAGGGAGCTGGCGCGCATCGCCATGCCGCCCGGCACCCACAGCCACAAGGTCCGCGTCACCGGCGACATCATGATCGTCAATCACGAGATCAACGGCAACGACAAGAGCCCCATTCCATCTGACTTCCGGCCGGGCTTTGGTGTCTACGACATCGCCAACAAGTCGGCGCCGCGCCTCGTCACCTGCTGGGCGACGACCGGCCAGGGCTGCCACCGCTTCGACCTCGATCATCGCTACGCCTACCTGTCCGCGACCATGGAGGGCTTCGTCGGCACGATCGTGCTGATCATGGACCTCGCCGACCCTGCCCGTCCGCAGGAAGCCGGCCGATGGTGGATGCCAGGCCAGTGGACCGCCGGTGGCGAGACGCCGTCGTGGCAGCGAAACAACCACCGCTGCCACCACCCGATCCGCCAGGGCAACCGGCTCTACACCAGCTATTGGCTCGGCGGCTTCGTCATCCTCGACATCGAGGACATGTCGAAGCCGAAGCTGGTGTCGAGCCTCGACTGGTCACCGCCCTACGCTTGTCCGACGCACACGGCGCTTCCGCTCCCGTTCAAGATCAACGGCCGTCGCTACATGGTCGTCGCCGATGAAGACGTCGTGCGCGGCCCGGACGACGTGCCGGCCTTCATGTGGATGGTCGACATCACCGACGAGCGCCATCCCGTCCCCGTCGGCAGCTTCCAGGTCGAAGGCATCGAGGGCCGTCCCCATCCCACAATGACCGGCTGCCATCAGCCGTCGGAGAAACTGGCGGGCACCGAGGTCCCTTTCGCCTGGTTCAGCCACGGCCTGCGCATCATCGACATCGCCAACCCGCACAGTCCCCGCGAGGTCGCCTGGTTCCTGCCCGACGTGCCGGCCGGTTGCGAGCGGCTCTCCTCGAACGACGTGACGGTGGACGATCGCGGGCTTATCTACATGACCGACCGCCAACGCGGAATGGTCATCGTCGAGCGGACATGACCGGCCACGCGCGCCGAAGGAGCCTACGCGATGAGCGACACCATCCAGGGCTGGCACGCCCATGTCTATTTCGACGCGACGACCATCGACAAGGCGCGCCGCATCTGCGCCGAGGCGTCGGCGCGCTTCGGCCTCACCATGGGTCGCGTCCACGAGAGGCCGGTCGGCCCGCACCCCGACTGGAGCTGCCAGCTCGCCTTCGGGCCGGAGAAGATCGGCGACGTCGTCGGCTGGCTCGCGACGCATCGCGAGGGCCTCGTCGTCCTCATTCACCCCGAGACCGGCAACGAGTTCCAGGACCACACCGCGCACGCCATCTGGATGGGCGCCATACGGCCTCTGGATACGTCGATATTCAAGAATGCCTGAGCTCCGGGTCGCGCCCTCGGCGGGCGGGAGGCGTCCCGGGAGCAACGCGGGGCCCTCTCACCTCTGTGGAGCCGGCACACGCTGCAACATGAATGCCAGCGGCACCGAGAGAATTGCCGCGAGCCCCATCATGTAGAAGGCGTTGATGTACCCGATCATCGACGCCTGCCGCTGCACCTCGCGTGAAAGTCCCATGAGGCCCGTGGCAGTCGCGGGGTCCCAGGCGGCCGTCACGTCGGGATAGGACATGACTGGTCGGAACAGCGTCACGAACTCGGACAGGTGCGCGTAGTTGATCGAGGTCGTTCGTACCAGCACCAGCACCGACAAAGATATGAACAGACTTGAGCCGAAGTTGCGCATCATCGCGAACACCGCGGCGCCCTCGGTGATCTTGCCCTTTGGCAGAGTCGAGAATGCCATGACGGTCATCGGCGTGAACGCCACGCTGTTGCCGAGCCCCATGAGATAGTGGCTCCAGAAGACGCTGAACTCGGTGACATTGATGTCGAACTGCGACATCCAGAGTCCGCCGACGGCCTGAATGGCGAGACCGGCACCGATCGCGAAGCGCGGCGCCGCCCGCGTCAGCTGGCCGATGAACAGGAAAGCCGTCCAATTGCCGAGACCACGGGCCGAGATGAGCGTGCTGATGACGTTCTCCGGATAGCCCCGCAGATCGTGCAGCAGTGTCGGAAAGAGCACGAGGCTTGTGAAGCTCAGCATGCCGACGACGAACGCGATGAGGGTGCCAATCGCGAAATTGCGATCGAGCAGCAGCCGGGGATCGAGGAACGGTGCCTCATGCGTCAGGCAGTGCGCGACGAAGACCCAGAAGGCGAGCACTCCGACGAACGCATAGATCGAGATCTCGCGCGAATCGAACCAGTCGAGCCGCTGCCCACGGTCGAAGATGAGCTGGGCGCAGACGAGGGCGACCGAGAGCGCGAGAAAGCCGATCCAGTCGAAGCGGAGCGGCGCGTTGGAGGTGTGCTCCTTGAGCGCGAACCAGATGCACACCAGCGTGGCGATGCCCGGCGGCACGATCATGAAGAATGCCGCACGCCAGTTCCAGGCCTCGGTGGCCATGGCCCCCAGGATGGGGCCGACGACGGGCCCGCAGACCGACCCCACGCCCCACATGACCAGGGCGAACGGCTGTAAGTGGCGCGGGAAGGTGGCGAGCAGGATCGCCTGACCGAGGGGCGCGATCGGAGCCCCGAACGCGCCCTGCAGAACGCGTGCGAGAATGAGCGTCTCGAGGCTGTTGGCAAGGCCGCACAGGAACGATGCGAAGGTGAAGCCGGCCACGGTCCCGAGCATCATGTTCCGCCAGCCGAGCCGTCCCGCCAGCCACGCCGTCATCGGCGTTGCGATGGCGGTTGCGACGAGGTTCAGCGTGATCACCCAGGAGATCTCGTCCTGCGTCGCCGACAGCGTGCCACGTACCTGTGGCAGCACGAGGTTGGCCAGCGTGATGGTCATGTTGAACAGCATGTTCGAGAGCTGGACCATCAGCACGATCAGCCATTGCTGGCCCGTCAGGGTGAGGAATGCCGGCCTGCGCGCGCCGATGGCGTCGATGCTGTCGTTCATCCACGGTCCTGGTCTGCCGGCGCCATCGCACGGCCCGTTCAGGACGGCGATCAGCCTCGATGTCGGGAAAGCACGGGTGGTACGAGGCGAGCCGCGAGAGCGGAGGCCGTCTCTCCCGTCCGAGACATTATGGGTGCAGGCTGTTTCCTCGCGTCAAGCGGCGCCGGTTGCTGCGCTGCACGCGTGGCGGGCACCAAACAACCGTCGGCCCGAGACGGCGAGCTGTGGACCTGGCATTTCGCCAACCCCCGCCGAGACGGTTTTTCGCGGTGCGCCCCCCGTCTGCGATCTCTATGAAAAGCCATCGAGGCGGGCATCGACATCGCGGGGAGAGCATGAGCGATCAACCACCTGGGGCGCGGAGCATCGAGGCGCTGCTACCGCCCGACGTTGCATTGGCGTGCGAGGCGGCGGGTGCGGCGAAGGCCCGGCGCGACGCGACCGCACTCGTCGTCCTCGGCGTGCTCGCGGGTGCCTTCATCGCGTTCGGGGCCATCTTCATGACCGTGGTTCTAACGGGCTCGGCCGACCTCCCTTTCGGCGTCGCCCGTCTTCTCGGCGGCCTCGTCTTCTCGCTGGGCCTCGTCCTGGTCATCGCTGGCGGTGCCGAGCTCTTCACCGGCGATTCGCTGATGATCGTCGCCTGCGCCAGCAGGCGCATCACCGTCGGCGCGCTGCTGCGGGCCTGGGCGCTCGTCTACGTCGGCAATATCCTCGGCGCGCTCGGCACAGCCGTGCTGGTCCTTCTCGCCGGCCAGCATGGCTTCGCCGGCGGTGGCATCGGTAAGACAGCGCTCACCATTGCTGCTGCGAAAGCGGCACTGCCCACCCTCCAGCTGTTCTTCCTCGCGGTGCTGTGCAACGTGCTGGTCTGCTTGGCCGTATGGATGTCGTTCGGTGGCCGAACCACGACCGACAAGGTCATCGTCGTCTTACTGCCGGTCGCCGCCTTCGTCGCGGCAGGCTTCGAGCACTCGATCGCCAACATCTACCTGTTGCCCTACGCGCTCGCAATCAAGGCGTGGGCCGGCCCGAGCTTCTGGCTGTCGATCGGTGCCATGCCGGCCGACTATCCCTCGCTGACGGCCGGCAACGCGCTCCACAACATCGTCGTGGCGACCATCGGCAACCTCGTCGGCGGCAGCCTGATGGTCGGGGCCGTCTACTGGTTCGTCTATCTCCGCGGGCGGGCCTGATCGGCCCCTGTTCCCGGTCACGGCCCTAACCGCGGCGCACGACCGGCCGCGGCAGGCCGAGGTTCTCGCGCAGCGTTGCGCCGGCATAGTCCTTGTGGAACACACCTCTGCGCTGCAGCTCCGGCACCACGAGGCGCACGAAGTCCTCGTAGCTGCCCGGCACGCACGGCGCGCCGACCACGAAGCCATCGCATGCCGGTGTCGTGAACCACTCCTCCATGATGTCGGCGATGTCTTTCGGCGTGCCGACCCAGGGATGGGGAAGCTTGCCGCGCCGCGTGATGTCGATGAAATCCCGGGGCGTCGGCATGCGCTTGCCGGCGAGCGTCTTGAGGACTCGGTCCTTGCCGCCCTGCGTGCCCGACATCGAATCGAGCTCCGCCTGCGTGAACGGCTCGTCGATCGGCTTCGAGCCGAAATCGAAGTTGTTGTTCTCCGAAAGCAGCATCAGGCTGTCGACCTCGAGAGGCAGCGTCTCGATGAAGGCGCGCTTGTCCTCGGCCTTGGCCTTCGTCTTGCCGACGATCGGATGGCAGAGCGTGGCGATCTTCATGTGGTCGGGGTTGCGACCGAGCCGCGCAGCGTCCGCCTTCATCTCGGCATAGGCCTTGGCCGCGTCCTCGCGCACGGGATTGGACGTGAACACCACCTCGCCCCAGCGTGCCGCGAACTTCCTGCCGCGCCCCGACTGGCCCGCCTGGATCACCACCGGATTGCCTTGCGGCGTCCGCGGCACGGTGAATGGCCCTCGTGACGCATAGTGCTCGCCCTTGTAGTCGATGCGAGCGACCTTGCCCGCGTCGGCGAAGCGCCGCGACTCGCGGTCGACGATCAGCGCGTCGTCGGCCCAGGTGTCCCAGTGGCCGTGCACGATCTCCATGAACTCGTCGGCCCTGTCATAGCGGCTGTCGTGCGGCGGGGCACCTTTCGAGCCCATGTTCATGGCCTCGATATCGTTCATCGAGGTGACGACGTTCCAGGCCGCCCGCCCCCGCGTCATGTGATCGAGCGTCTGGAAGAGCCGCGCGACGTGATACGGCTGATAGTAGGTGACCGAGTAGGTCGAGCCGATGCCGATGCGACTTGTCGCCATCGCCATCGGCATGAGGCAGGCGATCGGGTCCATCTTCACGCAGCGGATACCGTTCTCCACCGCCTCGGCGAAGCGTCCGCCGTGGAACTCGGGCATGCCGAGCCGGTCGTCGAAGAAACAGAGCTGGAACTTGCCAGCCTCGAGTGTCCGCGCGATGTGGGCATAGAACTCGGGATCGAGGAAATCGAGCCGCGATTCGGGATGCCGCCAGCTTCCTGCGAAGTTCGAGCAATTCTGCGCCTGCAGAAAACCGACGAGAACGATCTGGCGCATCTGCGCTCCTCCATGGGATTGGCCGCCAACGGCATCAGGGTGCGCCGAGTGTAGGGAGCGAACTTGATCCAGCGCAACGGGAGGACGGATGGGATGGACGGAGGGATGGGTTGTCGCATGGCTCGGACCGCGCCTCGCGAGGTCCTCTGTCCCGCCGGAGCGGGCAGCATGCCCGGTTGACGTTGCCGGCCTGAGCGGCGACAACCGCAGCATCCGCCACCTCGGAGACACCGCCATGACCTCCGCCACCACCGCCGCCGATGGACGCGTCCGCGTCTATTGGCACCCTGGTTGAACAAGCTGCCTCCGCACCAAGGAGTTCCTTGGCAAACACGGCATCGATTTCCTCTCCCGCAACGTGCTCGAGGACAAGGACGCGTGGGATGAGCTCAAGCCCTTCGGCATCCGCATGGTGCCGGTGGTCACACGCGGCGGCGCGTGGGCCAACGGCCAGATCCTGCGCGACGTCGCGGGCCTCGTCGGCATCGACCTCGGCGAGCAGACCATGCTGCCGCCGGCGGAGCTCGTCCGGCGCATTGATCTGGTGCTCGAGGCCGAGCAGCGCCTTTTCGGCCAGATGCCCGAGGATCGCATGCAGGGGGAGGTGCCGGGCCGGCCGCGCTCGTTCGCCAACCTCGCCTGGCACACGTTCAACGTGATCGACGCTTGGCTCGAGCACGAGGTCGACGGCAAACCGTTGATCAACGGCTCGTACAATCGCAATGCGCCGAAGGGCAAGGACAGCAAGGCCGACATCCTGGCTTACGGCGCCGACGTGCAGCGGCGCATGAAGGAGTGGTGGGTGACGCAAGGCCCTCACACCGACTTCGACGAGCCCGCCGAGACCTACTACGGCGAGCAGTCGAAGCACGACTTCCTCGAGCGCACGACATGGCACGCCGGCCAGCACTGCCGGCAGATGGCGATGATCCTCGAGACCTTCATCGGGGTGAAGCCTGACAATCCCCTCCCCGACTCGACCTGGGCCGGCCTGCCGATGCCCGAGAAGGTTTGGGACGACGAGAAGCCGATCAGCTAGCCCGCTGCGCGGTCGAGCGTTCAACGAGCATCAAAACGGGCGCCCTGGAGGCGCCCGTTCTCATTTGACCTTGCCGACAGGTGCCGTCGCCTGCTCCAGCCACGACCGATCATCGCCCGCAAGATGAGGCTCGATCGTCTCGCGCACGCGGCGATGATAGGCATCGAGCCAGGCGATCTCGGGCTGCGTCATCAGCCGCGGCTCGACGAGCCGGCGATCGATCGGCACCAGCGTCAGCGTCTCGAAGCCCATCATCTCGCGCTCGCCGCCCGCAATGGCGGCCGGCTCTGACGCGAGCACCAGGTTCTCGATGCGGATGCCATAGGCGCCGGTCTTGTAGTAGCCTGGCTCGTTCGAGATGATCATGCCCGGCTCGATCGCCACGTGACCGCGCTTGGAGATCGACTGCGGTCCCTCGTGCACCGACAGGTAGCTGCCGACACCGTGGCCGGTGCCATGGTCGAAATCGAGCCCTGCGTCCCACAGGGCCTTCCGCGCAAAGGCGTCGATCTGCGCCCCTGTCGTTCCCTTCGGGAAGCGGAGCATCGAGATGGCGATGTGCCCCTTGAGCACCAGCGTAAACCGCTCGCGCATCTCCTGCGTCGGCTTGCCGATGGCGACCGTGCGCGTGACGTCCGTGGTCCCCTCCTGGTACTGCGCGCCTGAATCGACCAGGAACAGCTCCCCCTTGCCGAGCTTGCGGCTGCTCGCCTCCGTCACGCGATAGTGGACGATGGCGCCGTTCGGGCCTGAGCCGGAGATCGTGTCGAAGGAGATCTCCTTCAGCGCCTGCGTCTCGGAACGCAGGGCTTCGAGCTTCTTGACTGCCTCGATCTCGTCGACCCGTCCCGTCGGCGCCTCGCGGTCGAGCCAGGCGAGATAGCGTGCCATGGCCGCGCCGTCACGCTCGTGGGCGATCCGTGCGCCCCGGATTTCGGCCGCGTTCTTGCGCGCCTTGGGCAGGATGCAGGGATCGTCTGCGCTGGTGACGAGCCGGTTGCCGACGCCGAGCGCCCGGCGGAACCAATGCGCGGCGGTATTTTCGTCCAGCGCCACGCGGCGCTTTCCGTCCTTGAGCGCCCCGACGCGTTCAGCGAGCTCCTTCGGCTCCCGCAACCGAGCCAGCCCTGCCAGATGCGACCTGGTATCGGCATCGAGCTTGCGCTTGTCGATGAACAGCTCCGGCTTCGCACTGGCATGCAGGATGGCGAACGCCAGCGGCGTCGGGTTGTGCTTGACGTCGGAGCCACGGATGTTGAGCAGCCACGCGATCGAATCCGGTAGCGTCAGAATGGCCGCGTCCCGCCCTTCGGCCTTCAACCCATTCTGCAATCGCGCGACCTTGACCTCGGCGCTCTCGCCTGCCCATTCGACAGGCTGCACCGTGACGGCACCGAGCGGCGCCCCCGGACGCTCCTTGCCCCAGAGCTGATCGACAGGATTGCGGGCCAGCGCCTTCAGCTTGATCGAGCGTCGTGCCAGCGCCGCCTCGAGCGCCCTGACCCAGGCGGTCGTATGCAGCCAAGGATCGTAGCCCACGACGGCCCCGTCACCCATCTCGGCGATCAGCCAGTCGCTGAGCTTCGCCTCAGGGATCTGCCGCACCTCGAGCAGGCTCGTATCGACCTGCTGGGCCGCCTGCAGCGTATAGCGGCCGTCGACGAACAAGGCCGCCCGCTTCCTGCCGATGCTGGCGAGGCCGGCCGAGCCGGCAAAGCCGGTCAGCCATTTGAGGCGCTCGGCCGATGCTGGCACATACTCTCCCATGTGCTCGTCCGAGCGCGGGACGACCACGGCGTCGAGACCGAGAGCGGCAAGCCGTTGCTGCAGCGAGCGGATGCGCGCAGCGCTGACGGTCGGATCGGAGGCGGCTGAGAAATCCTGATACATGCGAGCATTTCTAATGGTCCTGCCACGATAGAACAATATGGCGAATTTTGGTGCACTGCAAACGTCGATGCCTAGAGGCAACACAATGAATAGTAATAAAAGTTCTCATGCGTTTTCTGCAATGCTGCGCTGCCGCATCACCTCTTCCGGATCGCTGCGCCGCCGATTATCTGGTGTTCAGCAGGTGCCGGCCACACGCATGGCACCAGCGCTTCCCACCAGAGCAGGATGGGCAGCATTTCAATCCTCACGCCAAAGTTGAGGGATATCATGAGCACGACGACAGCAACCTTCGGCCACGCCGCAGCGCCCGCCGAGACCGCACCTCGCAAGAGCTTCTTCCAGTGGCTGATCGAGGCCCGCATGCGCCAGGGCGAGGCGAAAGTACGCACCGCTTTCGCGCGCATGTCGGACCACCATCTCGCCGACATCGGCTTCACGCCGGATCAGATCCGCTACATCCGCGCCAACGGCTCGATCCCGGACACCTTCTGGGCGTCGTGAGGCGCTAGCGCATCTGACGTTTGGCACTCCTTTGCGGCTGAGCTCGCAACCAAACGTCAGATGCAAAAGCTACACTAGAAACAAGATGTTGCTAGTGTTCCTCTCGGTTCCCACATTTGCTCCGAGACGTCCCGCAAGGGGAGGCAAATGTCGGAACCGGTCTAGCGGGAAATCGAGCTGAGCACAGCCCGATGCTCGAGCACAGCATCAGCTCTGGGCGCGGCGGCCGTCACCTTTCGCGGAGCCGCCGCGCTGCGTGTCGCAGCCCCCGGTCATGGCCTCGTCTCAGCGCAAGATCTCAATCAAGCGGTTGACGCCGGACGGGCGCCAGTCTGGCTTGACGGGATGCGCCGGCAACGGCGACGCTGCACCCGGACTGGCCCGTTAGCCCCACGAGGTGGCCGGCATGGGCCCCCGGGAGGCAGGCGCCAATGAAATTCGGCATATTCTACGAGATGCAGCTCCCTCGGCCCTGGGGCGAGGACGACGAGCGCCAGCTCTATCAGAATGCCCTCGATCAGGTGGAGCTCGCGGACCGGCTCGGCTACGATTATGCGTGGCAGGTCGAGCACCACTTTCTCGAGGAGTACTCGCATTCGCCCCAGCCGGAGGTGTTTCTGGCCGCCGCCAGCCAGAGAACCAGGAACATCCGGCGCGGCCATGGCATCATTCAGCTCACCACGAATCATCCGGCCCGTGTCGCCGAGAAGGTGGCGACGCTCGATCTCGTGTCCAACGGCCGGGTCGAGTTCGGCATGGGCGAGGGTGCCAGCCTGACCGAGCTTGCGCCATTCGAACGCGATCTCGCTACGAAGCGCGCGGTTTGGGAGGACGGCGTCCGCTGCGTGATGCCGATGTTCACCAGCGAAGGCTGGGAGTACGACGGGCCCTACTTCAAGTTTCCCTACCGCAACGTGCTGCCGAAGCCGGTGCAAAAGCCCCATCCACCGCTCTGGGTCGCCTGCTCGCAGCTCGAGACCATCGAAATGGCCGGCCGCCGCGGGATCGGCGCGCTCGGCTTCCAGTTCCTGTCGGCCGAGATGGCCCACGCCTGGGTGCACGCCTACTACAATTCATTCGTCAAGCGGCAGGAGAAGCTCTGCGACTATCAGGCGAACTGCAATATCGCGATGGTCAGCTACTTCATGTGCGCCGAGACCGACGAGGAGGCGCGCCGGCGTGCGGATGGCGTGACGTTCTTCCAGTTCTCGCTCGCCTACTACTCGGGCGTCAGCGGCCGGGCCATCTCGGTCGGCAACGAGCGCCCCCCACCGGGCAGTGTCAACATCTGGGACGAGTACCAGATGTGGAAGCGGGCCAACCCCGAGAAGGCCGAGCAGGCGCTCAGAGGCGGCCTCATCGGCTCGCCCGAGACGATCCGCCGGAAGCTCCGGCGCTTCGAGACGTCCAAGGTCGACAGCATCATCCTGCTCAATCAGGCCGGCCGCAACGAGCATGCCCACATCTGCGAGAGCCTCGAGCTGTTCGCCAGGGAGGTGATGCCTGAGTTTCACGGCCGCGAGGCCGAGCACCAGGAGTGGAAGCGCAAGGTGCTGGCGCGCGAGATCGAGCTCGAGGAGATCGACACCGAGCCCTTCAAGCAGCGTCAGGGCGTCGGCAAGGGCGTCGCCATCGACCGGTTGGTGAAGGCCGGCTGAGCGCCGATCGTGGCCCGGGCGGTGCGCTGGGGCCGCCCCAGGGCGCGGCCCGCCACGGGCGTCGGTTTTGCTCCAGGGGCAGCCCCATGTGGACGCGCGAGCGCGTCTTTCGGCGTCGTCGCCGCACGGGGCCGATCGTATCGTTTTGGGACTTCACCAATACATCAACCATGCTACGGTGGCTCATCCTCCGTGGAGGTTTGTATGCGTAATATGTTGCTTATAATAGGCTTAGTTGCACTCACGGCGACCCCTCACGTGACCCGGGCCGACGAGCTCTACTATTGCGACGACGGCCGCATCCTCAAGGTCGACACGACCAACCGTGCGCGCCTCGCCAGCGACCCGTGCGTCACGAAATGGTTCGAGACGACCCGCACAAGCCGTGACGCGTGGCGTCGGCACGCATTTCTGCATGCTCCGGGCCTGCCTTGGCGCGGTTGCTGGTGGTCCTGCTACCATGCCGGCTTCGTCATCTATTACTGGCGGCACTATTACGACGACTGAGGGTTCACGGGACGGCCTACGAGATGCGGCGCAGGTGCGGCGCTGGCTCATCGCCCCGCTCGCGGCCCAGCAACGACGCCGTCTTCGTGCAATCGTCCGATCGCCCCGTCGCCGAGCCCGAGAATCTCGGACAGAATCTCGTCGGTGTGCTGTCCGAGCAAGGGCGCAGGCCTGGCCGGCAGCCGGGCAGCCGCGCCGAACACGAACGGAGATGACGCCGACCACAATTCACCGATTCCCGGCTGCACCACCCGCTGGAACATCGGGTTGTCCGTCACGATAGGGTCCCCAGCGATCAGCTCCCGGGGCGTCTTGTAGGGGCCCCAGAGCGCACCAGCTCGCGTCAGCCTCTCGGCCGCCTCCGCAGCCGTCAGCGACCCGATCCAGGGCTCGATGAGTGCGGTGAGCTCGCCGCGCTTCTCCCAGCGCTGCGCCTCATCCCGGAGATCCACGCCGTTGCGCCGCTCGATGTCGGCGAAAGCCTGCTGGAAGCCGCCAGCCTCCGCCAGTGCGGAAAGCTGACGCGCCGTGAACACGCAGATCATCACGTGACGGCCGTCCCTGGTCGCGAAATCCCGTGCGAACGTGCCGTAGACCTCGTTGCCGAAGCGGGGCCGGTCGACGGCGTTGATCTCGGCCTCGCCGAGGTAGCCGAGGGCCGCCGTCGCCGACAGCGCGATATCCTGCAGCGCCAGCTTGACGAGTTGGCCGCCTCCGGTGCGCCCGCGGTGGCGCTCTGCGGCAAGAATTGCGGTCGCGGCTGCGTAGCCGGTCGCGATGTCCCAAGCCGGCAGCACCTGATTGACCGGCCCCTCGCTCGAGACAGGCCCCGTGATCAGGGGAAAGCCTGTCACCGCATTGACCGTGTAGTCGACCTGGGCCGAGCCATCCAGCGCCCCGACGATCGTCACCATCACGAGGTCGCCGCGACGCCGCGACAGCGCCTCGTACGCAAGCCAGCCGCGCGCGGGCAGATTGGTCGAGAAGATCCCTGCATCCGATCCGGGCGCCGTGATCAGGGCCGCGATCAGCTCCTGTCCCTCGGGCTTGCGCAGATCGACGGCGATGGAGCGCTTGCCCTTGTTGAGACCAGCCCAGTACAGGCTGACGCCATCCTTGGTGACCGGCCACCGGTTGGTGTCGAGCCCGCCGGCGATGTCGTCGAACCGGATCACGTCCGCGCCGAGCGCCGCCAGCGTCATGCCGCCGAGTGGCGCAGCAACGAACGCGGACCCTTCGATGACGCGCAGTCCGTCCAGGATGCCCTTCATGAGCGTTGCCTCCGTTGCTGGTTTTTGAGGCAATGCTATTGCGCGGCGGCCCAACATGCCAGCAGGGATCGACCGATCGGCTGGTGCGGGCTCCCGACCGCCATCGCCACCGACGGGCGCAGCGTCAGCCGCACCCGCTCAGCCCACGATTTTCGCCGCCTTGAGGCGCTCGATGTCGGCCGCCGTCAGACCCAGCTCCGCCAGCACATCCGCCGTATGGGCGCCGAGCTCTGGGGCCGGCAGGCGCACGGCGCACGGCGTCTCCGACAGCTTCACGGGAAATCCGGTCATGCGCACGATGCCGCGGCCCGGATGCGCCACGTCGATCGCCATCTCCTGGGCAGCGATCTGCGGGTGGGCGAACACCTCTCTGATGGTGAGCACCTTGCCGGCCGGGATGCCGGCCTTGTTCAGCCGCTCGATCCAGTAGTCCTGGGTCTCATGACCAAGCGCGGCATCGACGAGCGCATTCAGCTCCGGCCGGGCCGCACGCCGCTGCTCGGGGGTCGTGAGATCCGGCCGCGCGAGATGCTCCTGGAGGCCCAGCTCCCTCATGAATTTGACGAGAATATCCTGGGTCGCAGGCGCAATGGCAATGGCGCCATCGCTGGCATGGAAGAGCCCGTATGGCGACGCGATAGGATGGTCGTTGCCAGTGCGCACGGGCTCCTTGCCGGTCGAGAAGTACTCGGACGACAGGTAGGCGAGCATGCTGATCATGCCGTTGACCATCGCCGCCTCCACCCGCTGACCACGGCCGGTGAGGTCCCGCGCCCGCAGCGCATTGACGATGCCGAATGCACAGTAGAGGCCTGCGATCAGATCAGTGATGGGCGGCGCGGCCCGCATGGGATCGCCGCCTGGCTCGCCGGTCGTCGCCATGAAACCCGACATGGCCTGGGCGATGAAGTCGAATGCAGGCCGGTCGACGTAGGGGCCGGTCGAGCCGTAGCCGTTGATCGAGGCCACCACGAGCCTTGGATTGACAGCCTTGAGCCTGGCCTCGCTGAAGCCCATCTCGCCGAGCACACCCGGCCGGAAGTTCTCGACCAGCACATCGGCCTCGGCGATCAGTCGCTCGAGCACACGCTTGGCCTCGTCCTTCCGGAGGTCGAGCACGATCGACCGCTTGTTGCGGTTGAACGAGGCGAAATACCAGCTCATCCCCTGGCCCAGATCTCCTTGCTGGCGCACCGGGTCCCCCTGCGGCGTCTCCACCTTGATCACGTCCGCGCCCATGTCGGCGAGGAGCATGGTCGAGAACGGTCCGGACAACACGCGAGTGAGGTCGACGACGCGGATGCCGGCGAGGGGCTGGACGGACATGGAGGGATCTCGACCTGTTTGTGCTTCGACGGCAGGCATTACCAGCCATGCCATGCCAGTGCCAGCATCTCGGCTTTTCGCTCGTGCCACACCTGACGGGACCGCTAGACTGGCCAGGTTGGGAGAGAACGCCTGAATAAACCGGAGCCATCCAATGAAACTGGTCCTGCATGCGACGGTGCTGATCGCCACGACGGTAGCGAGCGGCCTCGCCGCCGCCCAGCCACCGGGGCTCAACGACGAGCCGCTGACGGGCAAATGGGCCCCGTCCGAGTGGGGTCCCGACGACAAGGTGGGCGCGCCGAACCGTACGACGCCCGAAATCGTGCTCAAGGCCGTCGGCCTCGTGAAAAAGGGCAAGGTCGCGACGCTTGGCAAGGTCTATGCGTCCGACGCTCCGGCCTTCGGCGCACGAAGCTGGAAGCTGGTTATTCCGGGAATGCCGACCGGTGGCCCGTTCGGCGGCCAGCAGCTCGTCTACAATGACGAGCTCGTCACCGCCGAGCTCGGCCAGATCGGCACCCAGTTCGACGGGCCGGGCCACATCGGCGTCATCACCTCGAAGGGCAAGTTCTACTACAACGGCCGCTATCTCGGCGACAAAGGCATCGGCGCGGACGGCATGGGCCCGCTCGGTGTCGAGCACGTGGCGCAGAAGGGGTTCGTGTGCCGCGGTGTCCTTCTCGACGCCGTCGCGCTGCGCGGTGGTCAGCTGCCGATTCCGAAGGAGAACAGTGCCAGCGACCCGGGCATCGTGACGGCCAAGGACGTCGAGGAAATGGTCAAGCGCCAGGGCATCGCGCCGATCGCCGAAGGCGATTGCGTGTTCCTTCACACCGGTCACGGCAACATCTGGGACCCGAAGAGCTGGGACACATTCGATGCCGCCGAGAAAAAGAAGCGCGTCGCCCAGTTCAACTCGGGCGAGCCGGGCTTCGGCATCTCGGCGTGCGAGTACCTGGCGGAGCGCAAGATCATCCTGACGGGTGCCGACACTTGGGCCGTCGAGGCGGTGGGCAAGGGCGGAGGCGGCGAGAACGCGCAGCCGTTCGAGTGCCATATCAAGCTGCAGACGAGGCGCGGCATCTGGAACCTCGAGAACATGGACCTCACCCAGCTCGTGGCGGACAAGGCCTACGAGTTCCTGTTCGTCTGGTCGCCGCTCAAGATGAAGGGCGCGACGGGCTCGCCGGGCAATCCCGTAGCGCTCTACTGACGACGGGGCGCGCGCATCGGAGGACGATGGTGCCCCCGTCCCACGATGCCTGGCCCGCCACCGATCGAGGGGGGAAGCCACGCGCCACCGCTCCGCCGTGGAGGGCACCCCCGCCGCGGCACCTTCCCGCTTGGCACCCGGCGCCCGACCCGTCACATTAGGCCCATCCCAACATTCCGCGCGTCTCGCGCACTTCCCGACGGAGCGATACCCCATGGCGAACGCCACCCACGAAGCCGACGTCGTCGTCGTAGGAGCCGGCAACGCCGCCTGCTCGGCCGCCATGGCTGCCCGCGAGACGGGCGCACGCGTGATCATGCTGGAGGCGGCCCCGAAGGAGGAGCGCGGCGGCAACTCCACCTACACGGCCGGCGCCCTTCGGCTGGTCTTCAACGGCGAGGAGGATGTCAGGTCCCTGGTCGACCTGTCCGACGCCGAGGTTGCCAACATGGACTTCGGCACCTACACGCAGGAGCAGTACTACGACGACATGTACCGGATGACGCGCTACCGCACCGACCAGGAGCTGTGCGACATCCTCGTCCAGAACTCGACCGACACCTGGCGATGGTGGAAGAAGCACGGCGTAAAATTCCAGACCAGCCAGGGCCGACAGGCCTTCAAGGTCGACGGCAAGTTCAAGTTCTGGGGGGGCCTCTGCGTCGAGACCTGGGGCGGCGGCCACGGCCTGATAGACAGCGAGCATGCCATCTGTGAGAAGAACGGCGTCGACATCCGCTACGAGACGGCCGGCCACTCGCTGATAACCGACACCGACGGCCGCATTATCGGCGTCACGGCCCGCCACAAAGGCAAGAAATACGACATCAAGGCCGGCGCCGTCGTGCTGGCCTGCGGCGGCTTTGAATCGAACGCCGAGATGCGCTGCCGCTATATGGGCCCCGGCTGGGAGCTGGCCATGGTGCGCGGCACCAAGTTCAACACTGGCGGCGGCATCAACATGGCGCTCGCCATCGGCGCCATGCCGCACGGGCACTGGTCGTCGGGCCATGCGGTCGGCTGGGACTTCAATGCCCCGCCGTTCGGCGATCTGACCGTCGGCGACAACTTCCAGAAGCACAGCTATCCGCTGGGCATCATGGTCAATGCCACCGGCAAGCGCTTCGTCGATGAGGGCTACGACTTCCGCAACTACACCTACGCCAAGTACGGCCACGTCATCAAAGACCAGCCGGACATGATGGCTTGGCAGATCTTCGACAAGAAGGTGCTGCACCTCCTGCGCGACGAGTACCGCATCAAGCGCGTCACCAAGGTCTCCGCCAACACGCTGGAGGAGCTCGTCACCAAGCTCGAGGGCGTCGATGCCAAGGCCTGCCTCGCCGAGCTCGAGGCGTACAACGCCGCGGTCATGACGGACGTGCCGTTCAACCCGGCAATCAAGGACGGCCGTGGCACGCGCGGCCTCGCGGTCGCCAAGACCAATTGGGCCAACGTCCTCGACGAGCCGCCGTTCGAGGCCTACCAGGTGGGCTGCGGTCTCACCTTCACCTTCGGCGGCTTGAAGATCACCACGCGCTGCGAGGTCGAGCACACCGACGGCTTCCCCATCCCCGGCCTCTTCGCAGCGGGTGAGTTGGTTGGCGGCTTGTTCTACCACAACTATCCGGGCGGCACAGGCCTCACCTCCGGCGCCGTGTTCGGCAAGATCGCCGGCGAGGGCGCAGGTGCCTTCGCGCTCGGCAAGGGGCAGCGGACGGGGTGAGCGACATGCTGGGCCGCTCGGCTCAGTGCCCGTGCGAGGCTGTGCCCTCGCACCGCGGTTTGAGCCGGCAGCACCGGGGCCACAGCGACAGCGACTGTCGAGGTGTCGCCAGATCGTACAGGGGGCGCTGACGCTGGACATGCGTGCAACGCTCCACTGACGAGGACCTGCACTTCGGCGTGGCGGCCAGCGAGACAACCGTCAAGGCCGCGGATCTCAGCCGCTATCGTATCGTCTATTTCGCAACACAAGGCCTCGTGGCAGGTGAACTGAAAGGTCTGTCCGAGCCAGCGCTGGCATTGACGCTGCCGGACCAGGCCAGCGCCACCGGTTGTGCTGTCCGCCTGCAATACGTCCGCAGGTGACAGGCAAGGTGCCAGACCTTAGTCCTGGCTCGCACGTGCCTTTCTCTACGCCGGAGCCCGGGCGTTGCTGGTATCGCATTGGCAGGTGGACTCGGAGGCAGCCGTCCGTCTCACGACAGGCACTTTCGCCCCCCCTGGCCAGCAACCCGACAATCAGCCGCGCGAAGGCCCTGCGGCGCTCGATGCTGGCGATCCTCGATGACCGCTCGAGCCCATCGACTGGCTACCCCGACTACTGGGCGGCGTTCTCACTGATCGGCGAGGGCCGGCAATAGCCGAAGCGGAGAGCCATCGGACGTGGCCACTTCATGATGGATCCGCGTCTGATGTTGGGTCACGAGCGACGGCGATGGTTCGATCTTACAGGGCGACAATGGTCGCAGCCCGAGGTCGGCTTCCTCTGGCTATCGGCCAAACTCGAGCCCCAACGCAAGACGCAATGCCCCGACACAGACCGCCCGTTGCACCATCGACGCACGCACCAGCAATCAACAAGCACCAGCTTCGTGGTCGCGAATTGGTCGCTAGCTAGCGTGGTCGCTGAATTGTAGCGGAGCGCTTTAACTCCCTGATTTTGTTGGTACCGCCTCCCCGGATCGAACGGGGGACCTCTAGATCCACAATCTAGCGCTCTAACCAGCTGAGCTAAGGCGGCACGCGATGCGAGGCCCGCGAGCGACGGCTCCAAGGGCGACGACGAGGGGTAAATGGGGCCAGGAAGCCCGATCCGTCAAGCCCGAAGCAGCCGACAGGCTTGCCGGAGGCCAGACCACCGGCCGCAAAAACCACGAGTCGCATCGCCGGGGATGACGGGAATGCCGGCCGTGCCGTGGCTGGGACGGGCCGCCACCGCTGCGATGTGCTGACCGGCCCCACGCGTCATATTCCTGCCGCGTCGCCGAGGCCATAGCAGCGCACCCGTAGCGCAGGCAGCCTTCGCCCGTTGTCGAGGATGGTGGCCTCTCTACGAGCTTCTGGATCGTTGAGCCCGGTCCGTCGTCTGCCGGGCCATCAGCAAGGGGAAAGCATGCAACCACTCCAAACGCGCGGGCCGTCGCTGATCACGGCTCTCGGCCTCGCATTCGCGCTGACCGCCGGGGGCGGCGGGCTCGCACGCGCTCAGGCGACCAAGCCTGCCGACGCCGCAGTGGCGCCGATCAAGAAGATCGAGCTGACGCCCGAGGAGATCGCCGAGCGTGAGCAGCGCAAGGCCTGAAAGGTCAACATCTGCGCGGCCTTCCACAACCTCAAGGCGGACGGTGGCGACGTCTCCTGCAAGGTCCTCAAGAGCTGGCGCAAAGAGCAGCTCAACAGCATGATCTCGAAGGCCAAGGTTTCGTGGCCGTGGGGCAGGGTCAGGTGCACAGCCGAGGTCAAGCTCAAGCGCGAGCTGCTGATCAAGGCGATGACCGAGGACAAGTACGAGGCTCAGCTCGACACGCACCACGTCGCCTGCGAGGTCGAGCGCGACAATGCCGACAAGTCCGAGATCAAGTTCGACTTCACGCCAAAGGTGACCTTCGAGAAGGGCATGGCCGTCAAGGCGCACCTAGGCTGGGGCAAGATCGAAGCGCCCACCCTCGTCAAGGGCGCCATGTGGACGGCGACCGCAACCGACAACACGTTCAATGTGCTGCAGGGCACCATCGTCGAGGACATCAACGAGTTCATCGGGCCGCGGTGCGAGGAGGTGAAGTCGGAATGGGCGGGCAAGTAGGTTGCCGGTCGGCCGGCCGATCGGCTCAGGCCGGCTGCAGCCATCCGCGATAGGCGACGAGAGGGCCGAGGCCCGGCGCGCACACCTCGACCTCGAATCTGTAGCGGCCCTCGGCGTCCCATTCCCGAGTAACGATCTGCGGCCGCAGCAGCTTGGGGATGGGCACGCTGGCGATCTGCATGCCGACCTGCGCCAGCGACAACGAGCCGTCGCCCCCGAGGCCCGGCTGCAGCGTGAGGCGCGCGGCACCGACCGTCTCGTGGATACGCCCGCCTCCGGCATCCGACTGGTACGAGACGAAGCGGGACGGGCCGAACCTGCGCTCCCAGACTTCCCCGTCCCCGTCCGGCCGGAAGACGACGGTCAGCACCTGGTCGCGTCCGTCCGGCGGCAGGGCGAAGGCCTTGGCCAGAAGCCGGCTGAGCGGCGACCGGCCCCTTTCGACGTCGGCGCGCCCCGACCATTGGGCCGGAGCCGATACGTCGTGGAGTGAGCGGACGCACGGCGGCAGGCGGTCGAAGCCGGAGCCGAGCACGCGCTGGTAGAGCGGCGGTGGGCTCATCAGGCAACAGCGCCCTCGAGGTGGACGTCGAGTTGCATCAACAGATTCAGGTCGGCCACCTCCGCCTCGAAGTCCTGCAGAGTGAAGAGGCCGACGCACGCCGTCGCGCCGCGCCTGCCGATCCGGCCCTCGACCAGCCTCTTGGCGACAATGACCGCCGGCGTCGCGGGGATGAACGGACCTTTTCCCTCGGGCGCGACAAGGGTCCAGCGCAGGCGCCCGGCCCCACCCGTCCTGCCCGGGCCTGCCGCCTCGACCACCATCGCGCCGCGATCGCTGCCGAGAACGCCAAGCCGCCGCTTGAGGGCGAGCAGAGGTGTCGCAAGGAGCTCGGGACGATCGAGCAGGCCCGCCCGTACGATCCATGACAGCGCATAGAGGCCGAGGTGGAACGCCTTCACCTCGACGCCTGCGAGAAAGGTCTGCGAGCGCAGCGACGGGTAGCGCTCGGGGAAGAGGTCGAGGTCCGGCACGTCGCAGGCTCCGAGCAGACGGGTGCCGACGCCGTCGATGGTCTCGAGCAGCAGCGGCTGCCAGCCATGGGCGGTCCGCATCCGCCCTTCCGCCAGCGTCGTGAACGGCCGGCCGACACCGCCAAGGACGGCCGCCGTGGTCGCCGGACCGGGATCGAAGCTGTTGCCCGGCGAGATGAGGTAGCGGACGCTGTCGAGGCGCGCGAGCCGACTGGCGAGGTCGTCGATGACGGCGGCCGCCAGTGCCGGAACCGAGCTCGCTCCGGAGCAGACCAGCACGCCGGCGGCCCGCGCCTCGGCGTCGAGGGCACCGATGCCGTTGACGAACGCCCGGGCGTCGGCGAGGTCGACATAGTGGGCGCCGGCCGCGATCGCGGCCCGGGCGACGCGGTAGTCACGGGCCTGGAAGGGACCGACGGTATTGATCACGATGCCGGCCCCGAGTGCCCGCAGATCGTCCGCCGTGAGGCACTCCACATCGAGACGGGCGGCTTCAATCGACACTGTTCGTCCGGCCCCGGCTCGCGCGTGCGCAAGGTCGCGCGCCAGCGCCTCAGCCATGGCAAGGCTGCGTCCGGCGACAACCACGTCGATGCCCGGCCTGCCGGCCAGCCGCTCGGCCGCGCGCCGCCCGAACACGCCATAGCCGCCGACGATGACGATGCGGACCATATCCCCTGCCATCCCCCCCAAGAGCTCTTCTGCCGACGTTCTGCCGCCGCCCGGATCGCCTCCATGCGACCTATGCCCGGGGCACCGCGTCTGCTAGAGAGGCGCGGCTTTTTTTGCTCGGTCGGAACGGAGCCGTCCTATGGCCTACATCATCGACCCGCCTGGTCAGGCGGCGCTGCCCATCAAGGGAACGGACAAGCTGTTCCCCGTCCATAGGGTGTACTGCATCGGCCGCAACTACGCCGAGCACGCCCGCGAGATGGGCCACGATCCCAACCGAGAGCCGCCGTTCTTCTTCCAAAAGAACCCCGACAATCTGCGCACAGATGGCAAGTTTCCCTACCCGCCCGGCACCAAGGACGTCCATCACGAGATTGAGATGATCGTGGCACTCAAGTCGGGTGGCCGTGACATCAGGCCCGAGGATGCGCTTGCGCACGTACTGGCCTATGGTGTCGGCCTCGACATGACCCGGCGCGATCTGCAGGGCAAGGCCAAGGACATGGGGCGCCCGTGGGAGATCGGCAAGGCGTTCGAGCACTCGGCGCCCGCGACGGCCCTTGTCCTCGCCTCCGAGATCGGCCACCCGAGCACGGGCGCCATCTGGCTCGACGTCAACGGCAAGCGCCGTCAGACGGGTGATCTCAACCAGATGATCTGGGATATTCCAGGCCAGATCGCCTTCATCTCGAGCCTGTTCGAGCTCAGGGCCGGCGACATCATCATGACGGGCACGCCGTCGGGCGTCGCCGCCGTGGTGAAGGGCGACACGCTGCACGGCCACGTCGATGGCGTCGGCGACCTCAAGGTCGAGGTCGTCTGAGCGCCGCATCTCTCGGGGGACTCTGAATGTCACACGGTCATGGTGTCGGCCACGGCGATGCCGAGGGCGGCAACAAGTATATTGCGATCTTCATCTCAGTGCTGGCGCTGTTCCTCGCCATCGCCGAGACACTGGCCAAGAGCGCACAGACGAACTCGCTCTCCTACAACATCGAGGCCTCGAATCTCTGGGCCTTCTACCAAGCCAAAACCATACGCCAGACGGCGATCAAGACTGCCGCCGAGCAGCTCGAGGTCGATCAGGCTCTGTCGCGAGATCCGGTCGTCAAGCAGCAGTTGGACAAGCGCATCGCCGCCTGGAAGGCCGATGTGGCGCGCTACCAGTCGGAGCCTGGCGTCGGCGGCGGCGAGGGCCGCAAGGAGTTGCAGGAGCGCGCCAAGGCTGCCGAGAAGAAGCGGGATCTCTACACCGAGAAGTACCATCACTTCGAGGTGTCATCCGCCCTTTTCCAGATCGGGATCGTGCTGGCGTCTGTCTACCTGCTGACGCACGTCGTCTATCTCTTGTGGGCGGCGGGACTGCTGACGGCAATCGGCTTCTTCTTCTCCATTGTCGGCCTGTTCTTCCCGCATGCCGTGCACCTGCTCTGAGGCGGGCAGCGGACTTGAAGAAACGATTGCGGCGCGGTGGTATCGTCCGCGCCGCATCATGCTGGCCGGGCCGGCGCGCGCTACTGGGCGCCGCTTTGGCTGCCGCCACCGTCGGCGGCAGACTCAGAGAACTTGATTTTACGCTCGCCGGTACGGACGACCTGATCGAAGTAGGCCTGATCGTCGCCGACGACGAGCGAGGGATTGCACACCGGCGTGCAGTTGTATGATTCGCGCTTGGCACCCTTGCGCAGGTTGACGACGCTCGTCTCCTCGCGAACCACCACGACCCGCTGGTCCATGATCACATTGCGCTCGGCGTCCAGCGAGATCACGTTGGTGATGCCGAACGTCTTGCCGGTCACGACCAGCAGGTTCGGCGCCTGGACGGTCACGTCGGCGATGGTGGAGTTGCCGATCACGATCTCGGAGACGGGGCGCGGCAGGCGCAGCAGCTGCGACTGGTCGTATTTCACAACGAGGTCCTGCGATGCGGCCGGCAGCACCTGTGCCAGCAGACCGAACGCAAAGCCGGCCAGAGCACCGGGTGCAAGTCGTGAGGGACGGAACGGAACGCGGCTCGTCATCGGAGTGCTCCCTTGGGGCGCGTGAGGCGGTCACCGCGATTAGGCCAGCAATTCGTCAACGAACAGCAAACGCGGAGCGGAAACTGTCTCAAACCGGGGCAGGCGACGATCCGCTCTTCCGGCCCATGTGGGCACCCCAGAAACCCGTTAGCCGAAAATTTCCCATCAGCGCACAGCGAATACCTTTAACTCAAAGCAACCATTTGATTTAAGGAATTTTTTTATGGCCGAGGGCTATAGTCTCCCTTGTCAAGACCGGGGGGGCTGCCCCGGTAGACGAAGCGGAGCCCCACACGGGGACGGTAGTCGAGTTCGGAGAGTACGAGTCATGAAGACGCTTGCCAAGTTCGTGAAGTGCGAGTCGGGCGCCACCGCGATCGAGTACGGCCTGATCGCCGCCCTCATCGGCGTCGCCATCATCACCGTCGTCAACAACGCCGGCAACGAGATCAAGGGCACCTTCGAGGACGTCGAGGCCGGCCTCAAGAAGCGCCCCGCCTAAGACGCCTGAGAGGC
>JANRJI010000112.1:0-19017 GCA_033764055.1 Hyphomicrobiaceae bacterium
GGCGTGTGCCATTGCGATCGAGGAGGCAGACCGCAAGGCGCGCGTGGAGGCCGACAAGCAGTCTCGCGAGGCCGCCGAGCGCCAGCGCATCGCCGCTCTCGAGGCTGCCCGCAAGGCCAGGGAGGAAGCTGCCGAACGGCTGCGCACCGCAACGTTGCAGACGCCCGGCAGCTCGACGAGCGCGCCTCAGCCGACCGCGGCCGCTCCCGTTCGCCAGGCGCCATTCGCGGCAGGCGCGACCGAGACCGGTCTCTACGCCCAGAGTGTAGCCATCGCTTCCGCGCTCGTTATCGCCGGGGGAACCGGCGGCGGCCTCCGGCTCTGGGACACAAGCGCCAATCAGATTCGACCGCTCGCCGCGAGCCATGCCGACGCGGTCGCGGCCGTGGCGGTGGCGGCCGACGGCCAGCACTTCGCGAGCGGCGCCTGGGACGGCGAGATCCGGATCTGGGAGACCCGCAGCGGCGCCCTTCAGCACACGATCGCCAGCCCCGGTCCGCCCGTGGTCGCGCTCGGCTACCGGACCCCGCAACGCCTCGTCGCCATGCACACGAACGGCAGCTGGAGCATCATCGAGCCCATTCGCGGGCAACTGCTCATGCGAAGCACGGCGACCGCCGATCGCAAGGTCTCCGCTGCCGATGTGGCGCTCGACGGCCGTACCGTCATCGTCGCACTCGCCGATGGAGCTTCGCCTTTTTCGATCGAAGGTTGGGTGCCGGCGAATGGCGGCGTGACGACGGTGACGTCGCGACTGACCGGTCATCTGGACTGGGTGTATGCCGTCGCTTCCTCGCCGGACATCCGGCGCGTGGCGAGCGCCAGCGCCGACGGCACAGTTCGGCTCTGGGATTGGGCCGCAGCGCGCGAGTTGCACCGTCTTTCCGGGCACAGCAGCCACGTGCGCGCCCTCGCCTTCTCGCGTGACGGGGCTCTCGTTGCCGGCGCTGCCGATGACGGCCGGATGATCGTCTGGAGCACCAGCACTGGGGCCGTGACCGCACGCATCGACGGACCAGGATCGATCCCGCGCGCCCTGGCATTCAGCGTCGACGGTCGCACACTGACGGCCGCGAGCGAGGATGGCCAGATCCGGCAATGGACCGTCCCCGTGCAACCCTGAAGGAGGCGCCTTCAGTCTCGCCATCTCAGAATTTGAACGATGGTCACTCCAGTGTGAGCGGTAGCGAGGGACTTTTGAACAGCCTCGGTAGGCGGGTTGGTGCTATGGTGTCGATGTCGCGCCTTGTCAGCGGATTTTCCGGAATGCCTCGCTTCCTCACCGCCTTCGTCCTCCTCCTGTCACTGGCTGCCGCTGCATCGCCGGCGCAGGCGCGGTCCCATATCGCCCTCGTGGTCGACAATGCAGCCTCGCTGGGTGGTGGCGCCACCGCGTCGCGCGCACGTGACATCGCCACCGCTCTGGAGCGAATGAGCTACACGGTCCGGATGAGCCAAGGCACCGACGCAGCCGGACTGCGCCAGCTCATTCAGGCATTCCGCACGGATACCAAGGAGTCCGAGGTCGCTCTGTTCTATTACAGGGGCCCGGCGCTGAGCGCCGGCGGCCACAATCTGCTGGTCCCGCGAGGAACGCCGGCCGGCCGCCCCCTCGACGAGACGGCGATTGCCATGGCCGAGATCGAGGCTGCTATGACGGCCTCCAAGGCGAATGTGGTGCTACTCGACCCCTCGACCGATGACGCCGCTCTCGAGACGCTCGTACGGCAGCAGCCGGACAGGTCGCTGGCCCTCGCTGCCTTCGCGCCACAGCCGCGCTTCCTCATCGCCTCCGCGGCAATCCCCGGCCAACCGCGTCATGACCGGGCTAGCGCCTTCTCCGAGGCCCTGGCGGTCGAGCTTGCCAATCCTGACTTCAATTGGGGCACGCTGGCGCAAAATCTGCGCTGGCAGACATTCCAGCGATCGCGTGGCGCGCAGGTGCCGATGATCCTCAATCGCCTGGAATCCGCCGTGCAGGTTGCGGCCCTGGGGTCCGACGCCGTGGCACCTGGCCTGCCGGGACGAGCACTGTCTCCGACCGAGCGCCGCGCCTTCATCGTACAGGTGCAGAACGAGCTGAAGCAGCGCAGCTGCCACTCCGGCGATCCAGATGGCGACGCCGCCACGGCCGGACGCGGCCTCGCCGAGCTGCTGCGCACCCGCAATGATGCGCCGCGACTTGATCTCGCCTCGGCGACCCCGGCCGAGTACGAGGCATGGCTCGAGTGGCTGCGCGGCACGAACGGCCAACTCTGCGAGCCGGCCTCTCCGCCGGTCCGCGCGAAGCGACCGATCGCCAAGCCGCAGGTCGAGGCTCCGCCGGCCAAGACGCAGCGCGCCGAGCGCCCCGTCCAGCGCCGTGTCGAGCGACAAGACCCGCCGCCGCGCTCCCCGCCTGTCGTGCGCCGCGAGCCCAGCGGCGGTGGCGGCGGCCGCTCCAGTGGCGGGGGCAGTGGTGGCGGCTCGATACGTATTCCGTCTTTCTGAGCTGAGCTGCGAAAAGGGCGGGAAGCCATCCCGCCCTTCGCATGCCGTGCCGGCGATCGCGTGCGATCAGGCCTTGCGGATCTCGATCTTGCGCTCCTTGCTCGCCGCTTCCGGCCGCTTGGGCGCGACGATGTGGAGAACCCCCTTGTCGAATTTGGCCTCCACCTTGCTGTCGTCAATGCCGTCCGGCAGTTGCAACGAGCGCTGGAAGCTGCCGAATGAGCGCTCGGCGATGTGATAATTGTCCTTTTTCTCCTCGCGCTCGCTCTTGCGCTCACCCTTGATGGTGAGGATGCCGTTGGAGAGGGTCACGCTGACGTCCTTCTCCTCCATGCCCGGCAGGTCGGCCTCGATGACGAGCTGATTGCCCTCGTCGCGCACGTCCAACGCAGCCGACATGCCCCTCGTCACGGTCGGGAAATCGAAGCCACCCATTCGACCGAAACCAGGCCAGCCCCGCTCGAAGCGGTCGAATACCCGGTCGAGATCGGATCGCATCGCGTCAAAAAGGCTTACGGGCCGACGGGATTGTGATGCATCGGCTCGCGCTACGTCGGATTTTTTCTGGTCGTCCGCCATGAACAGTCCTCCGCTGCAGGATTCTACCGAAATCGACGGACACGTGGGTCGAAGAGAATGGGGCACGCGCCCGGCGCTGAGCACCTCGCGCTCGCATCATCACGCGAGCTGTCGGAGTTTGCCGATGCGGGTGCCACGGCGAGGGCAGGATGGCGATCGTGCGCGTTTCGCACATTGACAGCAGTCAAGCCGCTGATTTGCTTCAGAGGCGGCCCTCGCCGACGAGGGCGACGGCCGTATCGACAGCCTGCACAGCGGCCTTCAACCGGCGGCGGGCCTTCGGCGCGAGCCGGTCAACCGCGACCCGCGGCGACAAGGGCACACCCCTGGCGGCGTCCTCGATCTGCTGGTCCAGGATGGCGCCGAGCAAGACCTCGTGAGCGTCGATGACGGCGTCGTAGTCGGACGCAGAGCCTTTGCCGAGCGCCTTCGCTGCCTCGAGCCGCTCCTGGGACGAGCGGGCTGCGATGCCACTGGACAGCGCCATGACACGCGCTCCCGTGAAAATGGGCATGAGCCCGCCCTTTTTCAGATCGACCCGGCCATCGACCTTCTGGAAGCCCCCGAGAAGCCCGAGCGGCGAGCGCCATTGCCGCGCAAGCTCCGTCAGAAGCTTCAAGAATGCCGGCGCTGCGCGCGCCCGCTCACGAGCGTGACCGAGCAGCCCGTCGGCCAGGACGCGATCGCCAGCTACCATCACACCGTCGAAGAAGATGTCCACGTTGAGCAGATCGTCAGGGCGCTGGCGCCGGATCCACGTCTCCACCTGCGCGGTCCAAGAATCGAGGGAATGCCGCCAAAGCCGATTGCGGGCCATGACGCCGCCCTTGCAATAGAGGATGCCGGCGTCGTCCAGAATTCGGTTCATGTGGCCGGCCATGCCCTCAAGCCAGCGATCCTCGGGTCCGTCCTCGGCACCGGCGGCGTAGACGATGGCGTTGTCCTGGTCGGCAGCCAGGAGACTCTCGCCTCGTCCGGCGGAGCCGAGCACCATCACCGCGTAGCGCACGGGCGCCGCACCGAGCCCGGCGCGCACCATCTCGGCCTCGGCCAACTCGGCTGCCCGGCGTGTGATCGCCTGGATCTCCGAGCTGAGGATGGCGGCAATGGCGCGGGCCTCGACGCCCTCGCGGCGGAGCGATGCGGCCATGCCCGGTGCCTGACCCCACGCGGCGGCGAGGTCGGCCGAGGTCGCTGCCGCGGAAATGGCATCGCCAATGACGATGGCCGACATCGCCCTGTCGCGCAGCAGGTTGCGCGGGGTCAGAGCCCCGGTCACCTCTCCCGCGGCATTCCGCACGGCCAGGTGGCGGATTCCCAGGCGGTGCATGCGTCCGATGGCACGGTAGACGAAGTCGTCCTCGTCGACGCCGAGAACGGGTGAACGGGCGATGTGCTCGACAGGCTCGGTGAGGGCGGCCGCTCCCGTCATGGAGACGGCGCGAAGGACATCGCGCTCGGTCGCGATGCCCAGCACGCCGGAGGCCATCCGCACGAACAGCGAGCTCGAGCCTAGCGCGAGCAGCAGCTTCAGCGCGTCGCCCAACGGCAGCGCCCCGTCGACGAAGTGCGGCGGCGCGCTCATCACGTCGCTCGCCCGGTGACGGTAGGCATAGGAATCGATGGCGACGGGCCGCTCGTCCGTTTCGCCGTCCCGACCCTCGACGGTCATGAGGCCTCGGGATGCGCGCGCGTCCTGCTCGGCGAGACGGCCGGCGGCGGCGGTCGCCTCGGCCAACGTGCGAATGCCTTTCTCGCGCAGCAGCGGGACCAGTCGAACGAAGACCTCCGCCGTCGCGCGAGCATCTCCTACGGCGCTGTGCCGGCCATTGATCTCGACACCAAGCCATTCGGCAACCCGGTCGAGGCTGTGGCTGGCGAGCCCCGGCGCCACCAGGCGGGCCAGCGGCCGGACGTCCAGCACGCGCGGCGGTGTCCACGCCAGTGCGGCGAGCTCGTGCTCCCGTTTGAGCACGGCCATGTCGTAGGCAATCGTGTGGCCGACGATCAGCCGCCCGGCGAGCAGCTGAGCGAGGTCGGGCGCCATGGCCGCAAAGGCGGGTGCACCGCGCACGGCGTTATCGGTGATGCCGTGCACGGCGGTGGTTTCTGCAGGTATCGGCAGGCCCGGGTCGACCAGGGTGTCGAGCACCGCTCCGCCCACCGAGCCACCCGACACCTTGACCGCAGCGATCTGCACGATGCGAGCGGTGCGCGCGTCGAGCCCGGTGGTTTCCGTGTCGATGGCCAGTGCCTCGACGGCATTGAGCGGTATAGCCTGGCTGAGTGCGCCCACAGTGATCCTCCGACGGCAGCGGCCCCTCGGGCAACTCGATCGAGCCGATTGCAGCCTGACCCATCTGCGACATGGCACCTGCGACGGTAATTGACTCCGATCAGTGCACGTCGCCGGCGAGCCTCTTGCGCATCAGGATCTCAGCCATGTGATCCGCGGCGAGACCGTCCATCGTGGCCGTCGCGACAAAACCGCGGCGCTCGTAGAAGGCACGCGCCCGGGTGTTGATCGCCGAGACGCAGAGCCAGAGATTCCGCGTTCCTGCCGGCGCCTCGCGCTCCATCCAGGCCAGCGCCGCGCTCCCGACGCCGGCCGCCTGTCGACCCGGCAGAAGCCCGAGAAACTGGAGATAGGGCCCATGCAGCCACGGGCTGCGCACGACGATGGCGCCGGCCAACTCGCCAGCGACGCGAATCGCACGGCGGGAGCAATCGTGCTCCTCACCGGCCAGGAATGCGGCGAGGCGGTCGGGCGGCGTCCGATAGGCGAGCCAGGGGTTCATGGCCGCGAAGGCACGACCCAGCACGTCGGCGTCACCTGCGGCCAGAGCCGTGAGCGTCACGCGATCGCCGTCCGCCACCGTGCCGAGATCGTAGGCGGTGGCGTGAAACTGCCGCTGGGCGAGCGCCTGTGGCGCGTCATGGCCCACGGCGCACCTCCGTTCGGAAAGCGGCGAACACGCGGTCATAGCGGTCCGTGTCGCCCGGCTTGTGGTCGTAGCAGGTGGCGGCGATCTCCGGTGTCCCGGCGGCCAGCAGCTCGGACACGGTCACCAGCTCGTAGCCCATCGACCTGAGCTTCGGGATCATCAGTGGCAGCGCGGCGGCGGTGTTGTAGCCGCGGCCGTTGGCGTGCAACAGGACGATCGACCCCGGCCGCACGCTCCTGGTGACTGCATTGGCGATGACCGTCGCGGATTGCGTGGGTGCGGCGTCGCCCGCGGACACGTCCCATTGCACGCCCAGGAGACCGTTCGTCGCCAGCGCTGCGAGCGCCGCGTCGTTGCAGGCACCGTAGGGAAACCGATAGAGGCCGATGCGCGCTGCGACCCGGCTCATGGCCGCGGGGGTGCGCGCCACGCACTGGCGCGCCCCGAGCCGCGCGCGAACCGCCTCGTAGGCCATCTGCGGTCCGACGATCTCGCCTCCGAGCGCGGTGCCCGCGAGACCGCGGACATTGCGATGGACCCAGCCGTGGCTGCCGATCTCGAAGCGGCGGTCAGCCATGAGTTGCTCGGAGCGCTCGACGTGCGTCGTCAGCCACTTGCCGCCGGCGAAGAACGTCGCCTTGACATTGTTGCCTCTCAGGTAGTCGACGATGGCACCGTCGTAGCCGGCGATCTCGCCAGCCTGCTCGCAGAGGTCGAAAGTCAGGGCGATCATCCGCTTGCCCTTCGGCAGCGTGACGCGGCGGATCGAGCCTCGGAGATTCGGCGCAATGGGCGTAAAGGACTGCAGCTGCACAGCGGGAACGCGCTGCGCATGGCCAGCGGCGCCGCGGCGGGGCGACTTCTCCTCGGGCCGTGCCGCGAGGTCCGCCGGCGACCAGCATTGCTCGACGAGGCTCTGAGCCGCGGCGATGTGCGGAAGCGTGACTGGTGCAAGCGCTGCAAGCGCTGCCAGAATTGCTCCGCGAGCGCGGTGCCGCCCGCACCCACCTGGGGGACGCGTCCCCCGGACCCTCTCCCGTTGGTCGAGTGTCGAGGGGCGTGCGGCGCAAAATCGGTTTGTCGTCATGACCTGCTCATAGGACACTCTGCGCCTGCGACCGCCGCGACCCGGAGCCGCGCATGATCATAGAATGGAACGGAAAAGTGGCGGAAACGCCGGATCTGGCCATCAATTACGTAAGGGCCGGCCACGGCGAGCCGGTCGTCTTCCTGCACGGATGGCCCGAGTGGAAGCGCTCGTGGCTGCACAATCTGCCGGTCCTCGCCGACCGCTTCGACTGCATCGCGCCGGACTTGCGCGGATTCGGGCGCACCGTCTCGAGACATCCTCGCAATCCCGAAGGCTCGCCGCCGCAGCTGCTCGCCAAGGACCTGCGCGACCTCGCGGACGCGCTCGGCCTCGAGAAATTCGCCATTGTCAGCCACGACGTCGGCTCGTTCGTCGCCCAGCAGTTCGCCCTCGCCTGGCCCGAGCGCGTGACGCGGCTCTTCTTCTTCAACTGTGCCTATCCCGGCATCGGGCAGCGATGGGGGGCGTGGCAGCATTTTCCCGAGACCTGGTACCAGCAGTTCCACCAGAAGGATTTCGCGGCCGCCCTCGTCGGCTCATCGCGCGAGACCTGCCGCATCTATTTCCGCCATTTCCTGACGCACTGGTCCCACCAGAAAGCCGCCTTCGAGCCCTATCTCGAGGAATGGGTCGACAATTTCATGTCGAACGGCAATCTGCAGGGCGGCTTCGACTGGTACATCGGCGTCTCGCGTTTCCGTCGGCGCATGATGCAGGAAGGCGCACTGCAGACGCCGAAGATCAAGGCGCCGACCTATTTCCTCTGGGGCGCCCACGATCCCGTGCTGAAGTGGGAGTTCACGGACAAGATCGGCGACTATTTCGAGAGCTACACCCTCGAGAAAGCCGAGGAAGCCGGCCATTTCGTCCATTTCGAGGTGCCGCAGCTCGCCAACGAGCGGCTCTCGGCCTTCCTGTCGGACACGTGAGCCGCGCCGGCGTCAGCCAACGCGGCGCATGCGGCGGTAGTAGAAGCGTTTGGCCAGCTCCACGAGGAAAAGGTAGCTCGCGGTCGCCGCGACGAGGAAGACGAAGAAGCCGGCGGGCAGCGGCACGAAGCCTACGAGCCCGCCGAGCGGCGTCAGCACCACGAGCAGCCCCACTGCGACCACTCCGACGGACAGAGACGCGAGCAACGGGTGCGGCCGGCTCCGCCACGGCAGCCCGCGCGTCCTGATGACGAAGATCACCAGAGACTGGGTCGCGAGCGACTCGATGAACCACCCGGCCTGGAACATCGCCGGACTCGCGCCGAGCCATTGCATCAGCACCCAGAACGTCAAGAAATCGAAGGCGGAGCTCACCGGGCCGAGCAGCAACATGAACCGCTCGATCTCGCCGACCTTCCAAGGCACGGGCCGGTCCAGCGCCTCGGCATCCACCTCGTCGAAGGGAACGCCCACCTCCGAGACGTCATAGAGCAGATTGTTGAGCAGGACCTGGGCCGGGAGCATCGGCAGGAACGGCAGGAACAGCGAGGCGCCCGCCATGCTGAACATGTTGCCGAGGTTCGAGCTCGAGCCCATCAAGATGTATTTGTTCACGTTCTCGACGGTGCGGCGCCCCTCCAGGACGCCGTCGAGGACGACGCCGAGATCGCGATCGAGAAGGACGAGGTCGGCGGCCTCCTTGGCGACGTCGGCGGCCGTGTCGACGGAGATGCCCACGTCGGCAGCATGGAGCGCCGACGCATCGTTGATGCCGTCGCCGAGGAAGCCGGCGACGCTGCCCGTGGTCTTCAGGGCCGTGAGCACGCGCTCCTTCTGCTGGGGGCTCACGCGACAGAACAGGTTGACCGAGGGCAGACGCGCACGCAAGGCGTCCTGGCTCATGCGCGCCAGCTCGTCGCCCGTGACCACCCCGGTCACCGGCAGGCCGATCTCCTTGCAGATGTGACGCGTGATGCGCTCGTTGTCGCCGGTGAGGATCTTGACGCCGACGCCGGCACGTCCGAGGGCCTCGATCGCCGCCGCTGCCTCGGCCTTCGGCGGGTCGAGGAAGATCGCGAAGCCCGCGAAGGTGAGCTCCGTCTCGTCGCCGACGACGGCGCTGGTATGGTCCCGCGGCATGGCGCGGCTGGCGACGCCGAGCACGCGGTAGCCCTCGTCACCGAGGGCCTCGAACCTCGCGTGCAACTCCCGGCGCAGGCGATCGTCGAGCTCGACCCGGTTGCCATGCCCGTCGGCACAGGCGGACGACAGGCGGATCACGTCCTCCGGCGCCCCCTTGACGACGAGCAGCCTGCCGCCCTCCCGGTCGACCAGCACGGACACGCGCCGGCGCTCGAAATCGAACGGCACCTCGTCGATCTTGTGCGTGCCGGACACGTCGAGCGTGCGGTAATCGAGGATCGCCTGATCGAGGGGGCTGCGGATGCCGGTCTCGAAGACGCTGTTGACGTAGGCGAGCTCGAGGACGCGGTCGCTGTCGGCGCCATAGCAGTCGACATAGCGCACGAGGCGGATGCGGGACTCGGTGAGCGTGCCCGTCTTGTCGGTGCATAGTACGTCCATGGCGCCGAGGTCGTGGATCGCGGCCAGCCGCTTGACGATGACCTTGCGCCCCGCCATCCGCTGCGCGCCGTTGGCCAAGGTCACGGTGACGACCATCGGCAGGAGCTCGGGCGTCAGGCCCACGGCGAGAGCGAGGGCGAACATCAACGATTCCAGCCAGGGCCGCTGGAAGAGCACATTCGCTGCCAGGACGAACAGCACGAGAAAGATCGTGAAGCGCAGCATGAGCATGCCGAACTGGCGGATGCCCTGCTCGAAGGCGTCGCGCGGGCGCCGTGCGGTCAGCGTGCGCGCGAGGCCGCCGAGCTCGGTGGCCGCGCCCGTGGTGCAGATGACGAGGGTCGCCGTGCCGCTGATCACGGACGTGCCCATGAAGGCATAGTTGGTGGCAGCCGAGATCTCGGCGCCATCCGACGGGCCGGCGGGGTGCTTCTCCACCGGATACGGCTCTCCCGTCAGGGCCGCTTGGTTGACGAATAAATCACGGGCGGCGAGCAGCCGCCCGTCCGCCGGGACGACGTCGCCGGCCGCGAGGCGCACCACGTCGCCGGGCACCAGTTGCTCGATCGGGAGCGAGCGCTCGGCTCCGTCGCGCAGGACGAGCGCCTCGAGCCCCACGGCGCGACGCAGCGCCTCGACCGAATGCTCGGCGCGACGCTGCTGCACCACATCGAGCGCGACGCTCAACAGGATGATGCCGACCACGATGAAGAAGCTCGAGGTCTGCCCGGTCCAGGCCGACAGAAGGCTCGCGAACAGGAGAATGAGGATCAGCGGGTTCGAGAACCGGTCGAGGGTCTCGCGCCAGAGAGGACGGCGACGGTTCTTGCCGTCGTTTTGGCCGTGGATCAGTAGGCGCCGCTCCGCCTCGGCCTGGGTGAGGCCGGCCGGGATCGTGTCGAGGCTCGCGAGGAGGTCGGCGAGCGGCCGGGTCCAGGGACGGTTCAGGCTCATGCCGTCGATCCTCGGCCGGGCAGACGGGAGGGCCCGGCCGCCAGTGACGCGCATGATCTCAGTGCACGGGCCTACGGCCGAGAGCGTTGACGGCCGTCAAGGCTGCGCGGCCGCAGGGTCAGGCTACCTCCCCAGAACCTCTTTCCTCACGCGCTCGGTGTCCGCGCCGAGCTTCGGCACGCTGCCTGCCTTATCGAGGCCGCCCTTCCAGATGGCAGCCGGCGCCGGCATTTTCACGCGGCCCTTGGCATAGCCGACCTCGACCATCCGCAGGTGCGGGTGGTCGCGCAGCGCCGCCCAGTCGCTGACGCGGCCGAAGGCGATGTCAGCGGCGTCGAGCCGGGCGATGGCGTCGGCGGCGGTCTGCGTCGAGAACCAAGCCTGGATCAGTGCATCCGATTCCTCGCGGTTGGCGACGCGATCGGGGTTCTGGGCGAACTTCGGGTCGCGGGCGACGTCCGGCCGTTCCAGCACCTTCTCGCAGAGCGCCCGCCACTCGCGGTCGTTCTGGATCGAGATCAGCACCGGCTGGCCGTCCTTTGTCGTGAACACGCCGTAGGGCGCGAGCGCGGTGTGGCGCAGTCCGATACGAGCGGCCGGGGCGCCCTGAATGCCCTGCAGCAGGGGCACGCTCATGTACTCGGCCATGACGTCGAACATGGAGAGGCGGATATCTGCTCCTTCGCCGGTGCGGCCGCGGCGGATCAGTGCCTCGAGGATCGCCTCGTAAGCATGATGCCCCGTGGTGATGTCGACGATGGAGATGCCGACGCGAGACGGCTCGTCGGCGCTGCCGGTCACCGACGCGAGGCCGGACTCGGCCTGAATCAGCATGTCGTAGGCCTTGCGCTCGGCATAGGGGCCGGTCTCGCCGTAGCCCGAGATCGAGCAGGCGATGAGCTTCGGGTAGCGTCTCACGAGCTCGTCCGGCGCGAAGCCGAGCTTGGCCAGTGCGCCGGGCTTCAGGTTCTGGACGAGGATGTCGGCCTTGGCGACGAGCGCCTCGAACAACCCCTTGTCCTCGGGGTTGGCGAGATCGACGACGACCGACTCCTTGCCGCGATTGAGCCAGACGAAATAGATGCTCTCGCCTTGAAGCATGCGGTCGTAATTGCGGGCGAAATCGCCCTCGGGGCGCTCGACCTTGATCACGCGCGCGCCGCCGTCGGCGAGCAGGCGCCCGCACATCGGGCCGGCGATCGCCTGCTCGAGCGATATGGCGAGAAGACCCTCGAGCGGTCGCATGTGGCATGTCCTCGATGTTGACGGTTTCGTGCAGTGTGGCGGGCCGAATGCCAGCGTCAAGCGCTGCCAATGGACAATAGCGCGCAGGTCTGGAAGGCTTCCCTCCAGGGCGGCTCTACCGGCTCTCGGCCGGCTCCTGCCGACACCCGGCACACCAAGCTCAGCCGTGGAGGACACCATGGAGCACTATCCGGACTTCCTCGACTCGACGAGCCTTCTCGCCGATGGCGCGGCGCTACGCGCGCGACTCGACCGCGACGGCTATCTCTTCGTGCGTGGGCTGCTACCCGCCGATGCCGTCACCACCGTGCGCTCGCGGCTGCTCGCGAAGGCCGCGGCAGGGGGCTGGCTGGACGCCTCCAAGCCGGTCGAGGCTGGCGCCGCCAATCAGGCAGCGGCCTGCAAGGACCCGGAGGAGCGCTACATGAAGGTGTTCCGCGGGCTGTGGGCCGATGAAGAGTTGCACCGGTTACGCACGCATCCGCGCGTGCTCGCCTTCTTCCAGAGAATTTTTGGCGAGGCGCCGCTGGCGCACCCGATGTTCGTGCAGCGCAACATCTTCCCGCAGTCTGGGGACTTCGATTTCACGACGGGCGTGCACCAGGACCGCGTGCACATCGGCGGCGCCACCAGCTACGCGATGTGGGTGCCGCTCGGCGACTGCCCTCGCGAGAAGGGCGCGCTGGCGGTGGCGGCCGGCTCCCACAGGCAGGGCATCCTCGAGACCAAGGTCGGCGCCGGTGCCGGCGGCATGGACATCTGCGTGCCGATCCCCGGCAGTTGGGTGACCGGCGCCTTCCGTGCCGGCGACGCGCTGATCTTTGCCGACGTCACCGTGCACAAGGCGCTGCCCAACCGGACGGCCGAGATCCGTATGTCGTTCGACGCACGCTACCAGCCCGCGAGCCAGCCGGTGGCCGACACCAACATGGTGCCCTATTCGGGCTGCGGTACGTGGGAGCAAGTCTACGCAGGCTGGGAGCGGGCGGAGGGCCAATACTACTGGCGGGCCCTCGCGCCCCACGTCGTGCCTCTCGACCGCAGCCATTACGAGCGTCGCGATGCGCAAGCCTTCGAGATGGCCGAGCGCGGCGACAAGACGGCACGGGATGCGATCCTGCGCATCATCCAGCGCGACAGAAACGCCGAGAAGCGTGCCAGGGCCGAGCGTCTGCTGGCCCGGCTCGATGCATCCTGAGCGATCCATGCTGCAGCGCAACCTCGAAGTGGTTTGACGTTGATCGCTCCACGGCCCGATCCTCACGGTGCCCAACCTGGGAAAACGGAGAAACGTGGGATGAAACGCCGCGAATTCCTGCAACTCGCAGCAGGCACCACCGCATTCAGCATTGTCGGCCAGGGCAGCGCGCTGGCGCAGGCCTGGCCGAGCCGGCCGGTGAAGCTCATCGTCTCGTTTCCGGCCGGAGGCGCGACGGACCTCGTCGCGCGGCCCTGGGCGGACGCGCTGTCGAAGGCCTTCGGCCAGCAGTTCGTCGTCGAGAATCGTGGCGGCGCATCCGGCCTCATCGGCAACGAGGCGGGGTTCCGCTCGGCGCCCGATGGCCACACATTCCTGTTCACCGGCAACACCGGAACGGTCGGCCTGCCGATCCTGCGCAAGCACAATTTCGATCCGAGGCAATTCCTGATCGCGGCACACACCGGCAATGCGGTCTCGGGTTTCACGATCCACCCGAGCGTCGGCGTCAAGACCTTCGCCGAGTTCATCGCCTACGCGAAGAAGAACCCGGGCAAGCTCAACTTTGGCTCGTCGGGAGCCGGAACGCAGCCTCACCTGCGCTACGAGATGCTGAAGTTCAAGACTGGCGTCGACATCGCCCACATTCCCTACCGCGGCGGGTCCGACAGCCTGAACGACCTGCTGGCCGGCAACATCCAGCTGATGAACGAGGCCTCGACGCTGGCGCACGTCAAAGCCGGCAAGCTGATCATGCTCTGCGTCAACGCTCCGCAGCGCTTCGCCGATCTCCCCGACGTGCCGACGCTGACCGAATGCGGCGTGAAGGACGCCGACATGGCAAGCTGGTTCGGCATGTATGCCCCGCCGGGAACGCCGAAGGAGATCCTGGCCAAGTTGAACGAGAAGGCCAACGAGATCTCGAAGACGCCCGAGTGGAAGGCAAAGATGGCGCTGGTCGCCTGCATTCCGCAGACGGGCACGCTCGACGAGCTGCAGAAGCTCTGGGACGACGATTGGAAATCCACGGCCCAGGTCATCAAGACCGCCGGAATCAAGCTCGAGTGACGCCCTGAAAAAGCTGCAGCTTCGCCTGCAGAAAGCAGGCAAAGCCGCCTCCGACCCGTCGGCCGGGTCGGAGGCTCAGCGGTCCTGGACGAGAACGCGTGCCGCCTCCGAGACTTTCGCAACCGTGATGCCGAAGTGCTCGAAGAGTTTCGCCGCCGGCGCAGAGCCGCCGAAGCCGCTCATGCCGATGAAGCGATCAGAATGCCTTAGCCACTCGCGCCAGCCCTGCTCGACGCCGGCCTCGACGGCGACGCGCGGCGCCGTTCCCAGGACCTCGAAGCGATAGGCCTCGGGCTGGCCGCGGAACAGCTCGAAGCTCGGCATGGAGACGACGGCGGCCTGAATGCCGTCCTTCGCGAGCAGCTCGGCAGCCGCCACGGCGAGGCCGACCTCCGAGCCCGTCGCGAGGATGGTGACGTCGCGCTTGCCGCCTGCCGGAGCCTTGATGACGTAGGCCCCCATCGCCGAAAGGTTCTCGTCGGTGTGCTCGGTGCGCAGATTCGGGACGTTCTGGCGGGTCAGCGCCAGGATCGACGGCGTACTCCCCGGCGCGATGGCCAGCGCCCAGCATTCGGCAGTCTCGACGCCGTCGGCCGGCCGAAAGACGTGGAGATTGGGGATGGCCCTCAAAGCGGCCAGATGCTCCACCGGCTGATGGGTGGGGCCGTCCTCTCCGAGGCCGATCGAGTCATGCGTCATGACGTAGACGACGCGCTGGCCCATGAGCGCCGACAGGCGAATCGCCGGGCGGCAATAGTCGGTGAAGGCCATGAACGTGCCGCCGTAAGGGATCAACCCGCCATGCAGCGCGAGGCCGTTCATGGCGGCGGCCATGGCGTGCTCGCGAACACCGTAGTGGATGTAGCTGCCGGAGAAGTCGCCCGGCTTGACGATCGCCTGTGCCTTGGCCTTGGTGTTGTTCGATCCGGTCAGATCGGCCGAGCCTCCGACCAGCGCCGGACAGGCCGCGACGAGGCGCTCGATGGTCATCTCCGACCAGACTCGGGTCGCGCGTTGCGTGGTCTCGGAGGCGGCGAAGGTCTTGGCAGCTCGGATGGCCTCGGCAATCTCCTTCCTGGCGGCACCCGCCGGGTGCTGCAGCGCCTCGCCCTTGCCTGCATCGAGCCTCGCGAACCGCGACTCCCAGGCCGAGCGTGCCTGCCCACCGCGTGCTCCGGCGGCGGTCCAGGCTGCACGAACGTCGGCAGGAATCTCGAATGGCCCATGCGGCCAGCCGATCCGTTCGCGCGCACCCTTGATCTCGTCGGCGCCGAGCGGCGAGCCATGCGACGAGGCCTTGCCCTCCTTGGTCGGTGCGCCGAAGCCGATGCGGGTCTTGCAGGCGATCCGCCACGGCCGTGACGGGTCGGCCTTGGCGGCCGCCAAGGCCTTCGATACCGCGGCCATGTCGTGGCCGTCGACGCTCGCCGTCGCCCAGCCGGACGCCTTGAAGCGGGCGATCTGGTCCTCGCTGGTGGCAAGGCTGGTCGGTCCGTCGATCGAGATGCCATTGTCGTCGAAGAGCACGATGAGCCGGCCGAGCCCCAAGTGACCGGCGAGCGAGATCGCCTCCTGCGAAATGCCCTCCATGAGGCAGCCGTCGCCAGCGATGACCCAGGTGCGGTGATCGACGATGTCGTCGCCGAGCCGCGCATTGAGGATGCGCTCGGCGAGCGCCATGCCGACGGCATTCCCGAGACCTTGGCCGAGGGGTCCAGTCGTGGTCTCGATGCCGGGCGCGTGACCGTACTCGGGGTGGCCGGCGGTCTTGGCACCGAGCTGTCGGAAATTCTTGATCTCGTCCATCGTCATGCCGGGCGTGCCGGTGAGATGGAGCAGCGCATAGAGCAGCATCGAGCCATGCCCTGCCGACAGCACGAAGCGGTCACGGTCGATCCAATCGGGATGGGAAGCATCGAATTTCATGTGCTCGGCGAACAGCACGGTCGCCACGTCGGCCATGCCCATCGGCATGCCAGGATGGCCCGACTTGGCCTTCTCGACGGCATCCATCGCAAGCGCCCGCACGGCGTTCGCCATGTCCTTCAGGGACGCCTTTCCGGCAGCGGTCGTCGCTCCGATTGCCATAGTGCTCTACCCTCGTGAGAAAACGCCCGCGCGACAGCAGCCGCCGGGTCGGAAGGCCCAGCATTACTGACCTTTGACGTTGGCGTCCACAGAGGCGCGCTCGCCAGCGTCCCCGGCCAGCGACCGGTTTGGCTCCTCGCCGGCTGAGACTTGCGAATGGCGCCTGTGCGCCCGATGTCAAGCGGCTCGGACGCTCCCGAGTGCGGCCGCCTCCCGGTGCCGGCGCCCGGTTGGTGGCGCCACGGCTCCAGGGAGGCGGCTCCCCCTGTCAGTCGCTCACCCTCAACCGGACCGCCCAGCCGCGCCAGGGCAGAGGTCGAATGCCCGCGAAAGGGCCGTTTCCCGATTGGGGAACTGGGCGAGCGCCTCGCCACCCGGAGCGTGGCTCCGGATGAAGGTATCGGCGAGACCTTGCTCGCGCCCATCGACTACCTGGAGGGCCGTATAGTGCATCTCATCGCCAACGCGGCGCCGGATGAGCACGTTCTTCTCGCCGCCATAGCTCGCTGTGAAGACCTTGCAACCGGCCGGGCGCTTTGCTGGGGCAGGCGCCGCAACGAGGCCCAGTGCCGGCCGTGCCACGCCGCCGGCAACGCTGGCAACAGCGAGTGACATGGTTCCGCCGCGGCGACGGGGAGAGCCTTCGGGTGGCGCCTCCGGCGCAGCAGGGCGTGGTGAGCTGGTCGGCGCCACCTTGGCCACGATGGCCGCCGGCTCTTTCGGCTCGTCGTCCGGTGCGCTGCCAGTGCAGAAGCGACTGCGGTAGCGCTCGGCGATGTACGCGATCGAGCCTCCATACTTGCGATCGACCGCCCACCGGCCGGCAAGGTCGCGGAACGTGACGGCCCGCCGCAACGACAGCGACTTGGCGATGATATCGTCCTGCTTCTCGCGTGTCCGCCGCGCGACCGGATTGGGCACCGCTTCGCCGGAGTAGGCCACCAGGTGCTGCATCTGCCCGAGCACCCCCGTCGGCACATCCGGGAAGGAATCCCCAGGCACACCGCCGCCCGTAGTGCCGATGCCAGCGAAGTTGTTCTGGTTGGGGCTGACGTCTCCCTTACCGGCTGCGTTCTTGAAGATCAGATAGTTGGTCTCGATGATCATCTGGAAGAACGCGTAGTCCCAGCGCACGCCCGTGCGCTCGCCGTGCTCCTTGTAGTAGGCGGCGATATTGCGGAACTTGGCCGGCAGGTTGGGATTGCGCTCGGTCAAGAAGCGCATCAGTCGCGACGGCGTCACGCACGCCGGAACTTTGTTGCGGTCCGACAGGCGAATCTCGGGCAGCGACTGGGCGGAGGCCGGAGCCAAGGGAGCTGCAGCGAGCAACGCCAGGGCAGTGATTGCACCTGCCATCGCCGGCACCTTGCCGACGCTGATGTGCAGCGGGGAAGCGGTGTGTGTCATCGGCCATCCGTCCTTACGCGTGCGCGGCCGGGTGAGTCGACGAGCGACAGGCTCGATTTTGGCCTGGTCGGATCGGCTCCCGTGCTCCGGCATCGGGTGCCCTCGACGAAGTCCGCCTGTCAGCTCTCGGGGCAGAGCTCGAATGCCTTGTCGAGCGCATGGCTCTGGCTCGCGAACTCGCCGGCCACCTCACCACCCTTGGCGTACGCGGCGATATAGGCCTCGGCCTCGCGCTTCTCTGCACCCTCATTGACGTCGAGCACCGTGTAGTCGGTCCCATTGGGGGAGCGGACGCGAATGATGAGCGCCTTGAGACCACCGTAGCTGGCCGTCCAGACACGACATTTGGTGGCTGTGGCGCCGGGAGCAGGCGGCACCGACTTGGCCGCGGGGGCCTTCGGCGCAGCTGACTTCGCCATCGCTCCGGCCGCCGAAGCCATCACGAATGCCGGCTTCTCGATCTTCTCTGCCTCGATGCGCGGCTTGGCCTCGGGCTCGACGGGCGCGAGCGAAGAAGCTGTCCCTGCAGGCGGCGCACTAGGCTCGGCATTCAGAATGCTGTAGCTCGGCGTCGGCTGAGAAGCAGCCTTGGCGATGCCGGCACCGCCGAGGCCGCTGCGCCGGTCGTCGCCGTCGGCCTTGCCGTCCTCGATGGCTTTGCGGGCAAGAGAGGCGCCGGCGCCACGTCCGGACAGCGCGGGCTCAGCGGCGGCAGCAACCTGTGTGGCGGCTCCGGCGACGCCGCGAGCCTCGGCGACCCATTCCGGGTGGGGATCGGCACCCTGACAGAACTCGTCCTGGAACTTGCGGGCGAGGGTCTGGAGACTGGCAACATAGCTGCTTCCGGGCGCCCACTTGGTCGCCAGATGATTGAACGTAACAGTGCCGCCGGACCGTTTCTGCAGGGACTTCACGATCCCCCACTCCTGCACCTTGCGGGTGCGCTCGGCGACAGGCTTCTCGACATGCTCGCCGGAATAGACCAGCACATGCTGCAGATGAGCGAGCACGCCGGTCGAGACGTCGGGAAAGCTTTCGCCCGGGTTGCCGTTGCCGGTAGCGCCGAGGCCCGCGAAATTGTTCTGCGCCGGCTTCACGTCGCCCCGGCGCCCGCCATCTCCGCGGAAGGTGAGATAGCCGGTCTCCAGCACCATCTGGTAAAACGTGTAATCCCAACGCAGGCCGAGCTCCTCGCCGCGGCGCATGTACTCGACAGCGATCTTCTCGAAGCGTGGATCAAGCTTGTCGTTGCGTGCGCGCAGGAACGCGGTGAGCCTTCCCGGCGTCGCGCAGTCGGGCACCTTGTTGGATTGCGATGTGCGGATCGCGGGTAGGTCCGCGGCGATGCCAGCGGACGACTGGAGAATAATGAAGGCAGCAAGGCCCAGTGATTTGTGGCGCTTCATGGCATCCCCAACTGTTCTGTCAACTCACAGGCCC
>JANRJI010000113.1:0-3268 GCA_033764055.1 Hyphomicrobiaceae bacterium
CCGACGGCGCGGTCGAGGGCCGCCACCGCGCAGCAATAGGGCACGCTCACGCGGGCGCCCATGCCCGTCGTCACCGTCTTGGCCGAGAAGTGCGATTTCACCGTGCCGTAGGTCTCGTTCACGATAGAGGCGATATCGGCGTGCTTCAGGTCGTGGGTCGTGACCACGTCGAGTGTCGCCTGGATGGCGGCATGGCTCGCGAGGATCGAGGGAAAGAACTTGAAGCCGTTCTGGAGGATCTCCCACTTGGTGCCGAGACCTGCCGTCAGCGCCTCGGGCTTTGGCTCCAGCGAGTAGGCGGCGAGATAGCCCTTCTCGTGCTCGAGGATGGTCGGCGGGCTGGTGCCACCGATCTCGGCGAGACGGGCGCCGAGCGTGCCGTTGAACGACGCCTTGCCCGGATGCAGGCTCTTCGTCAGGTCGCCGTAGGTGAAGAACGTGTTGAGGCCGGCGGCCTGCGTGCCCGCAAAGCCGAGGGCCATAAGCGTGCCGGCCTTGTCCAGGCGCATGGCCGAGGCGGCGGTTGCGGCGGCGCCGAAGGTGCCGTTGGTCGCAGTCGAGTGCCAGAAGCGATAGTGCGTCGGCATCACCGCCATGCCGACGCGGACGGCCACCTCGTAGCCAGCAACGATGGCCGTGACGATGTCGGGGCCGGTGAGACCACGCTCCTCTCCGAGGGCGAGCGCCGGGGGCACCACGACAGAGCCGGTGTGGAGAAGCGCGCGTTTGTGCGTGTCGTCGAAGTCGGCAGCGTTGGCGAGGATGCCGTTCGCCATGGCTGCGACAGCGGCGTCGGTCCGCTCACCGCCACCCCAGATCGTGGCCTTGGGTGCGGCATGGAACGAGCGGGCGAGGCCGCGGGCGATCTCGGCCTTCTCCCGATCGTCGCGCCAGGCGGCAATGCCGCAGCCCACCGTGTCGAGGATGATGTCGCAGGCCTGGGCCGCCACGTCGGACGGCAACTGCTCGTAGCGGAGCGCGGCGACGAACTCGGCAAGCTTCTGGGTCGGGCCTTCGGGCTGTGACATCGATCTCGGTCTCTGCTTTTCGGTCGGTTCTCGGTCGCTCAGGTCCGGACATGCTGCCCCGGTCAGCGGTTCGGCGCCACCACCACGGTGCCGCGCTTGCCGCCCGCCTCCACGGCCTCGTGGGCCTCGGCCGTCTCATCGAGCGTGAAAGGGCCGACGACCCGGTGCAGGCGGGGTGCCTCCTCGAGCCAGCGGAGAATATCCGACTGGGCCTGCCGGCGCGCCGCGTGGGGCGATGTCGGCAGCAGGACGCCCGAGATGGTCACGTTGCGGCGCATGAGGGCCGAGAACGGTACTTCCGGTGCCAGATTGCCGCGGGAGGCGTAGGCGGCGATGGTGCCGTTGAGCGCGACGGCGTCCTTGGTCCACGACAGGTTGCCGCCGAAGTCGACGTCGACAATGCGGCTCGCGCCCTGCTCGTCAGTTTCCGCGAGGATGCGGGCGGCGAGGTTCTCGTCGTCGCGGTCGAGTACGATGTCGGAGCCCGCGGCCAACGCATCCTCGCGATGCCAGACGTGGCGATGGCCCACCGTTGCGATGACGCGCGCACCGCCCCATTTCGCGAGCGCGATCGCATAGTTGCCGACCGCACCGGCCCCACCCGTCACGACGATCCACTGGCCCGCCACCGGGCCACCACCGAACACGCAGCGATGGGCGGTCATGCAGGGAATGCCGAGACAGTCTCCGGCCTCGAACGGCACCGACGCTGGAAGCGGCGTCACCAGATCGGCGTCGAGCGCGATCAGCTCGGCGCCCGTGCCGAGGAAGCGGCCGTTGCGCTGGCCGTTGTAGAGCCAGACGCGGTCGCCTTCCCGGAATCTGGTGACGCCGGCGCCCACCTGATCGATCACGCCGGCTCCATCGCTATGGGCGATGACGTAGGGATGTTCCATGCGATAGCCGATGCCACCGCGCCGGTTGCAGTCGGCCGGATTTACGCCCGAGGCTTCGAGCCGCACCCGGACCTGGCCCGCGCCCACCACCGGATCCGGCTGCTCGCCGACGATCAGCACGTCGCGGGCCGGGCCCGTCTTCTCGTACCAGACTGCACGCATGATCCGGCTCCGTCCGTCTCGAGTATTGGTTGTGCGATGACGTCTCGGTCGCGGCGCTCTTGCCGTGTGCCCTTGCCTCGCGCCCAGTCAGTTGCATACTTGCCCCATCCAGCCAACAGCCCGAGAGCACCTGGCCCCATGCCGCAATTCGTCTTCGAGCCCGTCAAGCTGCCGCCGGAAGCCGAGAAGCTTCGGGCAGAGGTGCGCGCCTTCCTTGGGGAAGAGCGCGCGAAGGGCAGTTTCGTGCCAGCCGTCTGCGCCATGGTGGAGGCCGATGAGGCGTTCTCGCGGAAGATCGGTGCACGGGGCTGGCTCGGCATGACGTGGCCGAAGCAGTACGGCGGCGGCGAGCGGTCGACGCTCGAGCGCTACGTGGTGGTCGAGGAACTGCTCGCGGCGGGCGCGCCGGCGCTCTGCCACTGGATCGCGGAGCGGCAATCGGGGCCGCAGATCCTGCGGCACGGCAGCGAGCGGGCGAAAGCCATGATCCTTCCCGAGATCGCAGCCGGGCGCTGCTACTTCGCCATCGGCATGAGCGAGCCCGACACCGGGTCCGATCTCGCCAGCGTCAAGTCGCGGGCAGTGAAGGCCGATGGCGGCTGGCGCATCACGGGCCGCAAGGTGTGGACCAGCTTTGCGCACCGCGCCCATTACATCATCGCGCTCGTGCGTACCTCCGGAACGCCGGACCAGCGTCATCACGGTCTCACCCAGTTCATCGTCGACATGAAGTCGCCGGGCATCAGCGTTCGGCCGATCTACAATCTCTACGGCGGCCACGACTTCAACGAGGTCACCTTCGACGACGTGTTCGTGCCGGAGGACATGACCGTCGGGGGCGAAGGGCGGGGCTGGGAGATGGTCGTTTCCGAGCTTGCCTACGAACGCTCGGGGCCGGACCGGTTCATGTCGAGCTATCCGTTGCTCGTCGAGGCGATCGACGAACTCGGCCGCGACCCGCAGCCGATGCAGGCCGCAGAGGTCGGCCGTCTCGTCGCGCATCTCGCCACGCTCAGGCGGATGTCGACGTCGATCGCGGGGATGCTCAACGACGGGAAGTCGCCGGTGACCGAAGCGGCGCTGGTCAAGGATCTCGGAACCACGCTCGAGCAGGAAATTCCGGAAGCCGTGCGCAAGATCCTCCCCATCGAGGCGCGTGGCTTGCCCGACAATTCGGCCTAC
>JANRJI010000114.1:0-25385 GCA_033764055.1 Hyphomicrobiaceae bacterium
CAAAGGAAGAGGGTGCCCGGCCTGAAACCCGGGCCCCCCACGACACCGGCGTCCCCCGCTTCCGCCGGACACGATCCGACCACAGAGAAGCGGCCATGTCGTGTGCTATCAAAACCGGACAACTCCAAGTGCTGTTGACACGGCGACCTCGATTCGTCCTCGATCATCAAGCTGCTGAAGCCCGACCTGTCGTGAGGCCAGGGGGGATGCCCCGGACGTGAGGCCGCCCGGCCTGTCGTGACGCCTGTGGGCGCTCTTGCCTTGCTTTTCAGGCTGATGCCCGGGTGCGGGGCGGTCGCCCCGATGGGGGGATCGTCGGCCACCGTCGTCCCGTCACCTTCGAGCCAACCGGAGAGGAGCATGCCGTCATGACATCGAACGCCGACTGGCTGGCACAGGTGCGGGAGGCGGCGATCGAGCCGGACCTGCCGATCTGCGATGCGCATCATCATCTGTGGGACCGTCGCGACGGACGCGTCGAGCGGCGCTACATGCTCGACGAGATCCTGCGGGACGCCGATAGCGGTCACAACATCGTCTCGACCGTGTTCATCGAGCATCTCGCCATGTTCCGGGCGGACGGGCCCGACGAGATGAAATACGTCGGCGAGGTCGAGTTCGCCAACGGCATTGCGGCCATGGCAGCGTCGGGGCTCTACGGGAGGACGCGGGTCGCGGCCGGCATCGTGGGCTTCGCCGACCTCGCGGCCGGGTCACGCGTCGGCGCCGTGCTCGATGCGCTGATGGCAGCCGCGCCGGACAGATTTCGCGGCATCCGCTGCTCAGGCGCCTGGGATCCTGATCCCCGCATCGGTCGCGCGGCCAAGGCAGGCATGTATGTCGACGGCAAGTACCGCGAGGGCACGGCCGAGGTGGCAAAGCGTGGGCTCGTATTCGACATGACGGCCCGCTTTCCGCAGCTTGCCGAGTGCACCGACCTCGCGCGCGCCTTCCCGGGTATGACCGTAGTGCTCAATCACTGCGGCGGCGTAGCTGGCATCGGCGCCTACGCGAACCGCCGCGACGAGATCTTCGGCCTCTGGCGGGCGAGCCTCGCCGAGATGGCGAAATGCCCGAACGTCGTGATCAAGCTCGGCGGCCTCGGGATGGAGTATTGCGGTTTCGGATGGCACGAGCGGTCGATCCCCCCGACGAGCCAGGAGATGGCCGACGCGACCCGCCCGTACATCGAGACGGCCATCGAGTTGTTCGGGCCGGACCGGGCCATGTTCGAATCCAACTTTCCTGTCGACAAGGTCAGCTCCAGCTACGGCGTGCTCTGGAACTCGTTCAAGCGGATCACGACTGCCTGCAGCGCCGCGGACAAGGCCAAGCTTTTCCACGACACGGCGGCAAGAGTGTACGGCCTGCGCTGACGTCATCGGGCCGCGGTCGCAGACTTGCCGCAATGCCGGTGCCGGCTGCCGGCGGGAACGATTCGAACAGAATGGGGGATCGGCATGGCCGCGGGAAAACTGGCAGGTAAGGTCGCTATCGTCACGGGCGGCGCCCGCGGGCTCGGGCGCGGCTACGCGTTGCGCCTAGCCGGACTGGGTGCCGACATCGCCGTCATCGACCGCAACCTCAAGGCAGCGGACGTCTACGACTTCGAGAAGGCCTCGATGACGGCCGACACCGTGATGGCAGAGTGCGAGGCCAAGGGAGTACGCGCCATCGGGATCGAGGCGGACTTGACGAGCCGCGAGGCCGCGACAGCGGCAATCGAGCAGGTCGTGCGCAAGTTCGGGCGCGTCGATGTCGTGGTCTGCAATGCCGGTGGCGGCACGGTGCAATTCGCCGATGAGCGCCAAGGCGGACCGGGTTCCAACGACCGCCGCGACGTCGTTACCACGGGCACGCCGTCGGACTGCCCGGAGGAGATGCTGGTGCGCGTGCTCGACATCAACCTCAAGACGACGATGTACACCTGCATGGCCGTAGCGCCACACATGAAGATGCAGCGCTCGGGCAAAATCGTGACCGTGTCTTCGACGGCCGGCCTCGATGCGCGTGGCAGCTATCATCCCTATGGCATGGCGAAAGCGGCGATCATCCACTACACGCGGTCGCTCGCCCAGGAGCTCGGCCCCTTCAACATCAACGTCAATTCCATCGCACCCGGCGTCATTCGGACGGGACGCCTCGGCGACCGCTCGCACATGGCCGACCAGATCGCGCTCCGGCGTGAGGGCACGATCGAGGACTGCGCCAAAGTGGTCGAGTTCCTGGCGACGGACCTCTCGGACTATGTCACCGGAAGGACCATCGTGATCGACGGCGGGCTGCTGAGATAGTCGAGCGTCCTGCTGGGAAATCGTTTGGCAGGGCGGGCCACTGCGTCCTAGCCTCGCCCTCGAGGGCAGGGTGTCAGCCGGCCCCGACACAGTCGCGCCAGCGAGGGAAGACACATGCGCAAGAATAAGATCCGAGAGATCGTGAAGGCCGGCGGCAACATCATCAACGGATGGTGCGCGATTCCGGATTCCTACGCCGCCGAGGTCTACAGCCATTGTGGCTGGGACAGCGTGACCATCGATCTGCAGCACGGTCCGGTCGACTTCACGCGTGCGCTGCCGATGCTGCAGGCCATCTCGACGACCGATGCTGTACCGATGTGCCGTGTCCCCTGGAACGATGCCGCGATCGTCATGAAGCTGCTCGACGCCGGCTCTTACGGCCTCATCTGCCCGATGATCAACACGCGCGAGGAGGCAGAGCGGTTCGTCTCCTTCGGCCGCTATCCGCCGATCGGCACGCGGTCGATGGGGCCCAACCGCGCCGTTCAGTACGGCGGCGCCGACTACTGGCAGGGCGCCAATCAGGAGGTGCTGCTGTTCGCCATGATCGAGACGCGTGCCGGTCTCCAGAACCTCGAGGCGATCCTGTCAGTGCAAGGCCTCGACGGCGTCTATGTCGGGCCGTCGGATCTGTCGATGGCGATGGGCAAGCCGCCAACGCTGGATCCGTCGGACGGCGAGGTGATCGCCGCGATCGAGCAGATCGCCAAGGTGACGCGCTCGAAGGGGATGATCGCCGGGGTCCACACGGACGGTCCGGCTACGGCCAAGAAGCGGTTCGGCCAGGGCTACAACCTGGTCACGCTCATGAACGACGCGCGCTCGTTGTCGGTCGCCGCGACCAACATGGTCAAGGAGACACGTGGCCAGGCGGGCAACGTCACCGCGAAAACGTACTGATCACGTCCTCGGATCGCGCTCGCTCCGACCCGGCCCTCCTGTCGCGCGGGAGGGCTGCTGGGAGCTCTTCCAGATTGCTCTCGACCGGGAACCCGCTGCTGCGGCCCGGCATTCCTCCCGCAGGCGCCCGGCCCGCTCCGGGGCGGCTGCCCATTGCGAGAGGAACTGATGATGGCGAAGCGCCGCGGCTCCGAGCAAGTATCCGAGATTCCCGTCGAGAAGCGCCTGTCGGGCGAATTCGGCTCGCCGCTGGAGCTGATGGGGGCGAATGGGCTCAGCGATGCCGACAAGCGCCAGATACTGACCGTGTGGCTCAAAGACCTGGACGCGCAAGCCGCGACGGCCGAGCGCGACCGGGTGAGAGACAGTGTCCTCCGAGCCCTCGGCGAGGTCGACGCGAGGCAGCCAACGGCCAGCCGCCGGCCCGGAGAGGATACCCCATGATGCGATCATCAATCTTGCGAGCCGCCCTTGCGCTCGTGTCCTTTGCGGCCTGCGGGCTGCTCCCTCAAGGCTCTGCAACGGCGCAGAAGACCGAGGCCATGGTCAATATCGGCACATTGATGTGCACGGTGGACCCAGAGAAAACGCCGTCGCCGGAGCCTGGTGCGCTGCATCTGTCGTGCAGCTACGAGCCGCTCACAGGCCCCAAGGCCCAGTTCACCGGCGTCGTGAAGAAGGTCACTGGCGACGGTGGGACCCCGGGGAAAGTGGTGCTCGCTTGGTCCGTGATGGCGTCGAGCCAGTCGACGCCGGTCGAGCGGCTCGAGGGCAGCTACCTCGGCACCCTCGACCCCCAACGCGGAACCCGGGCGCCGAGCCTCGTCGGCGGTGCCGAGTCCAGCATTGCCCTGCGGCCACTCACGGACACTGCGAGCCTGGGCGACAGCTCGGCGCTTGCCGTACTCGAGTTGCAGCTCGCCTCGGTGCGGACCTGACCCGAGCTCCGCACCGCGCGGCGCCCAGGCTCAGGGCCGCGTGTTGCGCTTGAGATCCGCCTGGTCGTCCCACATCAGGAAGTCCGGGCCGAGCGAGCGGATGTCGGGCGCGCCCATGTTGCCCATGACGAGGTCCACCTCGTTCTTGAGGATGCTCAACGCATGGCTGACCATCGGCTCGCCGCCGATCGCCACGCCGTAGAGCGTCATGCGGCCGACGAAGCAGAACTTCGCTCCCAGACACATGGCCGTGACGACATCCGACCCGCGCCGGATGCCGGAATCGAGCATCAACGTCATCTTGTCGCCGACGGCGTCGCGGATGGCCGGTAGCACCTCGACCGGTGACGGCGCGCGGTCGAGCTGGCGGGCACCATGATTGGAGACCATGATACCATCGATGCCGATCTTGTGTGCACGCTCCGCATCGGCCGGATGCATGATGCCCTTGATCACCATCTTGCGCGGCCATAGTTCGCGGAACTTCTCGATGTCCGACCAGTCGAGCGGTGGCGTCGTCTGGGTGGCCTGGAAGGCGGCGACCTTCTCGGCATCGTTCTCTGCGCCGGGGCCTGCATATTTCGCCCAGTTCGACAGCATCGGCGTGCCGCCGCCGTTGCGATAATAGTTCACCAGCCACCCGGGATGCGTGGCGGCCTCGAGCAGAATGTGCAGCGGCATCTTCAACGGCCGCGACATGCCGTTGCGCTTGTTGCGCTCGCGATTGGAATGAACCGGCACGTCGACCGTGACGACCAGGGTCGAGAGGCCGGCGTCCTTCGACCGCTTGATCATGTCGTAGGAGATCGTCTTATCCTTGGCCGTGTACATCTGGTACCAGCCGTGGTCCGGCGCGACCCGGGCAAGGTTCTCGATGGTATCGGTCGAGGCGCCGGACATGATGAACGGCACGTTGGCCTTGCGCGCCGCGGCGGCCAGCATCAGGTCGGCGCCGGGTCGGAACAGGGCTGCGCCGCCAGTGGGCGCGATACCCACGGGCTGCGCGTAGGTGCGCCCGAACAGCTCGGTCGTCTGGGTGCGCTGCGACACGTCGACCATGTAGCGCGGCACGATGCGATGGCGCTCGAAGCCCCACACGTTGCGCTCGAGCCCCACCTCGTCGTCGAGGCCGCCCTCGATGAAGTCGAACGCGATCTTGGGCAGGCGACGCTTGGCAGCGCGACGCAGGTCGTCATAGTTCAGAAGCTGGGACATGGCGTCTCGGGATCCCCGGATGTTGAGCGCGGGGCGCGCTCGGAAGGGCGCGCGGCTCCGGGGGACAAGCGTGCCGCCGGACGCGCCGCGAGGCAAGCAGGATATTGGGCAAAGGGTTGAGGCCTCGTGTTCGCGCTGCGCCGATGCACGCCTCGCCCTCACCGGCTGCCCGGGCGGCTCTCTGCGCTGGTCACAGTCCGCTCGGCAATGAGGCGCGAGATGATGGGGCTCACCACGAGCACGACCACCAGCCGCGCGGTCTGCATGGCCATGACGAAGCGCATGTCGACGTTGCTCGACGCAGCGATGACGGCGATGGAGTCGGCGCCCCCGGGACTCGTCGCCAAATAGGCCGTCAGTGGGTCTATTCCCGCGAACACGACGAGGCCCCCTGCCATCAGTCCGCAAGCGGCGATAAGAGCCAGCACGATGGCAAGCAGGCGGGGCAACAGCCCGAATGCATAGGAGAGGATCGGCCATGTGAAGCGCAGGCCAATGCTCCAGCCGACCAGTCCATAGGCGAGTGCCAGCAGCCAGGGCGGCAGCTCGATCGTCATCAGACCGGTGCCGCTGAATACCATCGACGCTGCGAGAGGCAGAAGCAGCGCACCGGCTGGAATGCGCAAGGCCGTTGCGAGAGCGGCCCCGGCCCCCGCGAGCACGAGCGTCGTGACAAACGGGCCCCAGGCGATGGTCGGAAACCAATCCACCCGGAGCGCCAGCGCCGTGCCGGACGGAGCCCAGGCCTTGGCCACCAGCGCCGCGATGCCGATGACCAGGACGATCCGCAGCTGCTGCATGACCGCGACAAGGCGCACATCCCCCCCGTGCGCTTCCGACATGATGATCATGGCGGTCGAGGCGCCGGGCGATGTGCCCCAGATGGCTGTCGTGCCCGGAAGGAAGCCAGCCCTCGCGAGCAGATACCCCATCGTGCTGGCGATTGCGATCACCGAGACGACACCGGCGAGAAAAAGCGGCCAGTCCTTTGCCAGCTCGTCGAGGATGGTCAGCGGTATGCTGCGGCCGATCAGGCATCCGATGATGCCTTGCGCCGCGATGAAGGGCCAGCGCGCCATGCGGATCGTGCCCTCGGCACAGGCGATGACGATGGCGGCCACCATCGGGCCGATCATCAACGCTGCCGGCAGATGCACGGCCTCGGCGGCGACTGTCATCACCAGCGAAAGCCCGAGCAGTGCCGCCCACTGTTGAAGCGATGGGCGGTTGCTGAGAAGGCCGGATGGTCGGCTCATGCTTTCAGGCTCCTGCTGGATACCGGACACCCCTCGCAGAGCGACCGGTCTCCGCCCCCTGAGCTAGCGCTTGGCCTCGATGGCGATCTCGATGACGTGGGGGCGACCACCGGCGAGGGCGGCCTTGATGGCCGGGCCGATGTCGCCGCCCGTCGTGACCCGCGTGCCGGCGACACCCATGCCGGTGGCCATCTCGACGAAGCCGAGCGTCGGAGTGCCGAGGTCCATGTGCGCGTAAGGCTCCTGCGAGGCAATGGCGAATTTCTGCCGGTACACGTCGATATTGTGCTTGAGGACGCGGTACTCGCCGTTGGCGAGGATGATGAAGACAATCGACAGCTTGCAGTGGGCCGCCGTCCACAAGGCCTGGATCGAGTACATCGACGAGCCATCGCCGGAGATGCAGATCACAGGCCTGTCGGGCTTGGCCACTTGCACGCCGAGCGCGCCGGCAAGGCCTTGGCCGATGCCGCCGCACTTGGCGCCGAAGTAGGTGCCCGGACCGTCGCTTGGAATCGAGCGCGCGAGGTCGATCGAGGCGGTGATCGATTCGTCGACGATGATCGAGCCGGCGGGAATGGCCTCACGGATCTCCGCCATGACACGCGGCATCGATATCGGCACGCGGTCCCACGCCTTCTCGGCACGGGCTTTCTGGACCGCCTCCTCCTTCGCCTTCAGCGCTACGAGTGCAGCGTTGCGTCGCTTGGCATCGGCCGAAAAGGCTGCATCGGCCCCACCGCGGACGGCCGCCACGATACCTTCGACGGCAGCGCGGATGTCGCCGCATAGCCCCGTCTCCGGTGCGACGCCGAAGGCCAGCCGCTCCGGATAGGCTTCGACCTGAGCGATGCGCGCGCCGGCCGGGAACGGGCCTTCGCCCGCATGCCAGACGTCCTCGAAGAATGAGCCGCCGATGAGGAGCACGACATCCGCGCCGGCGAGCGACTTGGCGATAGCGGCGGAGTCGAGCGGCAGTCCGAGCCGGGCGGATGGGTGGGGCGACGGAAAGGCGCCGTGCATCTTGAGTCCTTCAGACCAAACCGAGGCGCCCACGAGCTCTGCCAGTTCGACGAGTGCGGCCGTCGCGCCACTGCGGGCAGCGTCGTCGCCTGCGACGATCACGGGAGATTTGGCGCTGAGCAGCAGGCCGGCGATGGCCGCGACGCCTTCAGGCTGCGGGAGCGGGGCACGGGCAAGCGCCGCGGGCTTCGCCGGACCGGTCGCGGTCTCCTGCTCCATGACGTTGATCGGCAGCGCGACGAAGACCGGTCCGGGTGCCCCGTCGTGGGCAACCTTGAACGCGCGACGCAGGATCGGCGCCATCTCGTCGGCGCGCTCGACCTGGACGCTCCACTTTGTCACCGGCGCCGCCATCGCGACCAGGTCGTGGCCGAGCACTGGGTTGTTGAGCCGCAACCGCGTATCCTGCTGGCCTGCGGTCACGACCATCGGCGACGAGGCGCGGAGTGCGCCGTACATCATGCCGATGGCGTTGCCGAGGCCTGGCGCCACGTGCAGCGAAACGACACCGGTCTTGCCCGAGGCCTGCGCGTAGTAGCTCGCGGCGCAGAGCGCGATCGACTCGTGCAGCGCCGTCACGTAGCGGATCGACGGGTAGGCCGCCAGGCTGTCGAGAAGCGGGCTTTCCGTGGTGCCCGGGTTGCCGAAGATGCGCTCGACGCCGTGTGCGACGAGGCTTTCCATGAAGACCTGACGGCCACGCATGCTTATGCTCCGGATAACGGATTTCTATTGGGCTCGCACAATTCGAGGTGCGAGGATGACGGGCGATCCCGGTCGAGTCGGGCCTTGAGACCCAGGATGGACGGAAATGCTAGCATCGCAACGCGGGCTGTTCGATATCCCTCGTGACGTGGCGTACTTCAATGCAGCCGGCTGGAGCCCCATTCCGAAGGCCGTGGCCGAGGCGGGACGCGCCGGCGCGCTGCGCAAGGCGCAACCGTGGACGCTGACACCCGAGTTCTTCAACGGGCAGTACGAGCGGGCGCGATCCGCTGCGGCACGTATCATCAACGCCGAGCCGTCCGACGTGGCGCTGATCTCGTCGGTCGGCTACGGCGTTGCGACGGCGGCGAAATCCCTGGCGATTGCGCGCGGCACGCGCGTGCTCGTGATCGAGGACGACCATTCGTCGCCCGTGCTCGAGTGGATGAGCCGGGCCGAGGCGCAAGGCTTCACGGTCGATACGGTGCCCCGTCCGGAAGATGGCGACTGGACCGCGGCGGTGCTCGAGGCGATCGAGAGACCCGGCGTAGCGCCGGTGGCCGTGGCATCGATCTCGTCGGTGCACTGGTCGGACGGCGGAGCCATCGACCTCGACAGGGTGGCACCGGTGCTCAAAACCCATGGCGCCGCACTGCTGGTCGACGCGACGCATGCCGCCGGCATCATGGACCTGGACGTCAGGCGGATCGATCCCGATTTCATGGTGTTTCCGACCTACAAATGGCTGCTCGGTCCCTACGGACGCGCCTTTCTCTACGTCGCCAGGCGCCATCAGGACGGCGTCCCGCTCGAGCAGACCAGCTACGGGCGCCGCAGCGTCAAGGCAGAGCAGGTGGTCTACTTCGAGGACACCCGCTATCTGCCGGATGCGCGCCGCTTCGACATGGGCGAGCGCGATCACTTCATTTCCCTGGAGATGGCGGCCGTCGGCATCGAGACGGTTGAGCAGCTAGGCCGCAGCGCGGTCGAATCGCGGCTCGCAGACGTCACGCGACGCATTGGTGAGGGTGTCGCCGAGCTCAACGGCAAGGTATCGATCCCGGTCCCGGGCCTTCGCGCGCCGCACGTGCTGAGCCTCGGGTTTCCCAACGGCATGCCCGACAAGCTCGTCGAGAGGTTGGCGGATCAGAAGATCTATGCGGCACCACGGCTGGGTCGCCTGCGCATTTCTCCACATGTCTACAACGACGAGGAGGATGTCGCCCGCCTGGTGCACGCCCTGGGCCATGCGCTGGCATGATGCGTGCCCGGCACCGGGGTTCGATGGCCCCCGCTGTCTCTTGCACCGCGGCGCAAGCCGGCAATAACGTCTCAGGCCCGGTTGCAGGCCCGTGTCGTGCTTGATTGGTCCGTCCGCTTGCGCTAGCAGACGAAGGGCGCACGCAAGCACCGCTGCAAGGGGAGATTGCCATGTCCGTCGATACGTCCGAAGGCCATCCGGCCATGGACTACGCCGAGCACCTGAGGACGTACGACGGGTTTCTGAAGGGCACCGTGGTGTTGATCGTGATGGTCGCCCTGATCCTCTTCGGAATGCTGGTTTTCCTCGTCTGATCAAGGCGCTCCGATTCGGGATGGCGACCGAGAGTTGCCGCGGAACGCACCTCACGGCGGAGGATCTGGCATGGTGACGGTAGCCGTCACGCCCGAGGGCGCGGGCGAGACACGCGCGGCGGTATCCCCCGAGACGGTCAAGAAGCTCGTCGGACTGGGCTGCACGGTACGGATCGTCGCCGACACGACGCGAGCCGCTGGCATCTCGGACGAGGCCCTGGCGGCGGCGGGCGGCAGCATCGTCGCAAGCGCTGACGAGGCGGTGGCCGGCGCTGATATTCTGCTCAAGGTGCGCCGCCCGAGCGCAGAGCAGATCGGCGCCCTCAAGCCGGACGCCATGGTCGTCGCGATGCTCTCACCCTACGACGACAGACCCGAGCTCGACGCGCTCGCTGCCGTCGGTCGCGCTTTATTCGCCATGGAGTTCATGCCGCGCATCACGCGCGCCCAATCCATGGATGTGCTTTCCAGCCAGTCGAACCTCGCCGGCTACAAGGCCGTGATAGATGCAGCCTCGCTGCTGCCCCAGGCCATGCCGATGATGATGACGGCAGCCGGCACCGTGCCCGCGGCCAAGGTGTTCATCATGGGCGTCGGAGTCGCCGGCCTGCAAGCCATCGCGACAGCGCGACGGCTCGGGGCCATCGTCTCGGCGACTGACGTACGTCCTGCCACGAAGGAGCAGGTCGCCTCGCTCGGCGCGAAGTTCATCGCCGTCGAGGACGACGAGTTCCGCGCGGCGCAGACGGCTGCCGGCTATGCCAAGCCGATGTCGGAAGCCTACCAGAAGAAGCAGGCGGAGCTGATCACCGGCCACATCAAGACGCAGGACATCGTCATCACCACGGCACTGATCCCGGGACGGCCGGCACCGCGCCTGATCACGGCGGACATGGTCGCCTCCATGAAACCGGGATCGGTGATCGCGGACCTGGCAGCCGAGCGCGGCGGCAATTGCGAGCGGACCAAGCCGGGCGAGATCGTGCAGGCGCACGGCGTGCAGATCTGGGGGCCGGTCAATCTCGCCGGCACAATGCCCGTCAATGCAACGGCGCTCTACGCCAAGAACCTGATGAACTTCCTCGAGACGATGTTCGACAAGAAGACAAAGGCGCTCGCGGTCAACTGGGAGGACGAGGTGATCAAGGGTACCCTCGTCGCTAAGGGCGGCGCGATCGTGCATCCGAGCCTTGTCGCAAAAGGGGGATAGCCAATGACGTCGCTATTGCGGGAGCTTCGCACGGCGCTTCGGCTCGTCCTCGCGCTGGTGTGTGTGCTCCTGACGGCAGGTGCGACCGACGCCCTCGCCGCAGGCGGTGGTGATACGGTCAGCCCGTTCGTCTACGAGCTGATGGTCTTCGCGATCGCCATCTTCGTCGGCTACTACGTGGTCTGGTCGGTGACGCCGGCATTGCATACGCCGCTGATGAGCGTGACCAACGCAATTTCTTCCGTGATCGTGGTCGGCGCCCTGCTCGCGACCGGCGTGGCCCTTGTGACCACTGGCTCGATGCTGGCCAAGGTGTTCGGCTTCCTGGCCCTGGTCATGGCCTCGATCAACATTTTCGGCGGCTTCCTCGTCACCCAACGCATGCTGGCGATGTACAAGAAGAAAGAGAAGCGATGAGCCTGCGCTTCCGGCTTCCACATCACGCCGCACCCTACCTTTTCGCCGGACTGACGTCCGGCCTCATGTCGTTTCTCGTCTCCGGCTTGGCGACCTGGAAAGCGTTCGGCTTCGTGCCCGACCTGCTCGGCCGCTGGATCTCTGCCTGGGTCAATGCCTGGCCGATCGCGTTCGCGTCCCTCCTGATCGTCGCGCCCGCCGTGCGCCGGCTGGTCGGAATGATGGTCGCACCACCGACCGAGCCGCCCGAACTTCGCGCCCGCAACGGAGCCTGAAGCCCCATGGACGCCTCCCAACTGCTCGCCGGCCCCCTGTCAGCCAACACCGTCGCGCTGCTGTACCTCGCATCGGGCGTGCTGTTCATCCTGGCGCTGAGAGGACTTTCGAGCCCGGAGACGTCGCGAGCCGGCAATACCTACGGCATGGTCGGCATGCTGATCGCGATCGTCACGACGCTCGCTCAGATCCCGACTCTGGCGGATCCGCTGTCGCTCGCTCTGATCGGCGGCGGCCTTGGGCTCGGCGCTCTGATCGGTGCGATCACTGCCAAGCGTATTCCGATGACGGCAATGCCCGAGCTCGTGGCAGCGTTTCACTCGCTGGTTGGCCTTGCGGCGGTGTTCGTGGCGGCAGGCGCGCTCTATGCCCCGGAAGCCTTCCACATCGGCACACCGGGCGACATCAAGGCCGCGAGCCTGCTGGAGATGTCGCTCGGAGTCGCCATCGGCGCCATCACCTTCACCGGCTCGGTGATCGCCTTCGCCAAGCTCTCGGGACGCATGTCGGGCAAGCCGATCATTCTGCCGGCCCGCCATGTCGTCAATATCGTGCTCGGCATCGGCATCGTCTGGCTGATTTTCCAGTTCTGCATCTCGGGCGGCGATCCCAAGCTGTTCTGGGCCATCACCATCGCTTCTTTGCTGTTCGGCATCCTCATCATCATTCCGATCGGCGGCGCCGACATGCCCGTCGTGGTGTCGATGCTCAACTCGTACTCGGGCTGGGCGGCCGCTGGCATCGGCTTCACCCTCGGCAACATCGCGCTGATCATCACCGGCGCGTTGGTCGGCTCGTCTGGCGCCATCCTGTCCTACATCATGTGCAAGGGCATGAACCGGGCGTTCCTGTCTGTGATCGCCGGCGGATTCGGTGGCGAGACCGCCGGCCCTTCCGGCGGTACCGGCGAGCAGAAGCCAGTCAAGCTCGGAGGCGCCGAGGACGCGGCCTACATCCTGAAGAATGCGCAGAAAGTGATCATCGTGCCGGGTTACGGCATGGCCGTCGCACAGGCGCAGCACGCCTTGCGCGAGATGGCCGACAACCTGAAAAAGGCCGGTGTCGAGGTGAAGTACGCGATCCACCCTGTCGCCGGCCGCAGGCCCGGCCATATGAACGTGCTGCTGGCCGAGGCCAACGTGCCATACGACGAGGTGTTCGAGCTCGAGGACATCAACTCCGAGTTCTCGCAGACCGATGCCGTCTACGTCATCGGCGCCAACGACGTCGTCAATCCTGCGGCCGAGGAGGACAAGTCGTCGCCCATCTACGGCATGCCGGTGCTGCAGGTCTGGAAGGCCGGGACGGTTCTCTTCAACAAGCGCTCGCTCGCCTCCGGGTACGCCGGCATCGACAACTCGGTCTTCTACCGCGACAACACCGTGATGGTGCTCGGCGACGCCAAGAAGATGACCGAGGAGATCGGCAAGGCGATGGCGCACTGAGGGGACGCCCGTGGCCCGGATGACGCGGCGTCAGAGGCGGCTCCTGGTGCGCGTGCTTCTTGCCGCGGCCGTCGCGACCCTGATCATCGCCAGGTACACATCCCCCAAGACCCTGTTCCAGCCTTGGCCGCAGGAGCAGGGAAGGGGGAGATGACCAGGGAGCGGCGACCTCTGCGATGCGCAGCGGTCGCGCACTGGCCAAGCGGTGGCCGCGTCGCCTACTGTCCCAACGGTAGGCTTTCCCATCCCCAGTCCGAGAGGCCCCGTAGCGATGCCCTCTGCGAGAGCGCCCGTGCGCATGGCTGCCGACATTGGTGGCACGTTTACCGACATCGTGCTCGAGGCGGGCGACCGCCTGCTGACGGCCAAGGTGCTGACGACCCCGCAGGCGCCGGAGCAGGCTGTCGTCGAGGGCACCCGGCATGTGCTGGCCGAGGCGGGTCTCTCGTTCGCCGACATCGACGTCGCACTGCATGGCACGACGCTCGCGACCAACGCCATCATCGAGCGCAAAGGCGCGCGGACAGCCCTGATCGCGACGCAAGGTTTCCGCGACGTCATCGAGATCGCCGACGAGAGCCGGTACGACCAGTATGACGTGCTGCTGGAGAAGCCGAAGCCGCTGGTGCCGCGCGCACTGCGCTTCACCGTGCCCGAGCGGATGGACGTCGAAGGCACGGTTCGCCTGCCGCTCGACGAGACGGCGGTGCGGCGTGTGGCGGAAGGCCTGGCGAGCTTAGGCATCGGTGCCGTCGCAATCGCCTTCATCCACGCCTACGTCAATCCGGCGCACGAGGTCAGGGCCGGCGAGATCGTCAGGGGGGTCTGCCCCAGCATCGAGGTGACGCTGTCGAGCGAGGTCTGCCCCGAGGCGCGCGAGTACGAGCGCACATCGACGGCCATCGCCAACGCCTACGTGCAGCCGCTGATGGCCGGCTATCTGACGCGGCTCGCAGCGGCCTTCGAAAAGGAGGGCTATCGCAACGCCATCCACCTGATGACCTCGAGCGGCTCTCTCGCCAGCCTGGAGACAGCGCGCCGGTTTCCGGTGCGGCTCGTCGAGTCCGGTCCTGCAGGCGGCGCGATCCTCGCGGCCGGTGTCGCAGAGGAACGCGGTGAGAGCCGCATCCTCTCGTTCGACATGGGAGGCACCACCGCCAAAATCTGCCTGATCGAGGATGGCCGCCCGCTGAAGGCGCGCGCCTTCGAGGTCGACCGCCAGCAGCGCTTCATGAAAGGCAGTGGCCTGCCATTGCGCATCCCGGTCATCGAGATGGTGGAGATCGGTGCTGGCGGCGGATCGATCGCGCGGGTGGACGAGCTCAAGCGCATCCAGGTAGGCCCCGAAAGCGCTGGTGCCGAGCCGGGACCTGCCTGCTACGGCCGCGGTGGCACGCGCCCGGCCGTCACCGATGCGGACGTTGCGCTCGGCAAGGTCGACGCCGCACGCTTCGCCGGAGGGCGCATCGCGATCCATGCCGACAAGGCCGCGGCGGCGCTGGAGAGGCACGTCGGCATCCCGCTGGGCATGGACACGGAGAAGGCGGCGTGGGGCGTGGCCGAGATCGTCGACGAGAACATGACCAACGCGGCGCGTGTGCATGCGGTCGAGCGCGGGGTCGCTGTCGGCGAGCGCACCTTGATCGCGTTCGGCGGTGCGGCGCCGTTGCATGCAGCACGCCTCGCCGAGAAGCTCGGCATCGGGCGGGTGATCGTGCCTGCAGGGGCGGGCGTCGGCTCGGCGATCGGCTTCCTGCGGGCACCGGCTGCCTACGAAACGGTGCGCTCGCGCTATATGCGTCTCGACAGGCTGGATATCGAGACGGTGGACGATCTGCTCGGCACGATGAGCGCTGAGGCGACGGCGCTGGCCCGGTCTGCGGCCGGTGGCAGGGCCCTCACGGAGACGCGCGGCGCGTTCATGCGCTACGCCGGCCAAGGCCACGAGATCCACGTCGCATTGCCCGTGCGCAGGCTCGCCGCCGCGGATCTCCAGGGCTTCCGGGACGTGTTCGAGGCCGAGTACCGGCGACTGTTCGAACGACACATTCCGGGTGCCGCCATCGAGATCATGAGCTGGTCGGTTGCCGTCTCGACGACCCAGGAGAAGCGACCCGCCATCGCGTCGGTTGCATCGGGCAGAGCCGCTCGAACCGGGAGCAGCCGCGCGGTGTTCGACGGGCGCCTCGGCAAGCCGGTGGAGGCCGCCATCTACGAGCGGGCCCAGCTCGTCCCGGGTGACCGCATCACCGGACCAGCCATCGTCGTCGAGGATGGCACCTCGACGCTCGTCTCGTCGAGCTTCGATGCCCAAGTCGACGGCGGCGGCGCCCTGGTCCTCACCTTGAAGGAGACACGCTGATGGCGGGCCCCAGGCACGGCGACATCGAGCGCCAGATCATGTGGAATCGGCTCATCGCCATCGTCGAGGAGCAGGCGCAGGTGCTGCTGCGCACCGCCTTCTCGCCGATCGTGCGCGAGGCGGGCGACCTTTCGGCGGGCGTTTTCGACCGCCAGGGCCGGATGCTGGCCCAGGCCGTGACTGGCACGCCCGGGCACGTCAACTCGATGGCGGAATCGGTGAAGCACTTCATCCGCCACTTCGGCCTCGACACCATGAAGCCGGGCGACGCCTACATCACCAACGATCCATGGATGGGCACCGGCCACCTCAACGACTTCGTGATCACGACGCCGGCCTTCCACAAGGGCAAGCTGGTCGGCTTGTTCTCGTGCACCAGCCACCTCATCGACATCGGCGGCATCGGTTTCGGCCCGGACGCGACAGACGTGTTCATGGAGGGGCTCTACATCCCTTTCCTCAAGTTGATCGAGGAGGGCCAGGTCAACGAGACGCTGATGGCCATGATCCGCGCCAACACGCGGCTGCCCGTGGATACCGTAGGCGACACCTACTCGCTGGCGGCGTGCAACGACGTCGGCTGCCGGCGGCTCGCCGAGATGATGGACGAGTTCGGTCTCGACGACCTGGACGAGCTCGGCGCCCACATCTGCGACCGCTCGCGCGAGGCCGTTCTGGCCGAGATCGCAAGACTGCCGAAGGGGACATGGACCAACACCATGGTGACGGACGGCTACGACAGTCCGATCGCACTCACCGGCACGGTGACGGTCACGGACCAGGGCATCCACGTCGACTACTCCGGCACGAGCCCGGCCGCCAGTCGCGGCATCAACGTGCCGCTCGCCTACACCACCGCCTACACCGTGTTCGGGCTCGCCTGCATCGTCGGCTCACGGATTCCAAACAATGCCGGGTCGCTCGAGCCGCTGACCGTCTCGGCGCCAGAAGGCTGCATCCTGAATGCGCCGAAGCCGGCGCCAGTGTGCTCGCGCCATGTCGTCGGACAGATGCTGCCGGACGTCGTGTTCGGCTGCCTGAGGCAGGCCATTCCGAACCGCGTGCCGGCCGAGGGCACGTCGTGCCTGTGGAACCTCAACGTACGCGGCAAGGTGAAGGGCGGCGCCGGCGGCAACTACGGCTTCTCCATGGCCTTCACGTCGAACGGTGGCACCGGCGCCCGGCCACACTCTGATGGGCTATCGGCGACCGCCTATCCATCGGGCGTCAAGGGCACGCCGGTCGAGATCGCCGAGCAGATCACGCCACTGATCTTCTGGCGCAAGGAGTACCGGCCGGACTCCGGAGGCGCCGGGCGAACGCGGGGCGGGCACGGCCAGATCATCGAGATCGAGAGCCGTGTCGGCGAGCCGTTCGAGTTGCTCGCCGCCTACGACCGGATCGATCATCCGGCGCGCGGCCGGGACGGAGGCGACGACGGCGCACCCGGCAGTGTTTCGCTCGCCAGCGGCAAGAGGCTCAAGGGCAAGGGCTTCCTGATGGTGCCGGCGGGCGACCGGCTCGTCGTGCAGACACCCGGCGGCGGTGGTCTCGGCAGCCCGAAGGAGCGCGATCCGGAGGCGGTGGCCCGCGATGTCGAGGCTGGGCTCGTCGGTCTCGAGGCGAGCCGAAGGGCCTACGGGGAGCGGTAAATCCCGGCCGCGTCGTGCAATCCCTCGGAGACGGCCGTCCCGACGCCCGGCTCATAGCTTTACGGTGTTGAGCCTCAGAGCGTTTCCAACGACGCTGACCGACGAGAGAGACATCGCCGCTGCCGCGATCATCGGTGACAGCAGGATGCCGAGGAACGGGTAGAGGATGCCCGCCGCGATCGGCACGCCGGCTGCGTTGTAGATGAAGGCGAAGAACAGGTTCTGCCTGATGTTCGCCATCGTCGCCGCCGACAGGCGCTGCGCGCGTACGATGCCATTGAGGTCGCCTTTCAGCAGCGTGACGCCAGCGCTTTCCATGGCGACGTCGGTCCCTGTGCCCATTGCGATGCCGACATCGGCCGCTGCGAGGGCCGGCGCATCGTTGATGCCGTCGCCCGCCATTGCCACCACGCGGCCTTCGGACCGCAGTCGCGCGACGATCCTGCCTTTGTCCTCAGGAAGCACCTCCGCCTCGACCTCGGTAATGCCGAGCCGCTTGGCGACCGCCTCGGCCGTCGTCCGGTTGTCGCCGGTCAGCATGACGACGCGGACACCTGCCTCTTTCAATGCGGCAATCGCTGGCGCGGTCGTGGCCTTGACGGGATCGGCGATGGCGACAATGCCGGCAGCCTTGCCGTCGATGGCCACCAGGATGGCAGTCGCACCCTCCCTCCGCATGTCGTCAGCGGCGGCCTCGAGGGACCCGGTGTCGATACCGGCGTCGACCATGATCCGCTTGTTGCCGATCACGAGCTTCCTGCCTTCGACCGAGCCGACGACACCCTTGCCTACGGGTGCGTCGAAGCCTTCCGGCTGAGCTGGGGTGATCCCCCGCTCGATTGCCGACCGCACGATGGCGGCTGCCAGTGGATGCTCGCTCGACCGCTCCAGGCTCGCCGTCAACCGCAGCAGCTCGGCCTCGCCGATGCCGCCCACGGTCCTGATGCCGACCACGCTCGGCTTGCCCTCCGTCAGTGTGCCGGTCTTGTCGATGACGAGCGTGTCGACCTTCTCCATCCGTTCCAGCGCCTCGGCATTCTTGATGAGGACGCCTGACTGCGCCCCGCGACCCACGCCGACCATGATCGACATCGGCGTGGCGAGGCCGAGCGCGCAGGGGCAGGCGATGATGAGGACGGAGACGGCCGCGATGAGGCCGAACGTGAACCGCGGCTCCGGACCCCAGATCGACCACGCGACAAAAGCCAGCAGCGAGACGGCAATGACCGCGGGCACGAACCAGCCCGAGACCTGATCGGCGAGGCGCTGGATCGGCGCGCGGCTGCGCTGTGCCTGGGCCACCATCTGCACGATCTGGGCGAGCACGGTGTCCCGGCCAACCTTCTCGGCGGTCATGACGAAGGCGCCCGACTGGTTCATGGTGCCGCCGATGACCTTCTCGCCGGCTGTCTTGGTCACAGGCATAGCCTCGCCTGTCACCATCGACTCGTCGATGGCGCTCCGGCCCTCGAAAATCTCGCCGTCGACGGGAACGCGCTCACCGGGGCGAACCCGCAGCCGGTCGCCGGCCGTGACCTGATCGAGGGTGACGTCCTCGTCAGTGCCATCAGGAGTGAGCCGCCGGGCCATTTTCGGCGAGAGGTCGAGCAAGGCCTTGATGGCACCGCTCGTCTGCTCGCGGGCCCTCAGCTCCAGCACCTGGCCGACGAGCACCAGCACGGTGATGACGGCGGCTGCCTCGAAGTAGACGCCGACCGACCCGTCGTGCACCCGCATCGTGGCCGGGAACAGGCTCGGCCAGAGCGTGCCGACGATGCTGTAGATCCAGGCGACGCCGGTGCCCATCGCGATCAGCGTGAACATGTTGAGGTTGCCGGTTCTGAGCGATGCCCAGCCCCGCTCGAAGAATGGCCATCCGGCCCACAGCACGACCGGGGTCGCCAGCAGCAGCTGGATCCAGTTGGATGTCTGCTGGCCGACCCATTGATGCAGGCCCGTCAGATGACCACCCATCTCCAGCGCGAAGACGGGCAGCGCCAGCATCAAGCCGAGCCAGAGGCGGCGCGTCATGTCGGCGAGCTCAGGGTTCGGCGCCGAATCCACGGTGACCAGCTCGGGCTCCAGCGCCATCCCGCAGATCGGGCAGGAGCCCGGTCCCTCCTGCCGGACTTCCGGATGCATCGGGCAGGTATGGATCGTGCCGGCCGGCACAGGGGCTGCCGGCGCACTCTCCGGCTGGAGGTATTTCGCGGGTTCGGCGACGAAACGCTCCCGGCATCGGGCCGAGCAGAAATAGTACGGGTGGCCCTCGTGCTCGTGACGATGCTTGGCCGTCTTCGGGTCCACGCTCATGCCGCAAACAGGGTCCTCCACTCGATGCTTCGTCCCGGCAGCCTTGGAATGCCCGGCCTTTTCATGACCGCTGCAACAAGCATCGCCATGAGCGTGGTGCTGGCGCGCGGTCTGCGCCTGATCCCTCGGCTGGGCGGACGCGGCGGCCGGAAGGTACTTGCCCGGCTCGGCGACGAAACGCTCCCGGCATCGGGCCGAGCAGAAATAGTACGGATGGCCCTCGTGCTCGTGACGATGCTTGGCCGTCTTCGGGTCCACGATCATGCCGCAGACGGGGTCCCTGACAGCAGCCGTTGGATCGGCATGATCGAGGGGGCCTCCCGGATGCCCGTGTGCCGCATGTCCGTCGTGCTGTGCCATGACGCTTCTCCGGTCGCGCGCCTCGATGATGAGATCCTGCCATTACCCCCAGGGGGTATCCATCTTGACCTATATACCCCCCTACGGTATCTGGTCAACCATGAGCAAGCACTCCAAGTCCACGCGGCTCCAGAGCCTGAGCCGGATCGAGGGACAGGTCCGCGGCATCGCCCGTATGATCGAGGAGGATCGCTACTGCGTCGACATCGTCACGCAGATCTCCGCGGTTCGCGCGGCGCTCAAGAAGGTCGAGCAGGCGGTTCTGCAGGAGCATATGGCCCATTGCGTCGAGCACGCCATCACCTCAGGCACTGAGGCCGAGCAGCGCAAGATCATTACCGAGCTGATGCAGCTGCTGTCGAGGACGGCGCGGTAGGCCACACTGGAGGCCGGCCGACGGCCTTTGGTCAATTCGCACGCGTCGAGGCCGTTCGGGATCGATGGACGTCGAACGCAATGGCCCTTCGCCGATAGCGAAACGTTTGCAGGCACGAAGGGCCGAGGCTTCGTCTACAAAGCCCCGGCCCCTAGCTGTCTCAATAAGAGCGAATGTCCCGCCTGCTTACAGCGTTCGCGCGATCGTCTCGACCTGGAAGCACTCGATCTCATCGTCCTCGCGGATGTCCTGATAATTGGCGAAGGCCATGCCGCACTCCTGGCCGGCCGGAACCTCGCGGACATCGTCCTTGAAGCGCTTGAGGATCGAAAGCGTGCCTTCGTGGATGACCGTCTTATCGCGGAGCAGGCGGACCTTGGCCCCACGCTCGACCTTGCCTTCCGTGACGATGCAGCCGGCGACCTTGCCCTGCTTCGAGATGTCGAACACCTTCTTGATGGTGGCGTAGCCGAGGAAGTTCTCCTTGGTCGTCGGTGCGAGCAGGCCGGACATGGCCGCTTTCACCTGATCCACCAGATCGTAGATGATCGAGTAGTAGCGGATCTCCACGCCCAGGCTGTCCGCGGCCTGCTTGGCCTGGACGTTGGCGCGGACATTGAAGCCGAGGATGACGGCTTTCGATGCTTGTGCCAGCGACACGTCAGACTCTGTGATCTGGCCGACGCCCGAGTGGACGATGCGGGCCATGACCTCGTCGTTGCCGACCTTCGCCAGCGAGCCCAGGATCGCCTCGACCGACCCCTGCACGTCACCCTTGATGACCAGCGGGAACTCCTTCCGCCCGGCCTCCTTGAGCTGTTGCATCATGCCTTCGAGCGTCCGCGCCGTGCCGGCGGAGCCGAGCGCCTCGCGCCGCTTCCTGACACGATAGTCGGTGATCTCGCGGGCGCGTGCGTCGTTCTCGACGACGGCGAACTGGTCACCGGCCTCTGGTGCCGAGTCGAAGCCCAGCACCTCGACCGGAACCGACGGTCCTGCCGAGACGACGTTCTTGCCTTGCTCGTTGATCAACGCACGCACCCGACCCCACGCCGAGCCGGCCACGACGATGTCGCCGACCTTGAGCGTGCCGCGCTGCACGAGCAGCGTGCCAACCGGGCCGCGGCCACGCTCCAGCTTGGCCTCGATGACGAAGCCTTCGGCCGAACGGTCCGGGTTAGCCTTGAGCTCGAGCACCTCGGCCTGCAGGTTGATCGCCTCCAGCAGCTGGTCGAGACCGGTCCTTTTCAACGCGGAGACCGGCACGTCGATCGTGTCGCCTCCCATGCTTTCGACGACGATCTCGTGCTGGAGCAGATCGGTGCGCACGCGCGTCGGATCAGCTCCCGGCTTGTCCATCTTGTTGATGGCCACGATGATCGGCACCCCAGCCGCCTTGGCGTGGTTGATCGCCTCCACCGTCTGGGGCATCACACCGTCGTCGGCCGCAACCACCAGGACGACGATATCCGTCACCTTGGCGCCGCGCGCACGCATGGCCGTGAAGGCCTCGTGACCCGGCGTATCGATGAATGTGATCTGGTGCCCGTCCTGGGTGACCTGATAGGCGCCGATGTGCTGCGTGATGCCGCCGGCCTCGCCCGAGGCGACGTTCGCTTGGCGGATGGCGTCGAGCAGCGATGTCTTGCCGTGGTCGACGTGGCCCATGATGGTGACCACCGGCGCCCGAGGCTCGAGATGCTCGTCCACGTCCTTGGCGCGGATGAAGCCTTCCTCGACATCGGCCTCCGAGACACGCTTCACGGTATGGCCGAACTCGGTGACGATGAGCTCGGCAGTGTCGGCGTCGATGACGTCGTTGATCTTGTGCATCGCGCCCTGCTTCATCAGCAGGCGAATGACGTCGACCGCCTTCTCGGTCATGCGGTTGGCCAGCTCCTGGATCGTGATGACCTCAGGAACGATGACCTCGCGCACGATCTTCTCGCGAGCCTGCTGGACACCCGACGCGCGCCGGGCGTCGCGCTCACGCTTGCGCCGCAGGGATGCCAACGAGCGCTCGCGCTGCTCCTCGTTGAGCAGCTTGTCAACCGTCAGCCGGCCGCGCTCGCGGCGGTCGTCCACCTTGACCGGAGCGCGCGGCGCCTTGGCGCCGCCCGGACCGACCTTGCGCTTGGTGTCCTCCTCCTCCTCGATCTCGCGGCGGCGTGCCGTGACCGGCGTGCCGAGTGGAGCCTTGGCGGCAGGTGCAGCGGGTGCCTCCTTGGGGGCATCGCGACCTCGCGCCGGCGCACCGGCTCCATCCCGCGCCTGCGGGCGACCGGACGGCTGGCCGGGTTGTGGGCGTGCCGCAGTCTGCTCGGCTCGCTGCGGGCGGCCGGCTGCCGGGGTCTGCGGCACAGGCTCGGCAACCGGAGCCGGAGGTGGCAGACCGGATGCCGCGGCGGCCCTTGCAGCGGCCTCCTCCTCGGCGCGTCGGGCCTCCTCCTGGCGCCGTTGCTCCTCCTCCTCGATGCGGCGGCGCTCGGCCTCCTGCTCCTCGGCGATCCGGCGTGCCTCGGCCTCCTCGGCCTTACGCTTGGCCTCCTCCTCCTGGCGCTTGCGCTCGAGGAGAACGGCCTGCGTCCGCTTATCCACCTCGCCGGAGGACAGGCCGCGAGGGCCACCTTGACCACCGCGTGCGCCCGCTCCCGTCGGACGTCCTTGTCCTCCAGCCTGTGCGCCGCCAGCGCCTTCCTTGCCGGGCACATTGATCGTCCGGGTCTTCTTGCGCTCGACGACGACGACGTTCTTGCGGCCGTGGCTGAAATTCTGCTGAACGTGGCCGGAGTGCTCCGTCCGCTGCCCGCTGACGGGCTTCCGGGCGCTTCCCTGCTGCCGCCGGTCGGTGGTTTCCTTGGTTTCGCTCATACCTGTTCCGTGTTGGACTTTTTGTGCGGCGGCCGGCCCGCATCACCATGCGAATTTGCGCGGTAACGCTTCAAGCGCCCAGCCTCGTTCAGGAAATGTATCGCGGCGCCGCCTGCTCGTAGCGCAGCATGTACCACATTCTGGCGCCCCAAGGCCAAGCTCAATTCTGCCGAAGTGAGATCGGTGACGACGGCGGGCGCTTCACAATTGGCTTTTTCCTCGCCGGCAGCGACGGCTGCGAGCTTCCGGTCGAGGCGTCCCGCACCATCCTCGGCGGCATCCGATGCGTGCAGCAATACAACCACCTCGCCCCGCCCGGTGGCGACGTCGACCTTGGTGAAGCCCGCGACGACGAGGCCCGCCTTGTTGGCCAGACTCAGCGCCTCTACCGCGCGTCGGCGGAGCAGTGCCTCGACCAGATCGCCAAGGCCGTCCAGCACCGCCACCTTCCGCCTCAGGCTGCGGGCAAAGACGTTGATCTGCGCGGCCTTTTCGACGGTCGCGCGGTCGAGCCTCACCCAGACGCCGCGGCCAGGCAGGCGGCGCGCGACGTCTGGAACGATGCTGCCGGAGGGATCGGCAACGAAGCGGATCAGGTCCCGAGGATCGAGCTGCTCCCGTGTGACGGCGCACGTGCGCTCCGACCCGCTGTTGCGGGCCGCGCTCGTGCCGTCGTCGGGTGGCAGCGGCTCGTCCATGCGTCGCGATCCACTCCCTTCATGACCGTCAGGCCTGGGCGGGGGCGGGGCTGTCGCCCGCCTCGCCCATGCCGGCCTCGCCCTCCTCGCCCTCGCCATCGACCTCGACGGCCGGCGGGGCGATGTCCTCGGGCTTCAGCCATCCGGCTGCCACGCGTGCCTGCAGGATCAGCTCCTCGGCGTCGGCACGACTGATCTCGAGTCCCTCGAGATAGCCCTTGTGGCGGACCGGCTCGGCGTCCTTCTCCTTTTTGCGCTCGGTCCAACCGAGCAGCTCGTCGGTCGAGCAGTCCGCGAGATCCTCGACGGTCTTGACGCCGCTCTCGCCGAGCGCCACCAGCATCGCCGACGTCACTCCGGGCACCGCGGCGACCGCGTCCTCGACGCCCAGCTCGCGCCGACGCTTGTCGCGCTCGGCCTCGATGCGCTGGAGATACTCCTGCGCCTGAGCCTGGATGGCGGCGGCAGACTCCTCCGTGAAGCCCTCGATCTGCGCGATCTCGGCAGGATCGACGAAGGCCACCTCCTCCACCGAGCCGAAGCCTTCGGTGGCCAGCAGCTGGGCAATCAGCTCGTCGCAGTCGAGCTTGTCCATGAACATCTGCGTGCGGTCGCTGAACTCCTTCTGGCGCCGCTCGCTTTCCTCGGTGTCCGTGAGGATGTCTATATCCCAGCCGGTCAGCTGGGAGGCCAGGCGAACGTTCTGGCCGCGCCGGCCAATGGCCAGCGACAACTGGCGCTCGTCAACCACGACCTCGATGCGGTTCGTGTCCTCGTCGAGCACCACCTTCGACACCTCCGCGGGCGCGAGCGCATTGACGATGAAGGTTGCCGCGTCGTCGTTCCACTGGATGATGTCGATCTTCTCGCCCTGCAGCTCGTTGACGACGGCCTGCACGCGCTGGCCGCGCATGCCGACGCAGGCGCCGACCGGATCGACCGATCCGTCCTTCGAGATGACTGCGATCTTGGCGCGGGAGCCAGGATCGCGCGCGACCGACTTGATCTCGACGATGCCATCGTAGATCTCCGGCACCTCCATCGCGAACAGCTTGGCCATGAACTCGGGCTTGGCGCGGGAGAGGAAAATCTGGGGCCCGCGCTGCTCGCGCCGCACGTCGTAGACGTAGGCGCGGATCCGATCGCCGAGGCGGACGTTCTCGCGAGGAATCATCTCGTCGCGGCGGACAATGCCTTCGGCACGGCCGAGATCGACGATGACGTTGCCGTACTCGACCCGCTTGACGGTGCCGTTGGCGATCTCGCCGACCCGGTCCTTGTATTCCTCGAACTGCCGGTCGCGCTCGGCCTCGCGCACCTTCTGGAAGATGACCTGCTTGGCGTTCTGGGCCGCGACACGGCCGAAGTCGAGCGGCGGCAGGTTCTCGATGATCTCATCGCCCACCTTGGCGTCGGGCTTGCGGCGCTGGGCGCTCTTGAGATCGATCTGGGTGCTGTCGTTCTCGACGATCTCGACCACCTGGATCACGCGGGTG
>JANRJI010000115.1:0-30432 GCA_033764055.1 Hyphomicrobiaceae bacterium
GGATGACCTTCCCCACCGAGAACGTGGCATCCGCGACGCGTGAGCTGGTCGGGTCCATCCGCAACCGGCTTGCAGAGCTTTCCGAAGCTCCACTCGCCGTTGGCACTCCCACCACATTGCATTTCGAAAGACCTATCCCACTTGGCACAGGCCCGCCTGAATGGCCTTACGCGGTCAATAGCAGTACTCTCCGGGACCTTTTCCCGACTTGGAACCAGCAAGGCGAAGACAGGAGCCATTGATGCCGGTCGTAAGAACTGATGGTTCGACTTTGGACTTCGACAGCTTCTGGGCCGAAGCCGTCGTGGCCAGCCCCGCTGCGAACGGTCAGAAAAACACGCTCAGAACACTGTTCGAGTACGAAAGCAGCATAACGACCGGACTATTCCAATACATATACAATCAATTCTATACATTCGGAAGGCAGTTGAGCTTCAATGCGGGGACGGAGTGGCGGGCGTATGGCTCGACGCTCGCCATCGATACCTCCGCCGCGCCGACATTTTTTGTCAACGATCACGGTTTTGTCGTGTCGGAATCGCCGATCCGGAGCCTTTTGCACGAACTTCTGCATTTGCTACCCGATCCAGGAGGGTCGAGTGCCAGTGGAAGCGGTTTTCTGGAGGACCCGCATTCATACATTGCGCCTGGGCGACAGAAATCCGATTGGCTGACTTACTCCAACACTACCTCGGGTTCGGTCGACGACCTCGGGCCGGTGGAAAGCCGAGTGAATCAAATCATTCCGAATTTTACATACGACAACCAAAAATCGGCGTCCTATTACCTGACGGGCATTCCGTTCGTCGCCAGCAACAAATCTCTGTCGTTCGGCGAATCTATCGAGGGCGGTCTTTATCTCGGCGCGATCGACAGCCAGTACATCATTAGCGGCCAAGCCATCGGTGGACTAATAGACCGGAGCCTGCAACCAGCCAAGACAAACCTACTCATCGGTGGGCGCGGGAACGACACCATCAAGGGCGGACAAGGCAGGGATTTTTTGTATGGGTTGGAAGGAAACGATGTTTTCTCGGATGGTGTAGGTGTTAACTTCATCGATGGCGGCAATTGGACTATTGGGGGCAGCGGAACAACTGAGGTAGACACACTCGACTATCGCGCGTCTGTTGGCGGCAGGCTGATCGATTTCGGGACGCCACTGGGGAGTGATGGACTGGAAAGCGCAATCAAGAACGCGCTTTCTCCAGACTCAAAGAATACGCTGCTCCAGGGCGTCAAGATCGGCAGCAATGGGCTCACCAACGACATCGCTGTAGACGTTGAATTCATTAGATTGCCAGCCCAGCAAAGTGCAGTGCTGCTGAAGCCGGATGCGGAAGGCGTAAAAGGTACGCTTAAGAGCGTTTCCGAGGACGGGGTTCGGCTGGCATTTGACGTGATACTCAGGGCGGATACTGCGAGGGAAGTTCACCCAATTTTTCTACCGGGAGGCAGTGTAGCGGGAGGGCAGGCAACCGGCCAGGTTAAGTTAATTGCATGGGAGCAAGGAAGCGCTGCTCTTACTCCAGACGTTGTTGCTGCGGAGTTCGCCGCAACGAACAATACTATGCTGATATATCACGGCTCGGAAGACCAGCTCAGAAAGGATCTTGAGACGATTCTGCAAACTGGAATTGGTGGCGCAGCCGCCTGGGCCATCATCAGAAAAATTATTCGAAGCTTGAGCAAGCCACCGTCTGATTTTCCACCCGATCAGAAACCTCCGACAGAAGCTCCTACTCAAGCTCCTGCCCGACCCAAGGTAGACGCTCTTTTACAAGGGGACGGCTCTGACAGCAGGTTCACGATTGCAGCGCTGAGTGACGCCGAGCGACAAAGTGCCGGCGCTGCGTTACGTGATGGTGTTGTGCAAATATCCATGGAGGGGGGCAAAGACGAGATTGTTTTCGGAAGCAGGTCGAATTCAGAGCGAGGCGATCAGACTCGTTACCTATTGTGGACGCCGGAGGTCGAGGGCGGAGCATCGACTTCCTTACCAGCTATTTTTGGGATAAACCATTCGCACGTGCTGTTCGATGGGGTTGAGCGCGTCGAGCTGGTCGATGGCCAGGATGTCGTTTATGTCACCGATGATTTATTCGAGACGAAAGAGAAACTCTTAATTGATGGATCAACCGCGAAAATTCTTGTTCCGGCACAAGTGGCTGGACCTGGCGTGTTCGAGCCGCAATTTCTGGACCGAGGTGTCGACCGATTGGACTTTTCCGAGAGTCCGTCAGGCGTCATGATCGGGCGCTCTATTTCGGGCGACGGTGCGACGCTTTTCACCAAATGGTCGACTGGGACGTCGAGCGGCATTTTTGCTCTAAACATGTTCGTGACGTCAACAACCCAAGACGGCGGCTTTACTGGACCGGTGGGAGTTCGATTTACAAATTTTGAGAAGGTAGTTGGATCGGCTCACAGCGATTCGCTCGGCCTTTGGGACTTGAACCCCGGCCACGGCAAGCCCACCGAAGTGGAGGAAGCTGCGCTCGCCGCAGTCACGGCACTTCCTGCGACGCTGGGCTCGCCTTCTGCCGTCGCGGACGCCTATCAGGCCTTCGTCACCGACACATTGAACGTCGGCGTAGACACTGGCCGTCTCGTCGTCGAAGCGGGCGCCGGCCACGACAACGTCCAGGGCTCGCGCATCGGCTATAACGAGCTGCACGGCGGCAGTGGGATGGACTACCTCTATGCCGGCGGCTTCGTTTCGGAGCTTCATGGCGAGGCGGACAGCGACTATGTCTCCGGTGGGGGCCTGAAGAGCTATCTTTACGGTGGATCGGGTGCCGACATCTTCAACGTCGCGGCCAACTCCTTCGTCATGGACGCGACGACCGAAGATTATGTCACCTGGGGGCCGTTCCGTCTCACTGGCGGATCGAAGCAATATTGGATGGAGGCTGGCTGGGCCTATTACCAACCGTTCACGGCGGTTCTGCAGACGGTGGGCTCACCAGCTGGCGTTGGTGGCGGCCTGTTCGCGTTTGTCGGTAACATTCTCGACACCGCCTACGGATACGGTTTTCGTTATGCGACAACTCAGGGCGGTCAGCTCATTATCCAGAACAATCTGGCGTTGACCGGTCAAGCGATCATCGATCAATATAAGGGCGGTCCGGGCTATGACTTCGACGCAGCACGCATGCCGGGCGATATTACAGTCTATGAGCAACAGGTTACTTTCGGACGTGACCACAACCTTGCTGCCTACCAAGCGCTCGTTAATCTCGCCCTGAAGGCTGGGTTCGGCACCGGCATTTATGGCACCGATCCACTGATGCTGGACCTCGACGGCGACGGGCTGGAGCTGATCCGGCGCGACCTCGCCTCGGTCTATTTCGACCTCGACGGCGACAACTTCGCCGAGCGCACGGCCTGGACGCGCAACGGCGACGACGGCTTCCTCGTCCGCGATCTCAACGGCAACGGCAGCATCGACGGCGTCGCCGAGATGTTCGGCGACGCGACGACACCGGGTTTCACGGCACTGGCGGCGCTCGATGGCAATGCCGACGGCAAGATCACGAGCGCCGACGCCGGCTTCTCGACGCTGCGCGTCTGGCGCGATTTGAATGGCGACGGCGTCACCGACGCGGGAGAACTCGCGACGCTGGCCGAGACCGGCATCACCGAGATCTCCGTCACCGCGACGCAGCTGCAGAACACCAGCATCCGCGATAGCGACGTGCGGGCGCAGGCGACGTTCACCCGGACTGACGGATCGACCTCCACGATATCCGACGTTGTGCTGTTCAACAGCGAGACCGATACCCGCTACCTGGGCGACACGACCGTCTCAACAGCGGCGGCGGCACTGCCCGATTTGCGCGGCTACGGTAACGTTACGGGTTTACGAATTGCCATGACGGCGGACGCGACCCTGCTCGGGCAGGTGACGTCGTTCGCCGGCGCGACGGGCCTCGCGAGCTGGACCGCAGTCCGCGACCAGGTGGCGGGCATCCTCTATCGCTGGGCCGGTGTCGACGGCGTTGCCGCGACCTCGCTCGGCGGCGATTTCGACACGCGGAAGCTCGCGTTCCTAGAGACTTATCTCGGCTATGAGCTGGCCCCCCGCAATGGCCAGGGGCAGGTGCAGACCGGCAACTATTCCGAGCTGGTCTCGAGCTGGAACGATGTGCTTGACAAGGCGGCCGCGCGGCTCGCGGCGCAAGGGCCTTTCGCGGCCGTGTTCCAGGCGCTCACCTTCGACACGGCTGAGGACCGCTTCGCGGCACCTGCCGTCGATACGCTGGACGACATCCTGGGCGCGGCCATCGCCACCTTGCCGACCGACCCGACCGCTGCAGCAGCGGCCTGGAACGGCCTCTACGGGCCAATGATCGCCGAGTTCATGGAGGCGCTCGTCCGCCACGACGGCAATGCCACGCGCGCCGATTTCGCGGTGAAGAGCCTTCTCGCAGCCCTGGAAGGGGCGGCGTCGCCTCTGTCGCTCGCCCAACTGGTCACTGGCCTCGGCTTCGAGGGTGTCCACATCGGCACCGCCGGCAACGATGCGATCGTCCGCGGCACAGGCCGCGACACGCAGATCTACGTCGGCGGCGCCGGCAACGACACGCTCACCGGTGGCGCCGGCCAGGATGTGTACGTGTTCGGCTCGGGCTTCGGCATCGACACCATCTACGACGCCGAGGCGGGCGGGCGTGATTCCGGCGACCGGCTGCGCTTTGCCACGCTCAATCAGTCGGACGTGACCATCGGCCGGCAGGGCTTCGACCTCGTCGTCTCGGTCAACGGCTCGACCGACAAGGTGATCGTCCAGGACTATTTCTCGACGCCGGTAATGTCGACCAGCGGCGGCCAGCTGACCGAGGACTTCGGCATCGAGGACATCCAGTTCGCCGACGGCACCATTCTCGAGGCGGGTGAGGTGGCGCTGGCGGTCGGCAACGGTACCGACCAGGGAGAGGTTCTCAACGGTAGCGGCATCGGCGACTATCTCACCGCCAAGAAGGGCGACGACACCATCCGCGGCAGCGACGGCGGCGACAACTACATCTACACCAAGGACGACGGCCACGACGTCATCCAGGACGTCATGACGAACCCGCTGCTTGGCGCACCGGATTCGCTTCTCCTGCTCGGCGGCATCGGCGTCGAGGACCTGCACTTCGCGCGCGACGGCAAGGGCACTGACCTCACCATCACGTTCGGCTGGTCCGGCGACAGCGTCACCATCGAGGACCAGTTCGCGTATACGGCGCTCGGCTACACGTCGATGTACGCGCCCGACAACCGCATCGAGGCCGTGAGCTTCCAGTTCGGCCAGTCGCTCTCCTGGCTCGACCTGCAGCGGCTGACGATCGCCACCTACACGACCGCCGGCAACGACGCGACCTACGGTTTCGGCACGCCAGACGAGTTGTTCGCGAGCGCCGGCAACGACACGCTGTCGGCCCTCGATGGCGGCGACATCTATCATTTCGATCAGGGCAGCGGTCAGGACGTCATCGACGACGCTAGCGAGTTCGTCGACACGCCATTCTCGGCCTACCTCGGCTACACCTATGAGGCGGATGACACGCTCGTCTTCGGCGAGGGAATCGCCGTCGCCGACGTATCGTTCTCGCGGCTCACCTCGGCGCCCGACCTGCTGATTTCGTTCGCGGGCTTGACCGACACCGTTACCGTTACCGACCAGTTCCAGGGCATCAAGCTCGACCTCTTCAACCTGCTCGGCATCGGCTGGTTCGGCCGCATCGAGAACTTCCAGTTCGCCGACGGCACCGTGCTGACCTGGGAGGACGTGCTGGGGGATGTGACCACGGGTAAGGCCGGCAACGACAGCCTGTGGGGCGCCTATTACGCCGACGCCATCGAGGGCAAGGCCGGTGACGATTACCTGTCGGGCGGCGACGATGGCGATACCTATGTCTTCGGCGCGGGGTTCGGTCACGACACCATCGACGACTTGCAGACCAACATCCTGACGTCCGCATCGGACACCGTGCTGTTCGGCGCCGGAATCGGCGTGGGCGACGTGACGTTCCAGCGCGACGGGACGACCAAGGACCTGCTCGTCACGGTCCAGGGCAGCGACACCATCCGCATCAAGAACCAGTATTCCGTGGCCGAGACGGGGCCGTTCGGACCGCGGGCCTTCAACGAGGTCGAGCGCTTCGAGTGGGCCGATGGCACGGTCAAGACGTTCACCGAGATCTCCGCCGCCATCATTGCGGCGGCCAAGACGCCCGGCGCCGACCTCATCGTTGGAACTCATTTCGACGACACGCTCGACGGCGGCGCCGGCAACGACACGCTGATCGGCGAGAACGGCTCCGACACCTACCTGATCAATGCCGGCGACGGCCAGGACCTGATCGCCGACCGCTACGACAACATCCTTGCCGACAATGCCGATCGCATCGTCTTTGGCACGGGGCTGTCGGCGTCGAACGTGACCGTGACCAGGACGGGAGGCGGCCTTGCCGATGCCATTCTGACCTTCTCCTCCGGCCAGTCGGTGACCATCGAAGACCAGTTCTTCTACACCTCGATCAACTACTCGCCGGGCGAGATCGAGACGATCACGTTTACAGGTGGCCCCATCTGGACGGCGGCTGACCTGCGCGCGACCTATCTGGCGCAGGCCCAGACGAGCGGCAACGACACCATCGACGGCTTCTGGACCGACGACTCGCTGAGTGCCAGCGCGGGCAACGACCTGCTGCGCGGCGGCGACGGCTCGGACACCTATCATTTCGGCATCGGCGCGGGCCACGACACGATCGAGGAGCACGTCCTCAATGTCGTCTTCGAGGACGACGACGCGGTCGTCTTCGATGGCCTCGCCTCTTCCTCCGTGACGTGGTCGCGTAATGCCGGTGGCAACGACCTGATCGCAATGGTGAACGGCAGCGATGTGCTCACCATGCGCGACCAGCTCACCGGCACTTTCACCGACATCGAGCGGTTCGTCTTCACCGATACGACGCTGACCGCGGCTGCGGTCAGCCAGTTGCTGATCGACGGCGCCAGGACGACGGGGGCCGACGTCATCCGCGGCGACCAGCTCGACAACACACTCGACGGTGGCGCCGGCAACGACACGCTGACCGGCGGCAACGGCAACGACAGCTATGTCTTTACCCTCGGGACCGGCCAGGAGAGGATCGACGACCAGAACACCAGCGTCCTCGGCAGCACGGCCGACCGCATCCAATTCGGCGCCGGTATTGCGTTTGCCAACCTGTCGGCCTCGCGCGTCGGCAACGATCTCGTCATCACCATCAACGGCACGTCCGACAGCCTGACCATCGTCAATCAGTATGGCGCCGGCGGGCGCATCGAGGCCTTCGTCTTCGCCGACGGCTCGGTCCGCACCGCATCGGACGTGGGCGCCCTGTCGCTGCAATCAACGTCGGGCAACGACACGATCAACGGCACGAACGGCGACGACGCCATCGATGGTGGCGCCGGTAACGATGCGCTCGCGGGTGGCGAGGGCAACGACGCCTACGCCTTCCGCCGCAGCTCGGGTCAGGACACCATCACCGATGGCAACCTCAACATCCTGTCGAGCGATGCCGACAGCGTCAGCTTCGGCGTTGGCATCGTACGGGACGATCTGATCCTGTCGCGATCCGGCAACAACCTCGTGATCGATATCGCCGGCTCGCCGGCAGATCGGCTGACCATCGTCGGCCAGCTCGCCTCGGCCTCGTCGGCCAACGGCAACCGGATCGAGAGCTTCCAGTTCGCCGACGGGTCGGTCGTGGCCGCAGGCGAGATCGAGAAGGCACTGCTCGCGGGCACCGCCGGCAGCGACGTCCTGATCGGCTTCACCTCGAACGATACGCTCGACGGCGGCAATGGCAGCGACACGCTGATCGGCGGCGTCGGCGACGACACCTACGTGTTCGGAGCTGGCTATGGCCACGACAGCATCGACGACCAGAATACCAATATCCTGTCGAGCGAGGCGGACCGGATCACCTTCAAGGCAGGCATCACTCCGGCAGGTGTCACGTTGCAGCGCGTCGGCAACGACCTCGTTCTGACGACGGGCGCCGGCGACCAGCTGACTGTCAAGGGTCAGTTCGGTGTGGCGAGCGCCAGCCGCATCGAAACCTTCGAGTTCGCCGACGGAACGGTGTGGGACTGGGCACTTGTCAATGCGGAACTGCTGAAGTCGACGGCCGGAGCCGACACCATCAACGGATATGCGGGCGCGGACACTATCGACGGCGGGGCCGGCAACGACACGCTCGCCGGCAAAGAAGGCGACGATACTTACGTCTTCGATCGCGGCTACGGCCATGACACCATCAACGATGGCAACCTCTCGGCGCTGACCAGCTACGCAGACACCGTCGTCTTTCGATCGGGGATCGGCGTCGACGACCTCACGTTTGCGCGCGCCGGCGACAATCTCGTCATCGGCATCTCCGGAACGGCGGACCAACTGACCGTGGTCGGGCAGTTCACCAATGTCGTTCCCGACACCATCAGCTCCAGCCGCATAGAGACACTCGTCTTCGCGGATGGCGGCCAGTTGACCGCGGCCGAGATCGACGCCCGCCTGCTGGCCGCGACGGCCGGCAACGATACGATCGTCGGCTACAACAGCGTCGAGGCGCTCGACGGCGGCGCCGGCAACGATACCCTCAACGGCGGCAGCGGCGCCGATGCCTACGTGTTCGGTCGCGGCTACGGCGTCGACGTCATCGAAGACAACGCGCTGAGCGTGCTGACGAGCGACGGCGATCGCGTCATGTTCCGGCCCGACATCGCCCCGGGCGACCTCGAGTATTCGCGCGGCGGAAGCTACCTCGAGGATCTCGTGATCCGCGTTGCGGGCTCGACCGATCAGCTCACCGTTCGTAATTCGCTCACCGCCAGCATCTCCGACACCATCGAGACGTTCGAGTTCGCGGACGGGACGGCGCTGTCCATCGACGACATCAAGCGCATCCTGCTCGCGGGAACGCAGGAAGCCGAGACCCTGAACGGCTTCACCGGCAGTGCCGATGTCCTCGACGGCAAGGCCGGCAACGATCTCCTCAAGGGCGATACCGGCAGCGACACCTACGTGTTTGCGCGCGGCTACGGCGACGACATCATCGACGACCTCGACGGTTCGGCTGACGTGCTGACGTTCGGGCCTCTGGTCGCGAGCACCGATGTCACCTTCCACCGCCTCGGTAGCGACCTCGCCGTCGCCATTGCCGGAACTGCCGACATCGTCCGTATTGCCGGCTACTATGCCAACGGATTCAAGAAGATCGAGAGCTTCGTCTTCTCCGACACCACACTCAACTCTGCCCAGGCCGAGGCGCGCGCCGTCGCCGATACCCTCCCTGGCGTCACGCACCAGGGCACGCCGTCGGCCGATGTGCTATCCGGCTCCACGGGCGACGACGCGTTCCAGGGCGGGCTTGGCAACGACACCATCAACAGCGCCGGCGGCAACGATACGTTCCTCTACGCCTCGGGCGACGGCAATGACATCGTCAACGAGACCGGCGGCGCGCAGGCGCAGACCGACACGCTGCAGCTGACCAACTTAACTCCGGACGGCGTGTCACTCACCCGCAACGGCAACCATCTGCTGGTCAACGTTACCGCCACCAGTCAGACCGTCCAGGTGACCGACCAGTTCCTGTCGACGGCCGCCTATACGGGCATCGACCAGCTGAAGTTTGCGGACGGAACGACCTGGGACCGCGCGACGATCCTGGCCAATACCGTCATCGTCGGCACGGCCGACAACGACACGCTCAACGGCTTCGCCACCGCCGACAAGTTCCGCGGTCTTGCCGGCAACGACACTATCAACAGCGGTGCTGGCGCCGACACCGTCTACTACGCCTCCGGAGACGGCAACGACCTCGTCAACGAGACCGGCGGTGTGGTGGGTGACACCGATGGCCTCCAGCTCACCGATATCAACGCCGCCAGCATCCTGCTGACGCGCAGCGCCAACAACCTGCTGGTCGGCATCACAGCCACCGGCCAGACCATCCAGGTCAAGGACCAGTTCCTCGGCAGCGCAGGCAATCCCGGCATCGATCAGCTTGCTTTCGCCGACGGGACGATTTGGAACAGGAGCCAGATCGGCGCCAACGCCTGGTATCGCGGGACGGCCGGCATCGATTCCATGCTCGGCTCGGACCTCGACGACACCTACTACGGTGGCACCGGCAACGACAGCATCGACAGCCGCGTCGGCAGCGACACGTTCATCTACTACGCCGGAGACGGCAACGACTGGATCAACGAGGAGAACAGCTCGACGGTCTACGTCGACACGCTGAAGCTCATGGATCTGAGCGCCGTCGACATCAAGCTGAGCCACGTCGGCACTGACCTGATGATCGACATCCTGCCGACGGGCGAGCGGGTCGAGATCGACGAGCATTTCTGGTCGACGACCTCCAACTACGGCATCGAGCGCATCGAATTCGCCGACGGGTCGAACTGGGACCGAAGCACAATCAACGCCAATACGTGGTACTACGGCACCGCAGCGAACAACACGATCACGGGCTCGAATTTCGCCGACAACATCGACGGCGATGCGGGCAACGATACGATCAGTGGCGGCGTGGGCGCTGATTTCATCCAGGGTGGTCTCGGCAACGACAGCCTCACCGGTGGCGCGGGCGACGATGTGTTCTCGTTCGCATCGGCCTTCGGCCTCGACAAGCTCAACGACTTCAAGGACAACGCGACCGAGAGTGACATCATCGAGTTCCAGGCCTCGGCCTTTGGCTCCTTCGCCGAGGTCCAGGCCGCGATGACCCAATCGAGCACCAGCGTGCTCATCACGCACAGCCCGGGCAACGTGCTCACGATCACCAATGCCACCCTCGCCAATTTCGGTGCGGACGATTTCAGGTTCGTTACGTAGGAGGTGAAGGCTGTATCGCGGACGGCGTGGAAGCTGCCGAACCGAGCGAAGCAGTCGCATTGTGACGACTCGCTCGGCCAGAGGGGGTCGCCTCAGCTCAGTCAACGGGCCATCGCAAGAAGTCCGACGTTCTCCGCAGCGGTCGGTCATAGATCACGGCGCCGCGCCAAGTCGGTGTTGTCGTTCTCGGCAATTCTCTACATTCCTGCGATGTCCGTTGTTTGAGATATCGCGACGAAACCTCGGCGCCAATCTGTGCGCGGATAGATATCTGTGCCCGACGGCAGCTTTCATGGAAACCAAGCATCATTTGATCGTCGCCCATGAGGTGACGAACCTCGGCTACGACCGCGAGGCGCTGTCGATGATGGCGCACGCTGCCAAGGACGTGATGGCGAGCGGCGAGATCGAGGCTATTGCCGACAAGGGCTACTACAGCGGCGAAGAGATCGTCGCCGCCGAGCAGGCGGGGGTTGCCGTCACGGTGTCGAAGCCGAACACCTCGAACGCCGGGGCCGCTGGCCGCTTCGACAAGGCTGACTTTGTCTACGAGGAAGAGCGCGATGCCTACCGCTGTCCTGCTGGGAAATGGCTCACCTATCACTTCACCAGTGAGCTGGACGGCAAGACGATGCGCTCATACTGGACGAATGCCTGTGAGAGCTGCGCGATCAAGCACAGATGCACCACGGGCAAAGAGCGCCGCGTCCGTCGCTGGGAACATGAGGACGTTCTTGAGCGCGTGCAGAAGCGGCTCGACGATGATCCGAGCAAGATCCCGCTGCGCAGCAAGACGGTCGAACATCCCTTCGGCACGATCAAGGCCTGGATGGGCGCAACGCACTTCAAGATGAAGACGCTGCGGCACGTAGCGACCGAGATGGCGTTGCACGTGCTCGCCTACAACATGACGAGGGTGATCGCGATCCTCGGCGTGCAGGGGCTGGTAAAGGCGATGAGGGCATGAGGGAGGCGGATTCTTGCGTCGAGACTGCCGTGATGGTCGACCAAGAGCCGAGAAAGAAGCTGACAGAGGCCCGATAGTCCCGATTCCCCTGCTTGCTGGTCGTCGCCATCGCCCGGCAGTCGGGGTCCGTCAGCGACAATTGCGTCTCGCCAGTTGCGTCCATGCGCTCCTCGATGGCGCGCAACGCGCGGGCTTCCTTGCGGTAGTGCGCAAGCTTCTTGATCACACGCGACATCCGCGCTTCGATCGGGTGCATGCCGGTCTTTTCCAGAACGTCGTCGGCACGATCGAGCTCGCCCATATATCGGTCGATCGCTGCGTCGATCTCACCAAGACGCCGCCTGAGTTTTTCGCGCGTGTAGCTCCTGGCCTTTGCATTGACGGCCTTGAACTTGCTGCCGTCGATCGCGACGAGGCTCGCATCCAGAAGATCGATGTCGCGGCACAGCGCGACGAATTGCCGACAGACCTTGCGGATCGCGGGACCATTGTCGCGCCGGAAATCGGCGATCGTCTTGAAGTCGGGCTTCAGGCGGCCCATCAGCCAGATCAGCTCCAGATTGCGGCTGCACTCGCGCTCCAGCCGGCGTGACGACTGCACCTGGTTGAGATAACCGTAGACGTAGAGCTTGAGCATCGTCGCGGGATGGTACCCCGGGCGGCCCGTTGCCTCGGGCTCGACATCGAAGCCAAGCGCCGCGAGATCCAGCATCTCGACGAAGGCACCGACGGCGCGCACCGGATTGTCCTCGTCGACGTAGTCGTCGATGCAGTCCGGCAGGAGGGTGGTCTGGCTGCGATCCAGCCCTTCGATGAAGCGCTTCATGGGAGCCCCCGCTCGCAACGCGAGAATCATACCACGCTTCGCTCGTCAGACTGCGTTTTCACACAGGCTCTCTGCACAGCTTCCTTCAGCGCCAAGCGAGTGCGCCCACGATGGCGAGCTGGAGCTGGCTCCGGACCAGGGAACGTGACATGCCCCTCACCGAGCCCGCCGCCTCAACCAACCTCGATGAAGCTCCCGAGAGATCAGTGTGAGCTTTGTGCTCCCGATTGACCGCAGCCGGGCCGGATAGCGCCTGCGACAGGTCGTCGCACAACCCAACACCCCAAATCCCTCTCCAGCCTGCACATGCCACCAGGAACCTGGTCGCTAGTTGGTCGCTAGGCGGGTCGCTAGCTGGTGCGACAATTAGGCTAAGTTCTTGATTTTATGGAGCGGGCGATCGGGATTGAACCGACGACATTCAGCTTGGGAAGCTGACGTTCTACCACTGAACTACGCCCGCGCTCCGCGTAAGATACGAGGTCCGACCGGCTCGTTGCAAGTGGCTCGATCGGGTGGCTCGATCGGGCTCCGGCTCGATCGGGCACTTGAGAGCGGCTCCACAAAAGCCCGGGCCCGCGTCGCCTCGCCCTTCCGCCTCTGCCGTGACCCTCGTTACCGGGATGGCTTGCCCGGCGGTCATGCGATACGCAGGGACGGCGCAAACGTTCTCATCGACATGGATGACGCCCGTGACATTGGCAATGAGCTGGGACGAGTGGGTCGCGCACGACGCCGTGGCCCTGGCGGAGCGCGTCCGGCAGGGAGAGGTCGCTCCGGCCGAGCTGGCGCGGCAGGCTGCGGCGGGGATCGTCCGGGTCGATCCGGCGCTCGGCGCCGTGGTCGAGGTCTTCGAGGATGCGATGGCCGATCCCGCCGGCAACGACACATGCCTCTCCGGGCCATTCGCCGGCGTGCCCTATCTGATGAAAGACCTTGGTCCCACCCTCAAAGGCCGCCTGCAGGAGATGGGCTCGCTGTTCATGCGCGGCAATCGCGCTCCGGCCGACAGTTTTCTCGCCGGACGGATCCGCCGCGCCGGGCTCAACATCATCGGCCGCACGACGACGCCGGAGTTCGGCGTGTGTAGCTCGGCCGAGAATCCCGCCGTCTACGTCACGCGGAACCCGTGGGGCACCGGCTACACTACCTGCGGCTCGTCCGCCGGCTCGGGCGCGAGCGTGGCCGCCGGCGTGGTGCCGATGGCGCACGGCTCCGACGGCGGAGGCTCGATACGCATCCCGGCCGGCGCCAACGGCGTCATCGGCCTGAAGCCCTCGCGTGGCGTCTTCTCGATCGCACCGGCGGCGTCGGACCTGACTGGGCTGGTCTCGACCCAAGGCTGCCTCAGCCGCACGGTGCGCGATACGGCGGCATTCATCGACTGCTGCCGCGGCGGAGCGCCCGGCGAGCTGATGCCGTACTGGACCCCGCCGGAGCCCTACGCCGCGCTCATCCAGCGGGATCCGAGGCCACTGCGAATCGCGCTCTCGCACGAGTGGGGCGACTACCGTGCGATACCGCACCATGTGGCCGAGCTGGTGCGAGTCGGGCGGCTCCTCGAAGGGCTCGGGCACCACGTCGACTGGGCCGTGCCGCAGGTCGATTTCCGGGCGGCGTTCGCGGCGCAGACCACCTGCTACATCAGCAACTTCGCGCAGGTCATCGCGGCGATGCTCGAGACGCGCGGCCTCGACCGCCCCCCGGCCGATCTGATCGAGCCCATCAACATCCGGATCTGGGAAGCCGGGATCGGCACGAGCTACGGCGAGCGCTACCGCATGCAGGCGACCTTCAACACCACCTCGAGGGCATTCGGTACCTTCTTCGAGGACTGGGACGTCATCCTGACGCCCGTCACGGCCCTGCCGACGCCACCCATCGGCACCACCGAGTACCTGACGATCAGCGACACCCCATCGGTGCACGACTGGTTCGCCAACCTCTGGAGGAATTTCGCGTACACGCCGCTCGCCAACCTGTGCGGCATCCCGGCCATCTCACTGCCGCTGGCGGAGCAGGAAAGTGGCCTGCCCCTCGGCATCCAGGCGCAGGCAAGGCAGGCCGACGACGGGCTACTTCTGCAGCTGGCGGCGCAGATCGAGCGCGCGCTCGGCGGGCGTTGGAACAGCGGTCGGCTGCCGGTCGTCCACGTCCGCCACTGACCGGGGCGGGCGGTGCCCGGTGCGACCGCACAGCCCGGCGGCGGCGCCGAGCGGTTGACGATCCGCTCCGCTATTGCCCCTTGCCAGTCCTCGGCTACCCTTTCCCCGGCACGGCAGCGGGAGAGCATCCATGACGACAACCACGGCAACCAGCGCCCACGACGCAGCGGGCTTCCGGCGCAACGTGCCCTTGCTCGCGCTGTCACAGGCCCTATTCATGACGGTGCAGTCGATGGGCACGGTGACGCTGCCATTGGCTGCCCTCGCCATGCTTGCCCCGCAGTGGCAATGGCTCGCCACCATGCCGCTGTTTCTCAATCACGCCGGCATCATGGCGCTCACCATTCCGGCATCGATGTTGATGGCCAGGATCGGACGCCGCTGGGGTTTCACCATCGGGGCCGTGCTCTCGCTCTCGTTCGGGACGCTGGCCGCGCTGGCGGTCTGGCTGCGCAGCTTCGAGCTCCTCTGCCTCGCGGCATTTCTCAAGGGATCGGCAGCAGCCTTCGCCCACTACTATCGCTTCGCCGCGGCCGACGTCTCGCCGACACTGCTGAAGCCGCGCGCCATCAGCTACGTCATGGCGGGCGGAGTGGCTGCCGGGTTCGTCGGTCCGGAGCTTGCCAAGGCCACCGTCGATTGGTTCGCGCCGGTGACGTTCATGGGTGTATTCGTCGCCCTGTCGATGGTCGCGGTTGCACTCGGACTCCTGCTTCAGGGACTGAGCATCCCGCCACTCACGGCGATCGAGAAGGCCAAGGGTGGCCGCCCCCTGGCCGAGATCGCCAGGCAGCCCGCCTTCATAACCGCCGTGATGTCGTCAATGTTCGGGTATGCGGTGATGACCTTGGTCATGACCTCGACGCCGCTCGCCATGGTCGCCTGCGGCTACGTCTTCCGCGACACCGCGACGGTGATCCAGTGGCACATCATCGCTATGTTCCTACCGTCGTTCTTCACCGGCCATCTGATCAGCCGCTTCGGCGTGCTGCCCATCATCGCCTTGGGTGCGGTGATCGAGCTCGGATGCGCCATCGTCAATCTCGCGGGCATCGACTTCTGGAACTTCCTTATCGCGAATGTGCTGGTCGGGCTCGGCTGGAACTTCGCCTACGTCGGCGGCACGACCCTGCTGACGCGCACCTACGAGCCCGTCGAGCGGGCCAAGGTGCAGGCCGCTCACGACTTCACGGTCTACGCGACGACGGCGACGGCAGCGCTGACGTCGGGCATCATGCACGCCAAGGCCGGATGGACCGTCATCAACGTCATGACCTTGCCGCTGATGCTGTCGATCGTTCTGGCGGTGGTATGGCTCGCCGCCCGGCAACGAGACGTGACCCAGCGGGCCCAACAGACGTAGCGAGGGTGGCCTCGCCGATGGTGAAGGCGGGTCCGCCGGAATGCGGCTCCCGCCCTGCCAGCCCCGGCGGGTCAGAAGATCGGATCGAGGCCGGCACGCACCAGCGCCTCTTTGCGAGCAGCCATCCAGCCCGTCTGGAAGGCACCTTTGTCCTCCGGCGGGTTGTTTCCGATATAGGCTTGCCACGCCTCTCGCAGGCCGTGCTGGCGCTTGAGCAGGCCCTGGTTGTGACGCTCGTCGGCGTCGGTCCACTTGCCGGCCTCCTTGAACGCCCTCACGGCACCGGCGTGGAATGGCAACACCCATTGCGTCGTCTGGCGCTTGATGCCCAGGCCGGAAGCGCCGGGAGCGCCGTCCTTGTACTGGTCGTAGGTGTCGATCATGGCCTTGGTGACGGCATAGACTTGATCGTCCGGCTGGCTGTCGTAGACGACGTAGATCGGGTAGGGAAAGCCGCCCATCTGGACCGGGTTTTTCTCCGACAGCCCACCAGCGCCACAGGTCGCGGTGTGCGGCTGGACGAACGGCGCAACCTTGCGCACGCGCTCCCAGCCGGCGGTGTCGCTGTGCGGCATCGCCACCCAGGTGAGGCCGCGCGGAGAGACCTCGAGCTCGCGCGCCTGCCCCGTGATGGTGGAGACGATCGCCGCATCGACGTCGTTGTTGAGCATGCCCTTCCACATGGCGCCGAAACCGCCGAATTCGACGATCTTCACGTCATCCTTGGTGAGTCCGCCGAAGGCGATCATAGCGAGCGCGTTCTGGTTCAGTGCCGGCGATCCGACCACAAAGCCGACGCGCTTGCCCTTCAGGTCCTTCATCTGCTTGACGCCCGTGTCGGCAGCGACGCCGAGGGCGGCGCCGTTGCAGTCGAGACTGGACAAGACGATGCGCAACCCCTGCGGGCCCCAGTCCTTTGCCGCGAACTCGAACACGGCCTCCTGGGCGAAATAGATGCCCGTGCCCATCGCCGACAGCTGGGCGCGACCCGACTTGAGCGGTGCGAGCCTCGCCACGTCGTTGCCTGCAGGGAGCACCCGCACCTCGGTCCCGAACTTCTCCTTCAGAGCCTTGCCGACGGCAACGGTGATGTTGAACCCGGAGGTGCCCGTGTCGTAGGCCGTGACAGTCATCGCCGACGGCAGCCTGACGTCTCCCGCACTTGCCGTGTGGCGGGATCCGACGAGGATCGAGACGCTCAGCACGGCGGCCCCGAAATGCACATAGCTTGCTTTTTGCATCGCCCTTATGTCCTTCGCATGCAAAGCCGCGTTTCAATCAGTCGAATTGAGGCGCGCCAGCGCGGCCATTCCTGATCTCTCGCACAAATAGGTCCGATCTCCCGGGGCGGTACCCCGGGCGGCGGGATTGCGAGACATGGCGCTTTCCGTCACAGTGAGAATGACCGTCGAACCGGCAATTCCCGTCCGCGAGGGCAAATCGTGGTCGCAGGCCTCCGGAGCGCCTCCTGGGCTGCGATCTCACGATCAGTCACTCGGGGATCGAATTGCCGCTTACGAGCAAGCTCACCGCGAGGCGCAGTGCTTCAGGCGAACCTCGTGCGGCTGCCTGGGCCGGCGACATTTTCCAAGTTAACGGGAGAGCAGAGTGGGCGGTGGCGGAGCACCGGCGCGATCGGCGGCAATGCCACCTTGGGCTGCAACAGCATGGCGACGTCCTCCCGATTTGAAGCCTTTCCGGCTATTTATTCTCTCGATGCAGCGGCGAGGAATTGCGTTCGGCGTCCCTTGATGTGCTCATCGACACAGGCTCTGGCGAACGCGACGGATATGATCCTCAGTCGCTCCCATAAACTACGGCATTCCCGGCGACGTGTCATCATGCCAAATATCTGACCTGTTTTCGGTGCTGTTCGCCCCAATATGTGCGGCGTGCAGAAGATTGGCTTTGTGGAGGGTCGTCGATCTCGAGTTGTGGGCTCTCGCCCCCGCGGATGGCGGCACCGGCGACGGCTCGGACGCGCGCTCACACCGGCAGCGGCACGCCCGTCGCCTCGAACGCCGCCTTCTGCCGCGCCGCCACCACCGCCAGATCGAAGCCCTCGATGGTCTCGTTGAAAATGCGGAAGTAGTTGAGCCTGGCGTCGAGATGCAGGAACACGCCGCCGAGACCGATGGCGGCCCGGTCCATGAAGACGAACTCGCGCGGCACCTTCACGGGTCCCTTCTCGCGCAAGGCCTCGTGCACGGTGAAAGCCTCTTTGCGGCCGTACTCGCCGGGCGTCGTGCCTTCGGCGATGGACCGGACCCGATCGTCGAGCAGTGGCCCGTAGATGAAGCGCGCCCAGATGTTCAGGACGTCGATCACGTCCTTGGACAGTCCACGGAAGCCCCACGTCTCGTAGGCGTGCACGATCAGCGCCTCGTCGCCCGTGTGCAAGCCGCGGTAAAGGTCGATGACGCCCTGCACGAACTTCGGCTGAAAGGTGCGCATGCAGCCATAGTCGAGGAGGTTGATGCCGCTTGGCTGGCCCTTCGGCTGCCCGCCAGCAGACGGGCGGCGGTCCATGCCCTCGGCGCTGCCATCATCCGCAGGTGCACCGTCCTCGAACACGTTGTAGTTGCCGAGGTGCGGATCGCCGTGGATGACGCCGTAGTGCGAGAATGGAAACCACCAAGCGCGGAACATGGCGCGGGCGATCTGATTGCGATCCTCCTCCGGCGCGTCCTTGAATTCGAGCAGGCGCCTGCCCTCGAGCCAGGACATGGACAGCAGCCGCTTGGTCGACAGCTCCGGTACCACCTCCGGCACCCGGATCAGGGGGTCGCCGCGGAAGATCAGCCCATAGAGCGCCATGTGGCGCGCCTCGAGCTCGTAGTCGAGCTCCTCCTTCAGCCGCTCGGATATCTCCGTCAGGATTTCCCCTGTCTCCACCGCCGGATCCATGCGGGCGTGCAGCGCGAAAACCATCTTGAGCTGCGACAGGTCCGCCGCCACCGCCGACTGCATGTCGGGATACTGCAGTTTGACCGCGATCTCTCTCCCGTCGTGGGTAACGGCCCTGTGCACCTGGCCAAGTGACGCGGACGCCGACGAGGCAGCCTCGAACGACTTGAAGCGAGACTGCCACTCAGGGCCGAGCTCGGCCTGCATGCGGCGGCGCACGAACGCCGGCCCCATCGGGGGGGCCTGGGACTGTAGTTGCGAGAGCTCGCGAGCATATTCCGGCGGCAGCGCCTCGGGGATCGTCGAGAGCAGCTGTGCCGCCTTCATGATGGGCCCCTTCAGGCCACCGAGCGCGCGCGCCAGCTCGGCTGCATTGCGCTGGCGATCGAGCTCCATGCCGAACAGGCGGCTGCCGGCGACGCGGGCCGCCACCGCGCCTACGTTCGTGCCGACCCGGACGTAGCGCGCGGCACGGGCCGAGAAGCGGTTCTGCTCGTCATCGGACAAGGGTGGCCTCTGTGTTCTTGGGCAACGCGCTTGATATCGGGTGGCCGAGCACGAACGTCCAGCGCGCGGCGATGCCGCGGGCGTGTCCCGCAGCCGAGCGTGCTGCCGTCCAGCGGCCGGGGGCTACTCGGCCGCATCCTTGTGGCCGTGGCTGTCCTTCGGCAGCTCGGCCAGCTCGATGACGAGACCGCCGGTGGTCGCGGGATCGAGGAACGCGATACGGCTGTTGCCGTGGCCGATGCGCGGCTCGTCCTGCTGGAAGCGCAGCCCCTTGCCCCGCAGCTCGGCCATCGCCGCGTCGATGTCCTCGACTTCGAGGCAGATGTGGAAGAGGCCCTCGCCGCGCTCGGCGATCCATTTGTTGACCATCCCGTCCTGCCGGTCGGACTGCAGCAGCTCGAGATAGGTCTCGCCGATCGGGTACATGGCCAGCTTGGTGCCGTAGGCCGGCAGCGTCTCCTCGTACTCCATGGGCACGCCGAGCTTGTTGGCGAGCACGTCCTTGACCGTGTCCATGTTCTTGAGGGCGATGGCGATGTGCTCGATGCGCTTGATCTTCATGGCTGCAGCTCCAGACACAGGGGTGGTCGCGCCCCAAAGCTAGGCCGGGCAGAGGGTGGCCGCCAGCGGCACGTTCAAGGCACGGTCAGGCCACAACGATCGGCGACTCCGCACGCCGCCGTCGCGTCCAGTCAGGCACGCAGCTCAGCGGCGATGCGCTCGGCGACCAGCTCCACCTGCCTCTCACGCACGACGTTCCGGGGCAACGGTGCAAACACATCCTCGCCAGCCAGCCAACGCCGCTCGGCCGCCGGGTCGGCGAGCACGAGATCGAGCACGGCGCCGAGCTCGAAAGCGTCGGTCGGCAAGCCGGCAGCCTGCATGGCCCCGAGCAGCGCCACGTGAGCGTTGCTCGAATGCGCCAGATGCGCCGACGAGATCTCGATGCGCCCCTCGCGATCCGTGCCCTCGTACTCCTCGATGCACGAAGGGAGCGACAGCGACGTCGCCTGCCGGCAGACGAGCGGCCGGTCCGCGTAGACGCTGCACTCGCCGTCGACCAGCAAGGGGCATGGCAGCTTGGCGCCGACGCGCTGATCAGGGGACAGGCCACGCAGGGGCAAGGTCCGGGCGCGGACGGCCTCGACGCCGAGAGCCCTCGACGTCCCGCCGCGGACCGCGTCGGCAAGCCGGAACGCCTCGGGAGGCAAGACAGCGACGAACGTGTGGCAACAGTAGCCGCACCCCTTCTTACAGGCGATCGGGACCTTTGCCGGATGAGCCTTGAGCGAGCGCTCGCTCAGTCCCTGGGCGATCCTGGCCGCCTCGCTGGCGCGCCGATCGTTGCCGGCCTCCTCGAGCTTCGCTCGCAGCACCTCGGCGATGCCGACGATGTCCGGTCGCGTGGGCGTCTGCGGGACGCCTTTGGCGAGCGCACGCTGGCCCGTCTTCAAACGCTCACGGACGAGTCTGCGGCGCTGCTGGCGGCTGTCGTCGCTCATCGGACCTATCCCCTTGCCCTGACGCGACAATAGAGATGCAGGCAGATACCGGCAAGCCAGCGTGCCGGCGCCGTGCAGGCGGATCGCCCGAAGTCGGGCCGGCAGCCGCAATGGCGACGATCTCCTCGCCGGTCACGAGGGCCGCATCACATATGGATCACGCGCCCGTACGCATCGAGCACGCTCTCGTGCATCATCTCGGAGAGCGTCGGATGCGGGAAGACAGCGTGCATCAGCTCCTCCTCCGTCGTCTCTAGGCTCATCGCCACGACGAAGCCCTGAATGAGCTCGGTGACCTCAGCGCCGATCATGTGGGCACCGAGAAGCTGGCCTGTCCTCTTGTCGAAGATCGTCTTCACGAGCCCTTCCGGCTCGCCGAGCGCGATCGCCTTGCCGTTGCCCTGAAAGGGGAAGCGGCCGATGCGCACATCTCGACCCTGCTCCTTGGCCTTCGCCTCCGTGAGGCCGACGCTGGCGATCTGCGGGTGGCAATAGGTGCAGCCGGGGATCTTGGCTTTGTCCAGCGCGTGCGCCGGCAGCCCTTTGATCGCCTCGATGCATACGACGCCCTCGTGCTCGGCCTTGTGGGCGAGCATCGGCGGGCCGGCCACGTCGCCGATGGCATAGATGCCGGCGACGCTCGTGCGGCCATAGCCGTCGGTGACGATCGTGCCGCGCTCGATTTTCACGCCGGCCTTCTCGAGGCCAAGCCCCTCGACATTGCCGACAACGCCGACGGCGGAGATGACCTTCTCAACCTCGATCCGGCTCTGCTGGCCCTTGTCGTCGACAATGGTCGCCAGCACGCCGTCCGAGCGCTTCTCGAGCCCGGTCACCTTCGCCCCTGTGAGGATCTTCATGCCCTGCTTCTCGAACCGCTTGCGCGCGAGGCCGGCGATCTCCGAGTCCTCCACGGGCAGGATCTGTGGAAGCACCTCGACGACAGTCACCTCTGCGCCCAGCGTCCGATAGAACGAGGCGAACTCGATGCCGATGGCCCCCGACCCGACGACCAGCAACGACTTCGGAATCGATTGCGGGACCATGGCCTCGAAATAGGTCCAGACCTGCTTGCCGTCGGGCTCGAGCCCGGGCAGCACGCGCGGGCGCGCGCCGGTCGCAACGATGATGTGCTTGGCCTGGTAGGTGCCGGGACCGAGCGTGGCCTTGGGCGGCGGGACCTGCGGCTGCATTGGCGCCTTGGCTGTCGCCTTGACGGCAATCTGGCCGGGCTTCTCGATCGTCGCCTCGCCCCAGATCACCTGGACCTTGTTCTTGCGCAGCAGGAAGCCGACACCGCCGTTCAATTGCGTCGACACGCCTCGCGAGCGCTTCACGATTGCCGCGGTGTCGGGACGCACGGTGCCCTCGAGCACCAGCCCATAGTCCTTGGCGTGCGTCGCCATGTGGAAGGCTTCGGCCGAGCGCAACAGCGCCTTGGTCGGGATGCAGCCCCAGTTGAGACAAATGCCGCCCAGGTGCTCACGCTCGACGATGGCCGTCGTGAAGCCGAGCTGCGCCGATCGGATAGCCGTCACATAGCCGCCGGGGCCAGAGCCGATCACGATGACGTCGAAGGCGGTGTCGCTCATGAGACAGCTCTCGCTCGGTTATGGGGGGAACGCGGCGAATCAAATTGCAACGGCTCCAACCGCAAGGCTAGAGCCGTTTTCACCAGAGCCAGAGGAGAGAGGGGAGGAAGCCGCCCTCACACGTGGCAGCGCCCGCCGAGGTAGTAGTTGAGCAGCTGGTTGTAGCGGGCAGCCGTCGCTTTGTCGGCCTCGGAGACCTTGCGGCCTGATGAAACCGCCTCGACCTTGGCGGGCGCGCCTTTGGAATCCAGCGCATTGAGTTCCTGGCGAACCGTCTGACACGTCATTCCCGGCGGCAATGGCCTAGCCCCCGGGTCACCGCCTGCCTTGCCTTCTGCGGCGCAACCGCCGAGTACAGCGATGAGGCCCAGAGCAACCACGCCTCTCAGCGACCGTAGTGAGTGGTCCACGATCATCGTTCCGACCCGCCGTGTTGTTGTCATGATCCGGTTAAGCGATGCCATCGTTCGACGCTGGTGGCAACCTGACCACTCGTCGACTGCGCGCACTTGACGCCGATCAGGCCGCTTCCGCAAGCGTCTGTGACGAGTGAGACACAGGCGGCGCGCACAAGAAAAAACCGGCGCCATAGGTGGCGCCGGTCATCTTCTTCCCGGTCCGGGACTACTGCTTAGGAGCAGCCGGTGCCACGGGTGCCACTGCCTTGGCAGGCGCAGCCTTAGCCGCATCGACCGTCTTCGCGCCGACAGCAGCGGCCTTCACCGGCGCCGCATTGGCCGGAGGCGGTGGTGGCGCAACTGCGGCAGTGCGCGGCAACGTCGAGCACTTGGCCTGGAACTCGGCGTTGACCTTCTCGAGCTGGGCGATCTTGCCGAGCGAGTCGCGCTTGACGCTGACCGTCGTCCCCTTGCCCTTCGCCGCGGCCTCGACACGATCGACGACGCCGTCCTTGCGCATCTGGTCGATCTGCGACGCGAGCGCCGCGCAGGCCGGATCGATGGCGGGCTTGGGCGGCAGCGCAGCCGTCGACGTCCCCCCGATCAGCTGATCGTTGGCACACGCAGCCAGCGAAAGGGCCGCACCGAGCGTCATTGTGATTGTAAATGCTCGCATCATGGCGAGTGTCCCCTCAGATCCCGATTTCCGCGTGATTCTCGCGTCACTTCCTCGGCTTCTTAGGCCGACCCCCAACCCTCAACAAGCTCCCGGGCGGAGTTAGCCCCAACCAAATGGGTGGCGCCATGGGGTCGCTGTGGAAACACCTGTCTCGTGGCAGAAAAACAACACAATCGCCACCTGGCCTCGCTCAGACCAACATCCGCACGGGATCCTCGATGAGCGAGCGGAAGGCATTGAGCAGCTCGGCGCCGACGGCACCGTCCACCACCCGATGGTCGCACGACAGCGTGCACGTCATGATCGTCGCCACCCGCACGTCGTTGCCGACGACGACCGGGCGCTTCTCGCCGGCGCCGACCGCCAGAATGGTGGCGTGAGGCGGGTTGATCACAGCATCGAACGCCTTGATGCCGTACATGCCGAGGTTCGATATCGAGGTCGTGCCGCCCTGGTACTCGTGCGGTGCCAAGCGACGATTGCGCGCACGGGTCGCAAGGTCCTTCATCTCGTTCGAGATCTCACCGAGCGTCTTCAGCTCGGCATGGCGGATGATGGGTGTGAACAGGCCACCCTCGACGGCCACGGCGACCCCGACATCGGAGTGGCGGTGGCGAAGCATCCCAGCCTCCGTCCACGTCGCATTGGCCGCGGGCACCTGCTGCAGGGCGAGGGCCAGCGCCTTGATGACGAAGTCGTTGACCGAAAGCTTGTAGGCGCGCGGCCTCTCTTTCGGGGCCGCTGCGTTGATCCGCTCGCGCGCGGCGAGCAACGTATCGAGAACGCAGTCGACCGACATGTAGAAATGCGGCACGGTCTGCTTCGATTGGGTGAGCCGCTGGGCGATGACCCGGCGCATGCCGTCGTGGGGAGCGACCTCGTAGCTGTCCTTGGCATAGAGCGCGAGGATCTTGTCGTCCGGAATGGCTGCAACGAGCTGACCGCCACCGGCACCGGGAGTCGTCACGACGGCAGTGCCGGCGCCGCCCCGGGCCATGGCACCACCTCCCGGCGTTGCGGGCGACAGTCCTTCACGAGCAGCCTTCTCGACGTCACGCTGCACGATGCGTCCATGCGGCCCCGAGCCGGTCAGACGAGCGATATCGATGCCGCGCTCGCGGGCCAGCCGCCTGGCCAGCGGCGAGGCCAGAACACGGACGCCGCTGGCATGACCGTTTGCATGGGCCGCCGGAGCCGGCGCGGCGGCCGGCGACGTCGGCTGGCGCGGCGCGGGGGCTTCGGCGGGCAACGGCTGGGCTGGCGGCGAGGCAGCAGGCTTTGTGGCCGGGGTCGCAGAGGGCGCTGCGGCCCCCGCCTTCTCGCCGTCGGCCAGCAGCACGGCGATCGGCGTGTTGACCTTCACCTTCTCGGTGCCCGCCTCGACCAGCAGCTGGCCGACCGTGCCCTCGTCCACGGCCTCGACCTCCATGGTCGCCTTGTCGGTCTCGATCTCGGCGATGATGTCGCCGGCACGGACCTTCTGCCCCGGCGCGATAAGCCACTTGGCGAGCTTGCCCTCCTCCATCGTCGGTGACAACGCGGGCATCAGGATCTGGGTCGGCATGGGGAGGAGACCTCGCCTTCTAAGGCTGGCTGTCGTTACCGCCGGGGGGCTGGCGGGAGTGAGATCGGACGTCAGAGCTTGAATCTTATCTCGGTCGGCGTCCATTTCTGCTTGCGGCGTGCGATGCGCTCGTCGGCCGTCTCCTCCTCGTAGAACATCTGCATGCCGACACGGCCCTCGAAGGCCTCGATGCCGAGGCCACGAGCGTTCGCCACCGACCAGAGCTTGTCGCCATCAGCGATGACGACGCCGGCATAGACCCCGCATCGCGCGCAGAGCAGGCTCGTCGCCGTCCGCGTACCGAACTTGTAGGGCGTGAGCTGCCCCGCCTCGACCTCGATCACGGCGCGTCCCGCCGGATCCGAGACCGTGAGCGATCCATGCCGCGTGCAGAACGCGCACTGGCAGGAGCGCACCTGCATCTCCTCAGCTGGTCGTGTGAAGGCCAGCTTCACGGCGATCGCACCGCAGTGGCAGCGCCCCTCGAAAACATGCGACGGCTCGGTCACCCCAGTCCTCCGGTTCGCATCATCAGGAATGCATCGTTCGGCGAGAAGGTCGCCGTGCCGTCGGAGACCGACAGGGAGCGCGGCCGATCGATGCGCATCTCGTGCGAGGTGTGCCAGACCTCCAGGCCCGCAGCCTCCAGCGCGGCGCGCAAGGCATCGGCCTCGTCCAGCCGGGACGCGGCGAGCGCGCGCGTCAGCTTCAGCATCTCCGGCGCGAAGTCGGCATAGGCCGGCCGGTGGGTGAAAGCGCCGGTCATCGCACCTTCGGTCTGACTCTGGAGGCGCGAGACCTCGCCCAGCACCTTGTCGCCAGCGCGGATCTCGATGACGCCGCCGTCGGCGGACAGCCTGATCGAGGTCGACCGTCGAGGGGAGGCGGGCCGGCGCATGCTCAGCTCCTGTGCTCTGCTGCGGCGGCCGCGCAGCCCTGAATGTCGGTCTGGCGCGCGCCCACCGGCACCGCAAGATCCTGCCATCTGTAGACGAACGTCAGATAGGCGAGCGCCAAGTAGACCAGCCCCGCGACGCCCCAGCCGATCGCAACGCCGACTTCCTGCATCGACAGCCGGCTATCGAGCACCGCAGCCACCGCGACGGGGTTGCGCAACTGTGCGAGCGGCATGGTTGGTGCCGGCAGCTTGTCCCATGCCGCAAACAGGCCGTTCTGCATGTTCTGCACAGTCATCGTCACGCCACCGAGGAAAACGAGGCCGATCGACAACAGCCCGAACGCCGCGAGGCGAAGGGGCATCGGCGCTCGCGCCAGAAACAAGTATAGCGCGGCGAGGTAGGCGGATACGATCGTGAAGAACAGCGAGAATACGGTCAGGATGGTCCCGATGGCGTTGAACAACTGCTGTGTCAACTCGGCTTCCGACATCGGCTCACCCGTCGTAGTCGTCCGGCTTCATGTCCCACGCGTGCTGCTCGGACCGCCCTGCCAAGCCGGGGGACAAGCGTGCCGGCGGCAGTCTGCCGGTCGGCGCGGCTTCCACCTCAAACGTAGCACACACGCTTGACCGCCTCGACCACCTGCTCGGCGGACGGAAGGGCGAGCTTCTCGAGGTTGGCGGCGTAGGGCATTGGCACATCGGCCCCATTGACCTTGGCCGGGGGCGCATCGAGATGGTCGAAGGCCTGGATGGCCGCCTGCGCGCAGATCTCGGAGCCGACCGAGCAGACGGGCCACGCCTCCTCGACGGTGACGATGCGGTTGGTCTTGCGGACCGAGGCGAGGATCGTGTCCCAGTCGATGGGCCTTAGCGAGCGCAGGTCGATCACCTCGCACTCGATGCCGTCCTTGGCCAGCGTCTCGGCGGCGGCGAGCGCGTAGGTCATGCCCCGCGCGAACGAGACCACCGTGCAGTGCCGCCCGGCCCGCGCAATGCGTGCCTTGCCGATGGGGACGAGCCAGTCGTCGCCCTTCGGCACGGGACCGGAGGTGCCGTAAAGCAGCTCATTCTCGAGCACGAGCACCGGGTTCGGATCGCGGATCGCCGACTTGAGGAGACCCTTGGCGTCGGCCGGGTTCGACGGAGCCACCACCTTGAGCCCCGGAATGTGCGCGTACCAGGCCGAAAAGCATTGGCTGTGCTGGGCGGCGACGCGGGCCGCAGCGCCGTTGGGTCCACGAAAGACGATCGGCGAGCCCATCTGGCCGCCCGACATGTAAAGCGTCTTGGCCGCCGAGTTGATGATCTGGTCGATCGCCTGCATCCCGAAATTCCAGGTCATGAACTCGACGATGGGCTTGAGGCCTGCCATGGCCGCGCCGACGCCGATACCGGCGAAGCCCTGCTCTGTGATCGGCGTGTCGATCACGCGCTTGGCACCGAACTCCTCGAGCAGACCCTGGCTGACCTTGTAGGCGCCCTGGTACTGCGCCACCTCCTCGCCCATGAGGAACACGTCCCTGTCGCGCCGCATCTCCTCGGCCATGGCGTCGCGGAGCGCCTCGCGCATGGTCTGGGTGAGGGTCTCGCCGGTGAGATCGGGCGCGGGGGGCGGTGCCGCGTGCACGGCCGGTGCAGGACTGGCGGCCGGTGCAGGACTGGCGGCCGGTGCTGACGGCGGAGGTGCCGCGCCTCCGTTCGGACGCGCGACTGCCGGCTCGCGGGGCGGCGCCGACCGTGCATCGCCATCGCCGCGCAGGACGGCGATCGGCGTGTTGACCGCCACCTTCTCGGTGCCGGCTGCAACGAGCAGCTCGACCACCTCGCCCTCGTCGACCGATTCCACCTCCATGGTGGCCTTGTCGGTCTCGATCTCGGCGATGACATCACCGGGCTTCACTTTCGAGCCGATGTCGATCAGCCACTTGGCGAGCTTGCCCTCCTCCATGGTGGGTGAGAGCGCGGGCATCAGGATCTGGATGGGCATCGGGGGCTCGGGTCCGTCAGTTAGCGGGCTCGGAGGCGGAGGGATCGGAAGGCGGATCGAACGGCCAGAGCAGGCCGAGCGAGAAGGTGATGGCGTCGAACGGCGGCGCCGTGACGTCCTCCGTGTCGACGAAGGTATGCGTCAGCAGCCAGTTCTTGTCCTGCAGGCGGTACACTTCCAGGATGCGTGCGCGCGGATCGAGATGCCAAAGATGCTGCACGCCGAAGTGTGCGTAGATGCGACGCTTGTCGCCTTTGTCGTATTTTTCCGTACGGTCGGAGAGAACCTCGCAGATCCAGTCTGGAGGGATCTCGAAGTACGCCTTATCGGAAGCCTCCGTCATCCGCTCGCGGCGCCAGCCGGCGAGGTCGGGGACGGTGACGTGCGGACCCAGATGCAGCTCGGGCTCCGCGACGAAGAGCCAGCCTCCGGGCCCGCCCCGACCCTTCTGGAAAGGACCGACCACTTCGTCCGTCAGCGATGTCGCCGCCCCCCCATGCCGGCGGTGCGGCCGCGGATGGGTGACGAGCGCGCCGAAAAGGATCTCCCCCACGAGGTGCTCGGGCAGCGCCTCGAGGTCGGCGTAGGTGGCTGGACGTTGGATGGCCTGAGGCATGTGCGTTTCGGATTTCACAGGTCAACCCGCCCATCGCTGTAGACGAGAAAGCTCGTGGAAATCGGACTGCGCGCTCACCGTTCGCTCCCGTCGTCGCAGCAGACGCCCACGTGGACAGAATCGGTCGTGTCCTCCAGCAGGCTCACCTCGAATTGCAGCCAACCATCCTCGCAGTCCCTCTCGTAGCCGACCGCCTCCATGTCGGAGATCTCGGATAGACTTCTTGCTCCAGACGAGCGCTTCACCGGCTACAAGACCCTTCAGCTCTTCCTTGCTCCAGATGGCGACTTGCGTGCCCATGCCGCACTCACGCCTCGACCGGCACCAGCACGTCCGTCCACAGCTCGCTCGAATCGGGCTCGGGGTCGTTCTGGGCGAACTCGGCGGCCTCGGTGACCTGGGCGCGGATCTCGGCGTCGATCTTCTTGAGATCGTCCTCGGAGACGAGCCCGCCGTCGAGCAGGCGCTTCCTCACCCGCTCGATCGAGTCCTGTTGCTCGCGAACCCGATCGACCTCCTCGCGGGTCCGGTACTTGGCCGGGTCCGACATGGAGTGGCCGCGGTAGCGGTAGGTCAGCATCTCGAGAATGTAGGGCCCCTTCCCTGACCGCGCCCACGCCGCAACCTTGTCGCCGGCGGCCCGGCAGGCGCGCACGTCCATGCCGTCGACCTGATCGCCCGGAATGTCGAACGAGGCACCGCGGTGTGAGAAATTGGTCGTTGCCGCCGCCCGATCGATGGACGTGCCCATGGCGTAACGATTGTTCTCGATGATGAAGATCACTGGCAGGTGCCAGAGCTTTGCCATGTTGAAGGTCTCGTAGACCTGCCCCTGGTTGGCGGCACCGTCGCCGAAGTAGCACCAGCAGACGTTGTCATTCCCCCGGTACTGGTTGGCGAACGCGAGGCCGGCGCCGAGCGGCACCGAGGCGCCGACGATGCCATGGCCGCCATAGAAATGTTTCTCCTTGGAGAACATGTGCATGGAGCCGCCCTTGCCGCGGGAGTAGCCTCCGCGCCGGCCGGTCAGCTCGGCCATGACGCCCTTCGGGTCCATGCCGGTCGCCAGCATGTGGCCATGATCGCGATAGGTGGTGATCACCTGATCGCCCTCTTTTGCCGCCATCTGCAGGCCGACGACGACGGCCTCCTGGCCGATGTAGAGGTGGCAGAACCCGCCGATGAATCCCATGCCGTAGAGCTGCCCGGCGCGCTCCTCGAAACGACGGATCAACAGCATCTCGCGATACGCCGAAAGCTCCTCGGCGCGCGTGAAGACCGGTGGTGCGGGGAATGCGGCGGTGCCGCCCGCAGGGGCAATGCCGGTGGTGCCGAGCGCCATGGCGCCTCCTTGCCGAGATGTATCGAGACGAGCCCGTCGAACACTGGCCGGAGCCTACACGACGGGTCTCCCGCGGGCTAGTGCCACGCCGTGGACTGTCGCCAGCACACGATATGTCCGGTTCCAGTAGCACACGAGTTGTCCGGTCATCCGTGATCGAACCGATGCGGGAAGCATCGGGGGGACGGGATGAGCCGGGCCAAGTGTGACGAGGACCGGAGGATGGAGAAGTTC
>JANRJI010000116.1:0-2546 GCA_033764055.1 Hyphomicrobiaceae bacterium
GGATGACCTTCCCCACCGAGAACGTGGCATCCGCGACGCGTGAGCTGGTCGGGTCCATCCGCAACCGGCTTGCAGAGCTTTCCGAAGCTCCACTCGCCGTTGGCACTCCCACCACATTGCATTTCGAAAGACCTATCCCACCTGGCACAGGTGCACCCGAGTGGCCTTACGCGGTCAATAGCAGTACTCTCCGGGACCTTTTCCCGACTTGGAACCAGCAAGGCGAAGACATGAGCCATTGATGCCGGTCGTAAGAACTGATGGTTCGACTGTGGACTTCGACAGCATCGGCCCGTTGTTCCCGTGCCACAGCCTGACGCGAAGATCATAAGCGGACCCTGCCCGACCGCGCAACTCGGCCATCAAGACTCTCCTTTGGCTCAGTCATGCCATCAGCTTCATGGGGGGTGTCTGCAGCAGGCCGAGACCGGACACCCGGGAGCGTGTGATCATTATTCAGCGCCAAGACTCGTCGCGTCGTCGCAAAAAAAGCAGGTGGCTTGGCGTGTGTCCCGCCGAACGGGTGCAGGTCCGTGACCCGCTCGCGCCGCAGGCGCGGCGGCGGCGTCTCAACGGTCTCCGGAGGAGCCGCCCCACCGTCTGCCCCGTGCGGATCTCTCAGCCGTCGTTCAAATGGCAGGCCGAGTGCCGCCCCGGCGCGATCTCCCTGAGCATTGGAGCCTCCACGCGGCACCGCTCCATGGCTTGCGGGCAGCGCGGATGGAAGTGGCAGCCCGGCGGCGGGTCGATCGGCGACGGGATCTCGCCCTTCACTGGCGCGAACACGCGTTTGCGCTGGTCGAGGCGGGGCACCTCGGCGAGCAGTGCAACCGCGTACGGATGGTTGGGCTTGGCGAACAGCTCCTCGGCCGGCGCCGTCTCGACGATCCGGCCGAGGTACATGATGACCACCCGATCGGCGATGTGCTGCACGACGCCGAGATCGTGGCTTATGAACAGATAGGTGAGGTCGAGCTCGCGCCTCAGGTCCATGAACAGATTGATGACCTGCGCCTGGATCGAGACATCGAGCGCTGCGATCGCTTCGTCGCACACCAGGAACTCGGGCTGCACGGCAAGGGCACGCGCAATGTTGATCCGGCTGCGCTGTCCGCCCGAGAACTGGTGTGGATACCGGCGCTTCAATGCCGGGTCGAGCCCGACCCGTGACAACATGCTGTCGACATAGCCGGCGATCTCCGACCGCTTGACGAGCCCGTGCACCAGCGGCGCCTCGCCGACGATGGTCTCCACGGGAAACCGTGGATTGAGCGAGGCGAACGGGTCCTGGAAGATCATCTGCACGGCGAGACGCACCGCGCGGGCGTCCGCCCCGCCGAGCTTGGCGATGTCGCGGCCCTTGAACAGGATCGCCCCCTCGCTCGGCGGCAGGATGCCGGCGATCATGCGCCCGAGCGTCGACTTCCCGCAGCCCGACTCGCCGACCAGCCCGACGACCTCGCCGGGCGTGATGGCGAGACTGACCTTGTCGACCGCATGCACGGTCTCCTCGGTGAGATCAGAGCCGAGCTTCGCCGCAATCCGCCCCGCGAGGTCGAGCGACTTCACGAACCGGCGCGAGACGTCGCGAACCTCGATCAGGGGCGGAGGCGCAGTCATGCGTAGGTCTCCGTCCCGACCGGATGGTGACACCGCACGCGGCGGCCGGGCATCGCCTCGCTCTCCGCCGGCGTGGCCAGGCACGCGCTGTCCGCGCGGCTGCATCGCTCGCGGAAGGCGCACCCCTCGCCCAGGCCGATCAGCGACGGCGTCATGCCCGGGATCTGCACCAGCCGCTCGCCGCGCCGCGCGTGGCTTGGCACCGACCCGATGAGGCCACGCGTATAGGGATGCAGCGGCCGGTCGATGACGTCGTCGGTGGCCCCGCTCTCGACGATCCGGCCCGCATACATCACGGCGATCCGGTCCGCGAGCGCCGCCACGACGGCGAGGTCGTGAGTGATCCAGATGAGCGCAGTCCCTGTCGAGCGGCAGAGCTTCTGCGCCTCGTAGAGTATTTGCGCCTGGATGGTGACGTCGAGGGCGGTTGTGGGCTCGTCGGCGATGATCAGGTCGGGCTTGTTCAGGAATGCGATAGCGATTGCCACGCGCTGTCGCATGCCGCCGGAGAGCTCGTGCGGATAGGCCCTGAGGCGGCGCTCGGGTGCCGGGATGCCGACCTGATCGAGCGCCTGGCGGGCGAGATCGAGCGCCTCCCTGCGGCCGACGTTGCGGTGCGCGTGCACAGTCTCGACCATCTGCGTATCGACCCGCAGCACCGGGTTCAGCGTCATCATAGGGTCCTGGAAGATCATGGCGATGCGGTCGCCGCGCAGCGACTGAAGCCTCTCCTCCGGCAGTTTCAGGAGATCCTCGCCCTTGAAGCGGAGGCTGCCGCCGAGGATGCGACCGGGCGCATCGATCAGTCCCAGGCTGGAGAAGCCGGTGATCGACGTGCCCGAGCCCGATTCGCCGACGATGCCGAGCACCTCGCCCGGGCTCACCGAGAACGACACCCCGTCGACGGCCTTCACCACACCGGCCTT
>JANRJI010000117.1:0-13916 GCA_033764055.1 Hyphomicrobiaceae bacterium
CTCAGGCACATAATCCTCGACGCTCGCAGGCAGCAGCTGCGTCTGGTCGATCTTCCAGGGGCGATAGTGTTTGCTCATACCCCTGGACAGAATCCGACTCGCACCGGAAAATCCACCGACTACTCGGACAGGCTCCTAGGGGTGGGGGCTGACCTCCGCGGCACCCTGGCCAGTCGCGGGTTGCGCCTGCTCTACGACGTCGCCCGCTTGCTCCCAGCCGCACCTGCAGCCCCCTTCGGCCGGCTGCCTCCGAGCAGCAGAATCAGTGGGATGGTCACGGCACAGGCGAGCGAGAACATGCCGAACACGTTGAGGTGCGCGATCAGCGCCGACTGGCGTGTGATCTCGTTGGCAAGGGTCTGGAGGCCCGCGGCCGACGTCACGTCCCAGGCACCCACCACCCACGGCAGGCTGAGCGACGGGTTGTAGGCCGAGACACCCTCGATCATGCGGCTGTAGTTGACACCCGTCGAGCGCACGATCTCGGCGACGCATGCCGAGATGAAGAAGCTCGAGCCGAGGTTGCGCAGCAGGTGGAAGACGGCGCTCGTCTCGGCGCGGTCCGCCTCGGCGACGTTCGAGAACGTGACCACCGTCAGCGGTACCCAGAGCGTGCCGGCGGCGACGCCCTGAAGCGCCGCGTTGAGCGCCAGCATCGACGGGCGGACGTTCAGGTCCATGGTCATCAGCCAGAGGCCCGCGGCGAGCAGCATGCCGAAGCCGGTGATCATCGAGACGCGCGGATCGAGGCGTCCGGCGAGGCTGCCGATCAAAAAACCGATGCAGCCACCCGCGCCGCGGCTCGCCACGATTTCACCGACGAGCGTCTCCGGGAAATGAACGTGCGCCTTCAGCAGCGGTGGCAGCAGCACGACGGGCGTGAAGTTCAGCATCCCGTATATCGTGACCAGGATAAGCCCGATGGCATAGTTCCGGTTGAGGAGATGGCGCGGCTCGAGGAAGGGCTGGCGCGTCGTCACGATGTGGGCCGCGAAGATCCAGAACGTTACGACGGCGATCAGAATCTCGATGCGGATCTCGACGCTGTCGAGCCAGTCGAGCCGTTGGCCACGCGACAGCACGAGCTGCGTTGCAGCGAGTGCGGCCGACAGCGTCAGGAAGCCGGTCCAGTCGAGAGAGCGGGGGCCTGGTGTCTTGCCCTTCGGCAGGAAGATGCGCAGGCAGAGAACGCCGAGCAGTCCGACCGGAAAGATTGCATAGAAGGCGTATCGCCACGAGTACTGCTCGGCCATGTAGCCGCCGAGCGTCGGCCCGATCACCGGGCCGATGACGACGCCGAAGCCGAACAGCCCCATCGCCATGGCGTGCTGGCGCCGGGGGAAGGTATCCATCAGGATCGATTGCGCGAGGGGCGTCGACGGTGCTCCGAGCGCGCCCTGCACGATGCGCCAGAAGACCAGACTCTCGAGGGACACGGCAAAGCCGCACATCAAAGTCGCCAGCGTGAAGCCCAGCACGCTCCAGATCATGACGTTGCGTATGCCGAAGCGGCCTGTCAGCCAGCCGGTCATCGGCGTGACGATCGCGGTCGCCAGGATGTTGAAGGTCACGACCCACGACACCTCGTCCGCCGTCGCCGAGAATGTGCCCTGCATCTGCGGCAGCACCGTCGAGACGATCAGCACGGTCGTGGAGTAGAGGGTCGTCGCCAGCACGACCGATAGCAGCACCAGCATGCGCCGGAGCGGCGGCACCTCTCCGGGGGCTGTCCCGTCGTTGCTCATGGAATTGGTCCTGCCGGCAGCGCATGTCCGGACTGAAAGACCTTTCTAGCCGGATTTCGCGATTCTTGAAGCATTTGTGATTCGGCGCCTGCTTGCCGGCAGCGCCGACAGGGGTGCTCGACCCGCCGGGGGAGCAGCACTGTTCAAACGCGGCGGCGAAGCACCTATGGTAGCCCGCATGAGAGCGTGCCGCACCAGAAAGGGCAGTCATGGGAGTTGGAAGCGCAATTGATAATGTGCTGCAAGGCGCCGTCGAGAGTGGTGCTGTGCCCGGTGTCATCGCCATGGCGACCGACGGGCACGACGTGATCTATCAGGGCGCATTTGGTGCCCGTGAGCTGGCCGGCGCTCGGCCGATGCAGGTGGATACGGTCTGCTGGATCCACTCCATGACCAAGGCCGTCACTGCCGCGTGCGTCATGCAACTCGTGGAGCAAGGCCGGATCGGTCTCGACGACGATTGCGGCCGTTGGCTCAAGGCGCTCTCAGAGCCCAAGGTGCTCGACGGCTTCGATGCCGCGGGCCAGCCGCGCCTCAGGCCGGCGCGGAGCCCGATCACGTTGCGCGGTCTCCTCACCCACACCGCCGGCTTCGTCTACGACACCTGGAACGCCGACATGGCCCGCTACATGAGGGTGACGGGCATATCGCGCTCGGCCTCGTTCGTGCGGCCCGAGGACTGCCAGCCGCTCGCCTTCGATCCCGGCGCGCGCTGGGAGTACGGCATCGGCATCGACTGGGCAGGCAAGGCGCTCGAGGCCATCACCGGCGAGACGCTGGACGACTACATGCAGGCGCACCTGCTCGGTCCTCTCGGCATGACCTCGACCGGCTACCGGTTGCGCCCTGAAATCCGCGCGCGGCTCTCGGGCGTCCACCAGCGCCATCCGGACGGCCGCCTGGAGGCCGTCCCGTTCGAGCCGCCGCAGCAGCCGGGCGATTTTCTCGGCGGTGGGGGCATGTACAGCACGGCCGGCGACTACACCCGTTTCATCATGATGATCCTGGGCGGCGGTGCCCTCGGCGGCACGCGCATCCTCAAGCCCGAGACCGTGGTGGAGATGTCGCGCAATCAGATCGGCTCTCTGGCCGCGGGCGTCCTGAAGAGCGTCCGTCCGGAGATGTCGCACGACGCCGACTTCTTCCCCGGGATGCGATGCGGCTGGGGGCTCTCATTCCTCATCAATCCGCAGGATGTGCCGGGGCGTCGCGCGGCTGGGAGCCTCTGCTGGGCCGGTCTCAGGAATTCCTATTTCTGGATCGATCCCAAGCGCCGCATCGGCGGAACCATCATCACCCAGCTCCTGCCCTTCGCCGATCCTGCCGTCCTCGCGCTTTACGGGGCCTTCGAGACCGAGGTCTATAGGCTGGCACAGCGCGCCGTCTGAACGATATTCCGGCAGTGGAGAGGCAACGGGCGGTGGCCCCGCCTATGATACCTTCGGATGGACTGACAAGAGACAAGGGAGACCCGTGGATGCCGATGGATGCCAACGAGATCGAGCGCCTGATCAGGGCCGCACTGCCCGATGCCAGGATCGAGATCAAGGATCTTGCCGGAGATGGCGATCATTACGCCGCGCACGTCGTCTCGCCGGCGTTCGCTGGCAAGACGCGCGTGCAGCAGCACCAGATGGTCTACGACGCGCTCGGCGGCCGGATGGGCGGTGCCCTCCACGCCCTTGCCCTTACGACGGCGGCAAAGTAGGCGGTGTCTGCGGTTGACCGGGTGTGCTGCCATGGATGGCCAGGATTCGCCCTCACCCCGCCAGTTCCCGTCAGGCACCGGCAGCAGGGACAACGTTGCGGGCGGCCCAACCCTGCTCGAGCGCGGCGACTTCGAGATCGAGCAGACGCTCGAGCAGGCGCCCCGCAGGCTTCGCATCCGCTGCCCGCACTGCGGGTGGCAGCCCAGCCGGGGAAGTATGTGGACATGCCTGCCGATCGGTCATCCCGAATATTTCAAGGATGCTTGCGGCACCTCTTGGAACACCTTCGATACCCGCGGGCTCTGCCCGGGCTGCAGCCACCAGTGGTTGCATACGTCCTGCCTCGTGTGCGGGCGCTGGGCGCTGCACGAGGATTGGTACGAGCGCGCCGGAGAAGGGCAGCGCTCGCCGCGCTAGTGTGGCGTCGCGCCTTAATTGACCGATGGGTGCGGCATTGTCGATGTCAATTAAGGCGCGATAAACGCCACACTAAGCTTATGATTTTTCTAGTGGCCTTCATGTCGCGCCTAAATCGTCGACGGTTGCGGCAATACGAGCGATTTAGGCGCGACAGGCCACTAGGCTCTTGCTCATCGAGCGCTGGCGATTGACACGCGGGCGGCGCAATCGCACATCTCTTCAGTCGGGCGGCCTTGACCCGCCCCAGGCACCACAAGGGACACCGCCATGACCGACCAGGCCGTGCACGACCACATCGCGAAGCTCGTCGCCGACAATGACGTCGTGCTGTTCATGAAGGGCACCAAGGGCATGGCCCAGTGCGGCTTCTCGCATCAGGTCGATGCCATCCTCCAGCACCTCGGCGTCGACTACAAGCCGGTCAACGTGCTCGAGAGCATGGAGATTCGCGAGGGCATCAAGTCCTTCAGCAACTGGCCGACCATCCCCCAGCTCTACGTCAAGAACGAGTTCATCGGCGGCTGCGACATCGTCCGCGAGATGTTCCAGGCGGGCGAGCTGCAGGAGCTGCTGTCCGAAAAGGGCGTCAAGCACAACGAGCGCACCGTCCAGGCGTGACGTCGGGGCACGCTCGCTGCCGGGCACTGAGCTGCCGGCCGTTGCCGTCAGCTGCCAGGATGCTGACTTGACCTCGGGTCTCTAGTCGATCGGCGGCGCTGCGAGTGGCTCGCGGCGCCGATGTTGCGCGTGCTGGAACGCGGGGGCGGCCATTGGACGGGCAAGCCGGGGCAGAAGCCGAGCGCGGGCGCGAGCGAGGCCTCGGTCCGGTCCGGCCGTTTCTCGAGGGTGCGGGAATACCTGCAGTCGTGCCGGCGTCAGCGCCCCTGACCGGACCCGTGCAGCCCACGCCCGCGACACGCCGTCAGGGCGTCCTCGGCGGCCGGAGATTTCTGTTGGGCCTCGCCATCATCGGTGCCTCGATCTCCTTGGCGCTCGGCATCGCCATGCCGTCGATCAAGTTGACCAAGTTCTATTTCTTCTCGACCGAATACTCGCTGATCTCGACCGTCCAGAGCCTTGTGCAGCGCAATCAGATCTTCCTCGGCGCGCTGGTCTTCGTCTTCTCGATCCTTCTGCCGATCTTCAAGATCCTCTACCTCGTCATCTTGACGACGATGCCGCCCGACGTGCTCGACCGACAGATCCGCCGCCTCCGGGCGCTCGAGTGGATCGGCAAGTGGTCGATGCACGACGTTCTGGTGTTGGCCCTGATGATTTTCTTCGTGAAGAGCCAGGGCATCTATGACGCGACCAGCCTGTCGGGCGTCTATTTCTTCACCCTCGCCGTCGTCTTCATGATTCTCGCCTATGCGTGGCTCAACATGTCTTCGCTCGATGCCGCCAAGGCCAAGGCGCACCGCGCCGACGCCGCGTCCGCCAAACCGCGCTCGGCCATGCGCAACTTCATGCTGGCCCTGTTCATCCTGGTCGCGGCCATCTGCTTCGCACTCGGCATCATCCTGCCATCGATCCGCTTCACGACGATCTACGTGTGGACCAACGAGCACTCGATCGGCTCTATCATCTGGGCCCTCTATGCAACCCGCGAGTATTTTCTCTGCGCGGTCATCACCGTCTTCTCGGTGCTGTTCCCGTTCCTCAAGCTGCTCTACCTGCTGACGCTCTGCCTTTCGCCGAATGTCTCCTCGGAATTCCGCCAGCGCTCGATCTCGACCATGGAATGGCTCGGCCGGTACTCCATGACGGATGTCATGGTGCTCGCCCTGATGATCTTCTACATGAACTCATCCGGCTATACCGAGGCCCGGGTTTTGCCGGGCGTCTATTGCTTCGCCGCGTCGGCCCTGATGACCATGATGGCTTATGGCTGGGCCAACTCGCCGACTTCAGCGGGCGCGGCAGAGCGGCAGCCAGACGCGTCCGCCTCGCGGCGATCCAATTGACGGGGGCTATCGGCCATACGGAGCATGCATGACGACGAACGAGCCGCAGACCGGCGAGGTCTGGCTTCCGGACGACCCCGCAGCTGCCGGCGGTGACGCCCGCCTCGTATTCATCGGACGCGTCCGTTCTGCCTGGACGCGGGCTGCGCCGCGTCCCCGGAATCCGACCGAGGCTCGTGCGCGCGGCGGCGAGGCGCGTCTCGAGGTGAATCCCGCTTACCGGCCGGCCCTCATCGGCCTGGAGCGGTACTCCCACCTCTGGGTGCTCGCCTGGCTGCACGAGGCGAGGCGGGAGCCGCTCGTGATCAGGCCGCCGCATGCCGACGCGCCGGTGGGCGTGCTCGCTCTGCGCTCGCCGGTCAGGCCCAACCCGATCGGCCTCACGGCCGTGCGTCTGCTGCGCGTCGATCGGCAGGCCGGCACCGTCGAGATCGATGCCATCGATTTTCTCGACGGCACGCCGCTCATCGACATCAAGCCCTATCGACCGGGCATCGACGTCATGGCGGATGCCGTCGTAGGTTGATCCGCCCGCCGCGCTTTGCGGGCTCACAGGAGGTTTGCTGCATGCCCGATCTCGAGATCATCGGCGTTCCATTTTCGAACTATGTCCGCTCCATCCGCATGCTCTGCGAGGAAAAGGGGGTTGCCTACAAGCTCACCCCGCTCCGCCCGCACACGCCGGAGGTCAACGCCATCCATCCGGCCGGACAGATTCCGTGCATGCGCCATGGCGACGTCTCGATTTTCGAGTCGAAGGCCATTGCCACCTACGTCGACAAGGCCTTCCCAGGGGCCAGGTTCATTCCGGAGGACGCCGTGGGCGCGGCGATGGTCGAGCAGTGGGTCTCCTACGGCAACGTCAAGGTCGACCGGTGGATCATGCGTGAGTTCGTCGTGCCGTCGGTGTTCTTCGACAAGGCGAAGGGACCCGATACGGCGAGGATCGACGCCTCCCTGCCCGAGATCGGGAAGTGCGCCAAGGTGCTCGACGAGGCGGTTGCGCGGACGGGCTATCTCGCCGGCAGCGGGCTCACCTACGCTGACATGAACGTGATTCCCATGCTGGCGACGGGGCAGGGATTCCCCGCGGTCAAGGAGGTGCTGGCCAAGCACTCCAACCTTACAGCCTACATTGCGAGGCTGACCGAGCGCTCCTCCTACAGAAATACGGCGCCGCCCCCGCGCGCCTGAGCGGCCGCCCTGAGGGGGCGTGCCCCGCCCCCCTCAGTCCGGCTCATCGGCGCGTCGCGGCGGGTACGGACCGGGATCAGCGGCGCTTCTTGAACGGCGCCATGCCGTCGCGTGCGAGTTCATCCGCACGCTCGTTCTCGGCGTGGCCGGCATGGCCTTTCACCCAGTGCCACTCGATCTGATGGCGATTGCGCGCCGCGTCGAGCCGCTGCCAAAGCTCGGCGTTCTTGACCGGCTTCTTGTCGGCCGTCCGCCAGCCGTTGCGCTTCCATCCGTGGATCCACTTCGAGATGCCGTCCTTGACGTAGTTGCTGTCGGTCCACAGCGCCACCCTGGACGGCCGCTTCAGCGCCTCGAGCGCCGAGATGGCGGCGAGCAGCTCCATGCGGTTGTTGGTCGTCTCCGGCTCGCCGCCGTTCAGCTCCTTGCGATGGGGACCCGAGACGAGGATCGCGCCCCAGCCACCGGGCCCGGGGTTTCCGGAGCAGGCGCCGTCGGTATAGATCGTCACGTCGGGGAGGGCTGTGTCGTCGGTCATGGTCGAGGCTCTTCGAGACCGTACGCGCCTGGGCTCGCAATCGCCTGATGGAATCCAAGCCGGCGCAGGTACTCGATGGGGTCCTTCCGCTTCACCAGTGCCGTCGGCGGCGTATTGATCCAGTCGTAAGCCCGCGTCAGCAGAAACCGCAGCGCCGAGCCACGCGCCAGGATCGGCAGTGCAGCCCGCTCGTCCGCCGAGAGCGGGCGCACGCTCTCGTAGCCCTTCAGGAGCGCCCGCCCCTTGGTCACGTTGAAGGCGCCGTCCGCCTCGAAGCCCCAGGCGTTGATGCAGATGGCCACGTCGTAGGCGAGCTGGTCGGTGCAGGCGAAATAGAAGTCGATCAGCCCGGACAGCTCGTCGCCGAGGAAGAACACGTTGTCGGGAAAGAGGTCCGCGTGGATGATGCCCGCCGGCAGATGCCTGGGCCAGGCGCCTTCCAGAAACGCCAGCTCCCTCTCGATGCTTCTGCCGAGCCCCGGCCTGATCTCGTCGGCTGCGCCCTTGAAACGGTCGTAGAGCGGGCGCCAGTCGTCGAGGCCGAGCCCGTTGCGTCGCGTCATCCGGAAGTCGGCCGCGGCGAGATGCATGCGCGCCAGCGCCGCGCCGACGGCGAGGCAGTGGTCGGCGCTCGGCCGACGGGGCCAAAGCCCCTCGAGGAACGTGACGAGCGCGGCCGGTCGCCCTGCCAGCTCACGCAGATTGCGGCCCTCGCTGTCGCGCACCGGGGTCGGGCAGCTCAGGCCGCGCGACGCCAGATGCTCCATCAGGCCCAGGAAGAAGGGAAGCTCCGCCGGATTCACCCGGCGCTCGTAGAGGGTCAGGATGAAGCGGCCGCGCTCGGCCGTCACCAGATAGTTGGTGTTCTCGACACCCTCGGCGATACCCTTGCACGAGAGCACGGCGCCGAGGCCATAGCTCGCGATGAAGGTCGCGAGCTGGTCGTCGGCGACCTCGGTGTAGACGGCCATGCCCCTGTACCTGTCCTTGCTCAGCCCGCCGCCGGTGTGTCGCGCAGCTCGCGCGGCACGTTGAACGCGATCCGCTCCTCGGCAGTTCGCACCGTTTCGACCGTGACCCGGTAGCGCTCCCCGAGCGCCGCGATGATCTCGTCGACCAGCACCTCGGGCGCCGAGGCCCCTGCCGTGATGCCGAGTGTCGCCACGCCATCCAGGGTGTCCCAGGGTATGTCGTCGGCGCGCTGCACCAGCACGGCGCGCGGGCAACCTTCGCGATCCGCGACCTCGACCAGCCGCAGCGAGTTCGAGCTGTTCGGGGCGCCAACCACCAGCACGCAATCGGCCCGGGGAGCGATCGCCTTCACAGCGGCCTGCCGGTTGGTGGTGGCGTAGCAGATGTCCTCCTTGTGCGGGCCGACGATCGCCGGAAACCGCGTGCGGAGGGCGGCCACGATCTCGGCCGTATCATCGACGGAGAGCGTCGTCTGGGTGATGTAGGCGAGGCGAGATGGATCCCTCGCCTCGAGCCGGAGGGCATCCGCCACGGTCTCGACGAGGCGCACAGTGCCCTCCGGAAGCTGGCCCATGGTGCCGATCACCTCGGGGTGGCCGGCATGCCCGATCAGCACGATCTCCAGCCCCGCCGCATGGTGGCGCTCCGCCTCGACGTGGACCTTCGAGACGAGCGGGCAGGTCGCATCGAGAAAGAACATCTTGCGATCGCGGGCTGCCGCCGGCACCGACTTTGGCACTCCGTGTGCCGAAAAGATCACAGGCGCACCAGTATCGGGGATCTCGTCCAACTCCTCCACAAATACGGCGCCCTTCTGGCGCAGAGAATCGACGACGAACCGATTGTGCACGATCTCGTGGCGCACGTAGACGGGTGGGCCGAACCTTTTGAGCGCGAGCTCGACGATCTGGATGGCCCGGTCGACGCCCGCGCAGAATCCACGGGGAGCGGCGAGCAGGACGGTGAGACTGGGGCGGTGGTCTGCCGAATCGGACATAGTCGCCGTCATGCGCGAGTGAGCTCCGAATCCGCGCCGGAGCGCGAGGGACCGACGACCAGAGCGCGCTGGTCACGAGCGAGGTGCTACACTTGACATACCCTTTGAACAAGGGCCATGGTTCGGCACCGGAGCGCGGGGGCGCTCAGTCAGCGGTGCGCAAGATGCCGCGGCGTCAGACGGACGGGGACAGCGTGACTCGATCAGCAACGGGCCGCGTCAGGCACGCCGCCATTCTGCTCTCGGCAATGCTGACCGCTGGGTCAGGCGGCGGCTGTGGCATGTCGTCGATCACGTCAGGCATCGGTGGCGGCATGTTCGGTGGCGGCAGTGCCTCGAAGGCCGACGACCGGAAAGTCACTCACGAGCAGATGCTGACGGCGGCGAAGGCCAACTCCCCCATGGCCGTTGGTGGCGACATGGCGGGCGGCTGCCCGCGCTTCGCGGTGTGGCCGCGCGATCACCACGTCACCATCTATGAGCCCGGGAGGAGTGGCGACGGCCTGTCTGTCATTCATCGCGGCGAGATCACTCAGACCGCCCGCGAGTGCAGCATTCAAGGCACGCGGGTCACCGTGAAATACGGCTTTTCCGGCCGTGTCCTCCTCGGTCCCAAGGGGCGGCCAGGCAATGTTTCGCTGCCCGTCAACGTGTTCGTGACCGATGCCAAGCGGGCTCGCATCTCGAACGAGAAGGCGTCCGTGGACGTGATGGTCAGCCTCGACAAGCCGATCGGATATTTCTCCGCGGTGCGCACGGTCACCTTCGAGGTTCCCGTCGGAGCCCGTGCCGGAGAGTTCGAGGTCTTCGTCGGGTTTGACCAGCAGGCGCCCGGAGCTGGCTGAAGGCGAGCGGCGCACTCCGGAGGTTCAGCCCCTCGGCGCATCGCACGGAGGTTGCCTTGGCCCTCCAACCTTCGCGACCGAGTTGCGGCCTCAACAGCCGTAGCGATGCGCCAACACCGCGTCGGTCGGTATGAGCCTGCGGGGCGCTGCTGCAGCTCAGCAACCGGCCACTCGCGGACGCGCCATCCGCCTCATGCCTAGCACGTGGCGTCAGTCGCGCAACGGACATCCATCTGGCCTCAGGCCATCAGCAGTAGCGACTCCTCAAAACCGGCGAGCTAGCGTCGCCGATGCCCGCGTGCCCCTTGCGCTGCGGATGCACACCGAGCGCCCCTTGACGCGGCTCGCGAACACTGGGAGTCAGCGGACTATTCCCATGGCGCGGTCACACACGTCCTTGCATGAATGCGTTCGCCCGGAACGCTATCGAGATGTGCGGGCTGGCGAGCAGGTTGCGCCGAAATGGGCCGGCAGGCAGAGGTGTGAAAGATGAACTTCGGCAGCATCCTGGTAGCCAAGGGGTTGGTCTCGGCCGAGGACATCAGCCGCGCCATTGACCATCAGAAAACTCATGGGGGCCGCCTCGGCGAGAGCATCATCGCCCTTGGCCTGTTGACCAAAGACCAGGTTGACGAGGCTCTGGCGGATGCACCGCAAATGCCGATGGCAGTGGCTGGAACGGGGATTGATCCCGTCTTCCTGCTCGAATTGGTCCTCAAGGGCATGTACTCCGAAAATCTCGAAACGGCCTCGCAACTGTCCGAGGCCTTGAAGCTCACCAGCACCATATTGAATCAGCTTCTGCAGGAAGCCAAGGAACGCAAGCTCGTGGAGGCACTGGCCTCGACGGCAATCGGTGGATCGAAAGGGGAAATGCGCCTGGGCCTTACCCGGGCCGGGCGTGAATGGGCGGCAGATGCATTGAAGCGCGGACAGTACTTCGGTCCTGCGCCTGTGTCGCTCAAGGACTACCAGGCGAGGATCCTGAGCCAGCGAATCACCAATGAAATCGTGACGCGCAAGATGTTGGACGAGGCGTTTGCCGGTCTCGTCATGTCCGAACGTTTTATGAGCCGGCTGGGTCCGGCGGTCAATTCCGGTAACGCGATTCTCATCTACGGCCCTGCAGGCAACGGTAAGACAACGGTTGCCGAGATCGTTGGCAAGATTTTCCAGAACGTCATCTACGTGCCCTACTGCGTCGAAATCAACGGCGAGATCATGAAGGTTTTCGATCCGACGGTGCACCGCGTCGTGGACGACACCCCGAGGCGGAACGATGCGTTGACACTGCGTCGCAGCCGCCTCGACCCGCGGTGGGTCGCATGCTACCGGCCGATGGTGATCACAGGCGGCGAGCTGACCCTGGAAATGCTCGACCTCAAATTCAATCCGATCGCCAAGTTCTATGAGGCGCCGCTGCACGTCAAAGCCCTCAACGGCACCTTCCTGATCGACGATTTCGGTCGCCAGCGAGCGAAGCCCGAGGACATCCTCAATCGCTGGATCGTGCCCTTGAACAGCCGCGTCGACTATCTCACCCTGCATACTGGAAAGAGCGTGTTGATTCCGTTCGACGAGATCGTGATCTTCTCGACCAATATGCATCCCAACGATCTGATGGATCCCGCATTTCAACGCCGGATCAGCTACAAGCTGGAGACGGTGGAGCCGCCCGAGGAATTGTTCCGGAAGGTTTTCGCGGGCATGGCTTACAAGCTCGGCCTCGAGCTGACGGGGGAAATATACAAGCAGGTTCTCGATGGCATCCGAGCCAATCAGGCGCCGCTGGCCTATTTCCAGCCGAAGTTCATTGTCGAGCAGGTGCTCGCCTCGTGCAAGTTCGAGGGCATCAAACCCCAGTTCACGAGAGAAAATGTCGACGACGCACTCGCCAACCTGTTCGTCAAGGCGGCGGATGGAAAGATGTTCGGGGTCAAGAGGAGCTAGCGATCCGGACGAAGTTCCCGATCGGGATATTCGCCGTCGTGCGGCTCATCAAGGGCAGACGCTTTGACGAACACACAGAGGTCCGCCGCACAACGGATCACCATGTCGGGCCCCGGCATTTTCGGACGCCGGGACGGTGGTTGGCTTGAAGGGCGATGGCACCGATTTCAAAGTCGTGCGCCGGTGCCGGCGATCGACCCACCTCCTAGTTCGCTCCCTCGAGCAACCTCCGGGCGATCACCTGGGCCTGAATCTCGGCGGCGCCCTCGAAAATGTTGAGGATGCGTGCGTCGCAGAGCACGCGGCTCACCGGATACTCGAGCGCAAAGCCGTTGCCGCCGTGGACCTGCACCGCGTTGTCGGCGTTGGCCCAGGCGATGCGGGCCGCAAGCAGCTTCGCCATACCGGCCTCGAGGTCGCAGCGGCGGCCCTGGTCCTTCTCGCGGGCGGCGAAGTAGGTGATCTGGCGCGCCACCATGGTCTCGACGGCCATCATCACGATCTTGTTGGAGACGCGCGGAAAGGCGTAGATCGCCTTGCCGAACTGCTGGCGCTCGAGGGCGTATTTGAGCGCAAGATCCATCGCGGATTGGGCTACGCCGACGGCGCGCGCCGCCGTCTGGATGCGGGCGGATTCGAAGGTCGCCATCAGCTGCTTGAAGCCCTGCCCCTCCTGGCCGCCGAGCAGCTGGCTCGCGGGCACCTCGAAGCCGTCGAATGAGATGTCGAACTCCTTCATGCCGCGGTAGCCCAGCACCTCGATCTCGCCGCCGGTCATGCCCGCGGCAGGGAACGGCTCGTCGTCCGTGCCGCGCGGCTTCTCGGCGAGCAGCATGGAGAGGCCGCGATAGCCCTTCTCGGCAGGGTTGGTGCGCACGAGAAGCGTCATCATGTCGGCGCGCACCGGGTGCGTGATCCACGTTTTCTGGCCGTAGACCTTGTAGACGTCGCCGTGCTTCTCGGCGCGGGTGCGGAGCGAGGCGAGGTCGGAGCCGGTGTTCGGCTCGGTGAAGACCGCGGTCGGCAGCAGCTCTCCCGTGGCGATGGCCTTCAGGTACTTGCGCTTCTGCTCCTCGGTACCGTTCTGCAGAATGAGCTCGCCGGCGATCTCGGAGCGCGTGCCGAGCGAGCCGACGCCGATGTAGCCGCGCGAGAGCTCCTCCGAGACGAGGCACATCGCCTCCTTGCCGAGGCCGAGGCCGCCGTGCGCCTCGGGAATGGTGAGGCCGAACACTCCCATAGCGCTCATCTCGGCGATGACGTCGAGCGGGATGTAATTGTTCTGCAAGTGCCAATCGTGAGCGTGCGGCAGCACCTTGTCGACGGCGAACTTGCGCATCTCCTCGCGCATGGCCGCGTGCGTCTCGTCCATGCCGCTGTCGCCGAAGGTGGTGGCCTCGGGCCGCTCGGCAATGAGCGTCGCGATGCGGGCCTTGACCTCATCGCTGCAGCCGAGATCCATGAGGCTGGCGACGCTCGGATCGGCTGCGAAGCGCGCGGCCTCCGACGCCGGCACGCCGAGCTGGCCGAGGCGCACCATCTCGACCTGGCTCATCGGAATGCCGCCGACGATCTGGGCCAG
>JANRJI010000118.1:0-14361 GCA_033764055.1 Hyphomicrobiaceae bacterium
TCGGCCATCAGCGTGCCGCGTCCGGGTCCGAGCTCGACCAGGTCGACAGAGGGGGGAGCCCCCATCTGCTGCCATGCCACGGCCGTCCACAGCCCGATCAGCTCTCCGAATACCTGGCTGACCTCAGGGGCGGTGACGAAGTCGCCGCCGCTGCCGATGGCCCGCCGTGTGCGGTAGTAGCCGTCATCCGGATCGTGGAGGCAGGCCTCCATGTACTCGCGCACCGTCAGGGGCCCGCTGCGCCGAATGCGCTCCGCGAGCTTCACGGCGAGCGGCGTCGCACGGCGCGCCTCTGGATCGTAGCTCATGGCGCAGACTTGCGCCTGACGAAGTGGATGGCAATCAGTCCGGCGACGACCATCGGGATCGAGTAGGCCATGCCCGATGTGATCGGAAGCGAGCCGAGCAGCGCTCTGTGCTCGTCCATTTTGAAGACCTCACAGAAAATTCGGAAGATGCCGTAGCCGACGAGGAACGCGGCGCCGGTCAGACCCGGGGTCTTCAGCGATCCGCGACCGTAGACGAGCCGGTTCAGCACCAGGAACAGGACGACTCCCTCGAGCGCGGCCTCGTATAGCTGGGCCGGATGGCGCGGCTCCGGCCCGGCGCCGGGAAATACAATGGCCCACGGAACCTGCGATGGCGTTCCCAGCACCTCTGCGTTGATGAAGTTGGCGACGCGGCCGAAGAAGAGACCGATCGGCACTGCGGCAGCCACCAGATCCATCACCGACAATTCGGGCGCCTGGACGCGGCGGGCAAAGAGCCACATCGCCACGATGGTGCCGACCAGACCGCCGTGGAAGGCCATGCCGCCCCGCCAGATCTGTACGATTTCCAGTGGGTTGTGCAGATAGTAGAGTGGCTCGTAGAGCAGCACGTTGCCGAGCCGGCCGCCGATCACGACGCCGAGCGCGACCCAGATGAAGAGATCGTCGGCGAGCTCGGGGGCGAAAGGTGGCTTGCCTTCGCGCCAGAGGCTTCTGTCCGTGAGGAGGCGCTTGATGTAAAGCCAGCCGAGCAGCAGTCCCGCGACATAGGCAAGGCCGTACCATTTGATCGACAGCGGCCCGAGCTGCAGGGCCACGGGGTCGATGGCCGGATACGGTATGGCGAAGGCGCTCATCGGGGGTTCTCCTGCAGCCTTCCTCTCGCAGCCGGTTGCCGACCGGCCGTCGACGTCTTGGCTTTGCCGCCCGTTGGCGGCGAAAGCCCGCCTTCTGTCAAGCGGCGGGTCGCCGCGCGGCCAATCCATTTCCCGTCCAGACGCGTCGTTGCCGGGCACGGCGCCGGTACGACCAGCGTCGCAGAAGGCAGGCGGGGATATGGAGCGATCGACCGGCTTGAACCGGTATCGTGCTGCCCCCATAGTCTTGAACAGCCGGTGCTGTCACCGGCGCCACCCCGGCGAGGCCGCGATCCTGATGACACAGACCAGCAACCGGCTACTCGACGAGTTTGCAAAGCTGATGACTGACGCCGCCGGTGCTGCCCAAGGTGTGCGCCGCGAGATGGAGGCGGTCATGCGGGCACAGGGCGAGCGGATCCTCCGGGAGATGGACGTGGTGCCCCGCGAGGAGCACGAGGCCGTCAAGGCGATGGCGCAGAAGTCACGGGAGGAGAACGATGCCCTGGCCGCCCGGGTCGCTGCGCTCGAGGCTGCCGTCGCGGCGCTCACGGCTGCTCCGGCGAACGATGGCGGCGGCGCCTGACGCGACTATCGCGCCGTCATCGGCCCAGCCGAATTCATCCACCTGTTGTCCACAGGTTGTGCATCGCGCGTGCACTGTGAAGTGCGCTGAATCAGGCTTGTTTCCAGCAGTTTTCTGCCACGGCCGATTGATGGTGGACAAGGCGCGGTTCGCCTTGCGACTCGTGTCCCCGTCCGCTTAGGTCACGGCGTCTCGAGCACAGCACCGCGTTTCGCGGGACTGGGCTCCAAGGCCCGAGCGATGGAGTGGAAACGCCGATGGCTAGCGCCGATTCCGTTAACGGACGCGTCAACAACCCGATCGACGTCGTCGAGCAGGTGGCCTCGGACCAGGATTGGGCGGCGGACCGGGGCAGCGTGGACGAGCTGACGATGATCGTCGCGGGCGAATGGACAGACTACAACGTCTCGCTGAACTGGCGCGAGGATCTCGAGACATTGCACATTGCGTGTGCGTTCGATTTCAAGGTGCCGGAGAACCGGCTGGGCGAGGTCTATCGCCTCGTGGCGCAGATCAACGAGCAGCTGTGGCTGGGCCATTTCGACGTTTGGACGGGCGAAGGGCTCGTCATGTACCGCCACGGCCTCATGTTGCACGGGGCGGTGGCTACGCCCAGCCAGTGCGAGGCTCTGCTCAAGGCCGCGCTCGATGCTTCCGAGCGGTACTATCAGGCCTTCCAGTTCGTGGTGTGGGCGGGCAAGGATTCGCGTCATGCCTTGGCATCGGCGATGTTCGAGACAGAAGGTCGAGCATAAGTCTCCGCGGCTGCTCCGACATCAAGCCGCGGTCACCGTCGGCTTGTCGGGTTTGGGCTGCAGGCGGGCTGCCTCAGCGAGGCCCTTGAGCTTCGCCTGCGCGTCTGGTGTCACCATGCCGGCCGAGAGGATGATCTTGGCGGCGTCCTCGATGCTCATCTCGATCACCGTGACCTTTCTCCGAGGAACGAAGACGGTGAAGCCGGAGGGTGGCATCAGGTGGGTCGGCATGAAGACGGCCACGAGGTCGTCCTCCGGTGCCACGACGGCGATCGGTGCCGCTGCTTGGCCAGTGATGAAGACCAGCGCATAGATGCCGGGAGATGGGAACTCCATCACGGCGACTTTCTGGAACGCCTGTTCGGGTCCGGTCGCCGATACCACCGATTCGAAGAGCTGCTTCGTGGCGCGGTAGAGGTTGCGCACGATAGGCATGCCCTCCAGCATGCGCTCGCCGGCCCCGATGACCGTGCGACCTATGAGATTTGCCGCCAGGGCGCCGATCATGACGAGAGCGAAGAAGGCAAACAGAAGTCCGGCCCCCGGGACACGAAACGGCAGGTAAGTGTCGGGATTGTAGATGCTGGGGATGTAGGGCTTCACCCAGTTGTCGACGGCATGAATGATCGACCAGGTGATGTAGGCGGTAATGGCCAGTGGTGCGACGACGACGAGGCCGGTGAGGAAATGATTGCGGATGCGGCCGGCGAACGTCAGCCGATGTGAGGGCGCAGCCGGGAGCGATGCCGCTGCGGCGCGTTCTGCCCGGCGGGCAGCCAGGGCCGATCGCTTCACCTCGCGGCGTGAGCTTCTGCTGCTCTCTCTCCCCTTGTCCTCCATCGGTTCTCCGGACGGGACGCAGCGGCATCGTAGCGCCGCGGATCGCCAAGTCTAGCAGCACGAGGCCGAGGCGCGTGGGCATTTTGCGGGCAGGGCGCCCTATCCGGCGCCCGATCGTCGTTGCGGGCAGCTGCCGGCGCCTACTTCTCGACGACCATGCAGTCGTGGCCTTTCTGGCGCACCGAAGCACAGATCGCCTCCGATTCGATACGGCTTGCGAAGGGGCCGATCCGCGCCCGGAAAAAACGGCCCATATTGCCGAACACCGTCTCCTCGACGTCGACGTTGCGGCCCTTCAGGACATCCGGCTGCAGCTTGCTGACCTTGTTGGCGAGGGCGGTCGCCTCCGGCTTCGAGCGAACGGCGGCGAGTTGCAGCCTGAAGGTGCCGCCGGCTGCAGCGGTCGCTGCCGCAGCTGCAGGCACCGTCACGGCGGCGGCTCGCGGCGGAGCCGTTGCCTTGCGTGGCGCGCCGGCGTCGCTCAGCAATTCCGTCGGCCCTTCGGCACGCTGCGGCGCAGAGCTGCTGGTTGCGGCCACTCTGGGCGATTTGGGAGGGGCGATCGCAGCTGTCGCTTGCGATGATCCGCCGCTTCCGGACGAGCTGCCCGAGAGACCCAGGAGATTCGAGAAGAAGCCACCGACGCCACCACCTTGGATGCCATTCGATGGCGGAGGGCCGGCCGCCGGTGCTGCGGGAGGAATCGAGGCACCGTTTGCTGCCGATGCCGTTCGCTGGGGCGAGGAGGCCGGCGCCCCCTGAGGTTCAGCGAGGCCAGCTTGGCGGAACGCGTCGGCGCGAGCAGAAACCGCCAACTCGCGCTCGCTGGGCGCGAGGCCATCCTTGACCCACAGGGCATTGTCGAGATCGGACATGGCCTCGGCGACCTTGCCGAGCTTCAGGCGCGCCTCGCCGCGAACGGCAAGAGCGCGGGCTGTGGAACGGTTGGTCTTCTCCTTCTGGACGAGGACCTTCTCGGCCGCTGCGATGGCGGCGACGGCATTGCCGACGGCCAGCGCCTTGCGCGCCTGGTCGAGGGTCTGCTCCGGATCGACCTTGTCGGAGCCCTCCGTCGGTGTGGCAGGAGCTTTGGCAGACTTCGGCTTGCTGGTCTTGCGAGGCGACTTGGGGGATTTGGTCTCGGCGGCACGCTGCTGGGCCCCGGCCGGATCTGTCGGCAGAACGCTCACGGCCAACAGAGTGGCCAGAACCGGCGCCGCCATGACGCGAATTCTCATTGCGTTGCCCATGTCCCCGAAATGTCCCCTTCTCCAATGCTAGCTGAGACGGGCAGAATGCGGCAAGACGTGGGCAGGGACGAGGGTCGCCTCGACTTTTCCCCGACTGCAGGCGCGGGTGCGCCTGCAGTCGTCCACTCTACTCGACGGTCACCGACTTCGCCAGATTGCGCGGCTGGTCGACGTCGGTGCCCATCAGCACCGCCGTATGGTAGGCAATCAGCTGCATCGGCAGCGCGTAGACCAGAGGCGCCACGAAGGAATGCACCTGCGGCATGCGCAGATGCGCGTCGACCTTGCAGCCGGTCGATTCGGGGTCTGCATTGGAGACGAGGACGATGCGACCGCCACGCGCGGCGACCTCCTGCATGTTGGATACGGTCTTCTCGAAGAGCTCGTCCTCCGGGGCGACGACGATCACCGGCACGTTCTCGTCGATGAGCGCGATAGGCCCGTGCTTCATTTCTCCGGCGGCATAGCCTTCGGCGTGGATGTAGGAGATCTCCTTGAGCTTGAGCGCGCCCTCGAGCGCGATTGGGTAGGAAAGGCCACGGCCGAGGTAGAGCACGTCACGCGCCTTGGAGAGGGAGTGGGCCAGCTCCTCGTAGCGCCGCTCGTCACGGACGAGCGTCGAGATGTGGCGGGGAACCTCGACCAGCGCTTGAACGAGGTCGCGCTCGCGGTCGGCGGTCAGCTGGCCGCGGGCGCGGGCGAGGGCCAGGGACAGGCAGGCCAGGGCGGACAGCTGGCAGGTGAAGGCCTTGGTCGAGGCGACGCCGATCTCAGGGCCAGCCAGTGTCGGCAGGACGACATGACTCTCGCGGGCGATGGTCGAGGTGTGAACGTTGACCACAGAGGCGATCCGCTGGCCGGCTGCCTTGCAGTAGCGCAGCGTGGCCAGCGTGTCTGCGGTCTCTCCCGACTGCGAGACGAACACGGCGAGTCCGCCCTCGGGCAGCGGAGCTTCGCGGTAGCGCAGCTCCGAGGCGACATCGATCTCGACGGGCAGACGGGCGTAGCGCTCGATCCAGTACTTGGCGACGAGGCCGGCATAGTAGGCGGTGCCGCAGGCCGAAATGGTGACGCGGCTGATCCTGGTCAGGTCGACGCCGAGATCGGGGAAGCGGACCTGGCCCGCCGCCATGTCGATATAGTTCGTCAGCGTGTGGCTGATCACCTCCGCCTGCTCATGGATCTCCTTGAGCATGAAGTGGCGATGGTTGCCCTTGTCGACGAGGAAGCCGGACGCCTGGCTGGTCACCATCGGCCGATCGACGCGGCGTCCATGCCGATCGCGAATCTCGACCCCCTCGCGCCGGAGAATGGCCCAGTCGCCTTCGTCGAGGTAGGTGATCTTGTCGGTGAAGGGCGCCAGGGCAATGGCGTCGGAGCCGAGGAACATCTGGCCATCGCCGTGCCCGACAGCGAGGGGGCTGCCCTCCCGCGCGCCGATCATGAGGTTGTCGTGGCCGGCGAAGATGATGGCCAGCGCAAAGGCGCCACGCAGGCGGCCGAGGGCGTTTTTCGTCGCGGCAACGGGATCGAGCCCCTTGCGCATCTCGTACGAGATGAGGTGGGCGACGACCTCGGTGTCGGTATCGGAGGCGAACCGGGCACCGGCGCGGGACAGCTCATCGCGCAATTCGCGGAAGTTCTCGATGATCCCGTTGTGGACGACCGAGACATTGTCCGACATGTGCGGATGGGCGTTGCGCTCGCTCGGCGCCCCGTGTGTTGCCCAGCGGGTATGGCCGATCCCGGCAAGGCCGGCCAGCGGCTCTCGATGCAAGCGGTCGGCCAAATTACGCAGCTTGCCTTCGGCGCGGCGGCGATCGAGATGGCCGTTCTCCACCGTGGCGACGCCCGCTGAATCGTAGCCGCGGTACTCGAGCCGTCGCAGCGCGTCCACAAGATCCATGGCCACCGGATTGGTGCCAAGAATTCCAACGATCCCGCACATAGTCCGTCACCTCTAGCTGTCGTCGCGAATCGTCTTCAGTCGGCGGTTGTAACGCGTTACAGGAAGCAAGCCTGATAGCTGTTTCCCGGAATCGGGCGTCGCGCACAACTCAAGTTCGATTGCGTTGGTTTACGGTCAGCCCGGCGCCGCTTACTCCGCCGCTTTCCCCGCCTTGCGGCGCTGCATCATGGTCCGGAACTTGGCGGCCCAACCGGGGCGCTCGGTCTGCTCGGGGCGCGACAGGGCGAGCGAATCGGCCGGCACGTCGTTGGTGATCACGCTGCCCGAGCCGATGAAGGCGCCATCCCCGATCCGTACCGGGGCGACGAGCGAGGAGTTCGAGCCGATGAAGGCGCCCTTGCCGATGTCCGTCTTGTGTTTGAAGAATCCGTCGTAGTTGCAGAAAATCGTGCCAGCGCCGATGTTGGCGCCGGCGCCGACGCGGCCGTCACCGATATAGGACAGGTGGTTGGCCTTGGCGCCGGCCTCAAGGATGGCAGCTTTCACCTCGACGAAATTGCCGATGTGAACGTCCGGTCCGATGTCGGCGCCTGGCCGGATGCGGGCGAACGGCCCGATTTCGGCGCCAGAGCGAACCACGACTCCCTCCCGGCTCTTGCCGTCGATGCCCTGAATGTGGGTGTTGGCCTTGATCGTCACCCGGTCTTCGACGTGGACACCGGGGCCGAAGAAGACGTTGGGCTCGATCGTCACGTCCTGGCCGAGCTCGGTATCGTGGCTCAGCCAGACGCTGTCCGGGGCGATAAGAGTGACGCCGGCCAGCATGACCGCCTCGCGGCGAGCCTCCTGCCACAACCGCTCAGCAACCGCCAGCTGATCGCGCGAGTTGACGCCCATGACCTCGCGCTCTGGACAGACGATGGCGGTGGCTCGGCCGCCGTCCTGCCGCGCAATCTCCACGGCATCGGTCAGATAGTACTCACCCTTGGCGTTGTCATTGCCGATGCGGTCGAGCACGGCGAGCAGGCTCGGCAGACGGAAGGCCATCACACCGGAATTGCACAGCCGCACGGCGCGCTCCTCAGGCGAGGCATCCTTGTGCTCGCGGATAGCGACAAGGTCTCCGTCGGGCGATGTGATCAGGCGGCCGTAGCCGGTGGGATCTGCGGGCTCGAAGCCCAAGACTGCGACGGCGGCGCCGTCATCGAGAGCGCCGCGGAGGCGTTTCAGGGTGGCTCCCGTGATCAGCGGCGTATCGCCATAGAGAACGAGCACGTCGCCCTGGTGGTGCTCGATCCGGCGGCGGGCGGCCAGCAGGGCGTTGCCGGTGCCGAGCTGCTGCTCCTGGATGTAGACCTCGATGTCCTCGGCCTCGGTGCGGGCGAAGCGGGCGATGCTCTCCATGCCGGGACCGACAACGATCGCCGTGATGCCGGAGCCGGCCGATCGCGCGGCGCGCAATACGTGTCCGACCATCGGCAAGCCGGCGATGGGATGGAGAACCTTGGGCAAGGCGGACTTCATGCGCGTCCCCCTACCGGCGGCGAGCACCACGGTCAGCAATTGATGCATGAGCAAAAGCCCTCTCGAAGCGGTACCCGCACGGAGACCGGCGACCGCGAATCAGGTGCGCGCCGAAGATGCTCAAGTCGTCGGCGCGAGGCAAGCCGGCAGCATCTTCCGTGCGCCGCCGCCCTTGACGCAGTCGGGCGCGCTCGCCCTCGGGATCCAAGACAGGGACATCGCTACGGGCCGGCTTCTCACAGGTCGCGCGCGTTGAACGTGTCGCATTCCTGGACCTGCGCCGTCTCGAGGCCCTTCCTGAACCATTTGACTCGTTGGGCCGACGAGCCGTGGGTGAAGGCGTCGGGCACGACCCGGCCAGTCTGCTGGCGTTGAATCATGTCGTCGCCGATGGCTTGTGCCGCATTGAGGCCTTCCTCGATGTCGCCTGGCTGAAGCCGGTTCTTGACTTGATGCGTCATGGCTGCCCAGACGCCGGCCAGGCAATCGGCCTGCAGCTCCATGCGGACCTGCACCTGATTGGCCTCTCGCTGCGACATGCGGCTCTTGGCCTGCTGAACCTTCTCGGCAATGCCGAGCAGCGTCTGGACATGGTGGCCGACCTCGTGGGCGACGACATAAGCCTGGGCGAAGTCGCCGGGCGCGCGGAAGCGGCGCTTGAGCTCGTCGTAGAACGAGAGGTCGATGTAGATCTTCTGGTCGAGCGGGCAATAGAATGGACCCATCGCCGCCTGCCCGGTGCCACAGGCCGTCGGGAAGGCGCCCGAGAACAGCACCAGCTTGGGCTCCTTGTAGCTGCGGCCGAACGCCTTGAAGACGCGGTTCCAGACGTCCTCCGTATCGGCCAGGACGCGACCGATGAAACGCTTCATCTCGTCCTCGCTGCCACCCACCTGACGACCGCCCGAGCCCGGCAATCCCGGAATCTCGAACGGTGAGTTGCGAGCGCCCGGATCGACCCGGGGCAATTGCGGCACCTCGATGCCGCCGCCACCCCCACCGCCGCGGAGGATGTCCAGCGGATTGACACCGAAGAACAGCATCAACGCGCCGATGATGAGCAGCGTCGTCAGGCTGAAACCGCCCCGGCCGCCACCGCCCATGGGAATCGGAATACGCATGCCGCCGCGGCCGAAGGGAGAGCCGCCGCTCTCGCCGCGGCGGTCTTCCACGTTGCTGCTTTCGCGATCGTTCTGGTCGTAGCGCATGGCGTGGAGCCTCCTGTGCCGGCGGTCGCGGCTGTCGCCGCTGCGTCGTCGGCGGAATTCAGCACGAGCGGCCGTCCGGCACAAGGTGACGCGGGGATCCAGGTGACGCGGGGATCCTGTCGTGGGGATTCGTGATGCTACCCAACCACGTGGGCCGCGTGGGCCGTGCCGCCCCCCGGCCGTTGCTCGAAACACCGGCTAAACCCGCTGCTGGGCGCATCTCGCCATGAAACGACGTCTGATCGTCTGATGCGGGCGCTGAAATTGACACGCCTAAGCGTGCAACGGCGCCTCGCCGGAATCCCGTGCCGCTGGCACCCCTCGACTTTCCCTCGGCCGCACCGACGCTGGCGCCAGTGCCGCGTCAGCCCGAGCCGGAGGTCAAGCTCACCTGAGGCAAGGCCAAGGCGGCACCGGGCCGGCAGCCCCACCAGTCGGTCCGCCGGCCGCGCAGCACGGCGGGGCTCAGCAGCAGCCGCCGCCACTCGCAGGCGCGCAGGTGCCGGCAGCGCCCGGCGCCCCGCCGCTCGCGAATGGAATGGACGTGCCACAGCCGGCGAAGATGCCGTAATGGCGCGAGAAATCGCCGATGAAATCGAAATGCGGTGCAAACCGCGTGTCGGCCAGCATGCGCCAGGTGTTGCCACACACCGGGAACACTTTACCGGTCTCGATGAGGTGATGGCCGTCGAGCGCGAAGGCGTGCCCGGAGCCCTTCACCGTGCCTTTGTAGACGACGGCCTGACCGTAGTCCTCGCAATGGGTCTCGAGGCCGTCGAGCTTGAAGAGGCGGTAGGTCGCCGAGAAGAACCTGGCCTGTCCGAGACGGGCCTTGATCTCGGGATCGGTCACCTCGAGCTCCCGATCGGTGACCAGCCGTGGGTCCGCGAATCCGGCTTTCTTCGCGAGGTTCAGGAAATCGTTCCAGTAGAGCGCGCCGCCGAGGCACTCGCCGTAAAGGACGGGATCGGCCTTGACGCTCTCCGGCAGACGGCGGTCGGCGTAGACATCGGCGAAGTACAACTCGCCGCCAGGCTTCAGCAGGTCGAAGGCGCCCTTCAGCACGGCGAGCTTGTCGACCGACAGGTTGATGACGCAGTTCGAGACGACGATGTCGAACGAGCCGGGTGCGAGGCCGAGGTCGCCGAGCTTCTCGATGTAGCCGTCGCGGAACTCGGTGTTCGGGCAGCAGTATCCGAACGACTTGGCATGCCAGTCGACGTGGCGTCGGGCGACGTCGAGCTGGGCTGGGGTCATGTCGACGCCGACGACGCGGCCGTTCGGCCCGACCATCTGGGCGAGCATGTAGACGTCCTGACCGGCGCCGCAGCCGAGGTCCAGGATGCGCATGCCGTCGAGCAGCTCGGGGGCGACGAGCCCGCAGCCGTAGTACTTGGCCTTCACCTCGGGGTGCACCTTGGCGAGCATGTCGCGCACCACGGGCGGCATCGATCCCTGCGTGCAACAGGCGTTGGTCTTGAGGTCGGCCGACGTCTGCAGCGTCTCGCCGTAGTAGGTCTTCACGATGTCGAGGGTCATTCGTGGCTCCAACATGATCGTGGCCGACACCGGCCGCTTCCGCAGCATGTCGGATCAACTCGGCACAATCTTATGACGGTGGCGCCCGCGCGGCCAGGACATTGCCGTCTCAGGGCCGCATCGAGAAGCTTCTCCGCCCAGGCGTTCGCAGCGGCTCTGCCAGGCGTGCGAACTCGCAGAGCAGCGGGCGCGTCTCCCGCGGATCGATGATCTCCTCGATGCCGAACGCCTCTGCCGATCGGAACGGCGATTTCAGGGCGTTCAGGCGCTGCTCGATCTCGGCCATCTTTGCGGCCTTGTCCTCGGCTGCATCGATCTCGGCGCGGTAGGCAGCCTCGACGCCGCCCTCGAGCGGCAGCGAGCCCCACGACGACGACAGCCACGCATAGCGCATCGAGAAGCGGCCGGCCGGCACATGCGCGGCGCCGGCGACGCCGTAGACGTTGCGCGTGATGATCGTGCACCAGGGCACGGTCGTCTGGTTGATCGCCGCCATGGCGCGCACGCCATATCGGATGGTGGCCCGCCGCTCGGCCTCGAGCCCGATCATGAAGCCAGGGCAGTCGCAGAGATAGACGATCGGCGTATGGAACGTCTCGGCGAGGTCGACAAAGCGGATCACCTTCTCGCAGGCGTCTGCGGTCCAGGCGCCCATGGCATGGAACGGGTCGGAGGCGAGCACGGCGACGGGCAGGCCCTCGAGGCGTGCGAGACCGGTGATGACGGGCCGCCCGAAATGGCGGCCGATCTCCATGAATGAGCCCTTGTCGAACACCAGATCACAGACCGTGCGCATCTTGTACGGCTGGTGGCGGTCGCGTGGCACGATCGTGAACAGTCGCTGCTCGCGACGGTCCGGCGGATCGTAGGACGGCCGGCGCTCGGCGACCGAGTGGACCGACGACGGCAGATAGGACAGGAACAGCCGCGCGCGCTCGAAGGCCTGGTCCTCGGAATCCACCGCATCGTCGACGGCGCCCGCCTCGCACTGGATCTGCCAGCCGCCGAGGGCCTGCTTGTCGAGGCTCTGCTTGTCGCCGATGCGGGCGACGACGGGTGGCCCGGCAACGAACATGGCGGACGTGGATTTGGTCATCACCGAATAGTGGCTGGCCGAGACCTGTGCCGCTCCAAGGCCAGCCACCGAGCCGAGGCCGAGCGCGACGACCGGCACGAGCCCCATGTTCTCGGCCAGCAGCTTGTAGCGGTCGGAGTTGCCGTCGAGACCGCCGGGCAGGTTCGTATAGCCTTTGGTCTCTATGGTCTTGACCGAGCCGCCGCCGCCCGAGCCCTCGATGATGCGGATAATCGGCAGACGCAGCTCCGCCGCCATGCGCTCCGCGATCGTCGTCTTGTTCGGGATGGTGGCATCGGCCGAGCCGCCGCGGACGGTGAAGTCGTCGCCGGAGATGATCACGGGCCGGCCATCGAGCATGGCGCGGCCGGACAGCCGATTGGCGGGCGTGAAGCCCGTCAGGCGACCCTGGGCGTCGTAGGTGCCGCGGCCGGACAAAGTCCCGATCTCGTGGAAGCTGCCAGGGTCGACGAGACGGTCGATGCGCTCACGGATAGTGAGCCGGCCGCCGGCGTGCTGGCGCGCCACCTTGTCGGCGCCGCCCATTTCGTGGGCCAGCGCCTCGCGGCGCCGCAGCTCGTCGAGCTCCGGTTGCCAGCCGCTCTGGACGTGCGTGCCCATTCCATCGTCGTTCGCCATTGCTCGTTCCCTGAATGCCTGGCAGGGCACGCCTCGTTCCGGTGGGCGTGACTCCTCGGAATTGCCGGTGGCTGACGGGGGCGGGGCCTCGACAGTCCGGCTCATGTGGAAGAAACTCCACGGGTTCGAGCCGTCCCGTCAAGCCGGCAGGCCCCCATGGAGGAAATCATGTCGCAAGACAGCTGGAAGTTCAGCCACAATCAAGCATCCGAGGCGCAATGGACGCCGGGTCTACGCGAGATCTTCGAGTATCGCGACCTTGGATTCAAGGACTCGACGAGCGGCGACTACGTCGCGCACGTCATCCGGCACAATGGCAAGAAGGCGAAGGACGAGGTGCAGAAGTGGCACGTCCACGACTGCACGTTCCAGATGGTCTACGTGCTGAACGGCTGGGCGACCTTCGAGTATGCGGGCCAGGGCGTGCGCACCATCAAGAAGGGCGACTGCATCAATCAGCGCCCTGGCATCCCGCACCGCGAGGTCGCCTGCTCGGAGGACTTCGAGGTTCTCGAGGTCGTGGCGCCAGCCAATTTTGCGACCCGCGTCGTCGAAGGCCCGGACGGCAAGCTCCAGGCCGCCGAGTGAGGCGGGCCGACCGACCGGCGCGGGGGAATGTCGCCCAGCCGGTCGGTCGGGATCGATCACTTCTTGGCGTCCAGCTCCAGGTGATGCCTGATCACGTCCCGATAGGCCTGCTGCCACTCCGTCGACTTGACGAACTTGCCGCCCTTGACCGTCCAGACCTGGACCCATCCGCCGCCCTCGTGGTCGGCCGGCGTCAGCTCCATCGGGGGCGCCAAGCCGCCGAGCGTGAAGCCCTTGATGCGCTCGAACCCGTCCCGCACATCCTGAGCAGTGGGCTTCGTGCCGCCCTTCGCCTTGATGGCATGTCGAATGGCTTCGAGCTGAACCGCCGCCTGGAACACGCCGCGGTTGTAGACGACGGAATTCTCGGCCGACTCTTTCGGCGGCTGCTTGCCCTGGGCTTTGTACATCGCCTCGATCTCCTTGATGACAGGGAAATCGCGACCAACGCCAGCATACTGCAGCGTGTGGTATCCCTCGGCTACTGCCCAGCCACCCGCCGCGATGATGTCGGCCTCCGACGATGCCCAAACGAGGCCGATGACCTTGTTCAGGGGAAATCCCTTGCCTTTGAACTCCTTGATTGCGACGGAAGGGGCCCTGCCGAACAGATGGGCGATCACGAAATCGGGCTTGAAGCGCGCCGATATGTCGAGAACCTGGGCACCCATCTCGATGCCTGGTGCCGGGACACCGAATGTTCGCATCTCGAAGCCTTCGCGCTTGGCCAGGTCCTCGAGGACGCCGATCGGCTCCTTTCCAGCCGGATTGTCGTAGAAGAGGTAGGCGATCTTCCTGCCTTTGAGGTTGCCGCCCAACGTGTCCTTCACAAATTTCACGGCGACCGCTGCCTGGGACCAATAGGTGGCAGCGATGGGGAAGATGTAGGGATAGCGCTTGCCGTCGGCCGCAGCCGCCGAGCCGAAGCCGGGGGATGTTGCCGCCATCTTGTCCTCCTCCAGCTTTCTCGCGAGGGCAGCGATCTGGGGGGTGCCGTAGACCGAATGGAATATGGCGCCCTCCTTCTTGAAGCGCTCGTGTGCCTCGATAGCCGGCGGTACCTTGTACTCGTGATCTATCTCCAGGACCCTGATCTTGAAGCCTTCCACGCCGCCCTTGCTGTTCACCAGACTCACGTAGTCATGGTAGGCGGGGCAGAGCGTGGTCCCGACGATTTGCGTCGGGCCGGTGCGGTCGCACTGCATGCCGATGACGATCTCCCTGTCCTGCGCATGCGTGCGTGATGCCGCGCAGGAAAGTGCAGTGAGGGCTGCGGCATATGCCGCCGAGATAATAATGCCTTTCATGGTGCCGCTCCTGGT
>JANRJI010000119.1:0-295157 GCA_033764055.1 Hyphomicrobiaceae bacterium
AGCACGAAGGCCTGATCGTTGGCGATCGTGGTGTTGGCGTCGATGGCGTTGAGCCAGATCCTGTCCCCGGCCGTGAAGTCCAGGATGCGATCGTAAGCGCTGCCCGCCGAGTCGGCCACGGCGCCATAGATGAAGTTGTCGTTGCCGAGGCCACCGGTCAGGTAGTCGATCCCGAGCCCACCCGTCAGGCTGTCGTTGCCCGCGGCGCCATCGAGCCGGTTCGAGCCCGTGTTGCCGACGATGGCATTGGCAAGCGCGTTTCCGGTGCCGTTGATGTTGGCACTGCCGAGCAACAACAGGTTCTCGACCTGATTGCCGAGCGTGTAGGTGATCGACGACCTGACCGTGTCGGTGCCGTTGCCGGCCACCTCGCCGACGAGGTCCCCGACATTGTCGACGACATAGGTATCGTTTCCGGCATGACCGAACATGCGGTCGGCGCCCACACGTCCGTCGAGGACGTTGTTGCCGGCATTGCCGATCAGCGTGTTGGCGAGCTCGTTGCCGGCACCGTTGAGATGGGCCGTGCCGTCGAGAATGAGCGTCTCGAGATTGGCTGCGAGCGACTTCGACACAGTCGCGCGGACAATATCGCTGCCCTGGTTGAGCGCCTCCGTGACGATGTCGCCAGCGTGGTCGATGTAGAACGTGTCGTTCCCGAGCCCGCCGGTCATGGTGTCGGCCCCGGCGCCGCCGATGAGGGTGTCGTTGCCGGATCCACCGGTGAGCGAATCGTTGCCACCGACGCCTTCGAGAACCACCGCCGCCGACTGGCCTGCCGCGTCGAATTGATCCCCCCCGGCATTGCCGACGACGCGCTCCAGGCCGGCCCCGGCGAGGCCGATGAACATGCCCACGCCTCCCTGCACGTAGACCGTGTCGTAGCCGCTCTCGCCGATCACGAGCCAATCGTCGGCATCGACATAGAGGATGTCGTTGCCGGCCCCACCATTGAAGGCATCGCTGCCAGCCTCGCCGATCAGCTGGTCGTCGCCGTCGCCGCCCTGCAGCAGATCGTCGTCCGCCCCGCCAAACAGCGTATCGTTCCCGCCATTGCCGGAGAGCAAGTCGCCGCCGCCGAAGCCATTGAAAGCGTCGGCATCGTCGCTGCCGAGAAGAGCATCGCCCAACCCGGTGCCCGAGATGACCTCCCCACCCGGCCGCGCCTCGCGGTAGGCGCCGCCCAGACTGTAGGATGCCGCGAAATCGGCGTAGGTCGGAAAGCCGTAGAGTTGCGCCATCGCGTCGTACTCGTTGACGCCGAACGCCTGCGCCCACGACTGGAACGACGAGAAGCCATGTAGCACGGCCATGTACTCGAACGGGTTGTAGGCGAACGAGTTGAGCCCATACGTCTGGTCGGCCAGCCGCATGATGTCGAACGGATTGATCCCAAGGGCGGCACCATAGGCGGAGATTGAGTCGTAGGGCGAAGCATCCGCCGCGGCATCCGACGCCACCGATCCGGGATCACCGGCGCCAAAGCCGAAGATTGCACCGTTCTGGGCAATGACGTTGTAGGCGTAGAAACTGCCTATTGGCTGAAGGCCGAAGGCAGAGAAGAACTGCGCTGCATTGGCGTAGCCATAGCTCGCCGCCTCCAGATCGTAGACGGACACCCCGAAGAACGCCGCCTTTTGCGCGAACCCCTGGGGGAACCCCTCCGCGATCGCCGAAAGGTGGAACGGATTGCGGGTCAGCGGATTGCCGCCGAGCATCTGATCGATGAGCTGGTACTGGTCATACGGCGAAATTCCCCGCGCGAACGCCATCGCGAAGGCATCCGTATAGCCGTATTGCTGCGCGATATAATGGTATACTTGTGCGGGCTGGATGCCGACCGGCTGCCGCACGATCGCCGATAGTCCGCCAAGGCCGTTTGTCCCCAATGTCGCGAACGCAAAGGGGTCGACATTGTCCACCCAGGCGGTGGAGGCGAATACTGGGTTGCTCCACAAGGGATCATTCGGGTCGAGGCCCGCATAGATGGAGGCCCGATTATTCAGCAGATTTCGAATGCTCGTCCCGGCATCGAAGAGCTGGTTCTGGGTTACCGGCCCAAGCAGCCCGGCCTGGTTGACCTGTGCGATGAGACTTCCGGCGAAGTTCGTGCTACCACCCGACAGCACGAGGTTCTGCGAGCCATTGAGGTAGTTGGGAACGAATGGATTGACGAGAATATTGAACATCGACGTGACCTTATCGGTTGAAGAGTCGTCGGACTGCCCAAGTAAAGTGCCCGCACCTCGGCGGTTGCTGCCCAATACCACTACGGCCCGAAGTCGGCCGCTACGCGGGACACCAACCAGAGAGACGATATCGGACCTTGGCCTCTCGGAATGACGGTTACCAAGTCGCAGACCGAGACGTCAACCGATTTGCCGATAGCAGAGCAAGCCAAAGACCCAGGATCACGAAGATTTTAGAAGTAGTGGCTTGGTCCTGACGACATGGAACTGTCACAATGCTTATTGTCACGACACGGATGGCCAGTGTGATCATCGACGGCGTCTTGACGTCCCGCTCGATCCGCCATTTATGAGTCCTGCCAGTCGGCCGGACGGCCGCTGCCGGCGCCCGCAAGGGCACCGTTGGAGGAAAGTCCGGGCTCCATGGATGAACGGTGGCGGCTAACGGCCGCCGGGGGCGACCCCAGGGAAAGTGCCACAGAGACGATACCGCCATCCTCGTCGGCGCTTCAGTTGCTCACAAGGCAACCGCGCCGAGGAGAGGTAAGGGTGAAAAGGTGCGGTAAGAGCGCACCGCGGCTCCGGTAACGGCGCCGGCAGGGCAAACCCCACCGGGAGCAAGACCAAATAGGGGTGGCACGTGCGCTGGGGGCGACCTCAGCGCCGGGGCTCATTCAGCCCGCCGCCCGGGTTGGTTGCTTGAGGCGTCCGGCGACGGACGTCCCAGATGAATGGCCGTCGCGGAGGGGCTCGCGAGACCGCCTCCAGACAGAACCCGGCTTACAGGCCGGCTGGCAGAATTCATGTGGCCCCGATGGCGGAGGCGGACCGTACTATCGCGGCATCCGCGCAGCCGTCGGAGCCTCCGGCGACGTAGCCGCTGGCTTGCTGCGATCGAGCAGCCGCCGCAGCAGCCTCTCGATCCCGATGCCGGTCCTGATCTCGAACTCCTCATGGCGGAAGTTGCGCCGCGGCAAGCCGAGCGCCACGAGACCAGCCCGGAGCTCCTGGCGCATCGCCAGCGGGCCGCAGTAGGACACCCGGACAGACCGGAGCGGTGCGCCTGCCGCCTCGGCCACGGCCGCCGCCGTCAGCCGCGGCTCCTTGCTCGTATCGATCACGCGAAACGTGAAACCCGGGTGCCGTTGTGCCGCGTGCTCGAGCTCGGCGATATGCGCGGCATGCTCCCGGCCCCTCACGGTATAGAGCAGGCGGATCGGCGGCCCACCGTCCGTGAGGCTTCCCGCCCAGGCGACGAACGGCGTGATCCCAATGCCGCCGGCGATCCACACCTCGGCCTTCGCTTTCCGAGGCCGCAGAAACCTGCCGTAGGGCCCCGCCACCCGCGCCGTCGCACCCGGCGTCAGGCTCGTGGCGAGGCGTCGGGTATAGTCGCCGAGGGGCTTGATCGTGAAACGGAGCTCGCGTCCATCAGCGGCCGGCGCGCTCGAGATCGTATACGGGTGCGTCTCGCGAAGCCCGGGCATGTCGAATGACAGGAAGGCGAACTGCCCCGGGAGGTGACGAAAACCACCACGCTTTCGCTCCAGCTTCACCTCCACCGCACCGCCCTCGGGGCGCACACTTCGGACGGTATAGGCATAACGCCCAAAAGCCCGCCCGAACGGCAGCAGGCAATAGAGGTAGGACAGCACCCCGATGGCGCAGAATGCGCCGACGTAGAGCCCCAGCGGATCACCGATTGTAAACGGCTTGCGGACGAGCAGGAAATGCACCACCGCCACCACGTAGACGGCGCCGATGAAGCGGTGCGTCCAGAACCACCACCGGTAGGGGATGAACGTCAGCAGGGTCAACCCGACCAGCACCAGAAGACCGTCGAGCGCCAGCTCACCGAGCTCCTCCCCGGCATCGTCGTCACCGAGCAGCCGACCGATCGGCCCGAGATCGACTCCGGTCACACCCGCCCCTTTGACCTCGGCACCCAGGCCGTCATGCAGCAGAGCCATCGCGATGGCGCCGATGCCTAGCCACTTGTGCAAGACATAGATGCGGTCCAGGCCGCCGAACAGCAGCTCCAGCCAGCGCATGCGCGTGGCCAGGAGCTGGGCTATGCCCATGGCGATCAGCGCTGCCACGCCGACATACTGGCCGAGCAGTGGTTGCACGGCGAACCTCTGCGCCAGCTCGGCAAAACCGAGGGCCGGCGCCAGCAGCGCCGCGATCACGATCAGGATGCCCGTCAGACGCACGTGCCCCCCTTCGCTCGGCTGGATCGGCTGCAGCGCCGCCGCATCCCCAGGTCAGATCCTGAGGACGCGAATCCACCGCATGACATCGAGCAGACTCATCGCCGCGGCAGCCACATACGTGAACGCAGCCGCACGTAGGATCTGTCGGGCCGACGCCACGTCACGTTCGCCCACATATCCGCCGGCCCGCAGGAGCGGCAGCGCGCGTCGGAAGCTGGCGTCGAGCTCGACCGGCAGGGTGACGGCATGCAGCACGATGGTCGACCCCAGGATCAGCATTCCGAGAAACACCTCCAGGATGATGACATGCGGCGACTTCAGCAGGATCAGCACCAGCGGCGCTGCCAGCATCACCACGGCGCCGAAGCGCTCCATGGTCTGCGCCTGCTTGGCCAGCCGCGTCCTGTGCACCAGGGGCGGGTAGCCGGTGGCATCCTGCATGGCATGGCCGACCTCATGCGCCGCCACGACCACCGCCGCCAGCGATTTTCGGCCGAAGTGCTCGGGGCTCAACCGCACGACCTTCGCCTCCGGATCGTAGTGGTCGCCGAGCGCCGTCTCCTCCACCTTGACGTGGTGTAGCTTCATCTCGTCGAGCACGTGGCGTGCGAACTCGCCTCCGGTGCCCGGGAAATCCGCCCGCTCGGCCGCGTGCCGGCGCAGCACGCCCCTCACCCACATCTGGGGCAGCAGCGCCAGCCCGAAGGCCACGATCAACAGGATCAGCAACGCGCCCAAGCCGGGCCCTCCGTAGCTAGGTTCGTCCGACTATGTAGAGAAGACACATGGTATCGTTAAGGCGCTGCTCGTGTAATCGCTACCGTAGCTCGCGACGACCCTGGCACGCGGCAACCGTGCTCTTGCCAATAGCCGCCCCGGCGTGGCACCTCGCAGGCGACACCGAACCCGACGGATTCGTCTCTTCGGGCAAGCATCATCGTATGTTCCCGCGTCGACGCTGCCCTCATTCGACCACAGGAGCGGAAGACAGACGCATGGCATCCTCCCGCGACCTTTTCGGTAACCTCGCCCAGGACATGACCGACAAATCCGCCGCCCGGCGCGCCCAGAAGGCAGACGCATCCGACGCCTACACCGCTGCCGACATCGAGGTGCTCGAGGGCTTGGAGCCCGTCCGGCGCCGCCCTGGCATGTACATCGGCGGCACGGACGAGAAGGCAATGCATCATCTCTTCGCCGAGGTGATCGACAACTCGATGGACGAGGCCGTCGCCGGTCACGCCACCTGGATCGAGGTCAAGCTCACCGCCGATGGCTTCCTCGCCGTCAGCGACAACGGGCGCGGCATCCCCGTCGATCCGCACCCCAAGTTCCCGAAGAAGTCCGCGCTCGAAGTGATCATGTGCACGCTGCACGCGGGCGGCAAGTTCGACGGCAAGGCCTACAACACGTCCGGCGGCCTGCATGGCGTCGGCGTCTCGGTCGTCAACGCCCTGGCCGAGACCTGCGAGGTTGAGGTGGCTCGCGGCCAACAGCTCTATCGCATGGTGTTTTCACGGGGTCTCCCGCAGACGAAGCTCGAGAAGCTCGGGCAGATCATGAACCGCCGCGGCACCACGGTGCGCTTCAAGCCGGACGAGCAGATCTTCGGCAAGGGCTGCGCCTTCAAGCCTGGCATCATCCACAAGATGGCGCGCTCCAAGGCCTATCTGTTCGGCGGCGTCGAAATCCGCTGGGTGTGCGCTCCGGAGCTGATCACCGACAGCACGCCCGCAGAGGCGGTTTTCCATTTCCCGGGCGGCCTGAAGGACTACCTGTCGGGTGAGATCGAGGGCCAGACCAGGGTCACCAAGGACCTCTTCGCCGGCCGCGTCGAGAAGCAAGGTGGGCACGGGTCCGTCGAGTGGGCTGTCTGCTGGATCGCCGACGCCGACACCGCCGTTCGCTCCTACTGCAACACGATCCCGACGCCCGAGGGTGGCACCCACGAGGCTGGCTTGCGAAATGCCCTCGCCAAGGGCCTGCGGACCTACGGCGAGCTGACCAGCAACAAGAAGGCTGCTCAGGTAACCGCCGAGGACGTGGTCGGCACAGCCGCTGCCATGCTCTCGGTCTTCATACGCGAGCCCGAGTTCCAGGGCCAGACCAAGGACAAGCTGTCGACCGCCGAGGCGACGCGCATCGTCGAGACGACCGTCCGCGATGCCTTCGATCACTGGCTCACCGCGAGCCCGCAGCAGGCCACGCGTCTCTTGGAATGGGCCATCGAGCAGGCTGAGGAGCGCCAGCGGCGGCGCAAGGAGAAGGAAGTCTCGCGCCAGTCTGCGACGCGCAAGCTCCGCCTGCCGGGTAAGCTGACGGATTGCTCGTCGACGAATGGCGACACCGAGATCTTCCTTGTCGAGGGCGATTCGGCCGGTGGCTCCGCCAAGCAGGCGCGCGATCCCAAGACGCAGGCCATTCTGCCGCTGCGCGGCAAGATCCTGAACGTCGCCAGCGCCACGTCCGGAAAACTGGCCCAGAATCAGCTTCTGTCGGATCTCGTACAGGCATTGGGCGCCGGCACTGGCACGAAATACCGCGACGAGGACCTGCGTTACGACCGCGTGATCATCATGACCGATGCCGACGTCGACGGCGCGCACATCGCTTCACTGTTGATGACATTCTTTTTCCAGGAGATGCGTCCGCTAATCGAAAATGGCCATCTCTTCCTGGCCGTCGCTCCCTTCTACAAGCTGACCCATGGCTCGAAGACGGTCTACGCCCTCGACGACAAGCACCGGGCGAAGCTCCTGAGCACGGAGTTCCCGGCCAATGCGAAAGTGCAGATCGGACGCTTCAAGGGCCTCGGCGAGATGAACCCGGCTGAGCTCAAGGCGACGACGATGGACCCCAGATTGCGCACCCTCCTCAAAGTCGAGATCTCGGAGGGCCAGCGAGAGGCCGTGGCCGACGCCGTCAACACGCTGATGGGCACCAAGCCGGAGTTGCGCTTCCGCTTCATCCAGGAGCGTGCAGCCTTCGCCAAGGACCTCGACGTATGACACTCGTCCTGGCGTCATGGCCGCCGGTGGGCCCACGGCCGCACTGACGCCCTCCGAAGAGGGCGCAATTTCAGCGTATGCTCGGATCCGCGTAGCACTGCCGCATGACGGTGCAGCGGTGCGAGCCCGAGAAATGCATGCTGTCGCCTTTCGCCGGACTGATGAATTTGCAGATTTCTTCCAGGCCGTTGACGTCGAGCCAGCCCTGGCGCCGCCCGCGCTGGACAGCGAAACAGTCGGCGGTCTCCTCGTCGGGGCCGCGGAACTGGTGGCCGCACTCGTGCGCGAAGATCCACATCTTCACCACCGTCGGCACCTTTGCGATCAGGCGTGGATTGAGGATCAGGAACCCGGGATAGGCTGCGCCGTAGTCGTCGAGTTGGCTGTCCATCACGGTCGGACGCTTGCCGCAGGTCATGCGGTTGCCGTCGAGTCGCACCTCACCAGGATCGACGATCTTGGCATCACCTCCGACGTGACCGACATATTCTTCCGGCGTCGGTCCGGCTGCCGCGGCAACGGAGCCCATACCATGGATCCAAGCGGCAAGCAGCAGAGCCCCAGAGACCCCTCGCGCAGTCCATGCGTCAGATCCCACGCTCGGCCCCCTTTCTCGGCTCATCCGAAGCAGTCACCCACCTGAGCCACATTTGCCATGCCGCGCGGCTGATGCAACCCCTCGCATACAATCCGCCGCAGATCTCCGACGTCCGGCTCTCCGCTGCCACACAAGCACCGAAACGGTTGCCAAAACGGTAACACGCCCTTCGCCGCGCCCGTTAAGGTTAGCCCGCTTCGGCCTCGATGGCCTCCATGTCGGCATCCGACAACCCGAAATGGTGCCCGATCTCGTGCACCAGAACATGGGTGACAAGATGGCCGAGCGTCTCCTCCCCCTCCGACCAGTAGTCCAGGATCGGCCGACGGTAGAGCAAGACCATGTCGGGCTCGGTCGGCTGATCGAGCACGCTCTTTCGATCGAGGCTCACCCCCTTGTAGAGCCCCATGAGCTCGAAGGGATCCTCGATGCCGAGCTCGTCGAGCACTTCGTCGGTGGCAAAATCCTCGACCCGGAACACGACGTCCCGGCACAGCTGGCGGAACTCACCTGGTAGTCTCTCCCAGGCATCGGCAGCCAGCACTTCGAAGTCGGCGAGGCTGGGCGCCACCGCGTTCTGCCATTCACGTGCGCCGCGCATCGAACGCTCCCGCTGTCATAAAGACGTTGCGTGCACTTACATGCTGACGGTCAGCTTGGCCAGAGGCGTGGGCAATCGTCGCGGCAACCTCAGGTGGCAGGCTCCATGACGGCTATCAATTGACGGACGCCGACAACGCGACGCAGCGCGTGCTCGATCAGCTGCGCCGTGCGGGGCGTCGCCTGAGCGAGACGAAGATCGACCGTCATCTCGCTCCCATCGCCCGCCTCACGCGAGGCATGAACCCGTGTCGGCACCGTTCCGAGCTTGGCGAATGGCTCGACCAGCCGCGGCAACAGGCCGGGATCCGCGGGTCCCTGGACGAGGTAGCGGGCATCCACGTGTGTCGGAAGCGGCAGCGCCGGCGATGCCATCGCGGCGACGGCAGCGGAGTTGAGAGCAGTAGCAGCCATGGTTGGCAGTCCTTCGCAAAGGTGCAAATACGAACAAAGGCGATCTTCCCGGCGCCCTCAGGCGGCCGGGGCCTTAATTCGAATTGCGATGGCGAGGACACGCTGCATGCAGGTCTTATAGCAGTCGCCGGGTTAACGCTTCAACCACCTCGGCTGCGGCATGCGCTTCCACGACCCGAAGGTCTATCGGACGGCCGCCATCAGACCTGCTCGCGAGGCCGCGCGATATCCGACCGCCTCGTAGTGCGGGAGGCACGACCGATCTCGAATGCCCGATGCAGCGCCGTTACGGCCGTATCGAGGCTGAACCAGGCAACGGCCTCGTCGCGCCGGGCCATGAACGTCTTCCAGCGGTCCTCTGATCCGATCATGTCGAGTGTCGCCGCACACCACGCCTCGACCTCGAGCGGCCGGACCAGACCTACTCCGAACCGCTCGACGAGCAACGGCGACGACGTGGCATGTGGTGAGCCGAGCACCGGTGTTCCGCACAGCACGGCCTCATTGGCGACCAGGCCCCAGGGGTCGTTGCGCGACGGAAACATCAGAAGGCGGGCCGAGCTCATCGCGCCCGGAATCTCTTCCGGCTGGAGCGCACCGTCGATGCGGGCGGTGATGCCCGCCGCCTCGAGACGAGCCCGGAGCTCTGCGAGTTGCGGGCCGGCACCCGTCACCCTTACCCTGAGCTTACGCCCGCGTTCCGCGAGACGCGCGAGGACCGCGGCGAAGAAGAGTGCGCCCTTGTAGCGCTCGTTGACTCCGCCGGCGAAAATGACGTCGTAGGGCCTCTCGGCGAACGACGGAATCGTCACCGGCGCATCCCACGCCGACACGATCGGCACCTCGACGCCGCGGCCGACCGCGAGACCCCAACGTTCGAGAAACCTGACGCTGGCTTGGCTGCCGCAAATTGCAAAGTCGGCACCGGGCACGATCGCACGCCGCATCGCCCCGTGCAGGAAGGAGGTCTCGCCTGGGTCCGAAAGCAGCGTGCCGTCGGTGGCAATGCCGTACGGAATTCGGGCCAGTCTGGCGTAGGCCGCCGCCGCGATCATCGTCGGAGAGAATGCCGCAGCGACGATCAGTTGGGGTCTCGAGCGCATGAGCGCCGGCAATAGCGCCGGATTGAGGTAGATGTGACTGTGGTCGCTCACATGCCAGCGCAAGCCGGGCAACACCGTGTGCGTCATGTAGCGTGGCGGTGCTATCCGCCAGTGGCGATGCGGCTCAAGTGCCGCGCAGCTGAAAGTGTGTACATCCTCGCCGAAACGCTCGGCATACGCATCGTAGATGCGCGCCGTATACGGAGCGAGACTGCCGAGGACGATCGCGATTGACATGGTGACGGTGATCCCGCGGCAGCCCTCGACGCCAGTGCGGTAGGATCCGCCCTTCCGCATCGACGATCCGCTCCCGAACAAGCAGCAACACGGACGACACCACTACGGTAGCCGCATTCCCATGGCAACGCGCGGTCGGGCCGCACCGTTAACTCCGTAGCTGTGAAATTGCCGACAGCGCCAATTCCTGATCGCTTTTGCATGCGCCAGCCCGTATAACGATGCACCACGGACCGACGATCCGCCGTCAGATCGAGTGCGGCGACTTCAGTTGAGCCCTCCGGCATGCCGCCACGAGCCCATTCGACGTCGTACCGTGACGCGCCCGTCCTGGTCACCGGCGCGAGTGGGTTCATTGCCTCGGCGCTCGGCAACGCCCTGGCGCAGGCTGGCGCGCAGGTTCACGGAGCATCGCGCCGCCGGCCGAGCGGCATCGGCGCAGCCTTCGCGACCCATACGCCGGCCGACCTTTCGGACTTCGACGCATGCCGGAGGCTGGTCGGCGAAATCCGCCCGCAAATCGTTTTCCATTTGGCAAGCCACGTCAGCGGACGGCAGGACCTGGAAACCGTGCGGCACACGCTCTCTGCAAATTTCGTCTCGACCGTCAACCTGCTGTCGGCACTCGCAGAGGTTGCCACCGCGAAAGCCATCGTCATTGCTGGATCGAGCGAGGAGCCCCGGCACTTCGAGCACGGGGTTGCATCGACAGCCCCATCCACACCGTACGCAGCGGCGAAGCTCGGGGCGTCGGCCTACGGAGCCTTCTTCCGTCATACCCTCGGTCTCCCTGTCGCCCACGCCCGCATCTTCATGGGCTATGGGCCCGGCCAGCTCGATCTCGTCAAGCTGGTACCCTATGTGACGTTGTCCTTGCTGGGAGGACGCAAACCGAGCCTGACCTCAGGTGCCAAGCTTGCCGACTTCACCTACATCGACGACATCGTCGACGGCCTCATGGTGCTCGGCCTCGATCCCGCGATCGAGACGCTGGATATCGGCACCGGCCGCTTGACCAGCGTCGGCGAGATTGCCACCCGCTTGCGCGACATGATTGCTCCCGAAGCAGAGCTCGGCTTCGGCGCCTTGACCGACCGGGTGAACGAGTCTCGGCTCGCAGCCGACGTGGAGCGCTCGGCGGCACTGACCGGATGGCGCGCCAAGGTCGGTATCGAAGATGGCCTTGCCCGAACCGTCGATTGGTATCGCAATTGCATGAGCGACCTCGGCCCCGTTGGATAATGCCGACCGGTCCGACGACGCTGAAAAGGGAGTGCGATGTCCGGTCCAGTCAGATTATCGATCGGTTTACCGGTCTATAACGGCGAGGCCCTCCTGGAGGAGACACTCGCTTCGCTCCTGCGCCAGACGTTCGCGGACTTCGAGATCATCATCCTCGATAATGCATCGACGGATCGGACTCCCGTCATCGCAGCTTCCGCGGCAGCACGTGATGCCCGAGTCCGCTACGTGCGCAACGAGCGGAATATTGGCGCGAACGCCAATTTCACACGCGCCGCCGAGCTTGCGACGGCCCCCCTGTTCAAATGGGCCGCACACGACGATCTCTACGCACCGACCTACCTCCAGCGCTGCATCGATGCATTGGATGGCGATCCCGGCGTGGTCCTCGCACATGCCGATGCGGTCTTCATCGACGAGTGGGGCGCGCCGTTCCGCAATGGCGCCCGCGCGGGAGCGTGGATAGAGCCGGCCACTGGCGCCACGTACACGGCCGATCCTCCGGATCTTGCCGAGTCGGCGCGCCCGTTCGTCCGGTTCGGGCACGTCGTCTTCGGCAGCCTGTGGGGAACGCACATGTTCGGCGTAATCCGCCGGGAGGCTCTGAGCCGAACGCGATTGATCCAGAACGTCCCGAGCGCTGACCGCCCGCTTCTGGCCGAGCTCGCTCTTCTCGGCCGATTCCAGACCGTTCGCGAGCCACTCTTCCTCAAGCGCTTCCACTCGCGCATGACGCTGGCCTTGAGCGAGCATGAAATCAGAGCCTACGTCAGCGCCGATAGCGCCGAATACTCGAAACGGCTTCGCCAGCTTTCGATCTTTCTCGCCACGCCGCACCGCAAGCCCATCGGTTGGCTGCAGCGCCTCGCTTGCCGTGGAATGGTGCTTGCTTATGCAGGCAAGGTATTTCTGCGCACCTCTCGCGGCGTGACCCACCAGGCCATCCGGCCTGCCGGACCGGGCACCAGACAAACAAGCACTTCAGGTCTTTGATGATGAGCAACGCAGCTTCGCCGGCGCCCGCCGCCGGCCACGGGCAGGGCGCGGGCCAGACTTGCCGGCTGTGCGGCGCCAGCCTCCACCATACTCTCGTCGACCTCGGCATGTCGCCGCTCTGTGAGAGCTTCCTCGCTGCTGGCGAGATCGACCGCATGGAGCCGTACTACCCGTTGCGCGTGATGGTCTGCGCCGAATGCTGTCTCGTCCAATTGAAGGAATATGTGGCGCCGGAGCAAATCTTCTCCACTTATGCCTATTTCTCGTCCTACTCGACGAGCTGGGTTGCTCACGCCAAGGCATATTGCGACAGCATGCAGGACCGCTTCGGCCTCGGGTCTCGGAGCCTGGTCGTCGAGCTCGCCTCCAATGACGGTTACCTGCTCCAGCATTTCCTCCCGAAAGGCATTTCCGTGCTCGGCATCGAGCCGGCCGGCAACGTAGCCGAGGTCGCCAGGGCGAAGGGCGTGCCCACGATCGTCGATTTTTTTGGAGTCCGATTGGCCCGGGCACTGGCCGCCGAGGGCCGCCAAGCCGATCTCATTGTTGGCAACAATGTCCTCGCTCAGGTGCCGGACCTGAATGACTTCGTTGCCGGCATGCCGATCATTCTCGCGCCGGAAGGCATCGTCACGCTCGAGGTCCCGCATCTCGCCCGTCTCATCGACGAGCGCCAGTTCGACACCATCTATCACGAGCACTTCTCCTACTTCTCGCTGATCGCCGTGGCTCAGTTGGCCCGTCGGCACGGCCTGAAGCTCATTGACGTCGAGGAGCTCCCCACTCACGGTGGCTCGCTCCGCGTCTATCTCGCCCACGCCGGAAGCATGCGTCCGACGGCTCCCACGGTGGCCCGGCTGACGGCGGCCGAGGAAGCGAGGGGCTTCCGCAAGATGGAGACCTATACGGGCTTTCAGGACGAGGTCCGCACGCTCAAGCGCGATCTTCTCGACCTGCTGATCGACCTGAAACGCCAGGGTAAGCGGATCGTCGGCTACGGCGCCCCCGGCAAAGGCAACACGCTACTGAACTACTGTGGCATCGGCACCGACTTTCTCGACTTCACGGTGGACCGCAACCCCTACAAGCACGGTCGCTTCACCCCGGGAATGCATATTCCGATCCTTGCGCCCGAGGCGCTTGACGCGGCCCGTCCGGACTTCGTCCTGATCCTGCCCTGGAATCTGAAAACCGAGATCATGGCCCAGCTCGCTCATATCGCCGGGTGGGGCGGAAAATTCATCGTGCCGATTCCGACCCCTGCCATCGTGTCCCCCGGCCAAATGCGAGCCTGAAGGAAGCCAGAATGAAGACCGTGCTTTTCTGTGGCGGCCAGGGAATGCGCATCCGCGAGTACTCCGAGGCCGTGCCGAAGCCGATGATCCCCATCGGCCATCAGCCGATTTTGTGGCATTTGATGAGCTATTACGCCGGCTATGGTCATAAGGACTTCGTCCTCTGCCTCGGCTACAAGGCAAACGTGGTCAAGGAGTTCTTTCTCTCGGGCCGGCCGCAGACTTTCTCGGACTGCGTGGTTTCCGGTTTTGGCAGCAAGGTCGAGATCCTGGGCGACGCGCGGCAGGACTGGCGGGTGGCGCTGATCGACACGGGCATCTCGCGCAATATCGGCGGGCGACTGATGGCTGTCCGCCATCACGTCGAGAACGAGCAAATGTTCTTCGCAAACTATTCCGACGGACTTTCTGACGTCGATATCAACAAGATGGTCGAGACGTTCGTGCGCAGCGGCAAGATCGCTTGCTTTCTGGCAGTTCGTCCGACCACCAGCATGCATTTGATCAGTATCGGCGACAAAGGACAGCCGACCAGCTTCCGCAGTGCCAAGGACGCCGATCTCTGGATCAACGGCGGCTTCTTCATCATGCGACCCGAGATCTTCGACTACATGCGGCCCGGCGAGGAGCTGGTGTCCGAGCCATTCACGCGCCTCATCGCCGAGGACAAGCTGCTCGCCTACAAGCACGAAGGCTTCTGGTGTCCGATGGACACGCTGCGAGACCGCAACTACCTCGAGGAGCTCGTCGACAGGGGAGACATGCCCTGGCTGGCCCATGCGGAAACCGCCAGCAGCGAGGCTCGTCGCGCATGAGGGGCCTTCGGCTCGCAGCCCCCGGGGAGCGCCTCCGCCTCCTTTGTCTCGGCGCCCATTCCGATGACATCGAGATCGGGGCAGGCGCAACAATTCTCGGGCTCATTGCTTCTGGCGTCCGGCTGGAGGCCCACTGGGTGGTCCTCTCTGCAGCCGGCCCTCGCGCAACCGAGGCGAAAGCGTCGGCACATGCCTTCCTGGAGGGCTCAGCCACTGCGACGGTCGAGGTCGCAGCGTTCCGGGACGGATACTTTCCCTTCGAGGGAGCATCGATCAAGGACTGGCTCGAGGGGCTTCGCGCCCGCGTCGAGCCCGACCTGATGCTGACACATCACCGCGACGATGCCCATCAGGATCACCGCCTCGTCGCCGAGCTCTCGGGCAACACGTTCCGTGATCACCTCACGCTGGCCTACGAGATCCCGAAGTGGGATGGCGATCTCGGCCGCCCGGGCATCTATGTGCCGTCGACGGCGTCCACCATGTCTCGCAAGATCGAGCTGCTGATGAGCCATTTCGCGACGCAGCGGTCCAAAGACTGGTTCGATCCGGACACGTTCCTTGGCCTAGCCCGCCTGAGAGGCATGGAATGCCGGGCGCCCGAGCGCCTGGCCGAGGCGTTTCACTGCGCCAAGCTCGTTGTAGCGCAGTCGTGACTGGCGGCGGCTCACTTCAGAATAGATAGACCGGGGCCGTTGCCCCAAACGACTTGGAGAGTTGGATGCGCGTCGTAGTCACGGGCCACCGCGGTTACATCGGAACAGTGATGGTGCCGCTGCTGCAGGCGGCCGGCCACGAGGTCACCGGCTACGACATCGACCTCTACGCCCGGTGCACCTACCCGCAAGGCGGAGCCATTGCCGACGTGCCGGCGGTCGTCAAGGATGTGCGCGACGCCGAGCCGGCCGATTTTCTGGGCGCCGACGCTGTGATCCACCTCGCGGCACTTTCGAACGATCCGCTCGGCAATCTCGATCCCGGGACCACCTACGCCATCAATCATCGCGCCAGCGTTCGTGTCGCCGAGGCCGCCAAGAAGGCCGGCGCGAGGCGCTTCCTGTTTGCATCGTCGTGCTCCAACTACGGGCTTGCGGGTGACGAGATGCTGGATGAGACGGGTGCATTGAACCCCGTCACCGCCTACGGCAAGTCGAAGGTAATGGCCGAGCGCGATATCGCTCCACTCGCCGACGGCACCTTCTCGCCCACCTACATGCGGCCCGCGACCGCCTACGGCCTCTCGCCGCGCCTGCGCTTCGACATCGTGCTGAACAATCTCGTCGCCTGGGCAGTCACCACTGGTCGCATCTACCTGAAATCCGACGGCACGCCCTGGCGCCCGATCGTCCACATCCGAGACATCTCGGCAGCCTTCATCGCCGCCTTGGAGGCACCCGTCGACGTGGTCCACAATCAGGCGTTCAACGTCGGCCAGACGGCGCACAACTATATGATCCGCGACATCGCCGGCATCGTGGCGGAGGTCGTCCCCGGGTGTCGCCTCGAGTATGCGCCCGACGCCGGTCCGGACACCCGCTCCTACAGGGTCAGCTTCGAGAGGATTGCTCGCAAGCTGCCCGCTTTCCGTCCCTCCTGGGACGCGCGCCGCGGCGCCGACGAGCTCCACGCCGCCTACTGTGCCAGCGAGCTCGACCTCGACGCCTTCGAAGGGCCCCGCTACCAGCGCATCGGCCACATCCGGCAGCTCATGGCCGAAGGCAGGCTCGCCGCAGATCTCCGGCGCACGCCCCTGGCGGCGGAGTAGGCGGATGGCGACGGGCGCGACCATTGCCGACGCCCTCCCGTGCGATGGCAGCGCTGGCGAGGAGATCTGGGCCATTGCGGCGCGGATCTTCCCAATCTGCCGGAGCATCACGGGCAACGGCGTGCGTAAGACGCTCGCCGAGCTCGCCTGCATGGTCCCGATCGAGCTTCACGAGATTGCGTCCGGCACCGCGGTTCTGGACTGGACCATTCCTCCGGAATGGAACCTCAGGTCGGCCCACATTGCCGACAGTCGCGGACGACGTCTCGTCGACCTCGCCGACAACACCCTTCACGTTGTCAGCTACTCGACACCGGTGCGTGCGACCATGTCGCTCGCCGAGCTGCGGCCGCATCTCCATTCGCTGCCGGACCAGCCGGACCTCATCCCCTATCGCACGTCCTATTATCGTCCTGCCTGGGGCTTCTGCCTGCAACACCGGCTTCTCGCGACGCTCCCCGAGGACACGTACGAGGTCGTCATCGACGCCTCGCTCGAGCCTGGCTCGCTCACCTACGGCGAGGCCCTCGTCCCTGGGGAGACGGCGGACGAGATCCTGCTCTCGGCGCACGTCTGCCACCCGTCGCTGGCCAATGACAACTGCTCCGGCCTCGCGTTGCTGACTTGGCTGGGTCGCTTTCTGGCAAGCCGCAGAACGCGCTACACCTACCGCTTCCTATTTGCTCCGGGCACGATCGGCTCGATCGCCTGGCTGGCCACCAATCGCGGCCGACTGGGCGTTATCCGCCACGGCATGACGGTGTCGAACGTCGGGGACAGCGGCGGCCCTGTCTACAAGCGGAGCCGGCGCGGCACGGCGGACGTCGATCGCGCCGCGGCACTGGTGCTGCGCAACGCCGGGGCGACCGCGAGACTTCTCGACTTTTCCCCTTACGGCTACGACGAGCGCCAGTACTGCTCCCCTGGCTTCGATCTGCCGGTCGGTGCCTTCCAGTGCAGCAGATGGGGCGAGTTCCCCGAGTATCACACCTCCGCCGACAATCTGAGCTTCATCCAGCCGCAGCATCTCGAGCGATCGCTGCGCCTGATTTGCGAGATCATCGACATTCTGGAGGGCGACGCACTTCTTCGGAGCACGATGCCGTACGGGGAGCCGCAACTTGGCCGGCGGGGCCTTTACGACGACCCGAGTGGCCAGCCTCTGCCGGAGAACGTCCGCATGGCCCTGCTGTGGGTGCTCAGCCTCGCCGACGGTCGCCAAAGCCTCTTGGCCATGGCAGAGCGATCCGGCGTACCGTTCGCAGCCTTGCGGTTGGCGGCCGATCGCTTGCTTGCTGCCGGCCTCCTGGAGTCGATGCCGCCGGCTGGAGCATAGCGCAAGGCTCAGTCGAGCCCTGGCCAGCTCCGGTCACGCTCGGAGATGCTGCTGACGGGCAGCGGCCACCCGATTGCGAGCACCGGATCGTCGAACCGAACACCTGATGCAGCATCAGGCTCGTAGGGCGATGAGATGAGGTAACACACGACCGCATCGTCGGTCAGGGTCTGGCAACCGTGTGCGAACCCTTCGGGCACGTAGATCGCACGCCCGTTGGCGGCGGACAACTCGACTCCGACCCACTGCCGATAGGTCGCCGACTCGGGCCTGAGGTCGACGATCACGTCGAAGATGACCCCGCCCACGCATCGCACGACCTTGACCTCGGCATGCGGGCACCGTTGGAAGTGCAGCCCTCGCAGCGTGCCGCGGCGGTGCGAGACGGATAAGCTGTGTTGCGGAAACCTGTCGACCAGGCCAAGCGATCCGAACTCCGCCTCGCAGAAGGTCCGCATGAACGCGCCGCGCTCGTCCCTGAAGGGCTCCGGCTCGATCAGCCAAGAGCCGCCGAGCGCCAACGGCTTGAACTGCATCAGGGTGCCTCCGTCCGACAGCGCGAGAGCGTCGGAGCATTGGCATGCTGCCTTATCAGACCGGGCGTCGCCGGCAAAGTCACACAGTCGGCTATGCTTGACGGCCGATCTCGATACGCCGGCAATCATCCGTTGAGGGAACAATACCCCATGCACTAAGGAGTGGCACGATCCGAGGATATCCGGGACCTGACAGGCCAGGAGATGTTGCAGGCCATCATCGACGGGCGGCTGCCACAGGCGCCGATCGCGCAGGGCCTCCGCTTCCGGCTGGTCGAGGTGCGCGAGGGCTTTGCCGCTTTCGAGGGCGAGCCCTCCGAGCATCTGCGCAATCCGCTCGGCACGGTCCACGGCGGCTGGGCCCTCACCTTGATCGACAGTGCGGCGGGTTGCGCCGCCCACTCCCTCCTCCCTGCCGGCGTCGCCTATACGACGCTGGAGACCAAAGCCAACTTCTCGCGTCCCATCCTCGCCGAGACGGGAACTGTAAGGGCCGAAGGCACTGTCCTCACCCGCGGCCGTCGGATCGTGACTGCCGAGGCGCGCGTCCTCGGCCCGGATGCCCGGATCCTCGCCCATGGAACGTCGACCCTGCTCATCCTGGGCACGTCACAGTAGCGGGCACGCGATCTCAGGTGGTTTCATCATGGGCCGGTCCGACAGGTTTTGCCAAACCAACACACGGCGCCGGGCTGGTCCAATTCGGCATCGGTCTGTGCCTGGGCAACCGCTCGAGTTTTTGGCCAGGAGCCTCCTAAACGGGGAGGACCGGGATGGTCGCGGCACGAGGAGTCCTGCGCGTTCGGTTGCCAGCGCTCCGGGTGGCAGCTAAAGAGTGCCGGGACGACGCACCTGAGCTCCGGCAGCCTGGGCGGGTCAGTGTTGGTTGCAGGTCCTCCATCCCGGGCTTTGCATCGACGTGGGAGCGGATGGAAGTTCTGCAACGCATTCGCGGGACAGCCTATGGCAACCGTTGTAATGAAGTTCGGCGGCACATCCGTCGCCAACGTCGAGCGCATTCGCAACGTCGCCCGCCACGTGAAACGCGAGGTGGATGCCGGCAATCGCGTCGCGGTGGTCGTCTCGGCCATGTCGGGCGCTACCAATCAGCTGGTCGCCTGGGTTCGCGAGGCTTCCCTTCTCCATGATGCACGCGAGTACGACGCCGTCGTTGCATCTGGCGAGAATGTGACCGCAGGCCTGCTGGCCATCGTGCTCCAGTCGATGGGCATCCCGGCACGATCCTGGCAGGGCTGGCAGATTCCCGTGATCACCGATCAGGCACACGGCGCCGCCCGGATCGTCGACATCAAGGGCGACAGACTGCTCGAGCGCCTTGCCTCGGGCGAGGTTGCCGTCGTGACCGGCTTTCAAGGAATCGAGCCCGAGAGAAATCGCATCGCCACACTCGGGCGGGGCGGCTCGGACACAAGCGCCGTCGCCCTCGCGGTAGCGCTGAAGGCCGATCTCTGCGATATCTACACCGACGTCGACGGCGTCTACACAACAGACCCACGCATCGTGCCAAAGGCGCGGCGCATGCCGAAAATCTCCTATGAGGAGATGCTCGAGATGGCGTCGCTCGGCTCGAAGGTGCTCCAAACGCGCTCGGTCGAGCTCGCCATGGTGTACCGCATGCGGACGCGCGTGCTGTCCAGCTTCGTGCCGCCCGAGGAGATGAAGCCGGCGCGACCGGAGACGTGGGACGAGCTTGGAACCATCGTTTGCGACGAGGATGAGATCGTGGAGACGCAGGTCGTCAGCGGCATCGCTTACTCGAAGGACGAGGCGAAGGTGACGCTTCGCAGGATCGCCGACCGTCCGGGCGTAGCCGCCGCCATCTTCGGCCCCTTGGCTGATGCCAACATCAACGTCGACATGATCGTGCAGAACCTGTCGTCGGACGGCCGAAGCACGGACATGACGTTCACGGTTCTCGAGACCGAGCTCCCCCGCGCCGTCGAGGTGCTCAAGGGTGCGCGCGGCACCATCGGCGAGTTCGAGATCGACAGCTCGCCGAACGTGGTCAAGGTCTCGGTCATCGGCATCGGCATGCGCAGCCACGCCGGTGTCGCGGCGCAGATGTTCAAAGCGTTGGCGGGCAAAGGCATCAACATCCTCGCCATCACCACGTCCGAGATCAAGATCAGCGTCCTGATCGACTCGGCCTACGCCGAGCTCGCCGTCCGCACGCTCCATTCGCTGTACGGCCTCGACGCCGATTGAGCCCCGCCCGACAGGGGCCTGCTCGCCTTCGGTGCTCGCGGCGCAGCCGCTTCGTTCGCCCATGTTGCCGCAACTCGCGGTTGCGGGGCCTAGTCGTTCAGCAGGCATGTGATGCCGATCAGACCCGGCGAGGATCCGCACATCGCCTCGGCCGAGCCAGCGCTCAGGCTGATCCTGCGCCGTCTGCGCGAGACGATGGCCGAGACCGACGATGGCCAGCGCCGGCTGGACAAGATCGTGCGCCTCGTCTCCGGACTGATGGTGGCGGAGGTCTGCTCCATCTACTTGAAGCGGGGCGATCACTCGCTGGAGCTGTTCGCCACCGAGGGCCTGAATCCGGGAGCGGTCCACAATACGTTCATGAAGCGGGGCGAAGGCCTGGTCGGCCGTTGCGCGGAGCTTGCCGTCCCCGTCAACGAGCCCGACGCACAATCGCACCCGGCGTTCTCCTATCGCCCCGAGACGGGCGAGGAGGCGTTCCATTCGTTTCTCGCCGTGCCGATTCTGCGGAACGGCGAGGTTTTGGGCGTCCTGACGGTCCAGAACAAGACGCCGCGGCACTATTCGGACGACGACGTCGAGGCCCTTCAGACTACGGCCATGGTGCTGGCCGAGCATTTGGTCACCGGGGCCGTTTCCGGCGTTTCGCCCGGCCCCGCAGCCCGCCAGATCGACGATGTTGTCCGCGGTCAAACCATCGCTGAAGGTCTGGCGCTCGGCCACGTCGTCCTGCACGCTCCGCGCATCGCCGTGACCGAGCTGATCGCCACGGATACCGCGGCGGAGGGCGAGCGTCTCGAGGCCGCGATCGCAGAGCTGAAATCTACGCTCGATCTGCTCATCACCCAGGGCGACCTGGCACGCGCGGGCGAGCACCGCGACGTGCTCGAGGCCTACCGCATGTTCGCCAACGATCGCGGCTGGCAGCGACGGTTGGCCGAGGCCGTCAAGTCGGGCCTGACGGCCGAGGCTGCCGTCGAGCAGGTGCAGAACAGGACGCGGGCTCGCATGTTGCGCCTGCAGGATCCCTTCTGGCGCGAGCGGTTGCGCGACCTGGACGATCTGTCCGATCGGCTTCTGCGGGTGCTGGTCGCCAGGAAGGGCGGTGCCGAGCCTGAGGCCGACCTGCCCATGGATGCGATCGTGGTGGCGCGCACGATGGGCGCCGCCGATCTGCTCGACTACGACCGCTCCCGGCTCAAAGGTCTCGTCATCGAGGAGAGCTCGAGCCACAGTCACGTGGCCATCGTCGCGCGCGCCCTCGGCATCGCCGCGATCGGCGGCGCCCGCGGGGTCATGGAGCGCATCGAGCGAGGAACCCCCATCATCGTCGACGCCGAGTCGGGCGAGGTCTACGTCCGGCCGTCGAGCCAGGTCATTGCGGTTTATGCCGACAAGGCGCGCTTCCGGGCGCGGCGGCAACGCCAGTACGACGCCTTGCGCGAGCGGCCCGCGATCACCCGTGATGGCCAGCGCATCTCGCTCCACGTCAATGCGGGCTTGACCGTCGATCTCGCTCACCTCGACGAGGCCGGAGCCGATGGCATCGGGCTGTATCGGACAGAGCTGCAGTTCATGATTGCGCCCTCGTTGCCGCGTCTCGAGCGGCAGACGGCCACCTACAGGGCCGTGCTGGATGCGGCCGGCGACAGGCCCGTAGTCTTCCGAACGCTCGACATCGGCGGCGACAAGGTGCTGCCGTATCTGCGCAGCCGCCCGGAGGAGAATCCTGCCCTTGGCTGGCGCGGCGTGCGTTTGGCTCTCGACCGGCCTGCCCTGCTGCAGACACAGATTCGCGCGATGCTCCGCGCTGCGGACGGCCGCCCGTTGACCGTGATGGCGCCGATGGTGTCCGAGCGGTTGGAGTTCGTCGCGCTCAGGCAGCTCGTCGAGGGCGAGGTCGAGCGCGCCAGGCGCCGCGGCCATTCCGTGCCGAGCGCGCTGAAGATCGGCATCATGATCGAGGTGCCGTCGCTCTTGTTCGCCTTGGACGACCTGTTCCCGCTCCTGGATTTTGTCTCGATCGGCTCCAACGACCTGCTGCAGTACCTGTTCGCCGCCGACCGCGGCAACGAGCTGGTGAGCACCCGGTTCGACACCCTTTCGGCCCCGTTCCTGCGCGCCGTGCGCATGATCATTGAGGCTGGGCGCAGGCATGCCGTGCCGGTCTCGCTCTGCGGCGAGATGGGCGGCCGCCCCCTCGAGGCGGCAGCACTCGTCGGCCTCGGCCTGCGGTCGCTGTCGATGGCGCCTGCATCCATCGGCCCGGTCAAAGCCATGCTGATATCACTCGACGCCGCGCGGGCCGAGGCTTTCGTGCTGCCGTTGCTCGGCCAGGGCAGCACGGTCTCGATCCGGGAGGCGATGACACGCTTCGCGGAGAATGAAGGGCTCGAGCTCTGACGATCGGTCGGGCCGTCGGGGACGAGGCCACATCGCCGTTGCCGTCGCCGCACTGCAGCCTCAATTTGTACACGAAGCTCTGCTTGCACTGATTTGTGCCGGGCCGCCGGCAAGGCGCAACATCCGCCCGGGCAGCGCCAACCACGACAACGAAGTTGGCAGCCCGTCTGTCAGACGGAGTCGAGAAGGCGTCCAGGTCAGTCGCCCGCATGGCTCCTGGCGGATAGGATTGCGGTCCGGTCGAAGATGCGCTCAGGCGGCGCACGAAGGGGAGAGTTCTGGATGAAGCACGAGATTGGTCGTTCCGCGCATCAGCTGCGGCGCGGCGTGCTGCTGGCAGCCGCGCTGATCACGATGGGGGGAGCTGCTTCGACGCTGGCGCTGGCTCAGGCGCCTCCAGTGAAGGAAGAGCAGAAGAAGAAGCAAGGACAACCGCCCCCCGCCAAATCGAATGTGCAAGTGCCGCCGAAAGGCCCGCCTCCTGTCATCAACAGGGCTCCCCCACCTCAGAAGCAGGTCAACCCTCCGCCGCGCGACATCCCTGCCAAACGGCAGGCGCAGCCGGACGTCCAGAGGCCACCGATCGCTCCACGGCGGGATCTCCCGGCCACGCAAGGCCGGCAGACTGGATCGGACTCCCTGCAAAAGGGGCCGCCCGTCAACCGTGACAGCCCGCAGCGGCCGTTCGTGCCAAACAAGCAGGCACTCCCGAAGGGAACGCCGGCTCAGGACGGCGCTGGCCAGCAGGGTGGTTCCAACTTCCCGAGAACCGGCTCCCCGCCCGGAACCCGAACGGACGTTCCGAAAGCCGAGACAGATCGCGGCCGCGGGCCGCTGCTGCCAAAGGGAGCCGAGACTGGCGTGCCACCCGCCAGCGGTGGCAAGCAGATTGGCAAAGGCCTCCCTGCCGGCAAGGCGCCGGCAGGAGGAACCCTCCCGCCAGCGGCCGGTGGGGGCACCGCGACCGGTGTCCAGAAAGGCACTCCTGTCGGCACGAACGGCAGCCCGCCCGCATTCGGCGGCCCCCCGCCGGGAACGAAGTCCGGCGGAGCACCTTCCACAGCCGGCACTGACCGCGGCGGAACCCAAAGGACCAATCTCCCGCCAGCCGCTGGCGGCGGACCCGCTGCCGGTGGCGCTCCCGCGAACGGCCTCGTGCCCCCGGTCCAGGGCAAGGCAGGCGCCATTCCGGTCATTACGCCCGGCGCCACCGCCAAGGGCACCCCATCCGGCCCCCGTCGCATCGACGAGGTGCGCCGCAATCGCGTCAGCACCAAGGGCCCTGGCGGGCAGACGACCATCCAGGAGCCCGGCAACCGCACCATCGTGAAGCAGGACAACCGCGTCTTCATCACCCGCAATGAGACCACGGCGATCCAGAAGTTCGCGCCGGGTGCCAGAACCAATCGCCGTCGGGACGGAATTGTCGAGACCGTCTACGCACGCCCCGATGGATCGCGGATCTACTCCGAGGTCGACTCGCAGGGCCGCCTCATCCGCCGCTATCGTCAAGATCCGGGGGGACGGCAGCACGTCCTCGTCGACAACCGCCGGTTCTGGCGGAATGTCGGCGTCGGCGTGGCGGTCGGGGTGGTGGCTGCGGCGGCGATTGTCGCCCTGGCTCCTCCAGTCGTGGCGGTGCCGCGCCAGAAGTACGTCGTCGAGTACGTGAATGCCTCGGACGACGACATCTACGAGGCGTTGACCGCCCCTCCCGTCGAGAGGCTCGAGCGCACGTACTCGCTCGAGGAGATCCGCTACAGCGAGCCGCTGCGCGCCCGCGTTCGCCGCGTCGATCTCGACAACATCACGTTCGAGACGGGCTCGTTCGAGGTCGGCGACGACCAGCGGCCGAAGCTCGAGCGGATAGCCCGGGGCATCAGCCGGGCCATCGAGGCCAACCCGAACGAGGTATTCATGATCGAGGGCCACACCGATGCAGTCGGCGCCCCGGAGGACAATCTCAGTCTTTCGGATCGCCGCGCAGAGGCCGTGGCCCAGATCCTCACACAGTATTTCAATGTTCCGATCGAGAACCTCGTGACCCAGGGCTACGGCGAGCAGCACATGAAGGTGCCGACCCAGGGTCCCGAGCGCGCCAATCGACGGGTTGCTGTACGCCGCATCACGCCGCTGCTGAGCCAGGGCGAGGAGGGCCGCTAGACCCTCTTGAGCGAATGCTTGAAGCAAGCGCCGGGCCGTGCACCGCAAGGTGCGCGGCCCGTCTCACGTCACGCGCCGCCGACCACCTCGGCCTTCTCGAGGACCGCCCTCAGCAGCACGTTCGCGCCCGCGGTCGCCCACTCGGGCTTCATGTCCTCGGCCTCGTTGTGGCTGATGCCGTCGATGCAGGGGGTGAACACCATCGCCGTCGGCGCCACCCGCGCCATGTAGACGGCGTCGTGCCCGGCTCCCGATGTGATCTCCCTGGCCGAGTAGCCGAGATCCCGGGCAGCGCGCCGCACCGCGTCCACGCAACCCGCATCGAAGGGCAGCGGCGGATAGTCCGCGACCACCTTCACCTCCGCCTCGAGCCCCGTGCGAGTTGCGATCTCGTCGATACCGGCCCGCACTGCACGATCCATCGAAAGGAGCTTCTCACCATCCGGATGGCGGAGGTCCACGGTCAGGAACACCGAGCCGGGACTGACGTTGCGCGAGTTCGGATAGGCCTCGATCATGCCACACGTCGCACAGGCCGACGGATCGTGCGCATGGCCGATGGCATTGACCCGCTCGACGATACGCGCGGCCCCGAGCAGGGCGTCGCGACGCCGGCTCATCGGCGTCGGTCCGGCATGGCTCTCCTGTCCTTGGAGCCGGATCTCGTACCACTTCTGCCCGTTGGCGACCGTGACGATGCCGATGTCGATTGCCTCCTCCTCGAGGATCGGACCCTGCTCGATATGCAGCTCGAAGAACGCATGCACGGGACGGCGGCCGACCGGGTCCGTCCCGGCAAATCCGATGCGCTGCAGCTCCGCCCCGAGGGCCTTGCCCTCCCGATCCTCGATTGCGAGCGCTGCCTCCAGCGGGATGGCGCCGGCGAACACAGCGGAGGCCACGCAGGCAGGCGCGAAGCGCGATCCCTCCTCGTTGGTCCAGTTGACGATCTCGATGGGGTGCCGGGTCCGAATGCCGAGATCGTTCATGGTCCGGACGAGCTCGAGCGCTGCCATGACGCCGAGCGCACCGTCGAACTTGCCCCCCGTCGGCTGAGTGTCGAGGTGGCTCCCCACCATGACGGGCGGCAGCGACGGATCAGTGCCCTCTCTGCGCCCGAACATGTTGCCGATGCGGTCGACCGAAACCGAGCAGCCGGCCTGACGCGCCCACGTTGCGAACAGATCGCGGCTCTCGCGGTCGAGGTCGGTCAGCGTTAGACGATTGACACCGCCCTTGGGCGTGGCGCCGATCCGCGCCATCTCCATCAGGCTGGCCCAGAGCCGCCCGCCATCGACCCTGAGATTCGTCGCTGCTGCCGGCATGCCCGGTCGCTCCTTGTTTTATCGTTGTCTCGCTGGCGCCGCCCCGGCGCCCTGACCGATGATCACACCAAAAGCCGGTGTCCCATCAAGCCCGTTCCTTCAGCATCGGCTCGTTGCCGGTGGCCGAACGACGCTGGCGCAGACTGGCTGGACCAGGCTCGGAGTGGCCGCCCCGATGCATCGGGCAGGAAATTCGGCTCTGGCTGGAATTCGTCATGGTCGCGAAGTCAGAGCTTGCGTCACGCGCCGCACTTCCTTATACGAGGCCGGCGCTGCCCCGTTCGTCTAGTGGCCCAGGACGTCAGCCTCTCACGTTGAAAACAGGGGTTCGATCCCCCTACGGGGCGCCAAGAAATTGGCGCGAAATCAACACCTTTGGATGGTTTCAACTCGGCGTCGGGCCAGTCTCCGGCGGCTGCGACGGGTGCCATGCGAAAAGGCTCGCCTCACTGGTCGAAAAGTCTGCCGTTCTACTACGGCTGGTTGATCGTCGGCATCGCGTTCGTGACGATGGCCATTGGCGTGACAGCCCGCACGGCGTTCTCGCTGCTCATGCCGCCGCTGGTCGACGAGTTCAAATGGGATCGCGGTCTCGCGGCCGGCGCCTTTTCGTTCGGCTTCCTGGTCTCGGCCGTCCTCAATCCGATTGTAGGTCGGGTAATGGATCGCCGCGGCCCGCGCATCGTCATCCTGGCCGGCGTGATCGTCTTGTCTGCAGGTCTGTTGCTGGCCCCATGGGTCACGCAGCCCTGGCATCTCTATGCCACGCTCGGCGTTGCCGTCGGCGGCGGCGCCAACATGATGACCTACACCGCACACTCGCAGTTTCTGCCGAACTGGTTCGTGCGACGGCGCGGGCTCGCCATCAGTATCGCCTTCGCAGGGGCTGGTTGCGGCGCGGTCCTGCTGTTGCCGTGGCTGCAGACCATCATTCTGAACGACGGCTGGCGGGCTTCCTGCGTCACGATGGGGCTGCTGGTTCTGGTCGGAATTACCCCACTCGCAATGTTCGTTAGGAAGAGCCCTGCCGATGTCGGCCAGAATCCGGACGGGGACACCGGCCCGCCCGGTGCGGCGTTGGGCCAAGCCGCAGCGAGGATCGTCGATCCGCTCTGGGCGGCGACCGAGTGGACTCTTGCCCGCGCAGCCCGCACCAGCCGTTTCTGGTGGATCGTTCTCGGGTTCTTCATGGCCCTGGTCGCGTGGTATGCGGTTCAGGTGCACCAGACGAAATATCTCGTCGAGGTCGGATTTTCCCCGCTGGTCGCCGCTTGGGCGCTCGGTGCCGTCAGCGTCGTCGCAATTCCTGGCCAGATCCTGCTGGGCGCCCTGTCCGACCGTATCGGCCGGGAGTGGATCTGGACGACCGGTTGCGTCGGCTTCGCCATCACCTACGCAGCACTCGTTGCACTGGAGCATGGACACTCGAGCGTGCTGCTCTACGCCATGATCTTTGCTCAGGGATTTCTCGGCTACGCGCTCACGTCCGTGATGGGTCCGATCGTGGCGGAAATCTTCGACGGACCGCACTACGGAACGATCTTCGGCACCATCACCGTCGCGCTGATCGGCGGCGGGGCAGCGGGGCCATGGATCGCTGGCGCGATCCATGATGCAACGGGCAGCTACCGGCTGGCGTTCTTGCTGTTCATCGCCTGCTGCCTGATATCCATCGTCGCTATCTGGATGGCCGGGCCCCGAAGAGTCCGACTAGTCCCCGGGAGGGCATCCGCACCCCGAACATAGCGACGTCGTGCAAGGGGGCGGAGCGGCGGGTCTGCGCCAGCCCTTGTCAGGCGCCATACCTGTAGAGATGCATGCCCTTGGTTCTCAGCCACAGTTTCGCCTCGTCCATCCGCGGCATCGTCTCCTTGACCAAGCGCCAGAACCGCGGGCCGTGATTCATCTCGGCGAGATGCGCGACCTCGTGGGCAGCGACGTAGTCCAGCACGATGGGTGGTGCCAGCACGAGCCGCCACGAGAATGACAGGTGTCCATCACTCGTGCAGGAGCCCCATCGGCTCTTCTGGTCCCGAAGCCTGACCTGCCGGGCCTTGAGTTTCAGCACCGCGGCATGATGGGCGACCCTCTCGTCGAGATCGCGCTTGGCTTGTGCCACGAGCCAGTCCGCCAAGCGCCTCGGGGCATGCTCGCCGCCACCATTGACAACCATCTGCGGCGGCTGACCTGCTCCACCGGTGACGATCTCGACGACAGGACGCCCGGGCTGGCGCGTGGCAAATACCACCTCGTGAGGCTCGCCACGCAGTGGAATGATTGAGCCGTGCGCAAAGGGCACCGCGTCGAGCACACCCTCGAGCCGCTGCCTCACCCAGTCGAGGCTCTTGGCCAGGAACTTGTCGGCCTCCCGGAAATCGGTGTTTCTCGGCATCGTCAAGACGACCGAGCGGGCGGTATGGCTGACGCGCAAAGTCAAGCGCCTGGCAGTCGGATGGCGCCGCACCTCGACCGGCGCCGGCAGACCATTGACCCGCAACAATTGAACCGGAGCTGACTTGGCGCGGGACCGCGTCATGGCGAACCTCGGCTTGATTGGGGATGACACGCGACGCTGGCATTTCGCAGATCAATGCGCACGTTGAACCGCGGAGCGCTTCGCTGTCACCAGTGAGTTGCGCAACCATTTGCGGCACTGATACGGCAGCGCGGCGCGAACCTGCCTACCACTCGGTGCCAGCCGACGGCGAGTGCACCAGGGCCACGCCTGACAGCCGATCGGCTTGGCGTTGCGACATCGCCACGCGACGCGACATCACAGTCCGAGTGATCTCCGAGCGCGGCACGCAGTACGGCGGCCAACCTCGAAGCCTCACCCCAGAGGTTTCATCCCCGAGGACTTGAGTGCGAGGTCGACCGCCAACGCACCAGCAGTGACCCACATCGCCAAGGCGCCCGGTGCCGCGCCCGATGGAGCGGTGGCGGCGGCCTCGATGACGGGCGCCTTCGCTGGCAACTGGACAGCAACTGCGTCCGAGTTGTCGTTACCGAAGGTGAATGCCGCCGCGGAAGGCTCCGTCGGCCGTTTACCGACCGCCGCCTCCGGCTTCCGCCGGTCGATGGCCGGCATCATCACGCCGCGCGTTGTCCGGCCGTCATGGCGCCGCGCGAACTCGGCGATGCGTGGTGCGATCTCGCGCCGGAATCGCGAGCCGTTGAAGACGCCGTAGTGTCCGACCTTCGGACACTCGAAGTGCTGCTTTCGCGCCGCGGGAACCCCAGAGCACAGATCTTGCGCGGCCCTGCATTGGCCGACGCCCGTGATGTCGTCCTTCTCGCCTTCGACGGTCATGATCGCCACGCGGCGTATGCGCGACAGGTCGACCCGTCGGCCACGATGCATCATCAGCCCGCGCGGCATGAGGTGCCTCACGAACACGGCGTCGACCGTCTGCAGATAGAACTCCGCCGTGAGATCCATCACGGCAAGATACTCGTCGTAGAACTCGCGATGCTTCTCGGCGCTGTCGCCGTCACCGCGCACGAGGTGAAAGAACAGGTCCTTGTGGGCATTGACGTGCCGGTCGAGGTTCATCGTCATGAAGCCCGACAACTGCAGAAACCCCGGATAGACCTTTCGACCGAAACCAGCGCTCGGCCACGGCACGGCCGTGATCACGTTGCGCCGAAACCACTCCGTGCCCTTCTTCTCGGCCAGCTGATTGACCACCGTGGGACTTATCCTCGTGTCGATCGGCCCGCCAGCCATGATCAGCGACTGCGGCACGTGCGGATCCTCGTCCGTCTCCATCAGCGCAGTGGCGGCCAGCACCGGAACCGAGGGCTGGCAGACGGCGAACACGTGTACGTCGCCACGCATGTGCCGGAAGATGTCGCGCATGACGATGATGTAATCGTCGAGATCGAAGCCACCGGCCGCAACCGGCACGTCCCGCGCGTCCTGCCAATCGGTGATGTAGACCTCATGGTCGGGAAGAAACGCCTCGACCGTCCCCCGCAGCAACGTCGCATAGTGCCCCGACATCGGCGCGACCAGGAGCAGACGCGGGTCGCGCTCGCGCCGCTCGAGCGGCACGTCCCGGCGGAAATGGACAAGACGGCAGAACGGGTGCCGCCACACGACCTCCTCCGTCACCCCGACCTCTGCTCCGTCTACGATCGTCCTCGGGATTCCGAATTCCGGCTTGTCGTAGCGGCGTGTCGTTCGCTCGAAGACCTCGAGGGCGGCTGCGGCTTGACGCCCGATGGCCGTATGCGTGAGCGGGTTGAATGGATTGGTCAACATCATACGGCAGGAGTCTGCCGCCACCCTGACTGGCCGCACCGCGGCGTGGCCAAGCTCGTACCAGTGGTAGAGCATCCTCGATCCCCCCGTATGGGCCCGCTCGTTATCGCCGGCGCCTGGTTCGTGCGACAGTTCGTTCCATGAGCGACCGTCACACCCCAAATCGTATTTTCACATTCCCCTCGGGGAAAGGATGCAGCGATTCGAAGCATGGTTAAAGCCGCTTGACGGGCACAAGTCCTCTCTCGCGCCGAGATAGGGAGAGACTGGATAAATGTCGGCCACCTGCGCCGGGTTCCACCGCAGCGGCGGCTGGCCGCCCTATGGCAGCTGCCGCAATCGCGCGGCGATGGTATCCGGGCCTGCCGCATGGCTGAAATGGGTGACGTACTTGCCGTCTGGCCCCATCAGATAGATCAACGCCGAATGATCATAGGTGAAGCCGGCGCTCGATTTCGGATCGGCCACCTTCTTGTAGTAGACCCGATAGGCCCGCGCCGCCGCTGCGACGTTCTCGGCGGTCCCGGACAATGCGACGAGCCGCGCATGAAAGCTCGGCGCGTATTGCGCGAGTTGTGCCGGCGTGTCCCGCTCGTGATCGACGGAGATGAAGACGGGCACGATCCGCTCGGCGTTCGGACCGGCCTGATCGAGCGCCGCGGTGATCACCTGGAGGCCGGACGGACAGATGTCGGGACAGTAGGTGAATCCGAACATCACCAGCATGTACTTGCCGAGGAAGTCCCTTTCCGTGACGCGCTTGCCATGCTGATCGACCAGCGAGAACGGGCCACCGACCAGGGCCTGCCCGACCGATAGGGGCTGCGGCACGACGCCGAGGAGTCTCTCGCGAGCGGCCGGAATCGCCAGCAGCGCAATCAGTCCGCCGAGCAGGAACGCCAAGCCGGCAATGACAGGCAGACGCAGGCGCATCGAAAGTTCCCGGTTTGGAGCGCGGACAGGCGTCGGGCGGCTACTCGCCCATCTGCACGAGTGAGCCGGCGCGCCGCGCGTCCTCGAGCAGCCGGCGGAACACCGCGTAGCCGAGCCCCAGATAGACGAGATTGAGACCGAAGGCGATGAGCATGTCGCCGCTGTCGAGCCGACCTTCGAGGACAAGCGCGCGCAAGCCCTCGAAGACATGGGTCGGCGGTAGCGCCAGCGCAACCGGCTGCAGCCATCCTGGCAGCGTCGCGAGCGGATAGTAGACACATACCAGCGGCAGCAGCAGGAACCCGATCAGCCACGCGAAGCTCTCGGCCCCGAGACCCCAACGGATGACTGCACCGATCGAGACGAAGCCGAGCGCCCAGCTCATCATGACGAGGTTGGCAAAGAAGGCCGCGAAGGCAAAGCCGAGCGAAAGCACGTTGAACCCGAAGAACACGTTGGCGAGCAGTGCCACCGGCACCATGGCGACCGAGACCTTGATCAGGCTGACCACGATCAACGCGAGGCCGAGCTCCCACGGCCGCAGCGGGCTCATCATCAGGTGTCCCAGGTTCCGCGACCAGACTTCCTCCAGGAATGCCACCGCGAAGCCGAGCTGACTCCGGATGAGAATGTCCCAGAGCAGAACGCCTCCGATGAAGAGACCTGCAGCTCTCCCGGCGAGGCCCGTGGCGCTGGCGAGGTGCTTCTGCAGGAATCCCCACATGAGCATCTGCACGAGCGGCCAGTAGATGAGCTCGGCCGTTCGTGGCCACGACGACCGGATTACGTACCAGTAGCGGAGCACGAGACCGTGCACCCGCCGCAGCGAGGCAGCCGGACCGGTCTGGGCGAGAAGATGCGGTTGCGGAGGCTGCTGGATCATCTTATTTGGTTCCCTGCAGCAGCGGCGCGGCCTCCGGCTCGACCGAGCCCTCGGTCGAACGCCGCGCAATGGCCAGGAACACCTCCTCCAGCGACGTTCGGCCATAGCGCCTGATCAGCTCGTCCGGCGGCGCATCGGCGAGAATGCGGCCGCGCTCCAGCATGATCACACGGCCAGCCAGCCGCTCGACCTCCCCCATGTTGTGCGACGCGAGCACGATGGTCGCGGCGGCCTCGCGCGCATAAGCCTCGATGTGGCTGCGGACCCAATCGGCGGTATCGGGATCGAGCGAGGCCGTCGGCTCGTCCAGCAGCAGCACCTCGGGCCGGTTCAACAGGGCTTTGGCCAGGGAGACGCGCGTCTTCTGCCCCGCCGACAGCTTGCCGTAAGGCCGCTCCAGAAGCTCCTCGATCCGCAGTTCCTGCGCCACCTGCCGCAGCTGCCGGGCGAGCTCAGCGACGCCGTAGATGCGGCCGAATACGTCGAGGTTCTCCCTGACCGTCATCCGCATCGGAATATCCGCGTACGGGCTCTCGAAATTGATCCGGTGCAGCACCTTGTGCCGGTCCCGCGCCATATCGGCGCCGAGCACGCGGACGCTTCCGGAGGTCGGGACGATCAGCCCCATCAGCATGGCGATTGTCGTCGTCTTGCCCGCCCCGTTGCCGCCGAGCAGCGCCGTGATGGTGCCCCGCGCCAGGCGGAACGAGATGCCGGCCACGGCGGTCACCGAGCCGAACTCCTTGACCAGGTCGACCACCTCGACGGCGGCCGCACCGGTATCGCTCCACGGTGCATGGGCGGCGGGCATCTCGCAGTCACCCTTCTCCTGGCGCGCTCGTCGATCGGGCGCAATCTCGGCGAAACGCATGGCCTCCACAAGTGTTCGTCTGGCTGCACGCCGTGCGGGGTACCGACACATTCAGACCTTGCGGTGGCAGGGGCGTGCTCTACAAATTGCCTATCGTCAGCACAGGCAGAAGCACGCCGATGGCGGACCTCACCGAGAGCTCGAGCGGCAGGCTCATTCCGTCACTCACCTCCGACGCTGGCAGCAGCGAGGCGAGCCGCCTGCGCATGCAGACCATCATTCGGCTCCGCTGGTTCGGGGTCGGTGGTCAGCTTTTTACCGTTGCCGGCGTCTATTGGTTCTTCGGATACGATTTCCCGATCGGATGGTGCCTGGCGCTGATCGCCCTGTCGGCGTGGCTCAACGTCTATCTCCGTATCCGCTACCCCGCCCGCCACCGGTTGAGCCGGAGTTTTGCGACCGTGCTGCTCGCCTACGACGTCGCCGAGCTGGCCGGGCTCCTCTTTCTGACGGGAGGTCTCGCCAATCCCTTCTCGTTCCTCATGGTGGCGCCGGTCACGGTCTCGGCAGCGACGCTTCCGGCCCGCAACACGATCGCCCTCGGTGCGACAGCCCTCGGCGCGTCCGCGGCACTGGTTTTCTGGCATGCGCCACTGCCCTGGACCCCAGGCGAGACGTTCGGCCTGCCGATCCTCTACAAGCTCGGCATGCTGGCCTCGATCGCCGCCGGCATGACGTTTCTTGCGCTTTACGCCGCGCGGCTCTCGAAGGAATCGCGGCAGATGTCGGCGGCGCTCGCCGCGACCGAGCACGTGCTCGCGCGCGAGCAGAAGCTGCATGCCCTCGATGGACTCGCCGCAGCCGCCGCTCACGAGCTCGGAACGCCCCTGGCAACCATCGCGCTCGTGACCAAGGAGCTCGAGCGGTCCGCTTCGCAGTGGCCGGATCTGGCTGAGGACGTCCAGCTCCTGCGGAGCCAGGCGGAGCGCTGCCGCGACATTCTCCGCAAACTGGCCCGCAGCCCTGCGGAGCAGGATGATCCGCACCATGCCAGCCTGCCGGTCACGCAGCTGCTGCACGAGGCGGCGATGCCCCACTCGACCGCAAAAGTGCGCATCAAAATCAGCGCGAAGCCTCAGGAGACCGCCGTCAATGCGAGCAGCCGGGAGCCCATCGGCTTGCGCCGGCCCGGCGTCATCTATGGATTAGGCAATATCGTCGAGAACGCCGTCGACTTCGCTCGCGAGAGCGTGGACATCGAGGCTCGCTGGAACGAGCGCGAGCTCACGATCACGATCGCGGACGATGGCCCGGGCTTCGCCCCGGATATCATCGATACGCTCGGCGAGCCATACGTCACGACCCGGCGCACGGGCGAGCGCCTCGGCCGCTCCGGAGCGGAGGCGTCGGGCCTGGGCTTGGGCTTCTTCATTGCGAAGACGCTGCTGGAGCGGTCTGGCGCGCGCGTCGCCCTGGAAAACCGTGATCTACCGGAAACTGGCGCCGTCGTGCGAGTGACCTGGGCCCGATCGGCGTTCGACCTGCCGACCGACGACAGGGCACGCAGCGCGGTCGGCCTCCGTGCCCACGCCGCCGAATAGACCCCGCGACCCGATCAGACCGAGCCCGCCCGTCTTCGAGGCGCAGCCTTCTTCCCCCGCACAGCCGTTGGAGCATCCGCGGTTGCCTTTCGACGCGCGGGCTTGCGTGCCGCGGGCTTGGCCCGGGTCTCCAGACCCTCGCCCCTCAGCATGGCGTCGAGACGCTTCTGCATGTCGCGCGGAGACACGGCCTTGATGCGGGTATGGATTGACCAGACATGGCCGAACGGATCCTCGATCTGGCCCATGCGATCGCCGTAGAACTGGTCCTGGACGGCTTGGCGGATCTTGGCCCCTGCCTTCACCGCCTTGGCGACCACCTTGTCGGCATTCTCGACATAGGTCGCAAGATGCACGCTCGTCCCTTTCAGCGTTTTTGGCCCTACAGCCTTGGCATCGGGGAACTCGTCCGAGAGCATGATGACAGCACCGCCGACGTCGAGCTCCGCATGGCCGACCTTGCCGGCCATCTTGAGCCGAAAATTCTCCTTGGCACCGAACACCTTCTTGTAGAACTTGATGGCTGCTGCCGCATCGCGCATGCGCAGGTAAGGCATGACGGCCTGATAGCCCCTCGGCACTCCACCCTTCGACTTGACCATGGCTCGCTGTTCCTCGACGTGTCGGGTCCGGCGGGTTGAACCGGAGTGCTCGATCCTACACGGACAGTGTTCACTCGTCGGCTGCCTCTACGAGTAGGATTAACTCGCCCTTCCATGTCGCCCTGGGCGACGCCCAGTCGTCTCGCCGCGATAGGCAAGGAGATAATGACCCAAGCCACTGCAGGACGCACGCGAATGTCGAGCAACGTCATGGCCGCCGTCCGATGGATGACGGTCGCTCTGTTCGCGTTTACCGCCATTGCCATCACGGGCCGCGGGGCAACACAAGGGCTGCCCACCCTCGACATCATGTTCTACCGGGGCTGGCTCGGCACCTCGATCCTCGCCATCGTCTGGTATGGAACGGGCCAGCGCGTCGTCGACCTGCGATCGCGCCAGCTTCCACTGATCGGATTTCGCTCCACGGTGCACTTCATTGCGCAATTCGCATGGCTTCAGGCGCTTGCACTCATTTCACTGGCCGAGCTGTTCGCCATCGAGTTCACGGCTCCTTTGTGGACGGCGTTGGCTGCACCGTTCGTTCTCGGGGAGCGGCTGACGGCAACGCGCCTCGCGGCCGCCGCACTGGGATTCTTAGGCATTCTGCTCGTGGTCCGGCCGGCGACAATGACCATTGGCCCAGGCACGCTCTATGCCTTCGTCGCAGCGGTCGGCTTCGCCTTCCACTACCTCGCGACCAAGCACCTGACGCGGGCCGACAGCGCATTCCTGCTGCTCTTCTATACGCACCTGCTGCAGGCGTTGATGGCGAGCGTGCTGGTGCTGGGTGGCCTGAAGGTGCCGGATCCGGCGACGGCGGCATGGGTGCTGGGCCTCACCGTGCTCGGACTTTTCGCCCACTACGCCTTGGCCCGTGCCTTCGCTCTGGCCGACGCGATCATCGTCGCGCCAATGGATTTCCTGCGACTTCCATTGATTGCCGTCGTCGGTGTCCTGGTGTACTCCGAGCCTCTCGAGCCGATGCCGATCGCCGGGGCTGCCGTCATCGTCGCGGCCAACTTTCTCAACCTCTGGGGCGAACGGCGTCACCGCAAATAGATCGGTGGCGCGTGTTCTTATCAAAAGCCCGAGGATGCCTGGTCGTCGCCGACCCGAGATCCCGATGTCCTGCGGCGCGCGTTGTTGACGATCGCGCCCGGCCTGTCCTCGCTAGCCGGCCGTGACGTCGCCAGCTTCAGCACACTGAGATAGCCGGGTCGGGTCTCCATCCTGTGGGCGAGTGGTCCCGCCATCAGGAGAGCATGCAGCCGCGGAAGATTGTAGCAGGGCACATAGAAAAGGAGGTGGTGCTCGAGGTGGTAGTTCACGAAATACGGGGCCACGAGCGCGCGCTCGATCAGATTGGCATTCGTGGTGCGCGTATTGCGCAGCGGATCGTTCGAATCGGGCACCACCGCGTGCTCGGCGATGTTGCGGATGCGCGTGATCACCATCATCCACGTCAGTAGCGGCACCAGCCACAGCAGCGGATAGGCCCACCACACGCCCACGAGTGCAAGTCCCGCGAGCAGCACGCCGTTCACCACGATCTGCCGCCCGAGCTTCTCACGGAAATGCGCCAGCCGTCGCGTCAACGGCCACGCCGGATCACCCAGCGCATTGACGATCTGAGCCTTGCGCTGCTCGTATCCCGTCTGCCCTGAGATATCCCGCCACAGCTTCCGGCGGTAGCTCGCCTTGGTGATCGGAAATGGGGCCGACAGCACGAGATCCGGGTCCTCCGGCTGCTGCGTGTGCGCATGGTGTGCCAGATGATATCGCCGGTAGGCCCGTGTTTCGGCAAAGACGGGAAAGGCGCATAGCCACTGGCTGAGCGCCATATTCCGCCGCTCGTCACGAGAGAGGCAACCATGCGCTCCGTCGTGCATGAGGATCAGCAGCCCGAGCTGCCGCGAGCCGATCACCATCACCGCCAGCATGTAGGTCAATGGGTTCGGTAGCCACGCCACCAGCGCGATCGACGCCAGGATGACTGCCCACGCATGCGCGATCAGCGCAAGGCTTTTCCATTCGATGCGCTCTCGCAGGCACGCCAGCTCATCCGCCGATATCAGGGAGCGCGCTGGAAGGCGCCGCGGCGAGGCCACAGCCGAGGCTGACACCGATGTCCTCCACTCCCGTTGGCCGGTCTCGGCCGATGCCCGCGAGACGCAACCTTACACGAAAGGCACCTCAGGGGCAGGCCAATTCGCGCTTCGCGGGCTCACGCGGCAGGGACGACCCGTTCGCGACGGACCAAGGCGGCGCGGGTGGCACCGCCAGGAGATCCCGGGTTCGTATGGCCGGGTCGACAACGGTTCGCGGTGTGGTAGATGACGCCCTGTCCGGCACATCCCGCGTCAGGCACTGTCGGGCAGCCTGGAGCCAGAGACCATGACCGCATCCCGAGCGATCCGCATCGCCCCGTCGATCCTGTCGGCAGACTTCGCCAACTTCGGCGCGGAGTGCCGTGCGATCGAGGCCCAGGGCGCGGACTGGGTGCATGTCGACGTCATGGACGGACACTTCGTGCCGAACATGACGTTCGGTCCGCAGATGTGCGCCGCGCTACGGCCCCACATCAGAACGACAATGGACGTCCACCTGATGGTGGCGCCGGTCGACCCCTACCTCGAGGCCTTCGCCAAGGCCGGCGCCGACATCCTGACCGTGCATGTCGAGGCCGGACCCCATCTGCATCGCTCACTGCAGGCCATTCGCGCCCTCGGCAAAAAGGCGGGAGTTGCACTCAATCCGGCGACGCCCGCCGAGGCCATCGGCTTCGTGCTCGACAGCATCGACCTCGTCTGCGTGATGACGGTGAACCCCGGCTTCGGCGGCCAGAGCTTCATCCACTCGCAGGTCGACAAGGTGCGCAGGCTGCGCGCCATGGTCGGCGATCGCCCGATCCACATCGAGATCGACGGCGGCGTGACGGCGGAGACCGCACCGGCCGTGGTCGCGGCCGGTGCCGACGTGCTGGTGGCGGGCTCGGCCGCCTTCAAGGGTGGATCAGTGGAGCGGCCCGAGGTCTATGGCCGCAACATCGCCGCCATCCGAAGTGCTGCCGAGTCGGCGCTCGCCATCTCGTCATAGGCCGCCGAGCTTCATCGCCAGCGCGAGCACCGAGGCGACGGCGAGCACCGCCGGAATGCCCCAGTGTTGCTTCAACAGCAGCACACCGCTGATCAGGGCCAGCACGGCGATCCGCCAGTCGAGCGTCGCCAGGTCAGGCACCCACAATCGGAGCGACCCCACCGACAGTTGGGCAACCTTGCCGAAGAAGACGTGCAGCGCGAACCACACCGCGAGATTGAGGATCACGCCGACGACAGCCGCTGTGATGGCGGCGAGTGCCCCCTTGAGGCGTGGTTGCGTATTCAGCCACTCGATGTAGGGCGCGCCCGCGAAGATCCAGAGGAAGCACGGCACGAACGTCGCCCAGATCGCCACTGCGGCACCCGCAACGCCCATCGCCAGTGGCGGACCGCCGCCGTGCTTGTAGGCCGCGAGGAACCCGACGAACTCGGTGACCAGGATCAATGGCCCCGGCGTCGTCTCGGCGAGACCCAACCCGTCGAGCATCTGCCCGGGTTCGAGCCAGCCGTGCGTCGTGACCACCGTTTCCGTCATGTAGGCGAGCACCGCGTAGGCGCCGCCGAACGTCACCACGGCCAGCTTCGAGAAGAAGAATGCCAGCTGTGGCAGCACATGCCCCGGCCCCAAGACCACCGCCAGCAGCGCCAGCGGCACCATCCAGAGGGCCGCCCAGACGCTGATCGTCGACAGCGTCGCCGTGAGCGATACGTCCGGAAGCGGCGCTGCTGCCGCCCCCGCGGCTGCTGGCGCGGTGCGAAGGAAGCCGATCGCTGCCGCCGCCAGGATGATCACCGGAAACGGCAGCCCCAACGCAAAGATCCCAACGAAGGACGCCGCCGCGATCGCCCACTCGTAGCCGTGCTTCAGCGCCCGCCGCGCGATCCTCAACAGCGCTTCGACGACGATCACAAGGACCGCCGCCTTGATGCCGAAGAAGATCGCCTCGATGAACGGCACGTGACCGAACACCGCGTATATGGCTGCCAGCGCCAGCACCACCAGCGCCCCCGGAAGAACGAACAGGATCCCCGCGGTGAGGCCTCCCGCCACGCCATGCAGACGCCAACCGGCATAGGTCGCGAGCTGCATGGCCTCCGGCCCAGGCAGCAGCATGCCGAAGCTGAGCGCATTCAGGAACTGGCTCTCCGTCAGCCACTTCCGCTCGTCGACGATGACCTTGTGCATCAGCGCGATCTGCGCCGTCGGCCCCCCGAACGAGAGCACGCCGATGCGGGCCCACTCGCGGGTTGCCTCTCCGAAGGAAGGCCCAGACAGAGTGCTGCCTTCGGCGGTGGCGGCTACTTGCTCGGTCATCTGAGCCTCAGCGTGACGGCTTGGCCGGTGTGGGCCAGTTGTGCGTCTCGTCCGTAGCATCCCGGCACCAGCGGTAGAAGGCATCGTAGACCAGGATGCCCGCCTCGAGTTGGGCGAGGTCGTCGCGATACATCCGTGACAGCCCCAGCGACACGGCGAGCAAACCCGCCGCCTCCGGTGCGATGTCCAGCCTCGCTGTATCGGCTCCCCGCACGACATCGGCGAGACGCCTCAGCGGCGCGTAGTCGAGGCCGAGATCGTCGAGCAGGGTGTCGAACGTGCAGCGCCCGCCGCGATGGCTCCAGTGCACGCCGTCGATGTCGAACGGCGTGGCAGCGAACCGCTCGGCGACCGCCTGTACTTCCGAGCTCTTGACGAACAGGAAGACCGCGCCGGGATCGACGAAGCGGCGGATCAGCCACGGGCAGGCGATCCGATCGATCTTGGGCCGCTCGCGGGTGACCCACACCGTCCGCCCTCGAGCATCGCGCGGGGGCAGCGGATCGCTCGCGACGAGCATCTGCCCGGCCTCGCGCCACGCCTCGAATCCACCCTCCAGCGTCTCGGCTGCAACGCCTTCGTGGCGGAGCCACGCCGCAACACCCTGGCTGAGCTTCAGGCCCTTCTGGCAGACGACGACCACCTTGCGGCCCGAGCATGTCGTGGCCCAGTCCGCGACGGCGTTATGACCTCGTCGAAGCGAAGCGGGAACGCATCGCGTGTCGGCGGCGAAGTCCTCCCCGATGCGGACATCGACGATCATCGGTGCATCGGCCGTGCCGACGAGCCGACTGAGCTGGAAGACTGTGATTTCATTCGGTGACGCCATAGCGTCCTCCCTCTGCGAAGAGGTGAAAGGACGCGATTCTTCAGCTGGCGCTTCACGGGGTGATCGCGGGAGCCCCTTGCGCCCTGTTGTGCCGCGCGTAGGCTCCGGCGTCAACAGGCGACTGCCACCGCCGACTCTGATTGTATGGGAGCGAGATCATGACCGCCGGCACGATCCAGTCTTTTCGCGCGCGGCTTCGCGCAGGCAGCACTCTGCTCGGCGGCTTCGTCTTCTCCACGGACCCGAATATCACCGAGATCTATGCCGCAGCCGATTTCGACTTCGTCATTCTCGACCTCGAGCACACCATGGGCGACCTGCAGATCGTGGCTGCCCATCTGCGTGCCGCGAGAGCCTCGGGCATTCACGCCGTCGTGCGTATCGGCCGCTCGCAGATCCACGACGTGCCGCGCTTGCTGGATGGCGGCTGCAAGGGGCTGATGCTGCCGCACCTGGGCCTGCCGCACTATGGTGCCAACGAGGCTCTGCGCACCATGCGCTACGCACCCGATGGGGAGCGTCCGGCCTGCACCGGCGTGCCCGCGGCAAGCTACGGCCTCTCACCCTTCACCGACTACGTCCGCCACTCCAATGAGGAGGTCGCCGCCATCGGCTTGGTGGAGGACAAGGCCTGCGTCGAAGACATCGAAACCGTGCTCGATGCCGGCGGCATCGATTGCGTCATGCCGGGCCCCGGTGACCTGTCGGTGTCCTACGGCGTCCACGGCCAGTTCGCCCATCCGCTGGTGCAGAACGCCGTCGCGACGGTGCTGGCGGCCGCGAGACAGCGCAGCATTCCTGCGGGCCTCTACATTTCGGACCCTTCGGAGGTCGCAGCCGGGCTTGCCCGAGGCTTCTCGGTGTTCGTCCTCTCGATCGACTACAAATTGCTCGGCAATACGCTACGCGCAGCCACGGCCCGCATGCGCGAGGAGTTGCGCTGACTCCTGATTCCGATCGCGGACCTGCCTTGGCAATCCCGCGTAAGCTTGCCAAACCATGCGCCAGCATCAGCAATCGGAGAGCATCGGTGACCACCCTCCCCCCGCTCGAGACCTCGGCCCTACCGGCCGGCATTCGCGCCCGCTTCGTAGACGACGTGGCCGGCATGAGGGTTCATCTGCTCGAGTCCGGCTACGAGACGCCCGGTCGCCCGTTGCTGCTGTTGCTGCACGGCTTTCCGGAGCTCGCCTACTCCTGGCGTCGCGTCATGGTCCCGCTGGCCGCCGCCGGCTATCACGTCGTGGCGCCGGATCAGCGCGGGTACGGCCGCACGACTGGCTGGAGCGACGCCTACGATCAGGACCTCCGGCCGTTCGCCATGCTGAACCTGGCCCGTGACGCCCTGGCGCTGACTTACGTGCTCGGCTACCGCCAGGCAGCGGCCGTCGTCGGCCATGACTTCGGTGCGGCGGTCGCCTCGTGGTGCGCACTGACCCGGCCGGACGTGTTCCGCCGCTGCGTGATCATGAGTGCGCCCTTCGCCGGCCCGCCGTCGCTGCCCTACGGCACGGCCGCCGGCATCCCATCCGGCCATGGCGATCCGAGCCGTGCCAGCCCCGATCTCGATGCCGCGCTGGCCGATCTCGCACGGCCTCGCAAGCACTATCAGCGCTACTACACGACCCGGCCGGCCAACGCCGACATGACGCGCGCACCGGAGGGCGTCGGCGCATTCCTGCGCGCCTACTTCCATCACAAGAGCGCCGATTGGAGTGACAACAAGCCGTTCCGGCTGAAGGACTGGTCGGCAGACTCGCTCGCGCTGATGCCGACCTACTACATCATGGACCGCGACTGCACGATGGCCGAGACGGTGCGCCCACACCTGCCTTCGCCCGGCGACATCGCCGCCTGTCGCTGGCTGACCGAGGCCGAGATGGCGGTCTACACCTGCGAGTACGGCCGCACCGGCTTCCAAGGCGGGCTCAACTGGTATCGCGCCCGCTACGAGCCGCATCTGAATGCTGACCTGTCGCTCTATTCGAACAAGGCCATCGCAGTCCCGTCGATGTTCGTGGCGGGCGCCAGCGACTGGGGCGTCTATCAGGCGCCGGGGGCCTTCGAGAAGATGCAGGGCGAGGCGTTCTCCGCCATGCGAGCCGCCCACCTCGTGCCCGGTGCCGGTCACTGGGTGCAGCAGGAGCAACCGGAGACGGTGGTGGAGTTGCTGCTCGACTTCGTGCGGTCGACTAAGCCTTGATCGGCACCGCCTTGTCGACGGCTATCTCCTCCGGCGTCACGCGGCACCGGAGTGCGATCGCCTCGACGCCGGCCTCCGCCGCAGCCTTGAAGGCCGCCACATAGCCGGGATCCACGTCGGCAGCTAGCGACAGGCTTTTCGCATCGGCACGCTGGATCAGGTAGACCATCACCGCACGATGCCCGGCCTTCACCATGTCGGACATCTCGACGAGATGCTTGGCGCCACGCTCCGTGACGCTGTCGGGAAACTCGGCGAGCCCCGCCTTGCGCATCATGTGCACATTCTTGATCTCGACGTAGCAGACGCCCTTCGTGGCGCACTCGAGCAGGATGTCGATCCGGCTGCTCTTGCCGTACTTCACCTCCCGCCGCAGCGTCGGATAGCCGTGCAGTGGCTTGACGACGCCGCCCTCGATCGCCTCCGCCACCAGCTTGTTCGGGTGATTGGTGTTGATCCCGACGAGGTGTGCTCCCTTGCCGAGGTCCGCCTCGACCATCTCCCAGGTATGCCTGTATTTGCGGGTCGGGCTGTCGGACGACGAAAGCCATACGCGGCCTCCGGGCGTGGCGAGTCCCATCATCGAGCCTGTGTTCGGGCACGTCGCCGTCACCGTCTCACCCGAGTCGAGCGTCACGTCGGCGAGAAAGCGCTTGTACCTCTGGACGAGGCGGCCGGGGATCAATGGCGTCTCGAATTTCATGGCGTGACCCTATGCGCGACTCCTCGGAACGGCGCAAGCGGCGAGCCGCCGGACTCGGTGTCCTATTTCTTCTGCGCCGCGAAGATCGAGTTGTACCCCTGCTCGGCCCAGTTCGGCGGCACCGGGCAGGGGCGCGGGTCGAGATGCGCCACGGTGGCTGGCTCACCGCGCACGATCTGCCCTGTCTTGCGCGTCGGCGAGGGCGGCGGCATCCAGGCGAAAGCGTCCGCCGACGAGAACACGAACAGCGGCAAGGCGCGCACGCGCTCAGTCAGATTGGCCCGCGAGGCATGCAGCACCCGGCAGTGGATGGCGATCACGGTGCCCGGCCCGCCGAGCATGTCCTGCGCCTTGTCGAGGCCGGCACCGGCAAGTTTTTCCTCGGCGATAGCCCCGGTCCACCGACCCTCGTTGTCGCGGTGCACGTAGAGCTCGCCCTCGTGCGACCCGGGTACGCAGCTCAGCGGTCCGTCCTCGTAGGTGACCTCGTCGAGATGCACGCCGAGCGTCACCATAGAATAGTTGGTGTGCGGCCACGCCGTGATGTCCTGATGCCACTGCACGACCTCCCCGGTGCCGGGCCACTTGTAGTTGAGCTTGCTCGAATGGAATTTGACATTCGGGCCGACCAGATCGGCGGCGATGTCGGTCAGCGGCGAACGGCTGGCGAATGCCCAGAAGTCGGGATGGCGATCGACCAGCGCCTTCAGCCGGCGCACGTGTGGCGTGGTCGGGGAATGCTTGGGGCCGAGGTCGAACACCTCGTCGGTCTTGTCGAAGCGGCGGCTCGATTCGACGAACTCGTCGGAGAGTGCGCGCAGGCGGCCCACCCAGTCGTCCGGGATGGCATTCGGGATCGTCAGGAAGCCATCGGCAAAATATTGCCGGCGCTGCGCCTCGGTCAGTCTGGTCGCCGGAGTCCTGAGGATATCTGAGGGCGTCATGGCGTCTCCTGCGCAGCGTCTGTTGCCTGGGCCGATTGCCGGGGCGGTCGCAATGCGCGACGTTAGCAGTCATCCAGGCTCATCCCGATGCTACAGCGATGCGCTCGGGTGAGCCAACTCCAGTTGCTACTCACCACTGCCGTGTCTGAGGTCGTCGCTCACCGCTGTTGCGTCAGCGTCGACGGCAGCCACATGACGAGATCCGGGAACACGATGATCAGCACGACCACGATGACCTGCAGCCCGATGAATGGCCAGATGCCGATATACATGTCGTGAAGCGTGATCGACGGCGGCGCGATGCCGCGAAGATAGAAGATCGACGGTGCCATCGGCGGCGTCAGGTAGGCCGTCTGCAGCATCACCAGGAAGACGACGCAGAACCACACCACATCGAACCCTGCCGCCGTGACCAGAGGTGTCGCGATCGGCACGATGACGAGAATGATGACCAGCGGGTCCAGCATGAAACCGGCCAGGAATGTGATCAGCATGATCACGAACAGCAAACCCCAGCGACCGAGATTGAGTGCCTGCATCAGGTCGGTCAACGCCTGCAGCCCGCCCGACCCGACGAACACGGCAGCGAAGATGGAGCCGCAGGTCACGATCAACAGGATCATCGCGGTAATACGGACTGTGCGCATGGTCGATTCGGCAAGTGTCGGCCAGGTCAGCCGGCCGTAGGCGGCAGCCAGCACAATGGTTCCGAGCGCCCCCATCGCCGCGGCCTCGGTCGGTGTGGCGATGCCGGCCATCATCGAGCCGAGCACGCAGATGATGACGATCACCGGCGGCACCAGAACCTGTGACGTCAAGGTCAGCTTCTCGCCGAGCGACGGCTCCGGCTCGGAGGAGGCGATCATCGGACCGTCCTCGGGCCTGATCAGGCAGCGCACGAAGATGTAGAAGATGTAGCCGGTGGCCAGCATCAGGCCAGGAACGATCATACCGATCAGGATGGAGCCGACCGAGGCATTGGCCACGGGCCCGATCACGACGGCGAGCACGGAGGGCGGAATGATCGTGCCGAGCGAGCCGCCGGCGCAGATCGTGCCGCAGATCAGGGACTTGTTGTAGTTGTGGCGCAGCATCGGTGGAATGGCGAGCAGCCCGACCACGGTCTCCGTGGCGCCTACGACGCCACTGGTCGCCGCAAAGATCACGCACATGATGACGGTGCCGATGGCGAGACCGCCTGGAATGCGCCGCGTCCACATGTGGATGGCGTCGAACAGCCGGGAGGCGATGCCGGAGGCCTCGAACATCGCCCCCATGAAGATGAAGAGCGGCACCGCGGCCAGGACCTGTGCCGTCGCCACCTCCTCGATCTTCAGCACGGACTGATGCAGCAGCCCCTCGGCGCCGAAGCTGAACATGCCGAACAGCACGGCCAGCGACAGCATGACGAATGCGACCGGGAACCCCGTCAGGATGCCGGCGATCAGGGCTGGAAACATCCAGAGGGAGGACATCATCGCTCCTGTAAGGGTACGGAGAAGGATTCGCGGCGAGCTATTCGTTGCCGATGACCAACGGGCGAACGACGTCGTGGCGGGAGGACGCAAAGTAAGATGTCAGACGCTGGAATGCCCACCGTCCGCTGCGGCGACGATCGGATCGCCCTTGATGACGCAGATGCGCCGCATGATCTCGGCCACGACCTGGATGGTGAGCATCAGGAAGCCGACAAACAGGATCAGGCGGAAGGGCCAGAGCACCGGATTCCAGGCCGAGCCACCCGACCGTTCGCCCGTTCGATAGGCCTCGTGGAAATAGTTCCACAGGCCTGCCGTAATCCAGGCCGAGGCCGGCAGCATGAGCAATGTGAATCCGAGCAGATCGACCCACGTCATCCGGCTGCGAGTCTCGGGCGTGTAGAGCAAGTCGACCCGAACGTGAGCGTCATGCGATAGCGCGTAGCCCACGGACAGGATGAACGCCGCGCCCATGAGAAACGTATTGACCTCGAAGCCCCACAGCGTCGGTGCGTTGAACACGTAGCGCATCATGACGTCGTAGAGCATCAGGACGATGAGCGCGATGACCAGCACGGCGGCCAGCGCCCCGCAGGCCCGGCTCAAGGTATCGACGGCACGAACGAATGACTTCATCGGACCCATCGGCGGAGTCACGGTCCTCGCAAGGAGCGCAAGCGCCGCCGCCCCCTCATCTCGCGCGTCTCACTTCAGCTCCATGCGGTAGGCCTTGGACCCGTCCCAACGGGCCTCGAAGGCACGCTTGTGATCGAGTGCCTTCTTGAACCAGGGGCCGGCGTCCGTCGCGTACTTGTCCTCCCACTCGCGCGTCGCCTTCTTCCAGGCCGCGATATAGGAGTCGTCGACGCGGACCACCTCGATGCCGTCCTTCTTGTATTTCTCGAGCGCTTCGCCGTCCTGGTAGTTGATCTGCATCCAGGACTCGAGCGTCGTGCGCTTGGCGGCCTCCTCGATCAGGTACTTGGTGTGCGCGTCGAAACCATCCCAAAGCGCCTTGTCGAAGACGCATTCCTGCGCCGCGGCCGGCTGATGCACGCCGGGAAGGATGATGTACTTGGCGATCTTGTGGAAGCCGAGCGGGTAGTTGATCGAGGGCGTCGCCCACTCGATGGCATCGACGACGCCACGCTCGAGTGCCGGATAGACCTCGCCGCCGGCCAGAATCACGGTCGAGGCGCCGAGTGCCGACGCGATCTCGGCCGCAGCGCCTGCCGTGCGCCACTTGAGCCCCTTGAGGTCCTCGATGGTCCGCACCGGCTTTTTCGAGTGCATGTGCATTTCATCGGAATGCGCACCGCAGGGCATCGCCACGACATTGAACTTCTCGAGCCGCCACTCGGACCACATTTTCGCTGCGCCGGCCTCATACAGCCAGTGCAGATAGGCCTCGATGCCCGGAGCACCTGGATAGCCGCCGAAGATCACGGATGCCTTGTCCAAGCCCCAGTCGTAGCCGGGCCAATGGTGGCCAGCCGGCGCGATCTTTTTTTTGCACCGTCTCGGTCACCTTGAGCGGCGAGCCGATGGTGCCTGCCGGGAAGACCTGGAATTTCACCTTTCCTTGCGTCAGCTTGTCGACATTGTTGGCGAAGCCTTTGGCAAAGATCTCGAGGTGGGGCCCTCCGGCCCAGCTCGTCGCCATCCGCACGGACGTCTGCGCCGACGCCGGCGCGTGTAGCACCGCCGCAAGTGCTGCCGACGCAATGAGAGCGGTAGGGCCGATACGCTGTCGCATTGTGGGTCTCCTCCCGCGCCGGTGCCTGGCCGGTCCCGTTTCCTGGTTCGGGACTCTCGCCTCTGAGGCGGCGCTTGAGAAACTATCCCACCCGATCTAAACGCATGTCAACGCACCGACATCATCGTGGCCCTCAGTGAGCATCGTACGGATCCTGCCGGCCTGCACGCCCTGCGCGAGACTGGGATGGCGCACTGCCGTGACGGCGCGCTAGTCTTGGTCGAAGGGACCTCGAGGAACGCATCGCATGAACACCACTGAGGAGCGCGTCACGGCGGCTATTCTCGTCATCGGCGACGAGATTCTGTCGGGTCGGACCAAAGACAAGAACATCGGCTACATAGCCGACCACCTGACCGCCATCGGCATCGACCTCAAGGAGGTTCGGGTCGTCGCCGACATCGAGGCCGACATCGTTGCGGCGGTGAACGCCCTACGCAAGCGCTACAGCTATGTTTTCACGACCGGCGGCATCGGCCCGACGCATGACGACATCACCGCCGATTCGGTCGCAAAGGCCTTCGGTGTCGGCATCGATCATCATCCCGAGGTCAAGGAGCTCCTGCTCGAAAGCTTCCGGAAGCGGAGCATCGAGCCCACCGAGGCACGCATGCGCATGGCACGCATCCCCCACGGTGCCGATATCGTGCCGAACCGCATGTCCGTGGCGCCTGGCTTCAAGCTCGACAACGTCATCGTCATGGCCGGCATTCCGAACGTGATGCACGTCATGCTCGACGCCGTGACCCCAAGTCTCAAGACCGGCCGCAAGCGGCTGGCCGTCGAGATCGAGCTGCTGCGCGGCGAGGGGGAGATTGCCGAGTTGCTGGGGGAGACCCAGAACGAGTATCCCGACGTGTCGATGGGCAGCTACCCGTTCAATCGCGAGGCGCGGGTGTTCGGCACCGTGCTGGTGCTCCGTTCGACCGAGCCCGACCGCCTCGCCGCCGCCGAGGCACGGCTCAAGGAGCGCCTGTCCGCCAAGGGCATCCCCTTCTGACCCCGGCAGATCGATAACCTCTGCAATCGCCAAGCATGCAGTCATCAACGGGACGAACGCCTCCATGACCCAACCGCTGCTCTTCACGCCGCTCGAGCTGAGAAGCATCGCGCTCAAGAACCGCATCGTGGTCGCCCCGATGCACCAGTATGCTGCCGAGAAGGGCTTCGCGACCGACTGGCATCTGATGAATGCCGGCAAGTACGCGGCGGGCGGCGCGGGCTTCGTGATGATGGAATCGACCAAGGTCGCCCGAAACGGCTGCGGCACGGTCGGTGATACCGCACTCTGGGACGACAAATTCATTCCCAACCTTGCCCGCTGCGCCGATTTCATCAGGAAGCAAGGTGCAGTCCCCGGCATTCAGCTTGGCCATTCCGGCCGGAAGGCCCGGCTGACGCGGCCGTGGGAAGGCGGCAAGCCGCTGCAAGGCAACGAGCCCGAGGTCTACGAGTGGGAGGACTGGGAGCTCGTGGCGCCGTCGGCCGTCCCGCACACCGAGAAATCAGCCGTGCCGCGCGCATTGTCGCACAACGAGGTGCGCGACATGGTGGGCAAGTGGGCCGACGCCGCCGTCCGCGCCGACAAATGCGGCTTCGACATCCTGGAGATTCACGCCGCACACGGCTACCTGCTGCACCAGTTCCTGTCGCCGGTGACGAACCTCCGCACCGACGAGTACGGCGGCAGCGAGCGCAATCGCATGCGCTTCCCGATCGAGGTGGCGGAGGCGGTACGCGCCGTCTGGCCGTCGCAGAAGCCCCTATTCATGCGCCTGTCGTGCGAGGACGACGCCGGTTGGGACCTCGATGCCAGCGTGCGCTTGTCCGCGGAGCTCAAGCGCGCCGGCGTCGACGTCATCGACTGCTCGTCGGGCGGCACGCTGGAGCGCCTGTCACCGATGGACTCGGCCCGCGCCAAGACATACGGCTATCAGGTCCCCTACGCCGAGCGCATCCGCAAGGAGGCGGGCGTCAAGACCATGGCTGTCGGTCATATCATCCATGCCGACCAGGCGGAGGCGATCCTCCAGTCGGGCCGGGCCGATCTGATCGCTCTGGCGCGTGAGATCATGTACAATCCGCATTGGCCGATGGACGCGGCGCAGAAGCTCGGCGCCGACCCGGACTTCACCATGGTCCCGCCCCCGCTCCGCTACTGGCTGGCCAAGCGTGCCAAGTCCGGCTTCGAGGGCCGACCCTCCACCTACTCGAACGGCATGGGAGATGCGTCCGGCGCCTGAGCGGGCTCGGGACCTGCCGGGAGTGACCAGAGACCTGTGCTATTGTCCCCGAGCCGGCCCCTGCGCCGGCTCGCTGGCTCCCGCCATCCGTCGAGCCTCTGTCGCCAGGGCTGCGACGGGCCGCAGCAGCTCCTGCGCCACGGTATGCTCCGTAGGCTCGCCGTCGCCGATGCCGAACGTCAATCGCTCGCGCTTCTTGCCCGGCACGTGCAGCGTCCCGAACAGCCAATCCCAGATCGCCAGCACGCTTCCCAAGTTCTTGTTGAAGTGAATGGGGTTGGTCGAGTGGTGGATCTGGTGATGCGCCGGGCTGATCAGCATCCGACCCAGCGGCCCGCTGAAGGCGATCCAGACGTGCGTGTGATGCAGATGCGCCAGCAGGTAGGTGCACACGACGACCAGCAAATTGGCATTGGCGATCGTGATCGGCTGTACGGGTCGCCCCAAGGCCCACGTGACGATCCCGTCGGTGGTGCCCATGAATATCGCCAGCGTATTCAGGAACAGCACGCTCTCGATCGGGTGCACGCGAGAATTCGTCAGCGGCGTCAGCACCTCGGCCGAATGATGCACCTTGTGCATCTCCCACAGCGCCGGAACCGTGTGGCTGAGGTAGTGATAGACCCAGTAGGCGAGCTCATAGGCGAGGAACAGCGCCACCGTGGCGATCGCGGCGGCCGCGAGATCCGGCACCGGAGCCTTGGCGTTGGCACCGAGCAGGCCATCGAGCAGCGCGCGCAGGCCGCCGCTGACCGCCCGGTGCGAGATAACCGCACCGGCCAGGATGACCCCGAACACGAAGAGATTGAGCATCAGCAGCCGCACATCGAGCGCGGCCGAGCGCGACAGCAGCCAGCGCTTTGGAAAAAGGAGGCGCAGCAGCGCTTTGAGCCTCAGCGACCGGTTCGCCGCGAAATGCCGCTGCGCAAGCCAGACCGTGGCAATAGCGAGCGCGCACAGCAGCGAGCCGATCGACAGGTCCGAAGACGGCGAGAGCAACACCGCCTCGAGGCGATTTCCGACGTATGCGGCGTAGCGGCTTGCGCCTTCGACGAGAGCCTCGAAACTCATTGGGAACCACACTCGCACCGACTCGTGGGCCAAGGATGCCCGGTCAGCCGATGCTAGTTGGAGACGACTAACAAGGCCTTGCGACTCACTCCGCGCTGCCGCATGTCGCAGTCCGAGCATGCGGCCGACCATTGAGAGCGGCCGGCAAACCTGCGCCGATGAGACGCTATTCACGCAGGTGCACTTTGGTCGTGCCGAGACGCCTCGCACATGTTAATAAACGTCGTTCTTTAGATTTCCACGAAGGACTTCGATGCTGCGCTCCCGCAACCGCCTCCTCGACGATGTCGCCCGTTGGCAGCGCGCCGGTTGGGTGACGCCGGAGGGCGCCGCAGCGATTCGCGCCGAGCTTGCTGCACGCCACTCGGGGATCGGTCTGGCCGGTGTCCTCGCGACGCTCTCGGCGGTGCTCGTTGGTTTCGCCGTCATGAGCTTCGTGGCCGCCAACTGGCAGGTGATGTCGAAAGCCGCGCGCCTCGCCGTCATTCTCGCCGGGATGTGGGGCTCGTTCGGCGGCGCGCTCTGGCTGAGGTCTCGCGACCACGGCGCCTTGGCCGACGCGGCGCTGCTGTCTGCCGTCGCCATCTACGGGGCCGGCATCATGCTCATCGCCCAAATGTACCACATGGACGGCCATCCGCCGGATGCGGTGCTGATGTGGGCTGGGGGCGCATTGGCGACCGGCCTGTTGACGCGGAGCAATCCCGCAATCGCCGCGGCACTGGTGCTGTTCTGCGCATGGTCGCTGATGGAGACCATCGGCGGGGCTTACCACACCCGCATTCATTGGGCATTCCTGCCGGCCTGGGCTCTCGTCGCGTCCGGCTTTGCCCTGACGCGGTGGCGCCCGGGCCTGCACCTGCTCGCTGTTGCCCTGTCCGGCTGGATCGTCGTGCTCGGCTATCAGGTCGGCGGTGGCCGGGGCCTCGTTGGACACCTCATCGTCACACTGATCGGGACTGCGATCGCAGGTGGCGGAGTGGGCTTCGGGCCCTGGATCGACCGCTGGCGGCCGGTCTCCGGCGCGATCGTCGCTTACGGCTTTTCGATCGCCTTCCTCGGCGCGTTCGCACTCCAGTTCGTTGCCAATCCTCGAGGCGCCGAAACGCTCGTCCTCGGTGCCCTCGTGCTGCTCGCAATCCTTGCGACACTGGCCTGGGCATGGCGGACCGACCACCGCGGCCTTCTTTGGCTCGCCTACGCCGCATTCTCGCTCGAGATCTTCTCTCTCTACCTGAAAAAGATCGGCACGCTGCTTGGCACGTCGGCCTTCTTCCTGGTCTCCGGGCTCATGGTGGCAGCACTCGCATGGGCCGCCCTGCGCCTCCACGCCAGGTCAGAACGACAGACGGGAGGAGCAGCATGACACCTCTGCTCAAATTGCCGATCGCGAGCTATCTCGCGTCGGCGCTGCTGCTGACCGCAGCGCTTGGCTATCTGGTCGTCGACCGCGTGCGCCTGCTGACTACCGGCCGCGAGATCGTGCTGCCGATCGTGCCGGTCGACCCGCGCGACTTGTTCAAGGGCGATTATGCCCGGCTGGCATTCGAAATCTCGCGTCTGGACCAGAGCCTGGCTCCCGAGCCGGACCGCAATGCGGGCCCGCCCTTTGCTCGCCCTCCCATGACCGTCTATGTGACCCTCGAGCAGCGGCCGGACGGGACTTGGGGGCCCATTGCCGTTTCATCCGCCCGGCCGACCACTCTCGACCCTGGCAAAGTCGTGCTCCGTGGCCGCACCCAGCCCTGGAGCAGGCGGGATATCACCTACGGCCTGGAGCGCTACTTCGTACCGGAAGGTACCGGGCGCCGGATCGAGGATCTGGCCCAGAAGAGCAAGCTTGCCGCCATCGTCGCCGTCGATTCCTCGGGCGGCTCCGCGATCAAGGGCCTCCTGATTGATGGCAGGCGTGTCTATGAGGAGCCGCTATTTTGAGCATCCATGGCCCGGCAGTGGCGCCGGGGCAACGCCGCTGTCAGCCGCCGGTGACGCTCATGTGTCGTTGCACGGCGGGACGCTTCGTGCGCCGGTCGATGATGAAGTCGTGGCCTTTCGGCTTGCGCAAGATCGCCTCGTCGATGGCCGCCGACAGCAGCGCATCGTCGGCGCTCGCCCTCAGCGCCGCCCTGAGATCGGCGGCGTCATCTTGGCCAAGGCACATGTAGAGCGTGCCGGTGCAGGTCAGTCGCACACGGTTGCAACTCTCGCAGAAGTTGTGAGTCATCGGCGTGATGAAGCCGAGCCGCCCGCCGGTTTCCTTCACACGGACATAGCGAGCCGGACCGCCGGTCTTGTAGGGGATGTCCTCCAGCGTGAACTGGTCCAGCAGCCGCCCTCGTACGACGGAGAGTGGCAGATATTGGTCCGTCCGGTCGCCGTCGATATCGCCGAGCGGCATCGTCTCGATCAGGGTCAGATCATAGCCACGCCCGTGGGCAAACCTCAGGAGATCCTCGATCTCGTCCTCGTTGACACCTTTGAGCGCAACGGCGTTGATCTTGACCTCGAGCCCGGCCTTGTCGGCGGCGTCGAGACCGGTCATGACAGTCGACAGGTCTCCCCAGCGCGTGATGTCCTTGAATTTGCGCGGGTCGAGCGTATCCATCGAGACGTTGATGCGCCTCACGCCTGCAGCCTTCAGATCACCGGCATGCTTGCCGAGCTGACTGCCGTTGGTGGTGACCGTCAGCTCCTCGAGCAACCCCGTCTCCAGGTGCCGGCCGAGGCGCTGGAACAGCCACATGATGTTCTTGCGCACCAGTGGCTCGCCGCCCGTGATCCTGAGCTTGCGAACTCCCTTGGTCACGAAAGCCGAGCACAGCCGGTCGAGCTCCTCCAGCGAGAGCAGGTCCTTCTTGGGAAGGAATGTCATGTGCTCTGACATGCAGTAGACGCACCGGAAATCACAGCGGTCGGTGACGGAGACGCGCAAATAGCTCACATGCCGGCCAAACGGGTCGATCATCGGAGCAGTCGTGGTCCTGGGCAGCGGCACGGCAAAGTCGGTCATGGCGGGCCTTCGATGGCGGACACATCATATATAGCATGGACCTACCCAATTCCGAGTCACGAGATTGGATTTCGCTCAGAACGCAGGTCTGCCGACGCGGCGGCGCCGCACATTGCCATCAGGTCTTGAGGAGGCGCCCCACTGCGTCAGCATACACCGATGCCCCGAGCACGATGTCCTCGTCGGACGTGTTCTCGGTCCAGTGGTGCGAGATGCCACCGATCGATGGCACGAACATCATCCCGGCCGGCATCACCTCGGACAAGATCTGCGCGTCGTGGCCAGCACCGGACGGCATGCGTGTGACCAAGCCGGGCACGCGAGGCTCCGCTGCGGCCTCGACCGCCTGCTGAAAGCTCGGCGCCATGACCGCCGGCACGCTGCGCCGCATGACTTCGACGGAAACCTTGCAGGGACCGGCCGAGTTGGCCTTGGCCACGAGATCCAGAAGCGACTCCTCGAGCCGATCGAGAACGGAAAGCTGATCGTCCCGGTACTGGAACAGCATCTCGGCACGGCCCGGAATGATGCTCGGCGCGCCGGGCTCGAGCGTGATCCGTCCGGTCGTCCATACCGTCCGCGGGCCGCACACCTTCGGAAACGTCTCGTCGATCGCGACGGCGAAGCGCGCACAGGCCACGCCGGCATCCTTGCGGATCGCCATGCGCGTGGTGCCTGCATGGTTCTGCACGCCCTCGAAGACGATCTTGAACTGACGGTTGCCGACGATCGACGTTACGACGCCGATCTTGAGGTTGTGCGCCTCCAGCCAGTCGCCCTGCTCGATGTGTGCCTCGAGAAATCCGCGATAACGCTTGGCATCGAGGACCACGCGCGGCCGCCCCTCTAAGCCGGCGGCCTTGAGCGCATCCCTCATCGACCGGCCGGTCGTCCGGTCCACGGCGCCGTCGATGTCGGCCTCGCTCACCTTCCCGATCGCCGACCGGCTGCCGAGGAAAATGCCGAAGTGCCCCTCCTCGTCGCACCAGGCCGCGACGTCCATCGCGGCGCCGGCAAGGGCGGCATCTGCCTTCACGGCGCGTGCCGCCTCCAGCGCATAGACGACGCCCAGCGGACCATCGAGCCATCCGGCATAGTTCTGACTCTCGAGATGCGACCCGCCGAGCATGCGGGGCCCGTCGCCGGGCGCCCGCCCGACAACGTTGCCGATGCCGTCGACGACGGTCTCGTAGCCGAGCTGGTCGAGCTCGGATTTCAGCCAGTGCATCGACTGAACGTGCTCGCGCGAGAGCGCAGGCCGGTGCACGCCAGTCCTGTAGGCCCCCATCGTCCTCAGGTGGCGAAGGTCGCGCAGCACGCGTTCGGCATTGATCGCAGGCATCGTCCGATCAGCTCCTCGATTTCAGCGTCGCAGGGTCCGCGGAGTACTCGTCCGCGCAAAAGGTACCACCTTGATAGAATTCGGCAGCCGGATGCTTTCCCGACCTCGGCTCGTCAGCGAGAACCCTGGCCGCGAAATCCTCCGAGCGGCCCTGCGGCGCGTAGCCGAGCGCCCTGGCATGGCTGTTGTCGTACCAGGACCGCGCGTTGTCCGAGACCCCGTACATCACCTCGTAGACGAGGCCGGGCCGCTCGAGTCCGATCCGGATGAGCTGCACGAGATCGTCGGGCCTGATCCAGATGGCCAGTCGGCGCTCGTCGAGCGGTTGGTCACCGACATTGCCGATGCGCAACGAGGTGACGCCGATGCCATGCTTGTAGGCATACATCGCCCCGAGCCCCTCGCCGAACAGCTTCGAGACTCCATACCTGCTGTCCGGACGCGGGATGACGTCGGGCCCGATCGTTGTGCTTCGAGGATAGAAGCCGACGGCGTGGTTCGAGGTGGCGAAGACGACGCGCTTGGCGCCGGCTTTCCGCGCCGCCTCGAACAGGTTGTAGCACCCGACGATGTTGGCCTCGAGAATTGTCTCCCACGGGGCCTCGCCCGACCGGCCGCCGAGGTGAATGATCCCCTCGACGCCTTGGCAAGCCCGCTCGATCTCGGCCGGCTTCGAGATGTCCGCCTGGATGAATGTCTCGCTGGCCGACAGATCCTTGGGCGCGCGGATGTCGGACAGCACGAGATCGGGATAGATCGGCGGCAGCAGCTTGCGCAGATAGCCACCGATGTTGCCGGCTGCCCCCGTCAAGAGAACACGCTTCATGGATCACCTTCGCTGAGATCTCGAGCTGGGACGCCCGATGCTAATGAAACGACCGGTCGAACCCAAGTCGAAAGGACTTGTCCGGCGCACCTGATTCAGGCGTCGGTGCCCGGTCGCGAGGCAGCGACACCGAGCGGGTTCGGGATTTGTCGTTACCGCCCCAGCTTGTAGAACTCGTCGTTGGGCCGCATCCCGGTAACGTTCGCCATCCGGTTCGACATGGCGAAGAATGCCGCGATGGCCGCGATGTCCCAAACGTCCTCTTGGGTGAAGCCGTGCGCCTTCACGGCCGCAATGTCGGCCTCGTCCACCTCGGCCGAGTGCAGAGCCACCTTCATGCCGAATTCGAGCATGGCCTTCTGTCGTGGCGTGATGTCGGCCTTGCGATAGTTGATCGCCACTTGGTCGGCGACGAGGGGATTCTTGGCACGGATGCGAAGAATGGCGCCGTGGGCCATGACGCAGTACTGACACTGGTTGGCCGCGCTCGTCGCCACGACGATCATCTCCCGCTCGGCCTTGGTCAGCCCCCCCGGCTTGTCCATCAGCGCATCATGATAGGCCATGAAGGCGCGGAACTCGTCCGGCCGATGGGCGAGCACGAGGAACACATTGGGAATGAAACCGGATTTCTCCTGCACCGCCTCGATGCGGGATCGCACGTCGTCCGGGAGCTCCGAGAGCTTCGGAACTGGAAAGCGGCTGATGTTGACTGCGGTCATCGGGCGGGCTCCTTGCGCGGTATGACCACGAGGATAGCCGCCAATCAGGGCGCTGCGACAGCGAACAATGACCGCGGCGATCGCGGCGACGTCCAGTGTCACACGTGAATCATCGGGTCTGGCGTTGCAGATCCCGCATCAGCCGCTCGAGATCGCCCGCAGCCGCTGGCGGCAATGCCCCCACGGCCGAATGGCCACCCTGAAGATGTATGTCACGGAGCTGATCGGCGATCTGGCGAGCCGCCTCCCCGACCTCCATCGCATCGACCGAGCGCGCTGCGTCGCGCGTCTCGCTGCCAAATCCCGGCAACCGCATGCCGGCGGCACCGCTGGCGACGGGCACGCCCCGACCGAACAGCATCTGAAGCACGGCGCCGAAGCGGCTCTCCTCTCCGACTGCGGGATCGGCCGGGGCCGACCCAGTCGCCGCCACCGGCATCACGCGGCGCGCCTGCGCGGCGCCCTCGACGACGATCTCCCGCTTGCCGAGCAGCCCCATCAGGGTCGTTGGAACACTGGCCGATAGGCTGACCTCGACCGACGCCCGGTCATTGGCAATACGCACCTCGTGAGGCAGATCCTGCATGCCTTCCGGCAGGTTGGCCTTGAGCATGGCCGCCGCCTGCCGCTCGACGGTGGTCTTGTCCTCGTCGAGCCGAGCGCTCGCCGCCTGAGCCGCGGCACTGGCGGCCATCTGGAGGGCTTCCCGCACCTTGCCGGCCCGACCGAAGTCGATGGCTGCAGCCGCGATGCCGATCACAGGGATGACGACGGCCGCAAAAATTATGGCGACGTTGCCTCGCTCGCAGACCGAGAACGCTTGCACCTTTCGCGTGACGAGGATCCCGGCCACATGCGTCTCCCGCGCTCTCCGACACCGACCGCCCCGGATCAAGGCAAGATACCTCGCCACTGCATAAGCGATCGTGAAGCTGAAGCAGGCGTGCGGGACAAGATACCCCGTCGCCGGGGGACAGGGCGACGGGGCCGCGCCGCCCACGACGGGGAGGGGAAGGGAGTGGACGGCTTTAGGCAAAAACCCGTCAATCGCGCCCGGGTTCCCTGCCCGTCATCTGTCGCCCGCTCGTCTCCGTTGCCTCGCCGGGAGATTGGCGGCGCTCCCGCAGGACCAGGTCTAGGCGGTGGCTGCCGAGGATGCCCTGTTGAAGAACTCGGGCCCCGATCCGACGATGGTCGCATCGGGGGCGCCGATGACTTTTCCATCCTTGCCCTTGTAGTCGATGCCGGCGAGCACGACCCGCATGGCCTAGAGACGCGCCCGCCGCTGATCGTTGGCCAGGATCACGGTCCACGGCGCTACTGCTGTATTTGTGAAGCGGAACATGTCCTCCTTGGCCCGAGTGTAGTCGTCGTATCTGGCCATGGCGGCCAGATCGATGTCGGTGATCTTCCACTGCTTCAAGGGATCGTGACGGCGCTCGTGGAAACGCACCAGTTGCATCTCCTTCCCGATATCGAGGTAGATCTTGAAGAGCCGGATGCCGTCCCGCACCAGCATGCCTTCGAAGGACGGTGCCTCGCGGAGGAAATCGGCGACCTGATCCTCGGTGGCGAAGCCCATGACCCGCTCGACGCCGGCTCGATTGTACCAGGACCGATCGAACAGGGACATGTTGCCTGCCGCCGGCAGCTGCGCCGCGTAGCGCTGGAAATACCATTGGCCCCGTTCGGTCTCCGTCGGCTTGGTCAGTGCCACGACGTGGGCGTATCGTGGGTTGAGATGCTGCCGGAACCGCCCGATGCAACTGCCTTTCCCCGCCGCGTCACGCCCCTCGAACAGCACGACGAGGCGCTCGCCCGACTTGCCCATGTGCACCTGCAGCTTCACAAGCTCGATCTGCAGGCGACCGACCTCCTCCTCGAAGGGCTCGCGCTTGAGCTTCTTGTCATATGGGTAGCCGCCGCTGCCCAACGCCGAGGCCTCGAGCCACTCCGGCAACTTCGGATCGTCGATGTCGAACGGCGGGCCGCCCTTTGGGCTGCGCAAATGTCCCTTGGTCTTGTCGGCCTTTGCCATGGCTGGGTCCTTCGGCAAGCGCTTTTCTCGGAAATGTAGGCTCACAGATGCGTTCGTGCACGAGGCTGCCGAGGGGTTTGAGCCCGACCGCGCGCCCGACCGGAAGCGAAAGAGGGCCGGCGGCGCCCCCCAGCGCCACCGACCCTCTTTCCCCCCGCGTCCCTCGAGCCGGTAGTGCCAGCGGCCGAGGGGATGTCGCAATTGGCTAAGCGTCGACTGGCTCGACGGTCTCTGTCTCGCTCTTCGAGGCCGTCTCCTGCTTCGGCGCCGCAGTCACGGCGTACCGGGCCGGCGGCGAGCCGGGCTGGCGGCGCGCCTGCGGTGGCTGGAATGCGCGCCGTGCATGGAAGTCGCAGTACGGCAGGCCGGTGACCTTGCTCTTGCCGCAGAAGTGGAACTCCTCCTCCTGCGGATCGCCGATCGGCCAGCGGCAATGGCTCTCCTCGAGCGTCTGGATGCTCCGCCGCTCGGCCAGCGGTATGACGATTTCCTCGGCCGGCGCCACGTAGGGCTCCGTCTCGGCCTGATACAGCGCCCTGAGAGCCGTATTGCCGACGTTGGCGAAGCGCGGCTTGGCTGGCGGGCCCGCCGGCCGCTTGACCGGGTTGGCTCGGGTGCGCGGGCGATGGCTCTTCATGCGCGTGGTCGTCGCACGCCCCGAAAGCCCGAGCCTGTGAACCTTGCCGATGACGGCATTGCGTGTGACGGAACCGATCCGCCCGGCGATCTGGCTGGCGCTGAGACCCTCGGCCCAGAGCTTCTTCAGAAGCTCGACCCTCTCATCATTCCAACTCATCTATCGTCTTCCTTGCGCAAAGCGCGATGAATCTGCCGCGGGACGGGCGCGCAGTGTCCAACCCTCACCGGCAAGGCGACGGAGCCGCGGGCTCAGGGCGCGCACGAGCGCACGATCGAGCCGAGGCCGGCCTCGAGCCGGTCACGAACGCAGACATTCCAGAGACGCTGGGAGACAGGTTGGGCGGCGAGGACGAAACAATTGCGCCCAGTAATCCCGTGGCCGATACAGCAAGCGCGACGCGCCGAACGGGACTTGATACTTGACACGATGGCGAAACACTAAGCGCCACATCTCGTGTCTGACGGATTGAATAATACAATAGACGGAATTGTGGGCACAAGCCGAACCAGCGTTGCGGAATCGGAGCGGGTGCTACAGCGTGGCTGATCAGCCACAAATCGATTCGGTTCGCTGTATGTTTTTGCGTATCCGCGGGACGACCAGAACGGCCGTCATTCTTAGGTTGCGCATGCCCGGCTGCCACAGCACCCGGGCCACCCCGCCTGGCTGCGTCCGGGCCGATCTACCGGCGCAGTCCCTTCACGACCTCGGCCAGCGTCCGGCCGACCGTCTCGATGTCCTCGGCCGAAACGTCGAGATGCGTCACCGCGCGGATCATGCTGCCGTAGGTGAGCCCCATGCGGACGCCGCGCGCCAGCAGCCCCTCGTGCACGGCCTTCGACGTCAGCCCAGCGCCGCTCGGGTCGAAGAACACGATGTTGCTCTCGATCCGGGGCGTGTAGAGCGCGAGACCCGGTACCGCCGCGACCAGCTCGCCGAGCCGCCGGGCATTGGCATGGTCCTGGGCGAGTTTCTCGATATTGTGATCGAGCGCATAGACCCCGGCCGCCGCTACGATGCCCGACTGGCGCATGGCGCCGCCGAGCCGGTGCTTCCAGCGCCAAGCCTCCTGGATGAACGCCTTGGAGCCGGCCAGCACGCCGCCGATCGGACAGCCGAGACCCTTCGACAGATCGAGCCACACCGTATCCACCTGCCGCGTCATCTCTGTGGCCGCGACGCCGGACCCGACCACGGCGTTCAACAGCCGTGCGCCGTCCATGTGCACGACGAGCCCGTTTGCCTTGGCGACCTTGGCCACGTCGGCAATCTGCTCCGGCCTCCAGATCGCGCCGCCGCCGCGGTTCACGGTCTGCTCGATGACCACCACCTTCGAGATCGGATTGTGCCGCCCATCGCCGCTGCGGATCGCCGCCGCCAGATCCGCACCCGAGAAGATGCCCTTGTTGCTCGGGATGGCCAGCGTCTGCGCCCGCGCGATCACTGATGCGCCCCCGCCTTCGGACGTGAACACGTGCGTCTCGGCCGATCCGACGATCTCGTCGCCGGGCCGACAATGCACGGCCATCGCCACCTGGTTGCACATCGTCCCCGAGGGGAGGAAGACGGCCGCCTCCTTGCCCGTCAGCTCCGCGATCCGCTCCTGCAGCCGATTGGTCGAGGGGTCCTCGCCGCGCTGCTCGTCCCCCACCTCCGCCTCCGCCCTCGCCTTGCGCATCCCCGCGCATGGCCGCGTCTGCGTATCGCTGTAGAGGTCGATCAAGCGGTTCGGAGCGGTCGCAGCCACGGGCAGCCTCCATGCGGACGGGGGACAGGATCGGCCGCATATGACCGTGGCGGAGGCGGAGTGGCAAGCGGGGTGGGGAGTGGGAGGGCGTAGACGGGAGCGGCAGTGCGCCGGCCGGTCGTTTTCGGGGTCACGTCACCGTCTGATCATGTTCGCAGCCGGGGGGCCGGCTATGCTGGGGCAGCCGGTATAGCACAAATGGCTGATTTGACGAAGCTGCGCGAATATCGGCACGAGGAGGACAGGCGCAATGGACTGGGCCAAGGCCGGCGGGTATTGCCTCGGACTTGACAGCGGGAGGACCCTATAATTGCCGCTCACTCTTTACGCGTCACCTGGCTCGTCTTCGTTTGCACCGCATATCGTGCTTCAAGAGATCGGCGTGCCGTTCGAGCTGACGCTGATCACGCATCATGGCGAGGGTGCCTATACGCACAAGCCGGCATTTCAGACGATAAATCCGAAGGGTCGCGTGCCCGTGCTGACGGACGGAGAGTTCGTGCTGACAGAGTCCGCCGCAATCCTTCTTCATCTGGCTTCACAACACCAGGAAGCGCGTCTCATGCCGGCCGAGCCGACTGGGCTCGTGCGCGCAGTCGAGTGGTTCAACTGGTTGTCGAGCGCCGTCCATGCCGTCGCCGTGCGCATGGTTTGGCGCGCGGATTTTTTTTCCGATGATCCTGCAACGCATCCGGCCATCGTGAGCAAGGGGCATCAACACCTCGCTCATGCCCACGCGTTGATCGAGCAACGCTTAAAAGGCCGCGACTATGCTGTCGGCAACGACTACTCAATAGTCGACCCGTATCTGCTTGTCTATTTCCGTTGGGGTAACCGGATGCGGCTCAACATGGCCGAACAATTCCCCGCATGGGGTGCGCATGCACGGCGCCTTGAGGCCCGCCCCGCCGTTCAACGCGCGCTTGCAGCCGAGAAGATTTCCCTCTGGGCCTAATCAGAGGTGAGGTAGCCGCACCACGCAATAAACCCAGCCAATCAACGTCGATCAGGGCTGAGCTTCATCACATAGCGACCGCAGTATCGTTCGCCAGCAACGCACGCTCGACGGTCGCTTGCGTGCCGTCGACGTCGGTGCCCTTACGGTCGGTATCGGGCGTACCTTTAACATCAACCCGACGGCATCGGGAGCGGGGCGTGGCTGTTCACCAGCCCACCAACGTCCGCCCCACTTCGTTCAACCCCCTACCTCCCGGTCACCCGCTTCGAGTAGCGCGTCGCAAGGTCGATCTCGAAGGTCTCGTCGACGGTGGTGGCGGGCGCCACCGACCAGTGGTGCACGGACAGCTTCACGGTATCCACCTTGGAGCTGGCTCGATCCGGCTCCGTGACGACGTAGTAGGCGGCGATGCCCCTCCCCGGCCGTTTCTCGCAGCCGACGCCGAAGTGCTTGCCGGCGATCGAGAATTTCTCGAAGCGCAACACGATGTAGCCGTGCCTCGGCGGCGTGAGCACCGAGATGCGCGGCGCCGGCCTGCCCTGGCATTCGCTGTCCCAGCTCGCGAAGCCGCCGAGCCGGATGACGTTGTCGCTGACGATGCTCTCGCTGTCGGAGACCACAGCGCCGTTGTCGGCCCGCGCCAGATAGTAGTTGCCGAGAATGCCGTCGAAGTAGGCGGGCTTCTGCGCCTGCTCCCGGAGCACGGCCGCCGTCGCCGTGAACACCTCCGTCTGCACCGTCTTGGCAACATCCACCAGGGTCAGCTCGGGCTTGCCCAGAATCGGTAGCAGACGTTCGATGTAGGCCGAGTGCCTGCTGTCCGGCTTGAGCTTGTCGGCCGCCTGCTGGTTGGCCCCGGCCGAGTACATCACGAACGTGTCGTAGATCGGCTCGATGGCGGCGAGCCCCTTGCCCTGCCCGAGCACGTTGCGCGCCTTGGAGCCGGCGTCGAACGGATCCTCCCGACAGGCATCGAGAATGAAGATCGAGCGCTTGGCGCGGACCTGCAGCTCCTCGACGATCTCGTGGAAGTTGATGCTGGCGGCGACGATCGCCTCCCGACCTGCCGCGAGGCCCGGCGTCGACAGCGGCAACAGGTAATTGAGCGAGTCGATCTGGACACCGTGACCGGCGAAGTAGAACACGACGTCGTCGTCGCGCGTCACCTGGTTCTTGAAGTCGGCCCACTTGGCGCGGAACTGGTCCCGCGTGGTGTCCTTCGCGAGGACGACCTGGAAGCCCAAAGCCTCGAGCCGGGATTTCATCGCCTCGCCGTCGGCGATCGGCGTTTCGAGGTCGATCAGCGTCTTGTAGTTGGCGATGGCGACGATGAACGCCTTCTTGGCAGCCAGCGCCGGCCCGAATGTCGACAGGATCCCCGCGAGGCACGCCAGCATTGTCCAAGCCGCCGCCCTAGAGCGGCGCCGAAACGTTTCACCCACGGCCAGCCCCCGTTGAATCCTCGTGAGTTTCAGCTGTCCGTCGGCAGATGCGACCTGCCGACGGAACCGAGCCCGATGTGGTCACCCGACGCAGCGGCTCATTGAGAGCGCGCAACGACTGCGCCGGCCGTGGGAGCGACGTTGCCGTAGAGGGCCGTCTCATCCATGCCACCGCCGCCCGTCGCCGAGCTGATCTGGTAGCCGCCGCCACCCGTCGCCACCTTCCTCGGCTCGGGTTTGGGCTGCAGCTTGGGCAAAGCCTCGGCACGGACGGCCGGCTTCTCGGGGGGTACCTTCGCTTGCCGCGTCGGTGGCCGCTCAGGCTTGATTTCGATCCGGGGCGGGCGCGTCTGGGCGCGCTTCTGCGGTTTCTCGCGCCGGGGCGGCTCTTCAGCCCGGTCGCGCTTGGCACGCTCGCTAGCCGCGATGGCGCCGATGATGCCGATCCCAATTCCGATGGCGATGCCAGTTCCGCGGCCACCGCCGCCGCCACCCCGGTAGCCGCCGCCACCCCCACCTTTCCCGTCACCGTAGCTGCTGCCATTCTTGCCGCCTGCGTGCGCCGTGGCGACCGGGAGCGCCAGCAGCGAGAGGACACCGGCCAGTGCTATCGCCTTGCGAGTCATAATTATTCTCCGATCGTTGCGGAAATATCGGGTCGTCCGGCATCACTGGGCGCGATCGCGCCCGGTGCACGACTATATGACGCATGTTCATTTGCGGCAAGGTCGCTCTTGGACACGACCTCGCGACCACGGCTGGAACAGTCGACTGCGAACAGCGGGGCGTGGCAGCCGGGCAGGCAACATCGCCGTCGAGCGGTGCTGCTGGTCGGCACCACGTGAGTGCAGCGCTCACTTTACGACCCGCCTCCTCCGCGCCTATCACGGCGCGCGACAACGCTCGCCAGCTTCAGGAGAACCCCCAATGCAGCTCGGATCGGATATCACCGCCATCGTCACGGGTGGCGCATCGGGCCTCGGTGGCGCGACCGCCCGGGCCTTGGCCGAGAAAGGCGCCAAGGTCGCCATTTTCGACCTGAATGCCGCCTTGGGCGAGACCCACGCCAAGGCCATCGGCGGCAAATTCTTCCAGTGTGACGTGACCAGCGAGGCGAGCGTCGATGCCGCACTCGCCGCCGCGCGGACAGTTCTCGGCATCGAGCGCGTGCTGGTGAATTGCGCCGGCATCGGCATCGCCAAGCGTATCACCCGCAAGAATCGCGACACCGGCACCATCGAGCCCCACGACCTCGCCACCTTCGCCAAGGTGATCCAGGTCAACCTGATCGGCACCTTCCTGATGACCGCCAAGTGTGCCGCTGGAATGCAGGCGCTGAGCCCGATCGGGCCCGACAATGAGCGCGGTGTCGTCGTCTTCACCTCGTCGGTTGCAGCGGAGGATGGCCAGATCGGCCAGGTGGCCTACTCGGCCTCGAAGGGCGGCGTCATGGCCATGACATTGCCGATCGCCCGGGATCTGGCGCAGTCGGGCATCCGCGTAGCCACCATCATGCCGGGGCTCTTCCACACGCCGATGTTCGACGGCCTGCCGCAGGAGGCGCGCGACAGCCTCGCGGCGTCGGTGCCGTTTCCCTCTCGCCTCGGCAATCCGGCGGAGTATGCGGCCTTGGCGCTCCACATCTGCGAGAATTCGATGCTGAACGGCGTATCGATAAGGCTCGACGGTGCCGTACGATTGGCCCCGCGTTGACGAAACAGTTTCAACTCCGTCGCTGAACCAGTGGAAGGGGCCGGGCGTTCACACCGTACCGGCTCGAGATTTGCACGCGGAACCAACGATTCCCGTGCCCGTCCGAGCCCTGCAGACCTAACGAGCAGCCTCAGGATCATCGGTTCACCTTTCTCGCGAAACAGCTTGGAAGGATTGGGGTTTACGGCTAGGTAGCTGCTCGTGAGTTCATCAGTTCGCGTCGCTATGGTGTAACGTGCTCCCTCTCGCTAGTTCCTATCGTCGCTGCCTGGATGTCGGCATATATGCCATAGTGGTTGTATTGCTCGGCGCGGCAGCAGCGTTCTCGTCGGCAGCGGTCGGCATCAGGCTGATCTCGCTGATCGACGAGCGGATCCTCGACGGCAGCGGTCACGCAGCGATTGATCGGGGACGTTACGGCACGGGAACCCTGACAGCAGAGCCGTCTGTTGCCATCGCCCAGTCCGGTTCGGTTGTACCCTCCTCGTCGTCCTCGCGCACGCCGGCGGAGTCATTGCCACCCGCGGCCGGATCATTCGAGGACAATGCCGCAGCCAGCTTCCACAACGGCCGCGAAGGCACGTTCAAGACCTACTGCGTTCGCCTGTGCGACGGCTATTTCTGGCCCGTCAGCTTCTCGGCGGCGAGAGGCCAGCTCGATCGCGACAAGAGCGTCTGCGAAGCCTCGTGCGGCAGCCCGGCAAGGCTCTTCGTGCACCAGATTCCGGGTGGATCCCCAGCGACCATGACCACCCTCGACGGTTTGCCCTACGCCGCATTGAAGACGGCTTTCCAATTCCGCACCCGTTTCGACGCCCAGTGCAAGTGCCGCGCTCACCCCTGGGAGCAGCAGGCTACGGACCAGCATCGCCTGTACGCCGCCGTCGAGGCCGCGCGGAAAGGCAATGCGGAAGCGGCCGATCAGGCCAAAGCCCTCGCCGCGAGGCTCGCGGCCAGGCGGAGAGCCGAGGACGAGCAGAATCAGATCGCCTCGCGGAAGGCAGACCGCGAATTGTCCGATCTCGCCCGGACCGTGGAGACAAAGCCGATAGCGGTCGCTGCTGTCGCCACGCCGCCACGCCTGCCGCGTGCAGCCGACGCGACCATGATGCGACTGGGGGCTGTTTCCGACGATCGCCCCTCCAAGACCGGCTGGCGCGCCCACTCGGGCCACAACAGGCGTTGGCAGGACCGGGCATTTTCCGGTCAGTGACCCTCGGGACGGGCTTTTCACTTGATCGGATTTGGCTCGGGTCCGTTCAGGGAAAATTTGCCGTCCCCGGCCATAAATGGCGCCAGCAGCCGCGGCGACCGGCCCATTGGATCCCGAGTGCGCTGCGCGTTGTCCCTGCGTTGTTGCGAGCAACCCTCCCATGCCGTCCGTGATTCGCGTTGGCCTAGCGGCTGCGAGCGCCCTGCTGTGCCTGACCACGAGCACAGGCCCCGCCAATGCACAGGGCCTGTTGCAGAGCATATTCGGCATCGCACCGCCGCAAGCGGCACTCCCACGTCCCATCCGGCCTATTCCGCCTCCGGCTCTGGGCTATCGGACCCCGGCGGCGGGCCCTTACCGCCACGAGCCGCCGCCACAGCGATCAACGGATCGCCCCGGCTCGGGAAGCTATCGTACGCTCTGCGTCCGCATGTGCGACGGCTATTACTGGCCCATCAGCCACGGTACGTCACGTAGCGGCCTCGGCCGTGACGCCAATATCTGCCGCTCGAGTTGCACGAGCGAGGCGACGCTCTTCTACCATGACAAGTCGTCGGGCGATGCAAGCACCATGGTCGATTTGACCGGGCGCGCGTATGCCCGATTGCCCAACGCCTTCAATTATCGCAAGCGGATGGTGGACGGCTGCAAGTGCAAGGCCGACCCATGGAGCCAGGCTGAGCTGGACCGGCATCGCCATTACGCAGCTCTCGCCGCCCAGTCGCCCGACCCCTCCAAGCCTTCGGCGATAGCGGGTGTTCATGATCGAACCACAGAGCCGGCGCCACTCATATCGACCGAGCCAACGTCTGGAACCAGCGCCTCTGCCATGTCCAGCCCGGAGCCGCCTGCAATCGCAACGGCTCACGCCGACGTCGAGACAGCGCCGCCCCGCCTGACAGCTAGCCAGCCCTCGATCAAAGCCGCACCCAGTCCGGCCGGCATGGCTCGCACTGTCAAGCACGTCACACCGCCCACGATGGCTCGCAAGACCGCCGAGAGGCGCGAGCCGCGATCACAGGGAAATCGGCAGCCCCTGCGTATCTCGGCGAAACCCAGCACGGCACCGTTCGGTCTCGGTGGCGCGAGGCTCCGGTGGCCGGGCGACTGACCGCCCGCACCCTGCGCACCCAGTCTCACTCAACCCGCGATTCGATCCATCGAAGCCGCCAATTTCAAGTCGAGCTCCGTAAGGCCCCCGGCATCATGGGTCGCCAGTGTGACCTCGACCTTGTTCCAGACATTTCGCCATTCGGGATGATGGTTCAGTTGCTCGGCGACGAGTGCTGCCCGTGCCATGAACCCGAAGGCTTCACTGAAATCATTGAATGTGAACGTCCTCGTGATGGCCTCGCGGCCATCGACGAGAGCCCACCGCGGAAGGCTCTGAAGCGCCAGGCTTCGGTCCGGGTCCGTCAGTCTCTCGGCCATGCCGCTCTACCTCCTGTCGCCTCGTCGACGCAGGCGCGAGCGTAAACGCTGTGCCCGCAATCTGCCAACTGTCGACGAGCCTGGGGCGGTGACCGCGGCTTACCCCGTTCCAGCCACTTCGGATGCCAGTAGCCGCTTCCAGATCGCCTTCTCGCCGAGGCTCTCGACGAATGCCGCGTGCGCCGCCTCGTCCTCTGGCGTCAGCCGCGCCGGCAGCGGCACCGGTCGTTGTCGAGCGGCAATCCGAACGGCCGAGCGCGACACGGCCTGTCGCGAGCTCGAGGCCAACTCCAACGTTGCCTGCCGCTCGCCGAGCAGCTCGACGTAGACGCCCGCCAGCAGCAGCGAATCCATCAACGCGCCGTGCTTGGTGCGCTTCGAGTTGTCGACGCCATAGCGCTTGCACAGCGCGTCGAGACTGTTCGGTCCTGCGGGATGCTTTCGCCGGGCAATCTCCAGCGTATCGACCAGTCGGTCACGAGGCAGCTCGGCCCGCCCCGCGCGAAGCAACTCCATATTGATGAAGCCGATGTCGAACGACGCATTGTGGATCACCAGAGGTGCATCATCAATGAAAGCCAGAAAATCGTCGACCACCTCGACGAAGCGCGGCTTGTCCCGGAGGAACTCGGTGGACAGGCCGTGGACGTTGAACGCCTCGGGATGCACCTCCCGGTCCTCGGGGCAGATGAACCGATGGAACTCGAGGCCCGTTGGAATGCGGTTGACGATCTCGACGCAACCGACCTCGATCAGTCGGTCTCCACCCTTGGCGTCCAGCCCCGTCGTCTCGGTGTCGAGCACGATTTCCCGCAACATGCGTCCCCCTCGCGTATCGCCGCGGGCAGGAGCGATAGCCGCCCGTCAGGCCCAGCAGCGCTGGAAAGCCTCCCCTGTGCGCCCGCGGAGCGCCGCGATCACATTATCGACTTGTGCCAGCGTCTCCTCGAGCGGCAGTCCGGTGTCCACAACGAAATCGGCTCGCGCACGCTTTTCGGCGTCCGGCGTCTGGCGCGACAGGATCTGCTCGAGCTTTGCGACCGTCATCCCCGGCCGCTCCAGCACCCGCGCCTTCTGCACGTCGGCCGGCGCGCTGACCACCACCGTCACGTCGACCTGGGTGTGGCCCTTGCCCTCGAACAGCAGCGGGATCTCCAGCACGGCCATCGCCGCTCCGCGCGCCTTCTCCGCGACCAGGAAGTCCCGCTCGACGTCGCGAACCAGGGGATGCACGATGGCCTCGAGCTTCTTGAATCCGGCCGGATTGGCGAGCAACTGAGCTCCGAGCTTCTGGCGATCGACACCACCTGGCCCGGTCGTGCCGGGAAACGCCGCCTCGATCGGCGCCACGGCACGTCCACCGTCAGCGTAGAGCTTGTGCACCTCGGCGTCCGCGTCGCAAACGGCAATGCCGTGCTCGGCGAAGCGCTTGGCGACCGTCGACTTGCCCATGCCGATGGAGCCTGTCAGACCGATGATCAGCATCAGCGCCCCTCGATGTCCCTGACGATGATGTCCCTGAGCTGCGGCGTCACCTCCGGCGTCACTCCGAACCACTTGGCGAATCCTGGCACCGCCTGATGCAGCAGCATGCCGAGACCGTCGACGGCCACCAGTCCCCTGGCCCGTGCCCTGGCGAGCAGCTCAGTCTCGAGGGGCACATAGACGATATCGGCCACGGTCGCATCGTGTGGCAGGCGGCCGACATCGAAGTCGAGCGGTCCCGTCTTGGCCATGCCCAGCGAGGTCGTGTTGACGAGCACGCCTGCATCTCGTGCGCCGACCGCCGCATCCTGCCAGTCCAACGCGTTCACTCTCGGCCCGAAATGCCGCGCGATCTCTTCCGCCCGGGAGCGGGTCCGATTGGCCACCCGTACTTCGCCGACACCTGCTTCGAGAAATCCGTAGACGATGCCGCGCGCCGCACCGCCGGCACCCAGGATCAGCACGGGACGGTCCTTCTGCCGCCAATCAGGCGCCGAGACGTCCAAGTGGCGCATGAAGCCGTAGGTGTCGGTGTTGGCCGCGTGGAGCCGCCCGTCGGCGAGCCAGAGCGTATTGGCAGCGCCGACGGCCAACGCCGACTTGTCCCGCTCGGCCGCTGCCGCGAATGCGGCTTCCTTGTGCGGCAGCGTGACGTTGCAGCCGGCGAGACCTTGCTCGGCCAGCGTCGCGAGGAAGCCGGCCACCGCCTCCGGCTTCACAGCGATCTTGGTGTAGCTGCCGTCGATGCCGTAGGTCTTCAGCCAGTGGCCATGGATCAGCGGCGATCGGGAGTGCTCGATCGGCCAGCCGATCACTGCAGCGCGCTTCATGTCTCGATCACCTCGCGGGCTCTCAGCTCGCCCAGCAGCGCGATGAGCGGCAGGCCGAGGATGGTGAAATAGTCGCCGTCGATCCGCTCGAAGAGCTGGGCGCCCAGCCCCTCGAGCTGATACGCCCCGACAGACTGGCAGACGGCATCGCCGACGCTATCGAGGTAGCGCTCGAGAAACCCAGGCCCGAAGGGTCGCACCGTCATCTCTGCCGTCTCGGCATGCGCCCAACCGACCTCTCCGCCTCGTGCCAGGGCCACGGCCGACACCAGAATGTGTCGGCGCCCCCGCAGGTCGAGCAATTGCTGGCGCGCCGCCTCAAGGCTCGGCGGCTTCTCGAGGATGCGTGTCCCAACCGCCAGCACCTGGTCTCCACCGATGACGATGGCGTCCGGGTGGGTGCGACTGACGTCCAGGGCCTTCGCCTCGGCCAGTGCCAGGGCGAGGGCACCCGGCTCCGGCCGTTTGCCGTCCGCCTCCAACGTTCGGCGCAGGGCCGGCTCGTCGACACGCGACGGTACCACCTCGAAAGACAGGCCGGCCGCCTCCAGCATCTGCCGCCGGCTGCGGCTCGCCGAGGCGAGCACGAGGCGCTGCGACACGGGCTCAGGCATCGGTTTCCTCCTGCAGCTCGCCATCGGGCCCAGCGCGGCGCTCGCCCAGCAATTTGACGATGGTCGCGGCCGTCTCCTCGACAGACCGCCGCGTGACATCGATAATTGGCCAGCCGTGCCTTTGGAAAAGACGCCGCGAAGTCGCCAGCTCGCTCGCGATGCGGTTGCGATCGACGTAGTCGTCGAGCTCCCGATCGGCCAGCAGATGCACGCGATTGCGCCGCACATCGGCAATCCGTTCCACGCTTGCGACGAGACCGACGACGAACGCCCGATGCGGTCCGGCAAGCACCGCAGGCGGATCGATGCCCGGCACGAGGGGCACGTTGGCCACCTTGTAGCCGCGTTGCGCCAGATAGATGCTGGTCGGCGTCTTCGAGGTCCGCGAGATGCCGAGAATGATGATGTCGGCCTCGTTCAGATCCTCGGGCAATCGTCCGTCGTCGTGGGCCATGGCGAAGTTCAGCGCGTCGATCCGCTGGAAGTACTCGGCGTCGAGCACATGCTGGCCGGCTACGATCGGCGTTTGCGGCGCTCCGAGATAGGACTCGAACACCTTCATCACCGGCTCGAGCACGTGCAGGCAGGGTACCTTGAGCTCGCGGCAGCGCCGCTCCAGCTCGATCTGCAGCTCCTTGTGCACCACCGTGTAAAGCACGATGCCGGGCGCCGAGGCGACCTCCTGCAGCACCCGGTCGAGCTGCCGTCGAGTCCGCACCAGCGGATGCACGTGCTCGATCGGGCGCATCTGGGCGTACTGGACGGCCGCCGCCTTGGCGATCGTGGTCAGCGTCTCCCCCGTTGCATCGGACACGAGATGTAGGTGGAAGTAGCTTGGTGCGGCGTTGGCCATCTGTTGATGATTTCCCGGCTTATCCCCAGACCACGGCCCTTGCTCCCCGGCCGCCGCTGACCGATGTCGCATTCTCCACGGGCCCGCCCACAGCTTGCTATCGCGCGGGGCCATCGACCACTCTCAAAATCGACTGCAGGCTGCCTGTCGTGTAGTTCCGGCTTTGCCGGCAACTTGTCAACAAGTGCTCCAGCCGGGGCGGCCGGTGCAACCCTTGTCCAAGCCGTTGGCACTGTGCGTCTTTCGCGCGCTTGTGGTCCCACGCACCGGCCGCTACTTGATCTGGTGGCGGCCCTGCCCGGATGGTCCGCGGCGTGGCATGGCCTGGGGATGGCCAGCTTGTCTCCGCAATTCACGCTCCTAAGAGTCGCAATAAAAACTTCAGACAGACCTTTGAAAGATTGAAGAGAGCATGGCAGAGCGACCCCGCGCCGTGAAAGGCCTCCGCTTCCTCGAGCCCTTCAGAGGCAAGCCCGTGTCGCCTCCGCCGATCTGGCTGATGCGGCAGGCGGGCCGCTACCTCCCGGAATACCGCGAGGTGCGGAAGCAGGCGGGCTCGTTCCTGGACCTCTGCTACAATCCGGCCCTGGCAGCCGAGGTTACCCTGCAGCCGATCCGGCGCTACGGCTTCGACGCCGCCATCCTCTTTGCCGACATCCTGGTCGTGCCCGATGCCCTCGGCCAATCCGTCCGCTTTGCCGAGGGAGAGGGTCCCCTGCTCGATCCCATCCGAACGGGGGCCGATCTCGTCCGCTTGCGACCGGGCGCGACTCGATCCAAGTACGCTCGCATCGCCGAGACGGTGGCTCGCCTCCGCCAGGACCTTCCCAGGGAGACCGCCTTGATCGGCTTTTGCGGCGCGCCATGGACTGTCGCGACGTATATGGTCGAGGGCCGCGGCTCCAAGGATCAGGCTGCGGCGCGCCTCTGGGCCTACCGTGACCGCGACGCGTTCCAGAAGCTGATCGACCTCCTGGTCGAGACCTCGATCGACTATCTCTCGGAGCAGGTGAAGGCCGGAGCCGATGTGTTGCAGATCTTCGACACGTGGGCCGGCAGCCTCCCCGACGACGAGCTCGATCGCTGGGTCGTCGAGCCGACCAAGACCATGGTCGCTGCCCTGAAGGAGCGGCATCCAGGCGTGCCGATCATCGGCTTTCCGCGCGGCATCGGTGGCGGCGCCCTCTGGTACGTATCCGAGACCGGCGTCAACGGCATAGGCTGCGACACGGCCATGCCGCCATTCATGATGAGCGAGGCCTTCGACGAGGAGGACGTCGTGATCCAGGGCAATCTCGATCCCCTCCTGCTGGTCGCCGGCGGCGAGCCGCTCGAGGAGCGCACACGCGAAATCCTCGAGCGGATGGAGGGCAAGCGCTTCATCTTCAACCTCGGCCACGGCATCGTGCCGGAGACTCCGCCCGAGAACGTCGCTCGGCTGGTCGAGATCGTGCGGGGTGGCTAGGATCGCGGCATGCTGAAACCGAGGCCAGCTCACGCGACCTACGCCGACATCGAGGCATTGCCGTCCAACATGGTCGGCGAGATTATCTACGGTGTCCTGCATACCCAGCCACGTCCGTCGCCGCGACACGGCATTGCAGCAGGCGAGTTGCAGGCCGAGCTGACCAATCCGTTTCGCCGTGGTCGAGGCGGTCCGGGCGGCTGGATTTTCATTGTCGAGCCAGAATTGCATTTGGGGCCGCACGTCGTGGTACCCGACATTGCCGGATGGCGACGCGAGCGGCTGACCCCTTTCCCCGAGACGACCTACCTCGAAACGGCGCCCGACTGGCTGGCAGAAATCCTATCGCCGTCGACACAAGCGATCGATCGTACCGACAAATTGTCCGTCTATGCCGAGTTCGCGGTTGGCCACTGCTGGTACGTCGATCCCATCGCGCGGACTCTCGAGGTGCTCCAATTGACATCCGGCAAGTGGCTTCTGGCTGCGACATTCACGGATGATGCTCCAGTCTGTGCGCCGCCTTTCGAGGCCCATACCTTTCCTCTGGACGTGCTGTGGATATAGAAGTCCTCGTCCCCGACGGAGCCAAACGATTTGCGCAATGAAGAAGGAGAACGATGATGAGCACGCTACCCAATCAAATAAGCCTCGCGGAACGGCTGTATCGTTATGACCGGCCCCATTTATCTCATGCAGGGTCAGGATTTTGCGGAATGTCGATGGAGCAGTTCAAAGGCTTTGAAGACGCCGGTTGCATCGCTATGGCGACTTTTGGCGTAGAGCATGTAAAAATCGTTCGAAAATACCCTTTACGCAGCAGAAATTTGCCTGGTTGGTCACAATCCATACCTGATTGACATTGGAACCTTCGATAAACTCGCCACGTTCCTGGTCGAATACGGGAAGCCAATTGCAGGCCTCTCTAGGTTGGACACGATCTTGCAGCAGGATCGACAGTGAGTGAGCATTCGACCCCAGCCGTTCGCGCCGCCGTTGCGCTGTTCGTCACCGTCGCGGCTTTCGTCGCCGTCTCCTACGGCTTCGGTACGGCGGCCTACGACTGGCTCAAGGCCCTCCACGTGATCGCGATCATCTCGTGGATGGCCGGCATGCTCTATCTGCCGCGGCTCTTCATCTACCATTGCGACGCCGAGAAGGGCTCGCAGCAATCCGAGACCTTCAAGGTCATGGAAGGCCGCCTGCTGCGCATCATCATCAATCCGGCGATGATCGTCTCGTGGGTGACTGGCCTTTGGCTCGCCTGGCAGTCGGGCTTCTGGAAGGCCGGATGGTTCCACGGCAAGTTCCTGCTCGTGATCGCCATGTCGGCGGTCCACGGCTACTTCTCGGCTAGTGTCCGCGCCTTCGCCGAGGACCGTAACGTCAAGCCGCCGCGCCATTGGCGCATCGTCAACGAGGCGCCGACCCTGCTCATGATCGGCATCGTCATCCTCGTGATTGTGAAGCCTTTTTGACGAATGTGGAACTTCTGACGGTGGCCAAAGTCTTTGCTTAAGGCTCGCCGATGAGCTATGCTTTAACTCGAATCGACCGAGCTCCCCATGGGCACCAGCCCTTCCGTGGAGTGGCGACCGATGGGCGTCGGCATTGACCGTGCCGACAACCCGCGCCTAGCGGGCTACCTGCTTCCCTCCTCCCGCCCTTCGAGATCCGATCCCTCGCCTCTGACGGCAGTCCAGAGAGTTCCACATGCAAGACATTATCAAGCAGATCAGGCTTCAGGACCTGAAGTCGAAGAATCCGACGGAGCTGCAGAGCTTTGCCGAGGAGGCCGGCGTCGAGAACGCCAGCACCATGCGCAAGCAGGAGCTCATGTTCGCCACGCTGAAGCAGCTGGCCTCGAAGGACATCGAGATCACCGGCATCGGCGTCGTCGAGGTGCTGCAGGACGGCTTCGGCTTCCTGCGCTCGCCTGACGCCAACTATCTGCCGGGACCTGACGACATCTACGTTTCGCCCTCACAGATCCGCCGTTTTGCTCTGCGCACCGGCGACACGGTCGAGGGGCAGATCCGCAGTCCGAAGGAGGGCGAGCGGTATTTTGCCCTGATCAAGGTCAACAAGATCAATTTCGAGGATCCTGAGGCCCAGAAGCACAAGGTCAACTTCGACAATCTGACGCCGCTCTATCCCGACGAGTGGCTGAAGATGGAGATCGAGGACCCGACCATCAAGGATCTCTCGGCCCGGGTCATCGATATCGTGGTGCCGATCGGCAAGGGCCAGCGCGGGCTGATCGTCGCTCCGCCCCGCACCGGTAAGACGGTGCTGATGCAGAATATCGCCAAGGCGATCACGACCAATCACCCCGAGTGCTATCTCATCGTGCTGCTGATCGACGAGCGGCCGGAAGAGGTCACAGATATGCAACGCTCGGTGAAGGGCGAGGTCATCGCCTCGACTTTCGACGAGCCGCCCTCGCGTCACGTCCAGGTCTCGGAGATGGTCATCGAGAAGGCCAAGCGCCTCGTCGAGCACAAGCGCGATGTGGTCATCCTGCTCGACTCGATCACGCGCCTCGGCAGGGCCTACAACACCGTTGTCCCGTCTTCCGGCAAGGTGCTGACTGGCGGCGTCGATTCGAACGCGCTCCAGCGCCCGAAGCGCTTCTTCGGCGCAGCCCGCAACATCGAGGAAGGTGGCTCCCTGACCATCATCGCCACGGCCCTGATCGATACCGGCAGCCGCATGGACGAGGTGATCTTCGAGGAGTTCAAGGGCACTGGCAACTCCGAGATCATTCTCGACCGGAAAGTGTCCGACAAGCGCGTGTTCCCGGCCATTGACGTGGCCCGCTCCGGCACCCGCAAGGAGGATCTGCTGGTTCCGAAGGATCAGCTCAAAAAGGTCTACGTGCTCCGCCGCATCCTCAACCCGATGGGCACCATGGATGCGATCGAGTTCCTCATCGACAAGCTGAAATCGACCAAGACGAACGGCGATTTCTTCAACTCGATGAACACCTGACGCGGCGGCACCGCCGAGCTATCGTGCGGGGACGCCAGTTCGTCCCCGCTGTCGTCTCTGCCACCCCCTCTCCTCGGATGCATCCCATGGCACGTCGGTCGTTCGCCGAGCTCGTACGCTCCGGCAAGCCGGTTCTGGGTACGTGGACCCAGATCACGGCCGAGGAGTGCGTCGATATCCTCGGTGCTGCCGGACTCGAGTTCACGATCGTCGATTGTGAGCACAGCCACTTCGGCATCGAGACCGCCGAGCGACTGTTCCGGGCCTGTGATGCGAATGGCATGGCGCCGGTCGTCCGCGCCCCTTCCAATGACCGCGTTTTCATCGGCAGGGCCCTCGATGCCGGCGCATCGGCCGTACTGGTTCCGGGCATCTCGTCGGCCGATGACGCGATGCGCGCCGTCGCCGCGACGCGTTATGCACCGGACGGCGCGCGGGGCGCGTGTCCCTGCGTCCGCGCCAGCGGTCACTACACGACGGATTGGCCCGGCTACGTTGCCGGACAGCGCCATGAGGTCGGCATCATCGCGCTCGTCGAGACCCGCGAGGGCCTGGACAACGTCGAGGCAATTGCCCGCGTCGAGGGTTTGCTCGCGATGATGGTCGGCCCCTTCGACCTGTCGGTGGCGCTCGGCCGCGACGGCGACTATCTCCATCCCGAGTGCCAGGCCGCTCTCGAGCGCATGCTGACGGCGGCCGAGGCTGCCAATCTCCCGGTCATCGTGCCGCTGTTCAGCCCAGAGCCGGAGGCCGCCCGGCGTCAGCAGCTCGCCTGGATGGAGAAGGGCGTGCGCGTCTTCGCCGTCGGCAGCGACAAGATTCTGTTCTCGGACGCGGTGCGCCGCTATGCCCGTGCGCTCAAATGATCCCGGAGTTTCGCGCCGGACACGTTAACGACCTGTAAGGACGAGATTTTCGCTCAGGCATTAGACCGCCGTTCACCATTCTCGCTGATCATCCTCTGAAGTTTGCCGTCGAGGATGAGGCGTTCGTCATGAGCACCAGCACAGACCAGGTCATCGCTCCCGTTCGCGCCGGCGATGCGGCGATGGAGGAGCGCTCGCCGAAGCCAAAGCGCGTGCTCGACACATCGGAGCCCGAGGCGCCCTTGCCCCTGCCCCTGCTGCTGAAAATGGCGTCCGACAAGCACGGCAAGCCACTCGGCCAGATGGTGACCGAGATCGCCAAGCTCGGCTTCGGCCCCGGCAAGATCGACGTCGAGGAGTATTTCTCGCTGCGGCTTTTCGACGACAAGGCGCTCGCCGGGCAGGACAAGCGGTCCTTCATGGGCATGCGCACCTGCAAGACGGTCGGCCACGACGCCAACCAGCACAGCCATTGGTTCGCTTGCGTCAGCGACAAGCTCGTCTTCAATACGCTCCTGGGGGGCTACGGCCTTCCCGTACTGGCGACGCGCGGTTTCTATCACGCCCGGTTCAAGCTTCCTGCCTTCGGCGCCATGCGCACGGCCGCCGACATCCACCGTTTCCTCGCGACGAGCAAGGACTACCCTCTCTTCGGTAAGCCCACCGGTGCCGCCAAGAGCCTCGGCATCGTCGCGCTCGACGGCTATGACGGGACGACCGGCGAGGTGCTCCTCGGCGACGGCCGCCGCGTCTCCGCCCACGACCTCGCCGAGGAGATCGCCGCCGCCTACGACACCGGCTATCTCTTTCAGGAGCGCGGCCAGCCGCACCCGGAGGTGCGCGCCCTATCCGGCGACAGCATCGCGACGGTGAGGGTCTATACGCTCTACACCGAGAAGGGTCCGCGCGTGTTCCGGGCCTGCTGGAAGCTGCCCGCCGGCCGCAACGTCGCTGACAACTTCTGGCGCGGCAACATCCTCGCCGCCCTCGACATGGAGACCGGTGCCATCACACGGGCGATCCAGGGCAGCGGCCTCAATCAGGTCGAGCTCGAGACTCATCCCGACACCGGCGCCCGCCTGATCGACGCCAAGGTGCCGGACTGGCAGCGGCTGGTCGACCTGGCTCTGCAGGGTGCCGAGATCCTCGACACCATGCCGCTGCTCGGCTGGGACATCGCGCCCGCAGCGAGCGGCCCTGTGCTGATCGAGGCCAACAACACGCCGGATTTCCGTCTTGTGCAGATGGCCGAGAACCGCGGCGCCTACGATGCCACGCTGAAGGTGTTCCTCGCCGAGACGGCCAAATACTGGGAAGAGTCCGGCGCCATCGACAAGAACCGCAAGAAGTCGTTGAAGCAGCAGAGCCTCGACCGGGTCCTGTCGGCGCTGCGCAAGCGCGCGTGACGGAGGCGACCCGGACAGCGGCCTGCTGCGACTTGACGGCGCAGATCGTAAGCCTACCATCGGCGCTCCCACAATAAGAAAGTCCGGGAGTACGCCTATGAGATCGAGATTTCGCGTCGCCGTCACAGCGCGCATGGCGGTGCTGGCGCTTGGCGCCGCCATTGCAGTCAATTTGAGCCCGGCCCTGGCACAAGGCGCCGCTCCGAAGCAGTTCTCCTGGAAGCTCCAGAGCACGTGGCCTGGCGCAAATCTGCTCCAGGACTCGCCGCGCCACATCGCCAAGACGGTCGAGGAGATGTCGGGCGGACGCTTCAAGATGGAGGTGCTGCCGGCGGGTACGTTGGTCGGTGCCTTCGAGGTGCTCGACGCCACCCACAAGAACATCATGGATGCCGCCCACAGCTGGCCCGGCTACTGGACCGGCAAGAACTCGGCCGCTGGCCTGTTTGGCCCGCCGCCGGGCGGGCCCTTCGGCATGGGCCGCGACGCCTTCCTTTCCTGGCTGCACAATGGTGGCGGCCTCGAGCTCTACAATGAGCTGCTCCAGAAGGAGCTGAAGCTCAACGTGGTTGCCTTCATGACCACCACGCTGCCCTACTGGGAGGCATTTGGCTGGATGCGCAAGCCATTCGAGAATCTGGCCGATCTCAGGAAGCTCAAGTTCCGGACGTCGGGCCTCGGCCTCGACATGATGCGCGTCATGGGTGTACCCGCCGTGCAGGTTCCCGGCGGCGAGGTGATTCCTGCCCTCGAGCGCGGAACGATCGACGGCGCCGAGTGGGCGATCGCGAGTCACGATATTCTGATGGGCTTCCAGAACATTGCGAAGTTCTACTACATGCCCGACCTGCGCCAGCCGCCCGGCATTCACGAGTTCCTGATCAACAAGACGAAGTGGGACGAGCTGCCGGCTGACATCAAGGCCATGATCAAGACGGCATTGCTGGCCGAGATGACTTATATGAACAACCTGACCATCGATCTCGACGGCAAGGCCTCGGAGGAGCTGGTCACCAAGCACGGCGTCAAGATCATGAAGACGCCCGACGACGTTCTCAAGGCGCAGCTCGACGCGGCCGACAAGGTCTTCGAGGCCGAGTCGAAGAAGAACCCGTTCTTCGCCAAGGTGCTGGCCTCCCAGCGCGAGTTTGCCAAGCGCGTGGTCGCCCACTCACAGCGCATCCAGCCGCCCATTGACCGGGCAGTGGAGCACTACTGGTCGAAGTAGCATCGGTTTCGCCGGGGCGGGACCATTGCCTGCCCCGGGGCTACCGTTGCATGTTCCACGTGAATCATCGAGCAAGCCTCAGAACCGCAGCCTGAAGCCACCGTGCCCAGCGAGTTGGCGGCTGTCGTCGTCCTCCATGATGCCATCGATGGCCCCATAGACGGTCAGCCCGCCGCCCAGCGAGACGCCCAGGTCGGCGCCGGCGAAAGAATAGCCGAAAAATTGGCGGCCACTCGGGACGCCGCGGTGACTTACGAAGCGCTACCTTTGCCAGGTAGGCGAGTTTTTTTGAGAGCGTTACCCCGGGGCAACATTACGAATGAGGCTCGGGCAGGACGGCCGACACTTGCCTTACCCCGGCCGTACCTGCCCATTGCCTCTGACGACGTATTTGAAGCTCGTCAATTGCTCGACGCCGACCGGTCCGCGGGCGTGCATGCGCCCTGTCGCGATGCCGATCTCGGCGCCCATGCCGAACTCGCCGCCATCGGCGAACTGGGTAGAGGCATTGTGCAGCACGATGGCCGAGTCCACCCGTTTGAGGAATCGCTCCGCCGTGCCCTGGCATTCGGTGACGATGCAGTCGGTATGCTGCGAGCCATGCTTGGCGATGTGCCCGATGGCCCCGTCGACGCCGTCGACCATCTTCACGGCGATGATCTTGTCGAGGAACTCGCGGCCGTAGTCGTCGGGCGCAGCCGGTTTCACCCGCGCGTCGACCTTCTGCGCCGCCTCGTCGCCGCGGATCTCACAGCCGGCGTCGAGCAGCGCCCTCACCAGCGGCCCGACGTAGTCCTCGTCCGCTCCCTTGTCGATCAACAGGCATTCCGTGGCGCCGCAGATGGATGTGCGCCGCATCTTGGCGTTGACTACTAGCGGGATAGCCATGTCGAGATCGGCGCCGCGATCCACGTAGGTGTGGCAGATGCCTTCCAGATGCGCGAACACCGGCACCCGCGCTTCCTCCTGCACCCGGCCGACAAGGCTCTTGCCGCCGCGCGGCACGATCACGTCGATCGATCCGTCCAGGCCGCGCAGCATCTCGCCCACCGCCTCGCGATCGGTCGTCGGCACGAGCTGGATGGCCGTCTCAGGCAGCTCGGCCTTGCGCAAGCCTTCGACGAGGCAGGCGTGGATCGCCCGGCTGGAATGGAAGCTCTCAGAGCCGCCGCGAAGGATGGCTGCGTTTCCCGCCTTGAGACACAGTCCGCCGGCGTCCGCGGTGACGTTAGGGCGGCTTTCGTAGATGATGCCGATCACGCCGAGGGGTGTCCGAACCCGCTCGATCTTGAGCCCGTTCGGCCGCTTCCAAGCCGCGATCACCGAGCCGACGGGATCGTCGAGAGCGGCGATCTCCTCGAGCCCGCGCGCGATGGCGTCGATGCGCTTCTCGTCGAGCGCCAGCCTGTCGAGAAACGAGCCGGTCGTGCCTCGCGCCCGCGCCGCCTCGAGATCCATCAGGTTGGCGGCGAGAATGTCTGCCGTGCGGGACCTGAGTTGCCGGGCAGCCTCCATCAGCGCCGCATTCTTGGCTGCGGTCGGCGCGATGGCCAGCTGCGAAGCGGCGGCGCGCGCCTTGCGGCCGATGTCGAGCATGAGGGCGGCGATGTCGGATGAGTTGACGCGCTCGGGCCGGTTCATGGAGGTGGTCCGTCGATACGGAGGTCTCGGAATTGGCTGGTGCGCACTTCTTAGCACACCTGCCGCCCCTCGTCCGTACGATGGACGCCCCCATTAACCACAGCGCGACCGGACGATCGGCATCACCGATCGACAAGGCTACTCGGACCGACACAGGCACGGGCCAGCAACAACGAGCCAGCCGAGAGGTCGATCATGAAACGCGATGTCCGAAAGGTTGCATATCTGCTCGTGGCGGCGATCGCCGCGGCCGCTTTGCCCCTTGGTGCCGCCCATGCCAGTCGCACGATGGTCAAGGCCGCCCGCACGTGGTCCTATCAACTTCAAGGGGACGTCGGACGCATCGCGCACTCCAACACCGATCTGGTCGTCGTCGACCCCGATCACGCTGGCGGTGCCGCACGCTTCAGGACGAAGGCCGCAGGTGGCAGGCGGCCCGTGCTGGCCTACTTGTCGATTGGAGAGGCAGAGCGCGGGCGGCCATACTGGAACAGCTGCTGCGCCAGCGGCCATCCATCCTGGCTGACGGGCCGCACCCAGGGCTGGGCCGGCAACTACGTCGTGAGGTTCTGGGAGCCGGCCTGGAAGTCCATCGTCGCCACGCGTGTGCGATCATTTCTGGCACAGGGCTATGACGGCCTCTATCTCGACCGCGTCGACACCTACGAGAACATCTCTGCCCCAGACGGCTCGCGCACCGCCATGATCGCCCTCGTGCAGCAGGTCGCGTCTCAGGCCCGCGCGCTCAAGGGTGATGCCGCCATCGTCGTGCAGAACGCCGAGGAGCTGCTGACCAGCGACAGCTACCTCGCCGCCATCGACGGCATCGCCAAGGAGGACCTGCTCCACGGCGCCAACCATTCCGGCAATCGCAATCCGGGCGGCATGGTGCAGTCCAGCATTGCGCTGCTCAATCGGGCAAAGGCTCGTGGCAAAGCGATCTTCGTCGTCGAGTATCTGTCAGGCGGAGCCGCATCGCGCGTCGCCGACGAGATCAGGCGGCTCGGCTATGTGCCGAGTTTCGCCGGGCGGAGCCTGAGCTATTGACGCTCTGTCCGCCGGAACCGTCGGGTCAGATCCGGCTGAGCGCCATGTCATCGCGATGAATGAGCTCCGCTCGTCCCGCGTGGCCCAGGATCTCCGCGATCTCACTGGATCGCTTGCCGAGGATCCGCTCGGCGTCGGCTCGGCTATAGGCGGTCAGGCCTCTCCCTAGCTCTCGACCATCGGGGCCGCGAATGACCACCGCATCGCCCCGGTCGAAGCTGCCGTCCACCTTGCGCACGCCGGCCGGCAGCAGGCTCTTGCCCGATGCCAGCGCCTTCTCGGCGCCTGCGTCGATCTCGACCGAGCCCTTCGGCTCGAGGTTGCCTGCGATCCAGCGCTTGCGCGCGGTGACCGGGTCGGACGGCGCCAGGAACCACGTGCAGGGTGCTGCACGATTGAGCTGGTCGAGCGGGTGCAGCACCTTGCCCGACGTGATCACCATGTGGCAGCCGGAATCGATGGCGATCCGCGCCGCCGCGACCTTCGTCACCATGCCGCCCTTCGACAGCTCGGACGCTGCGTCCCCGGCCATGGCCTCGATCTCTGGCGTGATTGCGGTGACGATGTCCAGGCGCCGAGCCGACGGATCCTGAGCGGGCGGGGCCGTATAGAGCCCGTCGATATCGGACAGCAGCACGAGGCAATCGGCGCTCATCATCGAAGCGACGCGGGCGGACAGCTGTCGTTGTCCCCGTAGCGGATCTCGGCGGTGGCCACCGTGTCGTTCTCGTTGACGACGGGAATCGCCTTGTGCGCGAGCAGTGTATCCATCGTGCGCCGCGCATTCAGATACCGCCGGCGCTCCTCGGTGTCGCCGAGTGTCAGCAGCACCTGCGCCGCCAGCATACCGCGCGTTGCGAGCACGTCCTGCCAGGCCGAGGCGAGGCTGATCTGCCCGACGGCAGCCGCCGCCTGGCTCTGCTCGAGCTCGAGCGGCCCACGCGGCAGGCCCATCACGCGCCGACCGAGTGCGATGGCGCCCGATGAGACGAGCACCACCTCCCGTCCTTCACTGACGAGTTTGGCGATGTCGTCCCCAATCGAGTTGAGCCACGTCGCCCGCAGCCGACCGCTCGCGTGGTCGACCAGCAGCGCCGAGCCGATCTTGACGACGATGCGCCGCGCGTTGGCCCACTCTGGCCGGATGGATGTCGGGTTCGATCTGGTCATGTCGGGACTGGTCGCAGGCGCCGGATCTCTGGGGGCGGAGGCTCCGTCTAGCAGACTTCGCCGTGCCTGTATGCGCGGCCGGAGCGACATGGGACAGAAGTGCACTGCTGCCGCCGGCAAGAACGCCACGTGCTGTCACCCCAAGGGTGGTGCAATTGCGGCTTCGGACGACGATACGGTGCCCACGATACGGTGCGCCGGTGCTGCGGCCGGGAAACCGGGGACTGAATTGGCCCGGCTCGCACTCTCGATGCAAGGGCTCCCCGTCGTGGCCAACAGCATCTATATCCCCGGTTTCGGGACGTCTGGCTGGAGACATTGAGTTGCAGATGCGTTTGTCACGGCAGCGATGCCGGGCGACGGCAGCGATTGCTGTCGTTTGGGTTACGGCGACACTGGCCGCGGTGGTGCCGGCGCGCGCCGATTGCGGCTATGAGGGGGTGGTCGTCAATGGCACCTCCGCCGAGCGCGATGGTGCATGCCGTGCACTGGGCGAGGTGCTCGGCTATTTCACCGAGATGGGCTTCCAAGTCGCGCCCAAGGTGAGGATCACATTTCGCCCTGCGGTCTACGTGGACGTTTTCGCCCCTGGGGCGGATCGGCCATCCGGCAAGCAGCGGGTCTCCGGCTACTACGATTCCGGTCGCGAGGTGATCGAGCTGACCGCCGCCACCGCGGCGAAGGGAGGCGAACGGCGCCCGTGGCGGCAGGAATGGTGCTCCGACATCTGCTTTTCAATCGCGCATCACGAGATCGCGCACATGTTGGTCGACCGGATCATGGGCCAACGATATGAGAAGCTTGCCCGAGCCTGGCGCGAGTATATCGCAAGCGCCATACAGTTCGACTTGATGCCCGCCGAGCTCCGCGAGCGCATCATGTCCAGGTTCCCCAATCATCCCGCCTTCGCCATGCCCGAGCACGTGAACGAGCTCACGTACGGCTTCGACCCCGACGGCTTCGCGATCTCATCCTTCCTGCATATGAAAGCGAACGGCGGGAAGCAATTCATCGGCCAGATCGTGCGCGGCGGCGCGGCCTTTCCGACCGGTGAGCTGTTCTGGTCGCGGTGAATGCCTACCCGCCCGGTCGGCGGGCGATGGTCAGCATCTCCAACGGGTTGAGATCAGCGGCACGTGCGCGTTCCAAATCCTCGGCAAAAGCGCTCCAGAGCTCGACCTCGAGTCCCGCCTGGGCAAGTCGAGAATAGTAGTCCAGGCCGTATAGTCGGACGTGATCGCTTTGGCCGAAGCGAGCCACCCGCGCCGCTCGGTCCTCCAGGTCCGGCGCATCGTCCGTGTGGGAGCGCCTCATGGCGAGTGGTACCTGCAGGATCGCCCGGCCGCCAGGCTTCAGCACGCGCCGGATCTCGCGCATCGCGAGCCGGTCGTCCGGAACGTGCTCGAGCACGTGATTGCAGACGACCCAGTCGAACGAGTCTCCGCTGAAGGGAAGTGCCTGCAGATCGCAGACGACAAGACCGGCGAGATGTCGATAGCGCGCTTTGTCGAGATCTGCCGGGACATAGTCGAGGAGTCGACGCCGGGCCCATTTTTCGGCGAGCGCCGGCTCTGGCGCCACATGGAGCAGCCGAGTCGGCCTGATCAGGATGTCGCTGTGATGCTCTACGTAGAGATCAATCAGGCGCACGCGGTCGTTGGCACGGCAGATGGGGCACTCGTCGTTCGGTTTGCGCATGCCGCCGACCACCTGCAGCTCTTCCAGGATCGGGTGCCCGTAGCCTTGCGGCAGAAAACGCCTCACAGTGGCCCCGCAGACGAGGCAGGTCCTGCCGCCACCCGCATGGATGACGCGCTTGGCGGCGAGGAGCAGCGGCCGAGGTACGCGGTTGCGCACCAGGCCTCGGATGGACTGGTCGAGGTTCACGGGCGGCCGATTCCGCAAAGAGCGCCCGTGGTGTCGCGTTTGACGGGCGACGCACCGGCTATCGCCTGCTCCAGCATCCACTGCGCACGCAATATCCTCAGTCGCAACAGAACGCCGGCGGCCCTGGCCCGCGGCGCGATGCCAGGGATCCGCGACGTAGTCATCAGACGGGGACCGTGGAGGAGCGGAGAGGCGGCGACTGCCGCAGCGCGGGCGGCCCAAAGCCATCGAGCATAGGGCGTGCCGACCTGGTCGGCCCAGGCCTCGTCCGTAAGCCGGCGCCACTTGCGGGCGAGCGCGGCGAAGCTCTGTCTCGCCGGGTGGGAGACGACCGCACGCGGCGCATACGACAGAGTATAGCCGGCGGTCGCGGCGCGGCGGCACCAGTCGAGGTCCTCGGGCACACCCGTGCGAAATCCGCCGACCGCCTCGAAGACGTCCCGCCGCACGAGGAGATTGGCCGTGACGGAGAAGCCCTGCTCCTCGACGTAGCGCCGGTTGTCGAATGCCATCGCCATTTCGAAGGCTTCGGCGCCCGTGGGCCTGTCGGGATCGGCGACGCTGACCATCATGGCGCCACCGACCATATCGGCATGTCCGAGAGCAGCGAGACCTTCAGTCAGCCACTCGCGGCTCGGGATGCAGTCGCTGTCGGTGAATGCGAGCACGTCGCCACGTGCGGCCAAGACCGCATGATTGCGGGCCGGACCCGCTCCGCGCTCGGCCACGGATACCAAACGGGCACTGGGAGCGGCCCGCTGCACGGCATCGATTCCGCATCTCGATCCGTTGTCGCCGACAACGATTTCCACATGCTGGCGGGGCAGGCTCTGGGCCTCGATCGCCTGGGCACACATGCGAAGGCGGTCCACGTCGTCGAGATGAGGAATGATGACCGAAACCAGCGGCTGCCGGCCGGAGCATCGGATAGCCCGGCTGTGGTCCGACTTCAAAGCCATCAATACGTCCGTCCCTCAGTTCACTGGCGACGGTCGTCAGCGTACCGACAACAAGTCTACAACGGGTTAGCGGCGCCGACGTGGAGCATGCCTGATCTGGGAACGGTGCTAGGGGCGCCAGGCTGGCCGGCCCTCGGCTTCTTCCTGCTCCGTCAACTCCCGCTGCTTGTTGCGCCCGATCTCTCGCGTCAGCGCATAGAGCGCCTCCTTGATGCCCGCCCCAGAAACCGCCGACAGCACGAGCGGTTTCTTTCGGGCGGCCTTGGCCAGCTCATCCGCCTTGGCCGCGATGACGTCGGGGGTCACCGCATCGGACTTCGAGAGGGCTACGATCTCTTTGCGCCGGGCGAGCTCCGGCGAGTAGGCCCGGATCTCCCGGCGTACCGTCTTGTAGGCTCCAGCTACGTCGTCCGACGTCGCATCGACGAGATGCAGCAGCACCGCGCACCGCTCGACGTGCCCGAGAAACCGTGTCCCGAGGCCCGCTCCCTCGTGCGCCCCTTCGATCAGCCCGGGAATGTCGGCGAGCACGAAGTCGACCTCGCCGGCCCGAACGACCCCGAGGTTGGGATGCAGGGTCGTGAAGGGATAGTCGGCGATCTTTGGCTTTGCGGCCGAGACGGCTGCGAGGAACGTCGATTTCCCGGCGTTGGGAAGCCCGATCAGCCCGGCATCGGCAATGAGCTTCAGCCGCAGCCAGATGGTGAGCTCCTCGCCCGGCTGCCCGGGGTTTGCGTGACGGGGTGCGCGGTTGGTCGAAGTCTTGAAATGCGCATTACCGAAGCCGCCGTTGCCCCCGCGTGCGATGACAACCCTGTCGCCGGGCTTCAGCAGCTCCGCAATTGTCGTCTCCTGGTCCTCGGCGATGACCTCGGTGCCGGGGGGCACCTTGATGATGATGTCGTCGCCGTTGGCGCCGGCACGGTCGCGGCCCATTCCGGCCTGGCCATCCTTCGCGAAAAAGTGCTGCTGGTAGCGGTAGTCGATCAGCGTGTTCAGGTTGTCGACGCACGCGACGATGACGTCGCCGCCCTTGCCGCCGTTGCCGCCATTCGGCCCCCCGAACTCGATGAACTTTTCCCGGCGGAACGAGATGCACCCGTTGCCGCCAGCCCCGGAGCGAACGTAGATTTTGGCTTGATCGAGGAACTTCATGGCCGTTTCTCAGGCTCTCGCGCAAGGTTGCAGGCGCATTCACTCTATCCTGTGGTCGAGCCGAGCCAGCGCACGAGGCGCCCGCCCCAGGCCGTCCGCCGCGACCGCGCCTCAACCGGCCTCGACGCGATGGGCCCAAGCACCTCTTCGGCTCGCGCCCGCGAGAGCCAAAGACTGACGGCCTCGACCTCGACCCCCCTTGCCGAGCACCAGATCCGTCCCTGCCCCACCGCTTCGAACCCGAGCTAGGCGAGCAGGCGCGCCGACGCCGGGTTGTCGGCAAAGTGCGATGACGAGAACTGCTCGTACCCGGCCTCGAATCCGTAGCGGACCACAGCCCGTGCCGCCTCTGTGCCGAAGCCGAAGCCCCAGTAGTCCCGGCCCAGCCAGAAGCCGAGCTCCGCGGTTCCCGAGCGTCGCCGGAAATAGCCGACGCTCCCAGTCATGACACCGGCTTGCTCGATGGCGAAACGGACGTCGTGGCTGCCGCTGCAGAGCCACGCCTTCGCCTGACTCGGCGTCAAGGGATGCGGAATGTCGCTCGTCATGCGCGCCACGTCCCACTCCCCGGCGAGCGCGAGGAATCGCGGAGCGTCGCCCGCCCGCAGAGGCCTCAGAATCAGCCTGTCCGTTTCCAGCGTCGGCTGCTGCATCGGCGATCTTCCGATCCAGTCAATGGCTCCAGGGCGTGTCACCGGCGACTTCATGCCCGGCGCTTCCTGGCCATCCAAGGCTTATCGTAATCCCCGGCCATGATCGAGCCTTTCGGGTTGATTAGGCCGATGACATCGGCGAGCCCGAACCGCTCGATCTGCGCGCGCACCTGATCCGCGGACTTGTAGGCGACGGGACTCTCGGAGACGTCGGGCCGGTCATAGAAGAAGCGCACGTCGAGACCCTCCGTCTGCCGATCCACCGCCTCCCGCGACTTGGCGAGAAATTCTGGCGCCGGCAGGCCATGGATCCCGAGCTCCTTCAGCAGGGCGGTCCGGCTCTTGTTGCGGCCTGCGCCATGCGGCGAGAACGACGCGTATTCCCCTCGGTCACGACCGAGCGTAAGGAGCACGGGCGCCGCCATGTTGAGAGGAATGAGCCCCAGCAAAGGGTGGCCGCGATCGTCGCTCCAGGCCGGGGTCGCGCCCTTGCCGTGGTAGAAGTGATCGCCGCGCCTCCAGACGAAGTTGTGCTCGTTGCCGAAGGCCGAAAGCGCGTCTATCCCCAGCCGCGCCAGCGTCCGCTCGTGCACCAGCTGGTGATTGCGCCGGGTCCAGCGCGCAACGTACTGCAACGCCTCCCAGTAGAGCTGCCCCTCGTCGCTGTCGGGGTCGATCCAAGCCTGATGCGGCGGCGTATCGGGCGAAATGGACTTCGTCTGACGCACCGCCTCGGCGAGACCGCGCTTGTAGACCTGTGCACCGAGGTCGCGACTCCCATGATGCGTGACCAGCACGTTCACGCGCTTGCGATTGTCGAGCGCATCGGCGAGCTCGGGCTGGCCCTTGTCGCGCAGCGTTTGGCCGAGCGTGGGCGTGACCTCGAGACTGCCGAGGTAGGCGAAGTGATTGCCATCTCCCTGGTCGCAGAGCTGAGCCTTCGCGCGGCCGGCCAGACCGAGCAGGAAAGGGTTCCGACTGTCCTCGATCTCGTCTGTGATGGCGTCGGGCACCTGCTCGGCAAGCGCGCGGCCGCCCGGCCCGAACCGCGTCGACGCTGCGAGCGCATCCATGAAGGCGCGCGTGTCGACGCCGTCGGGGAAGACGGTCGCGTACATCGAGCAGCAGATATCGGCAGAATGGAACGACGGGTGGATGGCTCGCGACACGACGGCGCCGCCCACCGGCATCGTTCCGGGAGCGCTGCCGGACGGGCACGCGTCGGGCATAACGGCGCCGTGCTCGAGCATAGGGCAGCGCATCAGCTCGGCCATGTGGCGCCGGACGGCCTCGATGTTTGCCGCGTCCTCGGGCGTGTCTGCCGCGATGGCCTCGGCGAACGTTCCCCTGGCCCGTCGCGCGATGACGACGGGCTTCGGAAACAGCTCGCAAATGGCATCGCGAATGCTCTCGAGCGACGCGCCTTCGGCCTCGAGACGCCGCGCCTGCGCGAGCGCATTCTTGAAACGAGGTCCCGGCTCGATGCCCCAGGACAGGAGGAGCCGACCACCGATCTGGCTCATGAGTTGCACATCCTCATGTTTCACGTGAAAAAATATGGCGCGACCACAATAAGTTACGGGGAAGGCAGAATCCTGCCTCCCCCGTCGATCCTGTCGCTGCGGGGGCGGCTGGAGCCGGCCCCGCGATGGACGCGAGCCGAGCCCGTTACTCTGCAGCCTCGAGCTTGACCGGCTTTACGGACACGTAGGTGCGTCCGTTGCGCTTGGTCTCGAACTCGACGCTGCCGTCGACCACGGCGAAGATGGTGTGGTCCCGGCCGAGGCCGACGCCGTTGCCCGGGTGCCATTTCGTGCCCCGCTGGCGAACGATGATGTTACCAGAGATCACGCTCTCGCCGCCGAATTTCTTGACGCCGAGGCGCCGGCCCGCCGTATCGCGGCCGTTGCGGGACGAGCCGCCTGCCTTTTTATGTGCCATGGATCGCTATCCTCACGAAGTGTCTGCTGGGCTTGGCCAGACAAAGGCCGTCGGCCCGTTGAAGTCGTCCGATCAGCCCGCGACGATATCCTTGATGAGCACGGTCGTCTGCTCCTGGCGATGGCCGCGCTTGCGGCGTGAGTTCTTGCGGCGCCGCTTCTTGAAGGCGATGACCTTGTCGGCGCGACCCTGCTCGACCACCTCGGCGAGAACCTTTGCCCCGGCGATCAACGGCGCCCCGATCTTAGGCTCGCCGTCGCCACCGAGCATGAGAACCTCGGTGAACTCCACGGTAGCCCCAGCCTCTCCGGCAACCTTCTCGACAGTCAATTTGTCGTTGGTTGCGACGCGGTACTGCTTCCCGCCCGTCTTGATGACGGCATACATGGCTCTTCTCCGACGTGTTGTACGCGTCCTTCGGCGTCACCAGCAATGCCGGCAAGCTTCCCAAGCTCTTTTCGACCAGAGCACGGTCGGTCCAGAGCCAATGCCTCGGACAGCGAGTTGTGCGCGGCAGCCTTTCGGCGCCACGCTAACCGCCCTTATGTCTTCGCGCGATGGGCAAGTCAATGCAAATCGAGCCGACTTGATGAAGGGGGCGCGGGCCGTCGCAGTCGGCCATCGTCCTCGCCAGCGCGGCCATTCACGCCCTGTGATAAGGGTGACCAGCCAGGATCGTCGTCGCCCGATAGAGTTGCTCGACCAACAAAACCCTAGCCAGCCCGTGGGGGAGCGTCATCATGCCGAGCGACAGCCGCATCTGCGCGGCATCGAGGGCGGCTTGTCCGTGGCCGTCTGGCCCGCCGAGAAGAAACGCCGCATGGCGAGCGCCGCGGTCGCGTTCCGCTCCAAGCCACTTGGCGAAGCTCGCGCTGGAGAACTGCCGACCTGCAGCGTCGAGCACGACGAGGAGATCGGCGTCCCGGGCGATCTGCAGAAGCCGTTGCGCCTCGAACTCCTGTCGCTCGGTGGCGCTCGCATGCCGCGCCTCGGCGATTTCCTTTTCCGCGACGGGTGATAGACCGATCGAGCGCCCACCTTTGAGGCGCTCGAGATAGCGGTCGACGAGCTGGCGCTCGGCGTCGTCCTTCAGCCGGCCGACGCCGACGACTGTGAGCCGCATCCGGCGTCAGTGAGCCGTGACGTCGGGCGTCCGGTCCGCCGCCCACATCTTCTCGAGGTTGTAGAACTCACGCACCTCGGGTCGGAAGATGTGCAGGATGATGTCCCCGGTGTCGATCAGCACCCAGTCGCACTGGGGCATTCCCTCGATACGGACCCGCCCATGACCTTCGTCTTTCAGCTTGCGCTGGACCTGATCGCCGATCGCACCCACGTGCCGGTCCGACCGGCCCGAGGCGATGATCATGAAATCGCCGATCGAGGATTTGCCTTTGAGGTCGATGGTGACGATGTCTTCGGCCTTGGCGTCGTCGAGCCAAGCCAGGATCCGCTTCAGCAGTGTCTCGGAGGCTCGTCCAGCCGACACAGCCTCGGAATGAGGCACACTCTGCTGAGCTGCCCCTGTGGCGGTTCTCATCTTCGGTTGAGGTTCCTGTCCGTCATCCAACCCGTGAGGGCTTGCCCTGAAAGGGGCGCTACTGGCCTGCCGGCTCATCAGCGAGTGCGGCAGGTACTCGTCCGGCGATGGCACTGACCGGTCTCGATCAGGATATGACGATGCCGCGCCCACTTTCAAGGCTTGATCCTCAGCGTTGGCTACCGCCCCCGTGACGGGTGCCGTGCGCGAGGCCGCCGCGCGACGCTCGGCGCGAAGCTGAGTGGACGAGATGGACATCAAAGGACCGGTCAGGAGGGTCCAGCACGGAGGCTCCCGGAACACGAGACGTCTTGCCCGGGATTCCGGCAGCCGTCTCGCGGCAAAGGCCTGAGCTGCCGGCGAGGCCAGCGCCCGGTGTCGCCAGCCGGGTCGATCGACGACGGCGACCGGCACCAGCCGGAAGATGTCCCGCCAGTGCTTCCACCGATGGAAGCTCGCGAGGCAATCGGCGCCCATCACCCATACCAATCGGACCTCGGGATTTCTGAGGACGAGGTGCGCCAGCGTCGCGGCGCTGAACGTCGATGGCAGAGTCTTCTCGAGGTCCGTCGAGATGATCCGAGGGTCGTCAGCCATCGCGGCTGCGAGTCGGACCCGGACATCCAGCGGCGCGAGCTCGCTCCGGCTCTTCAAGGGATTGCCGGGTGTCACCAGCCACCACACACGGTCGAGCCCGAGCCGCTTGAGCGCCACCTGAGTGATGATCCGGTGTGCCATGTGCGGCGGGTTGAACGAGCCGCCGACGAGACCGATGCGCTGTCGCGCCCCGACCAGCGGGGAACGGGTGGCAATGGAACCGAACCGAGCAGGGGCTGATTTTCGCATGGGCCTGATTTGGGCTGTCTTGCCCCTCCCGATCAAGTGTATCGACGCCAGCAGCGAGCCGACGCGCTGGACGCAACTCGGCGAAGGTCCCGACGCTAGCGGGTCGACTGGCGGCAAGAGGGGGTGGATAAGGAAGTTGCGCACCGCGTCCTCCGTCGATGGGAGCGATGCGATCGTGCTGCGATGTCCTTCGGCCAGGGCGGAGCAACGATGACTGTCATCGCCACCATTTTTGCGCTGTCGAGCGGCCACGGTCGTGCAGGCGTTGCGGTCGTTCGCATTTCGGGAGCCGCCGCCGGGCTGGCCCTCGATCGCATGGCGCCACCACGTCCGATGCCGCGCCGCGCCGCGTTCCGGCGCATCTGCGACCCGGAAAGCGGGGAGCTGCTCGACGCAGCCCTGGTGCTGTTCTTTGCCGGACCCGCCAGCGAAACTGGCGAGGACATCGCCGAGCTGCACCTCCACGGCAGTCCGGCGGTGGTGCGCGCTGTCCTAGCCGCATTGGCCAGACTGCCTGGGTACCGGTTGGCAGAGCCGGGGGAGTTTGCCCGCCGCGCATTCGAGAACGGCAAGATCGATCTCACCGCTGCCGAGGGTCTGGCGGACCTCATCGACGCCGAGACCGATGGCCAGCGCCGCCAGGCCTTGGCCCAGGCCGGCGGAGAATTCCGCCGCCTCTGCGACGGCTGGCGCGATCGCCTGCTGGAAGCGAGAGCGTTGGCCGAGGCCGCGATCGACTTTTCCGACGAGGCCGATGTCGCGACCGACGCCATGGCGCGCGCCCGCATCGTCGCATCGACGATTCGAGGTGAGATCGACGCGAGACTGGAGGATGCCCACCGGGGCGAGATCGTCCGGGAGGGATTCCGTGTGGTCCTCGCCGGAGCGCCGAACGCGGGCAAGTCGAGCCTCCTCAATGCCCTGGCACGCCGGGACGTCGCGATCGTCTCGCCCGAGGCCGGCACCACACGGGATGTGCTTGAGGTCCATCTCGATCTCGGCGGTTACGCGGTGATCGTCGCCGACACGGCGGGTATGCGCGAGGCATCCGACAGCATCGAGCGCGAAGGCGTGTGCCGGGCCGTCGCACGGGCCCGTTCCGCCGATCTGCTGGTTTGGCTGGTCGACGCCGCGGCGCCGGTCTGGGCTCCCCCGTCGAGCCTCCTGGACGAGGCGGTTCCCGTGCTCGGTGTCCTGAACAAGGTGGACATTGTGCCGGATGCGGCTAGCCATGCGCCTGCAGACCTTGCGGGGCTCATCGCCATCTCGGCGACCACCGGCGCAGGACTGCCCCGGCTGGTGGCTTGCCTGACCAGAGAGGTCGCGGCTCGTCTAGAGCCCTCGGCCGGCCCCGCAGTCGCGACTCAACATCGCCATCGGGTCGCCCTTTCGACCTGCCGGGACGCTCTGGCTCGATGTCTCCAGCCCTCGGACCCGGAGCTCGCCGCCGAGGACCTGCGACTCGCCGCCGACGCACTCGGCCGGATCACGGGGCGGATCAACGCTGATGAGATCCTCGGCCAGATCTTCGGTCGGTTCTGTATTGGCAAATAGCTCGCCGATATCTCCCGATGATTCACGTGGAACAATCCCTTTCCCGAGGTGGGGCCCGAGGACCCGGCCACATCGCCAAGCACGAACTCGTTCGGCGGCCGCCTTCAGGTTGAAGAGGCAACTTGAAAGTGATTCACGTGAAACGTTTGACTCCAAGAAATTCCATGATTCACGTGAAACTGGCGCGGCTCGGCGCGGATGGATTCACGTGAAACAATCCCCTGATGCCAAATGTGGATTCACGTGAAACATCGCGCCACTGTCGGTCCCCGCACGGCGATCCCATCTCGATGATGCGCCGGGCTGCCGGCTCGGCTAAAGGTTTGGATATGAGCGCAACGGCCCACATCGCGAGCACCGGGATGAACTTCGATTGCATCGTCGTCGGCGGCGGCCATGCCGGTGTCGAGGCCGCCGCAGCAGCAGCCCGCATGGGCGCCCGCACAGCCCTGGTGACCCATGCCTTCGGCAAGATCGGCGAGATGAGCTGCAACCCCGCCATTGGCGGTCTCGGCAAGGGCCATCTCGTCCGCGAGGTGGACGCCCTGGACGGTCTGATGGGTCGGGTGGCCGATGCGGCGGGCATCCAGTTCCGCCTGCTCAACCGGTCGAAGGGACCAGCTGTCCAAGGGCCTCGCGCCCAGGCCGACCGCAAGCTCTACCGTCTGGCCATGCAGGCTGCGATCCGCGCTACGGCCAGGCTGAGCGTCGTCGAGGGCAGCGTCGACGACCTGCTTGTCGAGCGGGACGAGGCCGCGGGCGTCCGTCTGGCCGACGGCCGCGTGCTGCGCGCCGGTGCCGTCGTGCTGACCACGGGCACGTTTCTGCGTGGCCTCATTCACATGGGCGAGACACGCATTCCGGCAGGCCGGGTCGGGGAGGCTCCGGCCGTCGCCCTCGCCGAGCGAATCGAGGCGCTGGGCGTCGCCATGGGCCGCCTCAAGACCGGCACTCCCGCCCGCCTGGATGGCCGGACGATCGCCTGGGACCGGCTGGACCGGCAGCACGGCGACGATCCGCCTGTGCCGTTCTCGTTCCTGACTGGGCGCATCACGACGCCTCAGGTCGCCTGCGGGGTTACCGGCACGACCGAGGCGACCCACGCCATCATCCGCGCCAATCTCCAGCGCTCGCCGATGTACTCCGGCCAGATCACGTCGACGGGGCCGCGCTACTGCCCGTCGATCGAGGACAAGGTCGTGCGCTTCGCCGATCGCTCCAGCCACCAGATCTTCCTCGAGCCAGAGGGTCTCGACGATCAAACCGTCTACCCGAACGGCATCTCCACGTCGCTGCCGGCCGAGGTTCAGGACGCATTCCTGCGAACGATCCCGGGCCTGGAGGATGTCGCGGTGATCCGCCCGGGCTACGCCATCGAGTACGATTATGTCGATCCGCGCGAGCTCGACCCAACCCTCGAGGTGAAGCGGCTGCCGCGGTTGTTCCTGGCCGGACAGATCAACGGCACAACCGGCTATGAGGAAGCGGCCGCCCAGGGCATCTTGGCCGGTCTCAACGCGGCTCTGCGGGTGTCCGGCCGCACCGGCGGCCATGTGGTTTCCCGGGCCGATGCCTATCTCGGCGTCATGATCGACGATCTCGTGACGCGGGGCGTCAGCGAGCCCTATCGGATGTTCACATCCCGAGCCGAGTTCCGCTTGCGATTGCGTGCCGACAATGCCGACCAACGCCTGACGCCCATTGGCGAGCACCTCGGCTGCATCGGTCCGGAGCGGCGGAGCGCGTTTGCCGCACGCAATCGCGCCCTCGCCGAGGCGGACGCGGCTCTGCGCAGCCTCTCGCTCACCCCCAATGAGGCCGGCCGCTTCGGCATAGAGATCAACCGCGATGGCCGCAGGCGCACGGCATACGATTTATTGGCCTTGCCGGGGATCGATCTGGCGCGGCTGGCGGCGATATGGCCGCAGTTGGCCGCTGTTCCCGCGTCGATCGCCACCCAGATCGAAACAAACGCGCGCTATGCCGCTTATGTCGACCGCCAGGCGGCAGACGTCGCAGCGCTCCGGCGCGACGAGGCTGTCGCGATCCCGGCCGAGCTCGATTACCGGGCCATCTCGGGTCTGTCCGTCGAGGTTCGCCAGAAGCTGGAGCGCCGGCGTCCGACGACGCTGGCCGAGGCGCAGCGTATCGACGGGATCACGCCGGCCGCCATGCTGCTACTTCTTGCCCACGCCAAGCGGCCGGCAAGGCGGCAGGCATGACCACGGCCGGGCACAGGCAAGCTGCATTTGGGCATGTTGCGGGCGCAGAGGACTTCGCCGCCGCGTTTCCCGTGTCGCGCGACACCCTCGCGCGTCTGGAGGTCTACGCGACCACCCTCGCGCTCTGGCAAAAGCGCATCAATCTCGTTGCGCCCGCCACGCTGAATGATGTCTGGCACCGCCACATTGCCGATAGCGCCCAGCTTCTGAAGCTGGCCCCCGCCGACGCCAGAACCTGGATCGACTTGGGCAGCGGCGCCGGTTTTCCCGGACTCGTCGTGGCTATCCTTCTCGCCGACGATCCAGCCCGGGAGTTGCGCGTCACGCTCGTCGAGAGCGACCAGCGCAAATGCGCGTTCCTCGCCGAGGTCGTGCGCAAGGCAGGCCTCGGTCCCGGGCTCTCTGTGGACATTCTGTGTGCGAGGATCGAGGCGGCCGCGACTCGTGCTAGATTGGCCACAGGCGACGTTGTGTCCGCGCGTGCGCTGGCGCCTCTGGGGAGGCTTCTGGAGCTGGCCTCGCCTCTGCTGGGGTCTGGGAGCACGGGGCTGTTTCCAAAGGGCCGCAGCGCCGAGTCCGAGATCGAGGAAGCCAAGCGTGTCTGGCAGTTCGCGTATGACGTGGTTGCGAGCCGCAGCGACACCGAAGCCCGCATCGTCAGGGTGCGAGGACGGGTCGTTCGATCGGAGGGCTGAGATCGATGACAGTCGCAGGGAGAGCCGGGCCGCGCGTGCTGGCAGTGGCCAATCAGAAGGGCGGAGTCGGCAAGACGACGACGGCGATAAATTTGGGGACCGCACTCGTCGCCGTCGGTGAGCGCGTGCTGATCGTCGATCTCGATCCCCAGGGGAATGCCTCGACCGGCGTCGGCATCCCACCCGAGAACCGCTCGGCCACGAGCTACGACGTGCTCGTCGGTGCGACAACGCTGGCGGGAGCCAGCTTGAGGACGGCCGTGCCAGGCCTCACCATCGTCCCCGCCAACTCAGACTTGGTCGGCGTCGACGCCGAGCTGATGGGCGACAGCTCGCGTCCCTTCCGATTGCGGGACGCCATCGCTGCGCTGGCAGCCAATCCACCCGCCGATGGCGCGTACAGCTATATCCTGATCGATTGCCCGCCATCGCTGAACTTGCTGACGCTCAACGCCATGGTTGCGGCTAGTGCCGTGCTGGTGCCTGTGCAGACGGAGTTCTTCGCCCTGGAGGGAATCTCTCAGCTGTCCGACACCATCGAGCAGGTCCGCGCGACCCTCAATCCAGGGCTCGACATCCAGGGTGTGGTGCTGACCATGCACGACGAGCGCATGCAGTTCTCGCGCGAGGTGGCCGACAACGTGCGCGAATTCTTCGGCGCAAAGGTCTACGGCACCATCATTCCCCGCAATATCAAGGTGGCGGAGGCGCCCTCCCACGGGATGCCCATCCTGGTCTACGACCATAAGTGCAAGGGCTCGGAGGCCTACATGGACCTTGCCCGGGAGGTCATCGAGCGGGAGCGCCAGCTGCGGGCGGCGTGATGAGCGAATGAAGCCGTTCCGCGTGCGTCGGCGTCTCGACCGAAGGCCCCGCTGCGGGTGGCAGCCACCAGGGCCAATGAGAGTGAAGGAGACTTGGGAATGTCGTCGGCGCCAATGCCAATCCAGCGCAGCAGGCTCGGTCGCGGTCTTGCGTCGCTGATCGGCGAGACCAGTCCCCAGGCGCCGCGCCTGCCGCCCGAAGGCGAGCAGAAAGTCGTCGCCATCGACATGATCCGCTCCAGCGCCTTCAACCCGCGCAAGGACTTCCGCGAGGACGATCTCGCGGAGCTCGCCGAGTCGATCCGCCAGAAGGGTCTCGTCCAACCGATCGTCGTCCGTATCGACCCGTCCGGCACCGGCGGCTACGAGATCGTCGCCGGCGAGCGTCGCTGGCGTGCCGCACAACGCGCTGGTCTCCATACGGTGCCGGTCATTGTGCGCGAGCTCGGCGACCAGGAGATGCTCGAGTTCGCCATCATCGAGAACGTGCAGCGCGCAGACTTGAACGCGATCGAGGAGGCCACCGGCTACAGCGAGCTGATGGAGCGGTTCGCCTATACTCAGGAGCGGCTCGCCGAGGTGATCGGGAAGAGCCGCAGCCACGTCGCCAACACCCTGCGCCTGCTCAAGCTGCCCGATACGGTAAGGACCCTGGTGCGAGAGGGCAAGCTGACGGCGGGCCATGCCCGTGCGCTGGTCGGTCGCGACGACGCCGAGGCCCTCGCCCAGCGTGTCGTCGAGCGGGACATGAACGTGCGGGCTGTGGAGGCTCTGGTTCACGACCTGGAGCATCCTCCCGAGCAGCGCGGCAAGCGCGACAAGGACGCCGATACCCGTGCGTTCGAGAAGGAGCTGGCCGACAGCCTCGGGCTTAAAGTGGAGATCAAGCGTGGCTCAGGCGAGAGCGGCGTGCTCCAGATCAAATACAGCAACTTCGACCAGCTCGAGTACCTGCGCCTGCGCCTGATTGGGGCGCAGGGCGGCAGTTGACGATCGTCAGGCCGGCATTTTCCGCAGCGGCGCCGCCGGCGGCGATGCATTCCGACGCATAGTCGTTGCAACTCGAGCAGGCTCGCAGGCGTTGCGCGGGTCTGCCGAGCCGTAGTCCGCCATCCACGCATGGCTGTTCTTCGCCATTGTGTGCGACGTGTCCTTGACGACCCGCTTGGTGCCTGCATCGTAGAGTGCCAACTCCCTCCAAGGTCACGGGTACCGGGTCCACCAATGGCAAGCGATACCCTCGAACGGCTGGCGGCCACCATCCGTGCCCGCCGGCAGGCAATGGCCGATCGGTCTTACACGCGCCAGCTTCTGGACGCTGGCCCGCTCAAGTGTGCCAAGAAGCTCGGCGAGGAAGCCGTAGAAACCGTCATTGCCGCCGTTCACCAGGACGATGCGGCCTTGAAGGCGGAGGCGGCGGATTTGCTCTATCATCTGTTGGTGCTGCTCGAGTCGCGGCAGGTGGCACTGCCTGATGTGCTCGCGGTGCTGGAAGGCCGCATGGGCGTCTCGGGTGTGGACGAGAAGGCCTCCCGCAAGAGCTGATCAGAAATCAGGGAGTTGCCACGTGCAGGACATCCGAGAGGGGCCCCATCCTGGGCTTGGCAGTGCTGCCGCCACGGCCCTGCAGTACTCTCCGTACCGGCATTTCACGCGCGAGGAGTGGGCACGGCTCAGGGCCGATACGCCGATGACGCTCGTGCCGCGCGATCTCGATCAATTGTCGGGCATCATCGAGGAGCTCTCGATGGAGGAGGTCGAGCAGATCTACCTCCCGCTATCTCGCCTGCTCAACCTGTACGTCGCCGCGTCACAGGAGTTGCATGCCGTCACCTCGCGCTTCCTCGGTCGCAAGGACGGTCGGGTCCCCTTCATCATCGGCTGCGCCGGTTCCGTGGCGGTCGGAAAAAGCACGACCGCCCGTGTGCTGAAGGCGCTGCTGGCCCGCTGGCCGGACCACCCGCGCGTCGACCTTATCACCACGGACGGATTTCTGCTGCCGAACGCGGAGCTGGAAGCACGCGGAATCATGAACCGGAAGGGTTTTCCCGAGAGCTTCAACCTGCCGCGGCTGTTGAACTTTCTCGGCGACGTGAAGGCGGGCGTTGAGCGCGTTGGTGCGCCGGTCTACTCACATTTCCACTATGACATCATGACGGGCCAGGAGATTGTCGTCGAGCGGCCCGACATTCTGATTGTCGAAGGCCTCAATGTGCTGCAACCGGCTCGCCTGCCGCGGGACGGTGAGGCCATCCCGTTCGTCTCCGACTTCTTCGATTTCTCGATCTATATCGATGCCGATCCGACGGTGATCGAACGCTGGTACGTCGAACGCTTCATGCGGCTGAGAAAGACGGCGTTCCGCGATCCGGCTGCCTATTTCCATCGTTATGCCCGCCTGACGGACGACGCTGCCGAGGCCCGGGCGCTCGAGATCTGGGGCACGATCAACAAGGTCAATCTCGAGGAGAACATTCTGCCGACCCGGCAGCGGTCGAAGCTCATTCTCCGCAAGGGACCGAGCCACCGCATCGAGAGCGTTGCTCTGCGGCGCATCTGACCTCCGTTGCCGTGCAGGGAGGACGACGTCCCGAGCCTCCGGAACCTGGAGACCCGCCTGCCCGACCGCTTTGGCCGGCGGCAAGGATCGAAGGGAGCCTCTGTCCGAGCAATTCCTGTAGGCTCCCTTGGTGAAGAACCCTGATCAGTCCAGCTTGATCCCCGCCGCCTTGATCACGGCACCCCACCGCTCCGTCTCGTCCTTCTGATACTTGGCCAGCTCTGCGGCGCTCGAGCCGATGACGTTGAGACCCTGCTCCTTGAGCTTCTGCTGCACGTCCGGCATCGCGGACGCCTTGACCACCGCCGCATTGATTTTCTCTACAACCTGAGGCGGCACACCCGCCGGCCCCCAGAACCCGAACCAAGTGCCAACGTCGTAGTCGGGATAGCCGAGCTCGGCGACGGTCGGCAGCTCCGGCATCTGCTCGGAGCGTTTCGTGCCGGTCGTGGCGAGGGCCCGCAGCTTGCCGGCCTTGATGTACTGCAAAGACTGGGTCGGATTATTGAACATCAGCTGGACATGGCCCGCCAGCAGATCGTTCACGGCCGGCGCCCCGCCCTGGTAGGGCACGTGCACGAGATCGATACCGGCGCGCTGCTTGAACATCTCGACCGAGAGATGGGTCGGTGCGCCGACGCCGCCGGCTGACGCGAAGTTGATGCTTCCCGGCTTGGCCTTGGCGGCGGCCACAAGCTCTTGGATGCTGTTGACCGGGAACGAAGGATGAACGACTACGATCAGCTTGTAGTCGAAAACGAGGCTGATGGGCGTGAACTCGGTGAATGGGTCGTAGCCGGGCGACTTGTAGAGCAGCGGGTTGATGATGAACGACGAGGCATGCAGTAGCAGCGTGTAGCCGTCACCGGGCGCCTTGGCCACGAGCTGCGACGCGATATTGCCGTTAGCCCCTGACCGGTTCTCGACGACGACCGGCTGGCCCCATTGCTCCTGCATCTTGGCTGCGTAGGTGCGCCCGACGAGGTCGGTCGGGCCGCCCGGCGGATAGGGCACGACCAGCCGGATCGGCTTGGTCGGGAATTCCTGCGCGCACACGCTGACCGGCAGCAGGGCGAGAACGGTAGTCGCAAAGAAAGCGAGCATGCGCCGCACGGGGCTTCCTCCATCTGGGGAACCAAGCATCCGAAGGAATTGGACGCCGTGGTCGCGAGCGTGTCAACGTCGTCACGCGCGACGCAAGGGCCACCACGACGCCTCACGCCTCCCATGCGCTGCTCAAAGGCCACTCATGGTTGCAAGGCGCGCCAGTCGCGTTTCCGGCCGTGCGCCGACATGCGAGATGATCTCTGCCGCAGCGATGCTGCCGAGCCGTCCGCAGATCTCGAGAGACTTGCCCGCCGTCAACCCGTACAGAAACCCTGCCGCATAGAGGTCGCCCGCGCCGGTCGTGTCGACCACGCGCTGGACGGGCTCCGGTGCAATGGTCACCGCCTTGTCGCCGGCCATGACGACCGAGCCTTTGGCACTTCTCGTCAACACCGCGATCTCGGTGTGGCCGCGCACCTGGCGGGCCGCCTCGTCGAAGGTGGGCGTCTTGTAGAGGGCCGCGATCTCGGCCTCGTTGGCAAACAGGATGTCCACGTCGGCACGGATGAGATCGAGGAACTCGGCCCGGTGGCGATCGACGCAGAACGCGTCGGACAGAGTCAGCGCCACCTTGCGCCCGGCCTCCTTGGCGTACTTGGCGGCCTGCCGGAACGCGGCTTTCGCCTCCAGGCGGTCGAACAGGTAGCCCTCGAGGTAGACGACCTTGGCGTTGCGTACGAGATCCGGATCGACCTCTCCGTGATCCAGCTCCGGGCTGACACCGAGAAACGTGTTCATCGTGCGCTCGCCGTCGGGCGTGACCAGGATGAGCGAGCGCGCCGTCGGCTGCCCTCCTGCAGCCGGCTTCGTCGCGTAAGTGACGCCGGCCGCGCTGATATCGTGGCCGAAGATGCGACCAAGCTCGTCGTCCGCCACCTTGCCGATGAACGCTGCCTTGCCGCCGAACGACGCTACCCCGACCATGGTGTTGGCAGCCGATCCGCCGGAGATCTCGATGGCGGGCCCCATGGCGGCGTAGAGTTTCAGCATCGTGTCGCCATCGACGAGCCGCATGCGCCCTTTCGGTGCCTGGTGCTCGGCGAGGAAGTCGTCGGAGCAGCGCCCGATGACGTCGACAATGGCATTGCCGATGCCGACCACGTCGTAGGTTGTCTCAGCCATGATTGCTCGTTCCTGGTTCGGATCGCCGGCACTATAGGGACGCGATGCGGCGGCACAAGCGCAGCACGTCCCCCCTGAAGGGAGACCGGCGCCGGCACTTCTGGCCGAAGCCGTCTCTGTTGCGCGCTCGGCCTCGGCAATGACGCGGTGCGGTTTCGGGCGTCGCTCTCATCTATGGACCACCTCCGGTCGCCGTGGCATCGTCATCCTTCGGCGTTCGAGCGCCTCACTGAGCGTTCGCGTGAGGGGGACCCTGATGAACGATGCATTCGGCGCCGACACAGAGCCGGCGCGAGTCGCACCGTGGCTGAACAAGGATGTGCTGGCGGGCGTGCTGCTGATCGTCGTCGCTGCGGTCGGCCTTTTCGGGGCGCGCGACCTGGGCGGCGGTGGCTCTGCCCTGATGCCGCGGGCGACGGCGATGCTGCTCGCCGCCTTTGGTGCGGTGGTGCTGGTGCAAGGCTTCAGGACCAGGTCCGCTGAGCGCGTGGAGACGGTGTCCTGGCGGGCGCTGACCTTCATCCTGGCCGCCATCCTGGTGTTTGCGGTCTCCATCCGGCCGGTGGGCCTCGCCTTTGCGGGATTTGCCGCCGTGACCATCGCCTCGCTCGCCGACCCGTCGGTACGCCTGCGGTTGGCCATTCCCTACGCGATAGCGCTGACGGTGGCCTCGGTCCTGCTTTTCCGGGTCGTGCTGCGCCAGCCGATCCCGCTGGCACCAATGCTTGTCGGCTATTAGGGCGCCCCGATGCTCGACCTAGTCGAAAAGCTGACATTGGGTTTCCGGACTTGCCTCGAGATCGTCTGGCTGACCGATCCGGTTTTTGGCCTGACCATTCCTTTGCCGGTCAATATCGCCCTTTGCTTCTTCGGCTGCCTGATCGGCACCCTCATCGGCGTGCTTCCGGGCCTCGGCCCCATCGCAACCATCGCCATCCTGCTGCCAGTCACCTACAGCCTCCCGCCCGTCGGTGCACTGATTATGCTGGCGGGCATTTACTACGGCGCCCAGTACGGCGGCTCGACGACGGCGATTCTTGCCAGCATCCCCGGCGAGGCGACCTCGGTCGTTACCGTGCTCGACGGCCACCAGATGGCCCGCCATGGCCGTGCCGGAGCCGCCCTCGCCATCGCCGCCATCGGCTCGTTCGTCGCCGGTACCTTCGCCACCTTGCTGATCGCGGCGATCGGCCAGCCGCTCACCCGCCTCGCGTTGCTGTTCGGCCCCGCCGACTATTTCTCGTTGATGGTCCTCGGATTGCTGTTCGCGGTCGTGCTCGCGCGGGGCTCGCTGTCGAAGGCGATCGCCATGATCGTGCTCGGCGTGCTGCTGTCCACGGTTGGCAACGACATCGAGACGGGCGAGGAGCGGCTGACCTTCGGCTGGTCAGATATTGCCGACGGCATCGACTTCGCCGTCGTGGCCATGGGCGTGTTCGGCTTGGCCGAGCTGCTCCGAAATCTCGAGAGCCCCGAGACCCGCGAGACCGTCGAAGGTCGCCTGGGGCCGCTGATGCCCACGGCCGACGAGATGCGGCGCTCGGTCGGGCCGATCGCGCGGGGCACGCTTCTCGGCTCGCTGCTCGGTCTGCTGCCGGGCAATGGTGCCGTCCTCGGCCCGTTCGCCTCCTACACCCTCGAGAAAAAGATCGCGCACGATCCCGACCGGTTTGGCAAAGGCGCCATCGAAGGGGTTGCCGGGCCCGAGGCGGCCAACAATGCGGGCGCGCAGACGGCGTTCATCCCACTCCTGGCGCTCGGCATTCCACCCAACGCCGTGATGGCCCTGATGCTCGGCGCCATGACCTTGAAGAACGTCATCCCCGGCCCCGATGTCATCACCAAGCAGCCGGCGCTCTTCTGGGGCATGATCGCCTCGATGTGGATCGGCAACCTGATGTTGCTGGTCATCAACCTGCCGCTGATCGGCCTCTGGGTGCGTCTCCTCAAGGTCCCGTACCGCCTGCTGTTTCCGGCTATCGTCCTCCTGTGCTGCATCGGCATCTACTCGGTCGGCAACAACCCGATGGACGTCTATCTGACAGCCGGCTTCACGTTGCTCGGCTATGCCCTGCTGAAGCTCGGCTTCGAGCCCGCGCCACTCCTTCTCGGCTTCGTGCTGGGCCGCCTGATGGAGGAGAAGCTGCGCCAGGCACTCGCCATCTCGCGGGGCAGCATGGCTACATTCGTCCACGAGCCGCTGTCGGCCGGATTGCTGGCGCTGGCCGTCGTTCTCCTCGTCGTCTCGATCCTGCCGGCAATTCGCCGCGGACGGGATCGCGCGTTCGTCGAGTGAAACGCCTGTCCGAAGCAGAGAAAAGGGAGACCACCAACATGTCGATACGAATAGCTCCGAAGGCAGGGCTCGTGCCGCTCCTGCTGCTCGCCTTTCTGCTGCCGGCAGCCGCCCAGCAGAGCTATCCGACTCGCCCGATCACCGTGATCGTTCCGTTTGCGGCTGGCGGTCCGACGGATGTCGTGGCCCGGCTCGTCGGCGAGCACATGTCGCGCACGCTGGGTCAGCAGCTCCTGATCGAGAATGTCGGCGGTGCGGGCGGAAGCACCGGCATGACGCGCGCGGCCCAGGCTACGCCCGACGGCTACACGATCGCCGTCGGCAACATGGGCACCCAGTCCGCCGCTCCATCGCTCTACCCGAGCCTGAAATACAACCCGGCCACCAGCTTCGACCAGATCGGCGTCGTCAACTTCACGCCCCAGGCCATCGTGTCGAAAAAGGCCATCGCGGCGAGTGACCTGAAGTCGTTCATCGCCCACCTGAAGGCCAACGAAAAGACGATCAGCTACGGCCACGCCGGGGTCGGCTCGATCTCGCACGTGTCTGGGATGGTCTTCAATGCGCAGCTGGGGCTGAAACCGGCCCTGGTGGCATACCGAGGCACCAATCCGGCCCTGAACGACATCGTTGCCGGCAAGATCGACTACATGGTCGATCAGTCGCTCAATGTCATTCCGCAGATCAAGTCCGGCACCATCAAGGCCTATGCGATTGCCGCACCGGCTCGCCTTGCGGCACTTCCGGACGTGCCCACCACCCGGGAGGCGGGCGTCGACTTCGTGTTCAGCGCCTGGAACGCCATGGTCGGGCCGAAGGGGTTGCCAGGGCCGGTGCGCGACAAGCTGGTCGCAGCGCTCGACAAGGCGCTCGAGGACCCGCAGATCAAAGCTCGCTTCACCGAGCTCGGCTCGACGGCACCGATTGGGGCCGACCGCGGACCGGCGGCGCTCCAGAAGCTCGTCGAGGCGGAGATGGCCCGCATCGCTCCCGTCCTCAAGGATGTCGCCGCAACGGCTAAGTGAGAGCAACCGGCGGCCGGGGTGCTGCCCCGGCCACCACCTGCTACTTTCTCGCCCGGTCCGGATAGCTGACAGCCATGCCGTCGCGGACGTCGTTCTGGATGCCATACTGCGGGAATGGGTAGCGGAAGCCGTTCTTGGCGAGGCTCTCCATGCCCTTGATCGCCTTCTCGAGTTGGTCCGGCGGGATCGCCATCAGCATCTCCTCGTCGAGGACGCCACCGTAGCGGCGCTCGGCGAAGCAGGGGATCGAGAGCGACGGCTCGCGTTTGGAGAGCGCACGCCCCCAGCTGTCGGCGCAGGCCGTCTCCCCGACGACGCCCCAGTCGAACTTCTTGTAGCCGACGTATTGCATGCCGTTGATGAAGTACATCATCGCGCCCGGCGTCGCGTAGAACAGCGCGATGTCCGGCGGGTTGAGCCGCCCGGCTGCGAGCGGCGACACGGCCAGGGCCTCGTACTTTCCGTCCGGCACGCACGTCAGCGACGCCTGTCGCTTTCCCGCATCCTCGAGCGTGCCGTGCCAGACGCCGGCGGTGGACTTGCCCGACGCCCATTCGGCGGTCTTCTGATTGCCGAGGCCGACCACGGCCCGGCATTGCGCGCCGACGAGGTTGTCCGCTGTCACGCCCACCGTCCAGCCGAGCCTCGCGGCCTGCGCCACGATCTGGTCGAGCGTATGGATGTGCTTTGGGCGGCGGATGCGCGGAATCTCCTGCATCTCAGCCGCGTTCTCGAACAGCTTCATGCCGAACGGCACGGTCTTGAGCTTGAGCAGCCGCTCGAGGTCGGCGGCGAGCTTCGGCAGGTCGAGCTGGGTCATGGCGGGGTTCCTTGTGTCGAAATGACCGATCGTCAGCTTGAGGCGCGGGGTGCCCTTTGTCGAGCGGTCCCGCGCGCCTTACAGTCGCGGGCGGATATCTGGGCCGCGGACGCGGTCGCGCCGAAACGCCCGCCGGACAAGGGAGATCGGGACACCATGAGCGACACCACGGGCAGCCGCGGCGGTGCGGTCGGGCGCGCGGAGGCGTACGTCGATGACGGCAGCTTCGAGGCTGATCTCGCGCGTCGAGTTGCGATCCGCACGGAGAGCCAGAGATTTCCAGATCTCCAGGCCATCGCCGAATGCCACCGCTATCTCGAAGCCGAGATGGGCCCGGCATTCACGGCGATGGGTTTCACGTGGCGCGTCTACGACAACCCGTCCAGTGGCCAGGGTCCGGTGCTGCTCGCGACGCGCATCGAGGACCCGTCGCTGCCGACCGTGCTCGGCTACGGCCACGGCGATGTCGTGCGCGGCATGGACGAGCAGTGGACCAAAGGCAAAGGTCCGTGGATCACCGCTCGTGACGGCGAACGCCTCTACGGCCGCGGCACGGCCGACAACAAGGGCCAGCACACCATCAACATGGCGGCGCTCGACAGCGTCATGAAGGAGCGGGGCGGCCGCCTCGGCTTCAACGCCAAATTCATGATTGAGACGGGCGAGGAGGCCGGCTCCAAGGGGTTGAAGGCACTGGTCCAGGCCAACAAGGCTGCCTTCGCCGCAGATGTCCTGATCGCGTCCGATGGTCCCCGCGTCCGTCAGGATCGTCCGACGCTCTCGCTCGGCTGCCGCGGCGCCATGAATTTCGATCTTGTCTGCGACTTGCGAGAGGGCGGCCACCACTCGGGCAACTGGGGTGGCCTGATCGCCAATCCCGGGTTCCTGCTGGCCCACGCGCTGGCCTCGATCGTCGGGCCGAAGGGCGAGCTCCTGGTCGAGGCGTTGAAGGCTCCGCCGGCCACGGCCGCTGTCAGGGAGGTCCTGGCCGATGTCGAGATCGACGGCGGCACCGAGGGGCCTGCGGTAGACGATTGGTGGGGGGAGCCCGGCATGCGGCCGGCAGAGCGCGTCTACGCCGCCAACACGTTCAACATCCTGGCCTTCACCACCGGAACGCCAGGTCGCCCGGTCAACGCCATTCCGCCGAAGGCCGTCGCCAATTGCCAGCTCCGCTTCGTCGCCGGCACCGATACGTCGGCCATCATTCCCGCCCTGGAGCGTCACTTGGCCATGCACGGTCACGACCGCGTCAAGGTCACGCCGCCACCCGCCATCAACGACGGCACCTTCGGCGCATCGCGCATCGAGCCCGATCATCCCTGGGCCATGTTCGTGCGTGGCTCCATCCAGCGCTCGTCCAATGCCAAGCCGGCCGTCATCCCGTCGACCGGCGGCTCAATCTGCAACGACATCTTCACCGACGATCTCGGGATGCCGACCATCTGGATCCCACACAGCTACGCGTCATGCTCGCAGCACTGGCCGGACGAGCACGTCCTGATGCCGGTGATGCGCAGCGCCGCCGGTCTGATGGCGGGCATCTACTGGGATATCGGCGACGGAAAGAGCGTGCCTCGACGATGAGCTGCCGGCGTTCGGCGCGGTCAGGCTTTCGATGCTTCGCTCAGGAGATATGTGCCCACGTAGGCTTCGCGCAGCAGAAGTGCGAGGCCCACCGTCTCGAGCCGAAGCTCGCTGTCGGGTCCGACATCCTCGGGGTCCATTGGCCAGTTGCCATCCGAATCCCGACGCAGGACCTCCGCCAGAACCCGTGTCGAATGCAGAACGATGATCTCTCGCACGCTGGGAATGGTGGAGTAGGTCCAGACATTGCTCCACGTGTCGTCGGGATTGCCCGGCGACAGGATCTCGATGAGCGCGACCGGCTCCGGCAGCAGGACATCCGTCGGTCCGACGGGTGAGCAGGTGATGCCGAGATCGGGTATCCGCGTATTGAGGCTAGCCCGCAGCCGCACGGCGATGGCGGGCTCGGTGATCACCCGGCAAGGTCCTTTGCGGTCATCCAGATGACGACCGATCACCTTGGCCAAATTTGCCTGGATCATGCCATGCGTGGCGCTTGCCGGTGCCATGGCGCGCAGCTCGCCATCGACCAGCTCCCACTTGCCCGGACCATTCCAAGCCAGGAAGTCGGTGACCGTCATCCGAGGTGGAGGCTTACGATTGGGAGCATTCATGCCGGACCGCTCGTCTCGCACAGTATCGAGCAGCACAATACCACGGAGGCTCCGCGCCGTCTGCCTGACGCGCGCTGGAGGCTGACCTGCCCATTGCCTTACCGGGGTTGCCCACCTACCGTTGCGCCAACGACATCTTCGCCATCTGCGCAGCCCAGGATCGTCTCCGATGAGCAAAGCCGTTACCGAACCCTGCGATCTCTCGGCCGTCGAAGCCCGCCGCCTGATCGGCGCGAGAAAGCTGTCACCGGTCGAGCTGCTCGAAAGCTGCCTGAAGCGCACGGCCGCTACGAATGGTGCGATCAACGCTGTGGTCGCGTCCGACGAGGCGCTGGGCCGCCGCACGGCCACGGAGATGGAGGCCGATGTCATGTCCGGCCGCCCGCTCGGCATCCTCCACGGCCTGCCGGTCGGCGTGAAGGACCTCGAGCCGGTCAAGGGCCTGCGCACGACATGGGGCTCCCTGATTTTCAAAGACCACGTTCCCGAGGCCGACGGCACCAACGTCGCCAACGTGCGCGAGGCGGGCGCCAATATCTTCGCCAAGACCAACACGCCGGAGTTCGGTGCCGGCGCCAACACCCGCAATCGCGTTTATGGTGCGACAGGCAACCCGTTCGATACCGTGCTGACGGCCGCCGGCTCGTCGGGCGGGTCCGCGGCCGCGCTGGCCGTGGGCCAGATGCCGCTCGCCACCGGATCAGACTATGGGGGCTCGCTTCGCACGCCATCGTCCTACTGCGGCATCGTTGGCTTCAGGCCCTCCGTAGGTGTCGTTCCGTCACCCGATCGGGCCGCCGGTCTCGTGCCGTGGGGCGTGCTCGGCCCGATGGGCCGGACAGTGGCGGACGCGTACCTGCTGTTCCAGGCCCAGGTCGACGAGAACGCGAACGATCCCTACTCGACCGGCACGCTGGATCTTCCCGAGCGGCTGCTCCCGTCCGACCTCGCCAGCCTCCGCATCGCCATCACGCCGGACTTCGGCCAAGCTCCCGTCGCCAAGAACATTCGTGCCGTGTTCGCCGATCGCATGAGGCGCCTCGCATCTTGGGCTGGCGTCGCGGAGGCGACGCATCCGGACTACTCCGGCCTTCACGACATCTTCGAGGTGCATCGCGGCATTGCCTTCGTCACCCAGCACCAGGACAAGCTCGCGAGGCATCGCGACCTCCTCGATCGCAACGTCATCGACAACACCGAGCGCGGGCTGCAGCTCACGATGGCCGACGTCGGCCGCGGCATGGTCGAGCAGCACAAGCTGATGCAACGCGTGAACGCCTTCTTCGAGGACTGGGACGTTCTCATTGCCCCGACCGCCTCGGTGTCTCCGTTCCCGCATGCCCAGCTCTTCGTCGAGGAGATCGACGGCGAGCGGATGCCGACCTACATGCGCTGGCTCGCGCTCGCCTATGCCCCGACCATGGCGCTGTGCTGCGCGTGCAATGTACCCACAGGCCGCGACGACAAGGGTCTTCCGTTCGGCATCCAGGTGATCGGTCCGCGTGGCTCGGACCTGCGTGTGCTCGAGGTTGCCGCCGCGCTCGAGGAGGCGTTCGCCTCCGATCCTGCGACGGCCCGTCCAGTGCCGGATCTCGCGAGGCTTGCCGGCAAGTCCAAGCCGGCCTAAGTCGCGCCTATGAAGCTCGAGACAACAGGCATCGGCCTCGTCATTCAGGCAGCGCACTTCGCTGCCGACAAACACCGCGATCAGCGTCGCAAGGGGATCCGCAACACGCCCTATATCAACCACCCGCTCGAGGTTGCCGAACGGCTGCACCGCATTGGCGGCATCGAGGACGCGACGGTCCTCGCTGCCGCGATCCTGCACGACACGATCGAGGACACGCAAACGACCCGAGCCGAGCTCGCCGGGCTTTTCGGCAACGAGATCGCGGCGATCGTCGCCGAGCTTTCCGACGACAAGACGCTGACGTGGCAGCAACGCAAGCGCCTCGAAATCGATCACGCACCCCACCTCTCGGCGACCGGCAAGATGATCAAGCTCTCGGACAAGACGTCGAACGTCTCCGATACGGTGACGAATCCGCCCGGTGAATGGACGCTGTCCCGCCGTCGCGACTACCTCGAGTTCGCGCGCCTCGTGGCCGACGGTTGCCGGGGCGTCAATGCCCCGCTCGAGGCCGAGTTCGACCGGGTCATGGCCGACGCTCGCGGGCGGATCGGCTAGCCCTTTCACGGCCCTGGCGCATACGAGCCGGCCCTATCCCGCACATCCGTTAGGCGCTGCTTAACCTTGGCTGGCGCACAATGCGGCCATGTCGGGCGCGCGGGAGTTCACTAGCGCCCTGGTTCCGTAGCGTGCCAGTGAAAGGCGTTGCTCGTATGCAGTCCCATCGTCCGTTGCGTCGTCGCTTCGGCGCGCCGGTGCCGTTGATCCGCCGTGCGCCCGTCACTCTCGGCGCCCTGTCGCTCGCCCTGCTCGCTGCTGGCTGCGCCTCGAGCCAGCCGCCGTCATACAGGGTTGCTGGCCCGCCCCTCCGTCCCGATGCCGCCACCGTGAAGGTCGAGGTCGAGGACGACGGGCTACCGTCGCAGCTTGCGCCGCGCCATCCCCGCCAGACCCCGGACGATCCGTCGGAGCCGTGGAGTCCCAACTACGGATCCAGCGGTGCTGCAGCGCGGCCGGCGATCGCTTCTGCGCCAGCCATCACGCGGATCGCCGTTGGGCGCCAGCCGGTGCCGGCTGTCATGCCGTCCCGCGCCATCGATGCCGACGACATCATTCGGCACGCCATTGCCGAGCACGAGCGCAGCCGCAATTGACACGCTTTCTTATGCACGCATGCGGCTCAGCCGTGTCGATTGCCGCGACGCCGTCGCGCCATGTGTCGGACCAGCCCCCGCAATTCGGCGGCTGGTCCTGCTCCATGCGATCGAGCCTCACGCCCCGGCGGAGGTCATGGCCGCAATGATCTCGTCGCAATGTTTATCGGCGAGTGCCTGCAACTCGGCATCCGTCCGATCCTGGATGGGATGCGGCACCCACACCATCGTCGGCGAGTAGCCGAGAGCCTTCGCTTGGACGTCGGCGGCCTGTGTGAAAGCCGTTGTCGCGACAATGAGGGCAGGGACGCCGGCGAGGTCGAGATTTGATCCGTCGTGCAGACTGCACGTTGTGCAAGAGCCTCAATCAGCGAGGCCGATGATCGCTGCCTTCACCTCCGAGAGCATTTTCTGTTTCGTCTCGGGTGCCACGAGCCGGCTCGGTGTCGGCTTCGCGTACCGCTTGACCGTAATGCCGCGCGAGCCGAGCTGCTCAGCGAGGCGATTGAGGAACACGTCACCCCGCGACTTGCCGATATCGAGCATGCCGACCGTGATGCCGTCGAGGGATTTGGGCCGGCCCGCTTGCTTGCGGGTTGGCGCCTCGTGCTCGCCCGTCGGGTCGAGCACGATCTTGGGGTCCATCGCCACGCGTGGTGCCTCCCTATGTTGCCAGAGTGCCGCCGGTCGTTCTCGAGGGCAGCACGCGCGAGGATGTTAAGGCGAAACCGGCCTGCAGGCCAGACGCCACGTGATCCGCCAAACGAGCCGCCTCACCACCAGTTTAGGCGCGACGGTGCCGGAGCACCGTGATGTGACACGGGGATCGAGCCGCCCGTCGATTCCGCGGCGGCGGCCTGCAACTCGCCGGCGTGTGCCGCGTTATCCCGGTCGGACATTGGCGCGCGCGGCGTGCAGGAGATCGATCTAATGATGTGCCACCTTCGCCCGTCGGGCAAAGACATTGGTTGCGGGGAGTTTTCGCGAGTGAACGCAAATTTGCTTTGGATAAATGGCAAGCAAAAACTTGAATCTGCTTGACATGGCGCATTCAGGCATCATCAATACTAATGTCGTTATATTCGCATGGTCCGGGTGCCGCACATGTCCGTAGGGCGACCGAGTAGACCGACGAAGGCAGCTGCCATGAGCATCGATAGTCTGAATAAAGCAGCGACGGCAGCAGGGTTCGCGATGGCGACGCCGGACGATGATATGCTCGATGCGGCATCCTCGGCGAAAGTCGCCGAGCCGGAGCACCGGTCGGTTGCACTGGTCCCGGTGGCGCGGCCGGTTCCGGGCGACCAGGCGATGTCAACCCTCACCGGATGGGTCAAGTCCTACCTGCCTGCATTTGGCTGGCGCGCGCCGGCATAAGCCCGCCTGTTCGGCTTCGAGTGCCAAGCCCCGGGCGACCGTTCCGTCCTTCAGCCGATGCGAGTTGGCCTCAAACGTGAGATGGCGGCGCGGCAACGGCCTGCCGCAGTTCGGCGAGCCATCCGAGCACGGTCTCATAGTTGTGCGCGATCCATAAGTGCCCCTGTTGCGGCAACTCCACCAGCGTGCAGGCGGGGAGCCGATGCGCCAGCCGGCGGGCCGCGGACCTCGGGACATTGCGATCGGCCGTACCCAGCCAAACTCGCGACGGCATTGTCGCCAGCTGCAGCTCCAGCCCCCACGGCGCCCCGAACAGCACCATGTCCGTGACAGGCCCTGCAGTCCCTGGCCGCAGGCCCTCGACGAATGTCCGGCCGAGCAATCTCGCCGTATCGCCCACTCGGAGCGCTTGCCGGTCGACCGGTGCCACGCGCACCATGGCCATCCGCATGCCCACACCGGGTGACACCTTGAGCATCCCCCGGAACGCACCGAATATCGCTGCGACGGCAGCCGGGTGGTTGGGCAATGCTCCGAAGCACAGCCGATGGAAGGCGGAAATCTCGTCGTCGTCTTCACCGTAGATCGGTCCAACGGGCGCCACGAGAGCCAGTGCGGTCACGCGGGACGGGGCCGACGTCGCAATGGCAGTCGCGTACGGTCCACCACCCGAGACACCCATAACGGCGAAGCGATCCACCCCAAGACGATCGGCAAGCTCACAGATGTCTGGCGGATAGGCCCGGAGCGAGGGCGTTCGATGCGAATCCGTGGCGCCGTAGCCCCAACGATCCGGCGCGATGATGCGAATCCCGAGCCGCTCGGCCGTGTAGCTGGCCGAGAGGTACTTCAGGCGCGAGCCGGGGGTTCCGTGCAACGCAATGACAGGAAAGCCTGCCGGGTGGCCGAGCTCCCGATATGCCACGCGCCGACCGTCGGCGAGTGTCACGCTCCTGTCGACCAGCTCCGGCGCTGGTCGCCCTGGCGGGATGCGGTCAGGGATCGATGCCCTCGCCACTATGCAGCCTCTACGTCAATGCCCAAGTCACGAGCAGCAGCGTCAGCACGACGAGGACGCCGTTTCGGTAGCGGCGGCAGGGCTCGCAGGCCAGCGCCTCGCGCAGTCGCTTGCCGAAATTCATGCCGTTCGAAGTCCGACCGAGTCTGCTCAGGGATGTCGATGATGCATCCCGAAAATGGAAACGGGAGGGCGAGGACGCCCTCCCACAAAAAATCTGCTGGCCGAACGAGCCGATCCGCCGCGCGTCAGTTCTTCTTGACGCGATAGGCGTCGTGGCAACCCTTGCAGTTCTTCGTGACCTCGCCGAACGCAGCCTTGAACGCGTCGGCGCCCTTGCCGGCCTCCGCCGCGGCCTTGGCGGCATCGGCCGCCATCTTCTTGCCCTTGTCGTCAAAGTCCTTGAACGTTTCCCAGATCTTCGGCGCGGCGGTGGTCTCGCCGCCCTTCTCCGATCCTTTCGGGAACTGCTTGGCGAAGTCGCCCCAGCCGTTCGCGATCGTCTCCATATGCTTCTTGGCCGCGGCTGCGTCGTACGGGATCTCGCCCTTGACCATCTGGCCGGAGGCCTTGGTTGCCCCCCCCACGGCCTTCATCAGCTCTTTGCGTTTGGCGATGGCGTCCTGAGCGACGGCGACGCCGGACGCAATAACGGCAACGCCGGCCAGGATCGACAGGCCAGCCAAGAATTTCGACTTAGACATGAGGTCTCCCTTGAAGTCCCGATTGCGAGCCGGGCCCGGCCCAGCGTGATCAATCTATTTGAGGATCGCATCGGATTAGATTCAAACTTTTCGTGATCGGACTTTAGTCTGAGACCGTGGTCCGAAGCGTTGCCGCCGTGCAGCAGCAATGGGCTGTGTGACATCGATCTTGGCGCCGATGACGGGAGAAGCGCCTCAGTCACGCGTCATGTACGTCCGATGACAACCTTTGCAGGTGACCGACAGCTCCTCGAACGCAGCCGTGAAAGCGGCGTGCCCCTCTCCCGCAGCTGCTGCAGCCCTGCTGGCGAGTTGCGCCATGCGCTCGCCTTGCGCCTGGAAATCGGCGAGATTCGTCCAGATCTCGGGCGCTGCTCGCGTCCGGGCACCGGCATGCGAGCCCTCTGGAAAGAGCTTCGCAGCTTCTGTCCAACCGTTGGCAATCAATGTCATCTGTGCCGAGGCTCTGGCCGCATCGAACGCCCTTTCGCCCCGTGCCAGCTCCCGCGCCTCTTTGGTCGCCGCGCCAACCGCTTTCATGATCTTGCGCCGCAGGAGTATGGCGTCGTGGCCGAGCGCGAATTCAACTGTGCACACCCACAGGGCCGTGAGCACGGCAAGGGTTGACCACCTTGTTCTCGGCATGAACGCTCACCCTCGAAATAGCGAATGTCGAATACACGTTCGACTTCTACGGCATGTAAGGGTTTTGCCAAGTGTTGTGGTGGAAGGTTTGCCACACTCGTCGGACAACAGGTGGAAGCGGGTGCCACTGGCTGCCGCCTTCAGTGGAACCATCGCTTCGACGCAGGGATGCCCATCTTCTTGCTGCGGGAGCCCGGAGTGTTGGCTCCCGCCATCTGCCTCCCCTCGGGCCCATCCCCGAGCGATGTCGGAGCCAGGAGTGAACCCGATCGACCTCATGTCTCCGGCGTAGCGCTCGCATCTGGCGCTAGGCGCCGAAATCAGCCGCAATGTGGGCCAGACGCCAGATGCGCTGCACTAGCGAAGGTTGCCGCAGAAGCGCTGGATCCGGCGACAGGCCTCCTCGAGGCTCTCGTTGTCGAGAGCGTAGGAGACGCGGAAGAACGGCGACATCGCGAATGCCGCGCCGTGCACCGCGGCGACACCTTCCTCCTCGAGCAGCGCCGTCACGAAATCCTCGTCGGTCTCGAGCCTCTTACCGGCAGCTGTCGTCTTGCCGAGCGTGCCCGCGCACGACGGGTAGACGTAGAACGCGCCCTCTGGCTTCGGGCACTTGATGCCCTTCGCCTGGTTCAGCATCGAGACGACGAGGTCCCGTCGCACCTTGAACTTCTCGTTGTTGATCGGAATGAAGTCCTGAGGCCCGTTCAGAGCCTCGACGCCCGCCCATTGCGAGATGGACGACGGGTTCGACGTCGACTGGCTCTGCAGCTTGCCCATCGCCTTGATCAGCGGCTCGGGGCCGCCGGCATAGCCGATACGCCAGCCGGTCATGCAATAGGCCTTCGATAGGCCGTTGACCGTCAGCGTGCGCTCGTAGAGCCGCGGCTCCACCTGGGCGATGGTGAAGAACTCGTGCCCGTCGAACAGCAGGTGCTCGTACATGTCGTCGGTCAGCACCCAGACATGGGCGTGCTTCAGCATCACGTCGGTGAGCGCCTTCATCTCGTCCTTCGTGTAGGCGGCCCCCGTCGGGTTCGACGGCGCGTTGAACATGAACCACTTGGTCTTCGGCGTGATCGCCTGATCGAGCACCTCGGGACGCAGCTTGTAGCCATCCTCCATCCGGCAGTTCGCGAACACGGGCTTGCCACCGGCGAAGAGCACGATATCGGCATAGCTCACCCAGCACGGCGCCGGGATCACCACCTCGTCTCCGGGGTTGATGGTGGCGCACAGCGCGTTGAACAGCACCTGCTTGCCGCCCGAGCCGATCGTGATCTGGCTGCGCTTGTACTCGAGCCCGTTCTCACGCTTGAACTTGGCGACGACGGCGTCCTTGAGCTCGGGCATGCCGTCCGGGTCGGTGTACTTCGTCTTGCCCGACTGGATCGCCCGGATCGCCGCGTCCTTGATGTTCTGCGGCGTGTCGAAGTCGGGCTCGCCTTGCGAGAGAATGATGATGTCCCGCCCCTGCGCCGCCAGCGCGCGGGCTTTGGCCGACACGCCCATGGTCGCGGACGGTGTGATCCGGTTGAGGCTGTCGGAGAAAAAGCCCATGGCACGTTGCCTTTCAGGGTCTCTGGCGTGGGTTTGCCGAGCCTCGCCCATTGCGAGGCGGCGCGGACCATAGGGGTATGTGCCGGACCGGGCAAGCCGTCAACGACACAGGCCTGGACCGCTGTCATCGCGGCGCCTTAGAGGTAGCTGTACGGGTCGATATCCACTATCAGGCTGAAGATAGCGCTAGCGGTCCCGCCATGGACATTCCGCCCGCAATCTATCGACATCACTCGTGCTAAGGCTCAATTGCTTTAGCTCGGCGGCGGTTGGTGGGCGGGGAATCCGCAACCAAAGAGTCCTATTCTCAAGCGTCAGAGTGTAATCCAAGTCATCGCGCGTGAAGTCGGCATAGCACCAAGCATCGTCCCAACGTTTAGACTCGCTACTTTTATACTTATGGCCGGCAGTAATACCCTTAAGGAAGGGGTTCCCGGTCTTCAAGGTGTCGCGCTTGATGGTGTTAAACAAGTTGACGCTTGTCATGATCTGCGCGCGTTTTGTGCCAGTCCCTTCTATCCCAGGATCAAAGACTTCAACTGGAAATGGTGCTTTCGTTCGATTATTGTGCCGATCGTTGGCCAGACTAACGGCAAATCCAATACTCACGATCACCAACGACAATGCAGCGGCTCCATAGAGGATAAGCTTTGCGGTAGCCTTGGCTCGCTCCTGGGCGTTGATAGCATCACGCTTATCCGCCTCGAGGCGGCCTGCGACTGCACTGAGACGTAATGCTTCGTCGACTCTAGACATGTCTACTGTAACGCGCTCGTTCATTTGGTCTTCCCCGGTTCGGTTAAGACGCCAGACAAGGGCCGACTGAGGTCCGCGAACTCCTTCTGGAATTTCTCCAGTGTAAAGTCGGTCACAGGAACGGGAACGGCAACTATCTCGCGCTTCGTTCTAATGACCTCGACTTCCTTTATTATTGGTTTTGCCGTCCGATAATCCCGTAGTGCGGCCAGATATTGCAAAAGTCGCGGTTGACGTTGGTCATTCCGCGGCTGTTCGACATTTTCGGTGTCAGCTCGTTTCCGCAATAACTGCGAAACCATGGCGATCACAGCTCCCCCAATAGCGCCGAGTGCAGCAAGAGAACCAAACCATACTAAGGCGACCCCGCGAACGTAAGACTGGGCTACTGTATGCGGCTCGGCGATAGTCCCAGTTATCCAACTGGATACGGGTGCAGCGATACGATGAATTTGCGAGCTGGCAGCCAATCCCCTATGTGTCTGCTGCTCATCGTCCAGCTCTTTCTTCAATTTCTCCCGACCTGAAACCAATTCCGGTAACTTGGCGAGTTCCTTTTCCTCTCGATCGTTGAGCGCCGCGAGACGCCTGTCCAGTTCCAATATCTTTCGTTGTCTATCCTGCATTAATCGGGAGCGTTCATCTGCGAGCTTGGACACCTCTCTACGTCTTTGTTCGTCGTCTTCCACGACTGTGTCCATTGACTTCCTCAGTAACATCTGTCGCTCGGACTCCAGCTTTTCTAGGCTTCCGCGATATCGCCCGCTCAATTCGGCCTGCTCTCGGAACGAACCGCTTCTATGGTTCGCCTGGCTGCGCTGCAAGTCCGCGACCTTCGCGGCATCCCCAGACTTGCGGGCTGCATCTATCAAGCGTTGAAAGTAACTGTTGGTATTTCGGGCCTTCTTTTCGGCTGCTGCCTGGCTGTCATGCTGCTCGGCTTTAGTACGCTCAATCCTCTTATCAAGCTCCTGGACACGTTCCTTGATTTCGGTAGACAGCGTATTGGATACTTGGCCCTGACGAATCTGATCCAATTGGCGGTCGATGGCGTCCAGATCTGCCTTAAATTGTGATTCAGCCTCTTCTCGCTGGCGGCCGAGCGCGGCTCTTTCCGCAGCGGCATCGCTATTGGGGTCCTTTATTTTTCCAGCCAATAAAACGAAATCGCGCTCTAGCTGACCAATTTTTTCCTTGCTCGCATTTATTTGCTGCATGCGGCCGTTGAAGCCCCGCTCAAGCGAGAAGAAGATGGTTTCAAATGTAATAAAACTAACTAGGATAAGAAATCCAAGCGTTGCAAGCTTGACTCTCTTGCGGTCACTTTCCACAAAAAAAGTTGCTAGCGGGATCTTCGACAACTCTGCACAACTAACCATGACGAATCCGCCCCCGCCGAGCAAAAAGTCTGCAAAAGAATTCTGTCCAGTTGAATTCATTGTGAGAGCCATGCCCAACCCAAGGCTCACGGCGATGATCTCGATGATCCAGGCAAGGATATATAGACGCTTTGCAAGTGCGGCCAAATATTCGCTGCGATCGTTCGTTGCCCCTATTGCCATCATGATGGCTCGCCTCGTACAATTGAAGATGGCCCATGCCGACGGAACTAGAGCTATGTGCCTACATATCCGCAAATGGCATGTGTGGGATTCGAGGGCAAGTCACAAGAAGCTGTACGGGTCGATATCCACCGTCAGGCGCACGTCGCCCTTGACCTCGGGTAAGCGGGCCTCCCAGGCGCGGATGTAGGCCTGCACGTCGACGTCGCGCGGGGCCTTGAGCAGAAGCCGCCACCGGTGCCGCCCGCGGATCACGGCGATCGGCGCCTCGGCCGGACCCAGCACCTCGATCTGCTCGGCCGCCGGCGCCCGCCGAGCCACCTCGCGCGCGTAGGCCTCCGCCATCTCCTTGTGCTTGGCCGACACGACCAGTGCGACAAGCCGGCCGAACGGCGGCAGCAACGCCGACTGCCGCATGCGGATCTCGTAGTTGAGGAACGCCTCGCGGTCGCTGGCGATGATCGCCTGCATCACCGGATGGTCGGGGTTGTGCGTCTGCACGAAGCCGCGTCCGCGCGCGAACGAGCGGCCGGCGCGGCCGGTCACCTGATGCAGCAGCTGGAACGTCCGCTCGCCGGCCCGTGGATCGGCCCCCTGCGCGAGGCCGAGGTCGCCGTCGACGACCCCGACCGTGGCGAGGTCCGGGAAATGATGGCCCTTGGCGACGATTTGCGTACCGATGATGATGTCGGCCTCGCCCGCCTCGATCTTGCGGATGATCTCGCGCATCTCGACGAGGCCCGGAATGAGATCCGACGAGAGCAGCACCGTCCGCGCCTCGGGAAAGCGCTCGGCGACCTCCTCGGCGATGCGCTCGACGCCGGGCCCGCAGGCGACCATCGTGTCCTCTGCCTCGCACTTCGGGCAACGCTTCGGCAGTGGCAGCGAGAAGCCGCAATGGTGGCAGTGCAGCCTGTTGCGGAAACGATGCTCGACCAGCCAGGCCGTGCATTGCGGACAGTCGATCCGGTGCCCGCACGTGCGACAGAGGGTGAGCGGGGCATAGCCGCGCCGGTTGAGGAACAGCAGCGCCTGCTGCTTCCTGGCGAGCGTCTCGTTGACCGCCTCGACCAGTGGCGGCGCCAGCCACTTCCCCTTGTCTGGCGGTGTCTTGCGCAAGTCGATCGCCGTGATCTCCGGCAGCTCCGTTCCGGAGAAGCGTCCCGGCAGGACGAGGTGCCGGTAGCGGCCGGACCGGGCGTTGACGTGGCTCTCGATCGATGGCGTCGCCGAGGCCAGCACGATCGGCGCACGGCCGATGCTGGCCCGCACGATGGCCATGTCGCGCCCCTGGTAGTGAACCCGGTCCTCCTGCTTGAAGCCTGGATCGTGCTCCTCGTCGATGACGATCAGGCCGAGGTCGCGGAACGGCAGGAACAGCGCCGAGCGGGCGCCGACGATGCAGCGTGCCTCGCCCGTTGCGGCGGCACGCCAGGCTCGGCCCCGGTCGGCCGGCGACAGCGCCGAGTGCCATTCGGCCGGCGCACAGCCGAAGCGGGCCTTGAAGCGGTTCATGAACTGGCCGGTCAGTGCGATTTCCGGCAGCAGGATCAGCACCTGCCGCCCCTTCTCGAGCGCGTGCGCCACCGCCTCGAAGTAGACCTCCGTTTTGCCCGATCCCGTGACGCCGTCGAGTAGCGACACCGAGAACGCCTCCGCGTCGATGGCCGAGGCCAGCGCATGGGCGGCGGCGGCCTGGGTCTCGGATAGCTCGACGGTCGCATGGGTCGGCCGCGGCAGGGGGAACCGCTTCTCCGGGATCGCCACCTCCACGAGGCACCCCGCCTTGACGAGGCCATCGACCACGCCGGTGGTGCACGCGGCCTCCACGGCAAGTGCCGACTTCGCCCGCACGAGACCATCCCCGGCAACGTCGAGGGCGCGCTGGCGCTCGGGGGTCATGCGCGGCGGCAGCAGCGCGTCCGGCACCAGCGTCACCCCGAAGCGCGGCTTCTGCGGCTCGAACGCCGCCGGCGCGCTCATCATCATGCGCACGACCATGCCGAGCGGTCCGAGGGTGTACCTTGCCACCCACTCGGCGAACCGCAGAGAGGACGCCGGCAGCACAGGCACGTCGAGACGCTCGGTGACCGGCTTCATCTTCCGCGGGTCGACCGACTTGCCTTCGCCGACCGGCCGGTCCCAGACGACCCCCATCCTGACCTGCGGCCCGAACGGCACAAGCACGAAGGCTCCGGGCTCGACGTCGACGTGAGCCGGTACGAGGTAGTCGTAGGTCTGGTCGAGCGCGACCGGCAGCAGCACCGGCACACGCGTCGGCGATGCCGTCCCGTGCTCCACGACGTCCTGATCGAGCAGATCTTCCAAGCTGGCCTTCCCGGCGAGTGCTGGCGCCATTCGCGAGCGAATCGCATGGCTTTGCCTTGCAGCCTGAATTGTAGTCCATTGCGCCGGTTTCGAGGCGTCCAGCTGTGCGCGATCATCCGCGCCGGATGTGCCGCACCAGAAACGCCGTGATCGCCTCCGCCACGGGACGCGGCGATGTCAGCGGGCCCATGTGCCCGGCGCCGGCGATCGTGCGGTGCTCCGCCGCCGGCAGTATAGCCGCCAGCCGGCGCGTCATGCGCTGGGTGATGTTCGGTGAGCGGTCGCCGTCGAGCACCAGGACTGGAACCGGGATCCGCGCCAGGGCTTCGCGAGATATTTGCGCCGCGTTGGTGGCGTTGGCTTCGGCGAGAATGGTCGGCGCCCGTCGCACGAGGTCGGCGCGGGCCGGCGCAGGGAGCAGCCCCCAGGGCAGCGCGCCATAGGCCTCGATGAAGCGCGCCACGCCCGCCTCGAGGTCGCCGGCCGCATACGAAGCCCGCAGCCCTTCGACCACGGCTGCGTCCCAGTCAAGGGCGGCGCAGTCGACTGGGTCCGCCGGATCGAGCACTGAAAGCACGATCGGCTCGAACAGAATGGCGGCATCGGCTCGCACGCCGTCGAGCAGCGTCTGGAGCGCGATCAGCCCGCCCATCGAGTGCCCGAGCAGCACGCGTGGGCCCTCGCCACCGACCTCGATGAGCGACCGCGCCAGCGCCACGGCCGCGGCGAACGGCTCGGCTCCCGGGCCGATGATCGATCGGCCGTCTCGCTCGAAGGCCGGCGCGGCGGTCCGGCCGACGACAGGTGCGATCAGGCCGGCCAGCCTGTCGAGAGCCCTCGGACCCGTCCCCGCGGCATGCAGCATCACGGCGAGACCGGGCCCGTCGCCGTGCTCGACGAGAAGGTCGCAGAGGGGGCCGCCAACGCGGGCTGGATCGGGCTGTCGTGTCATGGCGCGAGGCGTTGTCCCGTGCGCTGCGATGATGGATAGTTCACACCCACACATGGCAGCCGCTGGGGCGGCTGTCACGCGCGGCAGGGAGGCATGCGGCCATGGCAGTCGTTATCGCCGGTGCCGGCGTCGGCGGCTTGACGTTGGCGCTGAGTCTGCATCAGGTCGGCATCGCCTGCCGCGTCTACGAGACGGTCGACAGGCTCGAGCCGTTGGGTGTCGGCATCAACCTTCTGCCGCATGCCGTGCGCGAGCTTTCCGAGCTCGGCCTCGCCGACAAGCTGGCCGAGACCGCCATCCCGACCTCATCGCTTGCCTACTACTCGAAGCGTGGACAGCCGATTTGGTCGGAGGCGCGCGGCCTCGACGCCGGGTATCGCTGGCCGCAGTTCTCGATCCATCGCGGCGAGCTGCAGATGATCCTTTATCGCGCCGTGCTCGACCGGCTCGGATCCGACAGCGTGGTCACGGGCCACCATCTCGCAGGCTTCGAGCAGACGGGTAGCGGCGTGGCCGTTGGCTTCGTCGATCGGCACACCGGCGCATCCCGCGGCACCGCCAAGGGTGCCGTGCTGGTAGGCGCCGATGGAATTCACTCCGCTCTGCGTGCCCATTTCGTGCCGGGCGAAGGGCCGCCGAAGTGGAATGGTGCCATCCTCTGGCGCGGCGTCACCGAGGGTGACCCATTCCTCGACGGCCGCTCGATGATCATGGCTGGCCACGAGAGCCAGAAGTTCGTCTGCTATCCGATCTCCCGCAGGGCACACGATCGGGGCCGCGCCGTTCTCAACTGGATCGCCGAGCTCCGCTTCAGTCCCGACCAGGTCTGGCGCCGCGAGGACTGGAACCGGCCGGGCCGTCTCGATGAGTTCCTGCCGCGCTTCGAAAGCTGGCGCTTCGACTGGCTCGACGTGCCCGCTCTCGTCCGGTGCGCCAAGGCCTGCCTCGAGTATCCGATGGTCGATCGCGATCCGCTCCCGGCCTGGGGAAGCGGTCGGGTGACGCTGCTCGGCGATGCGGCGCATCCGATGTATCCGATAGGCTCCAACGGCGCCTCCCAGGCGATCCTCGATGCACGGATCCTGACCCGCGAGCTGTATGCCCGTGGCCTCGGCCCGGAGGCGCTCGAGGCCTACGCGGCAGAGCGCAATCCGGCGACGGCCCGCATCGTGCTCGCCAATCGGGGAAACGGCCCCGAGCAGGTCATGCAACTCGTCGAGCAGCGAGCACCCGACGGCTATGCCCGTATCGAGGACGTGCTCTCGCAGGCCGAGCTCGAGGAGGCGGCGGCCGGCTACAAGCGTCTCGCCGGCTTCGATCGAGAGGCGCTCAACGAGCGGCCCTCGATTGTCGCAGTCCGACGGTAGATCGGCCGGCGAGGATAGGCTCGGCAGGAGGCTGGATTGCGTTTTGCTGATGCCGGGGCCTACGCTCGACCTCGCTCGGTAGGAGCGAGCCGCTCGGCGATCGCAGGGGTCTCAGTCTCAGGCAGGTGCGGCTGCGTCGTGCGCTCCGATCGATCCACACTGGAGGAAACCACGTGAAGTCATTCCGACAATCGGTGCGGCCAGGTCTCGCGCGACTGGGCCTGGCTGCCGGCATCCTCGCGCTGGCGGTGCTGCTGCCGGCAGCGCCGGCCCTGGCTGCCGACTGGCCCACCAAGCCGGTGCGTGTCATCTACAATTATCCCCCCGGCACGGGCGGCGACGTGGTCACCCGCACCGTCGCCGAGGCACTGCACAAGTCTCTCGGCCAGCCGTTCGTGGTCGAGAACAGGTCCGGCGCTGCGGGGACGGTGGGCGTCGAGGCGGCCTCGCGCATGACCGGCGACGGCTACACCATACTGGCAAGCCCGAATGCGCCCATGGTCCTGCTCCCGCAGCTCCGCAAAGTTGCCTACGACCCGAAGGATTTCCGGCCGATCGCCGCCATGGGCGAGTATGTCTACGGCTGGGCCGTGCTGCCGAGCCTCGGCGTCAAGACCGTGGCTGAGCTGGTGGCACTCGCCAAGTCGAAGCCGGGTCACCTCTCCTATTCGTCGCCCGGCGTCGGGTCGGCCACCAACCTGCGCGGTGAGGCCCTCAATATTCTGGCCGGCATCAACACGACGCATATCCCTTACCGGGGCGGCCCCGACGCCCTGAACGACTTCCTGGCCGGGCGGGTCGATATCATGCTCGACAACGCCCATTACGCCCATGTGAAGACGGGCAAGGCCGTGATGCTGGCAATGACCTCCAGCCGTCGCCACCCGGATTTCCCGGATGTTCCGACAATGGCTGAGGCCGGCTACAAGATCGATCTGCCGACTTGGCTCGCCTTCTACGCCATCAAGGGTACGCCGGAAGACATCGGTTTGAAGTTCGGCAAGGCCGTAGCCGAGATCATGGCGCGGCCGGAGATCAAGCGGCGTCTGCTCGACATCGGCTTCTTCGCCATGGATGAGAAGCCAGAGGAGCTTAACGAGATGAACAAGCGCGAGTTCGCTTCGTACGAAGCCTGGGTGAAGCGAGCCAACTTCAAGATCGACTGAGCCTGACGGCCGGCGAGCACGGCGCCGCCGGGCTCGACGCCACCTGTCGCAACCGCAGCCGCCGTGAGGACGGCTGCATTCCGCCTTGAGACTACTCGTGCACCTGGTGCACTTCGATGACGTTGCCGTCGGGGTCGTGGAAGAAGATCTGCTCCCACCCCTTCATGGCCCAGGCTCCGAAGTCGGAGAACGGAATACCTCGCTCCATCAGCCGCTTCTTGAAGGCAGCGATGTCGTCCGTGCGGAACGCGATGTGCCCTTTCTCGAGGGGATTGATGGCCTGGCCGGTCTTGAAGCCTATCTTCAGATCCCGCTCGGCGAGGTGCATCTCGGACTGGCCGTCGGTGACGAACGCCACCTTGCCCGCGTAGCCTTGCGAGGTGTCCCGCGTGGTATTCCGGGAAGGGTCCGACTGCATGTCGAGCACCTTGGTGTAGAACTCGTCCATGGCCGCGACGTTGTTGGTGCACAGGTTGAGGTGATGCACCTGCAGTTTCATGAGTTCGCCTCCCGGCGGTTCGTCGCATTTCGAGATGGCCGTTCCCGGCCGTACCCGCGTTCATCTTGATCGAAGAGGACCCGTTGCGTCCAGGTCTCCGGGACCGCTAACGAAATGCCATGACGGAGGCAATCCCATCGACGACGACGGACCGCGGCGCACGGCCGAGGACTGTGCTGATTTGTCATCACGATGCTCCAATCGACCATGATGGCCTCGTCCGCTGGCTCGGCACGGCGACGGACCTCGTTGGCGTCGTCCGCATCACCGAGGACCCGGCGTTGCTTGGCCGTCGCGCCCGCCGTGAGATCAGCCGCACCGGATATCTGCGGTTTCTCGATGTGGTGGCGTTCCGTCTGTACTATCGGCTGCGCTTGGCCTCGGCTGACGCCCTCTGGGAAAAGGAGGAGCTGGCGCGGCTTGCAGCCCGCTACCCCAAGACCCCACACGTTCCAGTCCACGACACGTCGACGCCGAACAGTCCCGAGACCGGGGCCTTCCTTCGCAGTTTGTCGCCGGACCTCGTCGTCGCCCGCTGCAAGTTTCTGCTGAAGAAAGAGATATTCTCCATCCCGCCCGGCGGGACGCTGGTCCTGCACCCCGGCATCTGCCCCGAGTATCGCAATGCCCACGGCTGCTTCTGGGCCTTGGCCAACGACGACACCGAGAAAGTCGGCGTGACATTGCTCAAGGTCGACGCGGGCGTCGATACCGGCCCCGTCCTCGGCTACTACAGCTATCCCTATGACGAGATCGCCGAGTCGCACATCCGCATCCAGTTGCGCTGCGTGACAGAAAATCTCGATGCCCTGGCCGAGGCCTTCGCCCGCATCCACGCCGGCACGGCACCCGCAATCGACACCGCGGGGCGGCCCTCTGCGGTCTGGGGCCAACCGTGGCTGACCCGCTATCTGCTCTGGAAAATCCGGGCACGGCGGCGCACTCTGGCTCGCGGCCTTCAGGCTCGGAGCGCGCCATGAGGCCGGCGACAAGCGCCACGACGTTGCTCTACCACGACATCTTCGTGGCGAGGCCCTCGGAGAGCGGCTTCCCGGGGGCTGGCGCCGACCGCTATAAGCTGTCGAGCGCCCGGTTCGCGCTTCATCTGGCGGCCATCTCGGCTGCCCAGCCGTTGCCGGCGACGTCGATCCTCGGGCGCTCCGCCTCGGCGACGTTTCACCTCGCCTTCGACGACGGCGGCAGCTCGAGCCTCGCCGTCGCCGATGCACTCGAGGCGCGCGGCTGGATAGGCCACTTCTTCGTCGCAACCGATTATGTCGGCAAGCCCGCCTTCCTGGATGCGGCGGGAGTCCGAGCGCTCCACAGCCGCGGCCACATCGTCGGCTCGCACACGTGCTCGCATCCCTCGGCGATGGCGGATCTGCCGGCCGACGCTATTGCCCGCGAGTGGGGGGAGAGCGGCGCCCGGCTGGCCGACCTCATCGGCGCGCCTATCGTCACTGGCTCGATTCCGTGCGGCAGCTACACCCGGCGCGTCGCCGAAGCCGCCGGCGAGGCCGGTATCACGCATCTCTTCACCTCGGAGCCGACCGCGACCTCGTGGCGTATCGGCCCGGTCGAGCTGTTGGGTCGCTACTCGATCGTCGCCACGACGCGACCTGAGCAGGCTGCGGCCTTGGCCCGGGGCGAGCCCCTCGCGGCCACAGCCCAGCTGATCGGCTGGAACGCCAAGCGTGCCGTCCGCCGCACCGTCGGGCCGCTTTGGCATGTGGCCCGCGAGCATTTGCTCACTTCCCGCCGCCCGCAGTAGCTGCGCCAGCACCTGGACCGGCAAAGAGGCTATGCGCGGCGACGGCGGCTTGGCAGGCTGCGGCGCATCTCGCTAGGATGCACCCGCAGGACGGCGGGGGCATTGCCCGCCGTGCAACCGAGGACTTTCCCATGGCCGAGCGCTCGAACCAGCGGATCGCCTACTTCAACGGCAAATACGTGCCCGAGGGGGAGGTGCGCGTCCCTTTCCGCGATCGCAGCTTTCTTTACGGCGACGGCTGCTTTGACATGACCCGCACGTTCGCCGGCAAGCCCTTCCGCGTGAAGGAGCATATCGACCGCTTCTATCGTTCGCTGGCCTATCTCAACATCGATATCGGCATGAAGCCGGCCGACATGATCGACGTCACGCACGAGGTCGTCCGGCGGAACGCCCACCTTCTCGGCGATGGCGACGACTGGTGGGTCGGCCAGCGTGTTTCACGTGGAATCAAGAGCGTCGGCGAGGGCATGGACCCCTGGGAGGACATGGGCCCGAGCGTCATCGTCGACTGCATGCCGCTGCCGTTCAAGGCGCGCGCTGCCCACTATCGCGACGGCATCCGGGTGGTCGTCCCGTCGGTGCGGCGCACGCCGCCCAACTCCCTGAGCCCGCGCGTCAAGACCCACAATTATCTCAATATGGTGATGGCCGATCTCGAGGCTCGCGAGCGCGATCCGGAGGCCTGGGCTGTGCTGCTGGACGAGAACGGCAACCTCTGCGAGGGCATGGGCTCCAACATCTTCGTCGTGAAGGACGGTCGCATCTCGACCCCGCAGGGCCGCTACGTGCTCGAGGGCATCTCGCGGCTGACCGTGATCGAGATCGCCCGCCAGCAGGGCTACGAGGTCGTGGAGCGCGATATCGACCTCTATGATGCCTACACCGCCGACGAGGTGTTCCTCACCTCGACCAGCCTCTGCCTCTGCCCCGTCGCGAAGGTCAATCATGCCACCGTCGGTGACGGCAAGGTGCCTGGCCCGGTGGTGAGCCGCCTCCTGAAGGCCTACTCGGAGTATGTCGGGCTGGACATCGCAGCGCAGTATCTCAAGCGGCTGGGGTAGGTAGGGCTTCGGCCCCGTGTGCCGCCGACGTCTCTGCTGGTCGCGCTTGCGGCACCCTGAGCCGCGCGGGTTCCCTCGTGCCTGCCTCTCGGCTATCGGTGGGGCTGACGGCTCTGCCCGGCCCCGCACGCGCCGTGGCGATAGGCACACTGGGTCAACGGTCGCACGGGGAGAGATTGGGCAATGGCCCGCAGGGGAGGACGGCGCACGGCTGAAGCGGGCTCGACGGCGACCGAGCCGTCGCCGATTGTCGGGCGCGTGCCGCCGTCGGCCGACAACGGCCAGAACGTGCGCTACGCCGCTCCTCCGTCCCATGACGCTCTCGACCACGTCGGTGCAGCCGCAGCGCCCCCTTCACGCCCCCCGGACACCCCCGGCGTTACCCCCTCGATGGCGCAGTTCCTGGAGATCAAGACGGCCAATCCGGACTGCATCCTCTGGTACCGGATGGGCGACTTCTACGAGCTGTTCTTCGAGGACGCCGTCATCGCCTCCGAGGCGCTGGGCATCGTGCTGACCAAGCGCGGCAAGCATCTCGGCGAGGACATCCCGATGTGCGGCGTGCCCGTACACAGGGCCGACGAGTACCTGCAGCGCCTGATCCGTCGCGGCTTCCGCGTCGCTGTCTGCGAGCAGCTCGAGGATCCGGCCGAGGCCAGGAAGCGCGGCTCGAAGGCCGTCGTCCGACGCGACGTGGTGCGCCTCGTCACGCCCGGCACGCTGACCGAGGAGAGCCTGCTCGACGCCAGGGCGCGCAATTATTTGACCGCCCTGTTTCGGGGACCACGCTTGCCGGACGGGCCGGCGGGCACTCTCGCCGCCACGATTGCCCTAGCATCGGTCGACATCTCCACAGGCGAGTTCGAGGTCGGCCTGACTGGCGAGGCCGACCTGATGGGCGAATTGGTCCGCCTCGCGCCGCAGGAGCTGCTGGTCGCCGATGCCGCCGCCAGCGATGCCATCGTGTCCTCGGCCCTGAAGGCGTCGGGCGCCGCCCTGACACCTGTGGCCGGAGCCTATTTCGACAGCCTCGCCGGCGCGCGGCTGCTGAAGGAGCGCCTGGGCGTCACGGAGCTCGGGGGCTTCGGCGACTTCTCCCGCGCCGAGCTCGCGGCCGTCGGCGCGGTCCTGCGCTACGTCGACCTGACACAGATCGGCGCCCGTCCCGCCATCCGCCCGCCTCGGCGCACAGGACCGGCCAATACGCTGGTCATAGATGCCGCCAGCCGCTCGAGCCTCGAGCTCTTGCGAGCAACCTCCGGCGGCCGCGACGGCAGTCTTCTTTCTGCCTTGGACCGCACGGTCACCGGCGCCGGCGCCCGCGAGCTCGCCGCCCGTATCGCCAGCCCGGTGACCGACCTGCGTGCCATCAACGCCCGCCTCGATGCCCTCGGCTTCCTGTTGGACGATTCCCGCCTGCGCGATGACGTGCGGGGTGCGCTCCGCTCCGCCCCGGATGTGGCCCGCGCCGTCGGCCGCATCCTGCTGGCGCGCGGCTCCCCGCGCGACCTCGCGCAGGTCCGCGATGGCTTGGCAGCCGGCGGGCTCATCGTGCGCCTGCTCGACGGCGCTGCCGGCGCGGTGGGGCTTCCGGATCTGCTGGCATCGGTGAAGCTGCGCCTGGCGGCGGTCGACCCCGGTCTCGGCGAGCGCCTGAAGGCAGCTCTGGTCGATGAGCCCGGTCACCAGAAGCGTGACGGCGGCTTCGTGCGCGAAGGCTACCGTGCCGACCTCGACGACGCCCTGCGCCTCCGCGACGACAGCCGCCGCGTGATGGCGGCGCTCGAGGCGCGCTACGTCGAGGCGACGGGCATCAAGACGCTGAAGGTGCGTCACAACAACATACTCGGCTTCTACATCGAGACGTCCGCACAGAATGCCAGGCCACTCCTCTCGCCGCCCCATTCCGATCTCTTTCGGCATCGCCAGACCATGGCCAATGCCGTGCGCTTCACGACGCCCGAGCTCGAGGAGACCGAGGGTCGCATCGCGTCGGCGGCCGAGCGCGCGCTGGCCATCGAGCTCGAGGTCTACACCGAGCTCGAGACGGCGATCCGCTCGGGCCAGCAGGCGCTCGGTGCTCTCGCCGGTGCTCTTGCCGAGCTCGACTGCCTTGCCGGCCTCGCCGAGACCGCCGAGCGGGAAGGCTATGTGCGTCCAGACCTCGACAGCTCGACGACGTTCGAGATTCGAGGTGGTCGCCACCCCGTCGTGGAGCAGGCCCTGGCCACTCAGAAGGTTGGCCCGTTCGTCGAGAACGATTGCGTTCTCGGCCGCCCGCAGCCCTTGCCGGAGCACGCCGTAATCGGAGGTCGCCCGCCTGGGTTCGACGACACCGCGGAAGGCCGCATATGGCTCGTCACCGGCCCGAATATGGCTGGCAAATCGACCTTTCTCCGGCAGAATGCGCTGATCGTCGTCATGGCCCAGATGGGCTCGTTCGTGCCGGCCCGGGCGGCGCGCATCGGCCTCGTCGATCGCCTGTTCTCCCGTGTCGGCGCCGCCGACGACCTCGCTCGCGGCCGCTCCACGTTCATGGTCGAGATGGTCGAGACCGCCGGCATCCTCAACCAGGCGACGGAGCGGAGCCTCGTCATTCTCGACGAGATCGGCCGTGGCACGGCCACGTTCGACGGCCTCTCCATCGCCTGGGCGACGGTTGAGCATCTGCACGAGGTCAACCGCTGCCGCGCGCTGTTCGCGACGCATTATCATGAGCTGACGGCGCTTGCCGGGCGCCTCGTCGAGGTTGCCAACGCGACCATTGACGTCAAGGAGTGGCAGGATGAGATCGTCTTCCTGCACAAGGTGAAAAAGGGCGCTGCCGATCGCAGCTACGGCATCCAGGTGGCCAAGCTGGCGGGCTTGCCGAAGGCTGTCATCGACCGCGCCGGGGAGGTGTTGGCGGTTCTGGAGAAATCCGAGACCAGGGCCAAGGTGCGCGGTCGAGCTGTCTCCGTCGGCGGCCTCGAAGAGCTACCTCTGTTCGCCGCGGCGCGTCCCAAGTCGGTCCTCGCAGGGAAAGCCGAGCCGAGCGAGGTGGAGAAGGCGCTCGCCGCGATCAACCCCGACGAGCTCACGCCGAAAGCGGCGCTCGATGCGCTCTACAAGCTGAAAGCGATCGGGCGAGCGCAGAGCTAGACTGTTTTGCCCGTCCCCGGGGACGGGGCGCGAAGGCAAGGCCATCTCATGTCCGCCATTCCCGATCCAATTGTCAGCAGTGGCAACGAGGCAGTGCAGCGAGGCGGTCGGATCGTCCTTGCCCAGTTCGCCGACTACGACCGGGCCACAGGCGGGTTCGTCTACAACAGCCGCATCGGCGTCGAGTTGCGCGCGCTCGGGTGGGCGGTCGAGCAGCTCGATCTGCCCCCCGGCTTTCCGCAGCCGACGCCCGAGGCGGTGGACCGGATCGCCGCGGCCATCGCGGAGCTGCCGGACGCAACGCCGGTCCTGATCGACCAGGTCTGCCTGTCTCGCATTCTCGCCGTCGCGGAACGGGAAGGGGATCGGATCGCCTGGATCGACATTTTCCATCATCCGATGGTCCACGATCTGCCGCCGGGCGATCCGGCCCGCGATGCGATCGACGGCAGCGAACGGGCGGCGCTCGCCGTCTCCCGCCTCGTGTTGGCGACGTCGCTCTCGACGGCCGCCACGCTTGTACGGGACTACGGCGTCGCGTCCGCTCGGATCGCCACGGCGCCGCCGGGGTTCCCACGGTTGCGCGCGATGCCGCGTGCGAAGTCCGCGACCGGTCCTGTCCGGCTGCTTTCCGTCGGCGCCATGGTGCCCCGCAAGGACTATCCGCTCTTGCTGGAAGCGCTGGCTCTGGTCCCCAGCATCGACTGGCACCTCGATATCGTCGGCAACACCGATCGCGATCCGGCTCACGCGGCTGAAATCCACAACGCGATCGACCAACTCCGCCTGCGCGAGCGCGTGGCGATCCGCGGTCGCCTGTCCGACGAAGATCTCGAAGCCTTGTGGGCAGAAGCGGATCTTTACGCCGCCGCTTCCCGCCACGAAGGCTTCGGCATGGCCATCGCCGAGGCACTCGGTCGCGGCGTCCCTGTCGTGACGACTGAGGCCGGCGCCGTGGCGGATTGGCTGTCCGGCGAATGCGCCATCATCGTACCGGCAGGCGATCGTGCCGCGCTCGCCTCGGCCCTGGCCACCGCCTTGTCCGATTCTTCGCGCCGACGTGACATGTCCGCCGCTGCCCTGGAGCAGGCAGCCCGGTTGCCGACCTGGAGCGACACCGCCGAAGCGGTGTCGAAGGCGCTCGCCGGTCTCACCCGGCTTTCCGGGCGGGTCTGATAAGCAGGCAGAGCGGGATCGCCATCGCCGACAGCACCGAATAAAGCACGAACGCGTTCGTGAATCCGATCATTGTCGCCTGCCGCGTGATCTCCTTCGACAGGCGCGCGATGCCCGTGAGCGTCTCCACGGTCCACGCCCCCGTCACCCACGGCAATTGCCAGGCCTTGTTGTAGGCCGTCGCCATCTCCGTCATGCGGCTGTAGTTGGCCCCGGTCGCCCGCACGATCTGGGTCACGGCGATCGAGATGAACAGGCTCGAGCCGAGATTGCGCAGCAGGTGGAAGACCGACGATCCCTCTGCCCGGTACTGTGGCGCCAGCGTCGAGAAGGTGACCACCGTCAGCGGCACCCAGAACACGCCGACCGAAAATCCCTGCATCAGGCTGTTGATGGCGAGTGTGGTCTGATCCACGTCGAGGTTGAGGTGCGCGATCCACCACCCCGACGAGGTCTGCACGAGCGTGGCGAAGATCATCGTGACGCGGGGGTCGAGTCGCTGCAGCCACATCGCCGCAAAGAAGCCGAGCCCGTTGCCGACCCCACGCCACGCGACATAGGTCCCGATGGCCGAGTCCGGATAGCCGGCATGCTGCTGCAGCAGCGGTGGCATCAGCACGATGGGTGCGAAGTTGAGCATGCCGTAGAGGAACACCAGCACGCAGCCGATGGCATAGTTCCGGTCGCGGAAATGACCGAGGTTGAGGAACGCACGCTCTGTCGTCAGGCTGTGCAGCATGAACACGTAGAATGCGACGAGAGCGACCACCGTCGAGATCCAGATCTCGGTCGAATCATACCAGTCCAGCCTCTGGCCGCGGGAAAGAACGAGCTGCGCCGCCGCGATCGCGGCAGACAGCGACAGGAAGCCGATCCAGTCGAGGCCCGCCGCCTTCCGGTCGGAATGGTCCGCCGGCAGGAAATACTTGAACAACAGGAAAGCCAGCACGCTGACCGGGAGCACCATGTAGAAGCCCCAGGGCCAGCCCATGGCCTCCCCGATCCAGCCGCCGAAAGTCGGGCCGATCACCGGACCGAGAATATTCGACATGCCGTAGAGCGCCATGACGAAGCCGTGCTGTCGCCGCGGGAAGCTGTCGAGAAGCAGGGTCTGGCTCAGCGGCACCAGCGGCGCGCCGAGTCCGCCCTGCATGACTCGCCAGAACACGAGCATCTCGAGCGAGGTCGAGGCGCCACACATGAAGGTGGCGAAGGTGAAGCCGGTCAGACACCCCATCATGGTGTAGCGCCGCCCGAAGCGGGCCACGAGCCAGCCCGTCATCGGTGTCGCGACCGCGGTGGCGATGATGTTGAACGTCATCACCCAGGAAATCTCGTCCTGCGTCGCCGAAAGGCCACCCTGCATCTGCGGCAGCAAGGTCGTCGCGACGAGAATGGTCGCCGTGTAGCAGGTCGAGGCGAGGACGACGCCGATAAGAACGACGAGCCGCCCGGTCGGTGTCAGATCGTAGACTGCCTTGTCGGCATCCAGGCTCACGCTTGGCTCTCCACGTGCAGCCGTAGACCGATCCCACAGGATCTCCGGCGCAATCGGCTCAACGTCCGCAGCCTTGCTGGAGCGCTGCGGGCTCGTCCATGCGACCCAGGGACAGGCGCCCGCCGCCGCGGCTCCGTTCACACTCTCGTCGCATTGGCGTCATGTCGGCGCCATCGGCCTCCCGATAGAGTCGCAACGCGCTTGCGGCAACGCTGCGGGCGCGGTTCCACTGGCGCGGTTTCGGCATTAACGCTATGTTAACCGAGACGAATCGATTGTTGATCGCCCTGCGCCAGGGGGACTGGTAGCGCGTTCGATCATCCTGGGGACCATGAGACATAGTGTCTTCGGCATAGCCGTTGGACTCGGTCTGTCGCTTGCGGGCTGTGCCGGGGCGCCTGAGCTGCCGCCGGCTGCACGGCCTTTGTCTAAGGACTCGATGATGCTGCTCGGCAAGAAGGGCATGCAGCCCGGTGCGCCGATGTTCGTCCGCATTTTCAAGGAAGAATCCGAGCTCGAGGTCTGGAAGCAGCGCGACGACGGGCGGTTTTATCACTTCAAGACCTATCCGATCTGCACCTGGTCGGGAGACCTGGGGCCCAAGCTGCAGCAGGGCGACAGGCAGGCGCCGGAGGGCTTCTACACGATCTCCAAGCCGCAGATGAACCCCAACTCGAGTTTTCATCTCGCCTTCAATCTCGGTTATCCCAACGCCTTCGATAAGGCGCACGGCCGTACCGGCGACGCCCTGATGGTCCATGGCAAGTGCAAGTCGGCGGGCTGCTATGCCATGACGGATGCGCTGATCGAGGAAATCTATGCTTTGGCGCGCGAGACCTTCGACGCTGGTCACAGCGCGTTCCCCGTCCACGCGTATCCGTTCCGCATGACCGACGCCAATATGGAGCGGCACAAGACCTCCAAGTGGGCCGGGTTCTGGAAGGTGCTCAAGGAAGGCCACGACCATTTCGAGGCGACGCGAGTGCCGCCGCCCGTCGTCGTCTGCGGCAAGCAGTACCGCGTCAATGCGCGGCCGCTCCAAAACGTCTCGATGCGCATCGACCCGGCCGGCCAGTGCCCCGCTCTCGAGCGCCTGCCGGTCGAGCCGTTCACGCCGCCTGCCGACCAGCAGGTCGCCGACGCCCGGATCGTCGCACCCGGACCCAAGATGCGTAGCATGGCCTCCGCGGGCTCGGCCGTCGGCGCGACGGGCTCGACCAGCGCTGCCGGCGGCGAGGCGGGCAACAGCGGCGGCAGCGGCATGGCCAGCGTCCTGAGAGGGCTCACGGGCAGCCCTGCCATCAGCTTCGGGCTGGGTGCCACGAACAATTGATCCGGCAATGCCCGCTTCGCCTGTGGCGCCGCAGCCTCACCCGGTTGATGAGCGGGCAGTTCCGCGCTAACCGATGGCCAAACGGGGCGGAAGGCTGCAACCATCGCGACACGTCGCGATTGGTTCGGTCGCAGAGTGTGCAATTCTGTGCCGGCCGCCAGGCATGAAGCTGCGGTCGAGAACCACGGGTTGGCGTGAATGTGGGGGCGCACTGGCATTTTGGTCGCTGGAGCAGCGGGGCTGGCAGCATCACTGATGGCTGGTCCCTCGGCGTCGGCACTCGAGGTTGTACTCCACGACGTCGCGCCGGACCGGGTCGAGCGCCAGCGCGCCTTTTCGCGCGGCGAGTTGCCGATCCCGGGAACGCCACGCCTGGACATGCTCGACGAGCGCCTCAAAGAGCGCGGGCTGGCCCAGGGCCGCGCCATCTATATCCGCATCTTCAAGGCCGAGTCCGAGCTCGAGCTTTGGATGCAGAACAGCTCCGGCACCTTTACGCATCTCGCGACGTACCCGATCTGCCATTGGCACGGGACCATCGGACCGAAGCTCAAGGAAGGCGACAAGCAGAGCCCAGAAGGCTTCTATAGTGTCGGCATCCCGCAGACGCGTCTCGTGGGCCGTTGGCGCAAGGCGTTCAACCTAGGCTTCCCGAACCTCCACGATCAGTTGTTGAGTCGCACCGGCTCGTACATCCTCGTGCACGGCGGCTGCTCCTCGGTCGGCTGCTTCGCCATGACCGATCCCGTCCAGGACGAGATTTATGGGCTGGCCAGAGCTGCGCTGGCGGCCGGTCAGGAGCGATTCCAGGTTCACGTCTTCCCCTTCCGGATGACCGATGCCAATCTGGTCAGGTTCGGTGGGCATCCATGGGCTCACACCTGGGCAGATCTCAAGCCGGCCTATGACAGCTTCGAGCGGACGCGAGTGCCGCCCAAGGTGATCGTTTGCGGCATCCGCTACCAGGTTGCCGACGGCCTGCCCGGTGAAACAGGCGGCACCGAGAAGCGGCTACCGGTCCTCCGTCCCGCCTCCCGGGTTGCCGCCAGCGCCGACTTGACGGTGGTCATCGATAGCAGAGGCCAATGGTCGCCTCCGTCTTGCACCATCGAGGACGAGGCTCGGCGCAAGGCGGCCTACGCCATGACGACGTCCGCGACAGTCGAGGGCCTTGCCGGCCCGGAGGCTGCCGCTTCACCGCTCGCAACCGGCTCGGTGGTGCCCGACGCGATACCTTCGGCTCCGAAGCCCGTCGTCGACGATGAGGCGAGGACGCGCACCAAGCCAGCTGCGGCACGGTCCGGGCGCCGTGCTGCTCGCGACGCCCCCGACACGCTGGCTCCATCCGGCGCCGTTCCACCGACCGACGGCTTCGGCACGGCGCTGAACACGCGGACCGGCCGTAGCCAGGCCGTCGCCGGCAATTGACGAGGGCGGAGACTTGCGCGCTTCGCTATTCTGCAGTTTCGCCCCAGGACAGCCCACCCACCTCGAAGGGCGCGAGGCAAGGGCAACCGACCCAGTGAGTCTTCATGTCGAAGCCGATTCTGCTCGTTGCCGCCGCGGCGCTCGTCGACGTCGACAATCGCGTGCTCATAGCCGAGAGGCCGCCGGGCAAGAGCATGGCGAGTCTGTGGGAGTTCCCCGGCGGCAAGGTCGCGGACGGCGAAAGTCCAGAGGCAGCGCTCGTTCGGGAGCTGCGCGAGGAGCTCGGCATCGAGGTGTGCGATACCTGCCTCGCGCCTTTCACCTTCGCGAGCCACGCCTACGAGAAATTTCACCTCCTGATGCCGCTCTACCTGTGTCGCCGCTGGGAGGGCGACATCAGCCCCCGTGAAGGACAACGGGTGAAATGGGTCCGCGCGGCGCGCCTCCAGGACCATCCCATGCCCCCGGCTGATCTTCCGCTGATCCCGATGCTGTTCGATCTGCTTGGCTGAGCCACGGGCGGGCAAGCAAATGATAACGGCGCCCGAGGAGCCTCGGACGTCGCTGTCAATTCGTGACCGGAGCGGTCTGCAGCCGAACCGGGCCTTACGCTGGCGCGCTATCTCCCCTGGCGGCCTGCTCGGCCTCGTGACGCTCGCGATCCTCTTTGCCTTTGACCGATACGTCCCGGTCGACCAGCTCGATGACGGCGCGCGCGGCGCTGTCGCCATAGCGGTAGCCCGCCTTCAACACCCGAGTATAGCCGCCGCTGCGATCCTTGTACCGTGGCCCCAGCACGTCGAACAGCTTCTTGACCATGGCCTCGTCCCGCAGGCGGGAGGCCGCGAGCCGACGGGAGTTGAGGTCGCCACGCTTGGCGAGCGTGATGTACTTGTCGACCACGCGGCGGAGATCTTTCGCTTTCTCCAGCGTGGTGACGATCTGCTCATGCTTGATCAGCGAGGCCGCCATGTTCGAGAACATCGCCTGGCGGTGTCCGCTGTCGCGGTTGAAGCGTCGACCCAGTCTGCCGTGCTGCATTGGTGTTTACCCTTACGTTGTTGAGCGGGGAGGTTCTGTGGCCTCACCTCGTTGGCAGGAAGCTGCAGGAGCACTCTGGCGCCCGCAGCTCCGATCTCAGTACTGATCCTCGAACCGCTTCGCCAGATCCTCGATGTTGTCCGGCGGCCAGTTCGGAACCTCCATCCCGAGGTGCAGGCCCATCGCGGCAAGCACCTCCTTGATCTCGTTCAGCGACTTGCGCCCGAAATTGGGCGTGCGCAGCATTTCCGCCTCGGTCTTCTGGATCAGGTCGCCGATATAGACGATGTTGTCGTTCTTCAGACAGTTGGCCGAACGTACCGACAACTCCAGCTCGTCGACCTTCTTGAGCAGCGCCGCGTTGAAGGCGAGCTCGGGGTGGACGCGCTCCTCGACGGCCTTCTTCGGCTCCTCGAAGTTGATGAAGATCGCCAACTGGTCCTGAAGGATACGCGCCGCGAGCGCCACCGCGTCCTCGGCCCGAACCGAGCCGTCCGTCTCGACCGTCATGGTCAGCTTGTCGTAGTCGAGGATCTGGCCTTCGCGGGTGTTCTCGACCTTGTACGAGACCTTCTTGACGGGGCTGTACAAGCTGTCGACCGGGATCAGGCCGATCTGCGAATCCTCGGGCCGATTGCGCTCGGCCGCCACGTAGCCTTTGCCTGTCGACGCCGTGAACTCCATGCGCACCGAGGCGCCGGTATCGAGATTGCAGATCACATGATCCGGATTGAGGATCTCGACCTCCGAGCTGGTTTCGATATCGCCAGCACGAGCGGGGCCCGGGCCTTCCTTCTTCAGCACCATGCGCTTGATGCCGTCGGAATGCACGCGAAGTGCGATTTCTTTGATGTTCAGGATGATATCGGTGACGTCCTCTCGCACGCCGGCGATCGACGAGAACTCGTGCAGCACGCCGTCGATGTGAACGGAGGTGATCGCCGCGCCCTGCAGCGATGAGAGCAGCACCCGGCGCAAAGCGTTGCCGAGCGTCATGCCGAAGCCACGCTCCAACGGCTCTGCGACAACCGTCGCCACGCGGTCCCGCTCGCGCCCGACCTCGATTTGGAGCTTCGACGGCTTGATCAGATCCTGCCAGTTCTTCTGCAGCATGTGGCACCCATGAGGTTATCGGCTCGCGCAGGCGTTCGCGCGGCGGAGGGACAGTTGCCAGCCCGGATCGTGGCCGCCCCGCCTCGCTGGGACGGGGCAGCGCCAGAACCGCGGATGCCGGTGCGCGCCAGATCGAAGGCGCAACTCAAGCCGGGCCGCGCGGACTGGCCGAGTTCCTCAGACGCGGCGGCGCTTGCGCGGGCGGCAGCCGTTATGCGGAATGGGAGTAACGTCGCGGATCGAGGTGATCTGGAATCCGGCTGCGGACAGCGCCCTGAGGGCCGACTCGCGACCCGAGCCGGGACCGCAAACCTCAACCTCGAGGGTTCGCACGCCGTGCTCGGCTGCTTTCCGGCCAGCATCCTCCGCCGCGACCTGTGCGGCGTAGGGAGTCGATTTCCGCGAGCCCTTGAAACCCATCGTACCTGACGACGACCAGGAGATCGTATTGCCTTGCGCGTCGGTGATCGTGATCATCGTATTGTTGAACGAGGCGTTCACGTGAGCGACGCCGGACGCAATGTTCTTCTTTTCGCGACGGCGAACCTTGCCTCGCGCCTGCTGCTCTTTTGCCATTCTCGAGGGGCTCCGGACCGGGACTTCTAAAAAATGCCACTCCGCAGCCGCGCGGCGCCGAGCAGCTCGATATCGGTGGTTGCGGCGGCCGCTGCCGTCGCAACGATCGGCCTACTTCGTCGCCTGCTTCTTGCCGGCGATCGGCTTTGCGGGCCCCTTCCGGGTGCGCGCGTTCGTGTGCGTGCGCTGTCCCCGAACCGGAAGGCCCTTGCGGTGCCGCAGACCGCGATAGCACCCGAGGTCCATCAGGCGCTTGATGTTCATCGCCACCTCGCGTCGCAGATCGCCCTCGACGACGTAGTCGCGGTCGATGGCCTCGCGGATCTGCGAGATCTCGAGGTCGCTGAGCTCGTTGACCCGGCGCTCGGCTGGGATATTGACCCGCTCGCAGATCTCCTGAGCGAACTTGGGGCCGATCCCGTGAATGTATTGGAGTCCGATGACGACGCGCTTCTGCGTCGGAATGTTCACGCCTGCGATACGAGCCACGTCAGTCTCCTCGCAACTCCCCGTCCGGGGAGGTCCCGCTGCTGCCTTGGCGCCACCGGCCCGCTGCCGTACGCCTCGAATGTCGTCCCACCCGCGACCATGCTCTCTGGTGCGACGCTTTCCTCGCTTCGCACCTCGCCCAGTCCCGGACTCTCGTCCGACCGGCCTTGTGGTGGTACACTGCGAACGCCTATGACCGCGCACGCCCGGCAATCCTCCAGGGCGGTCGCGTTGCAGCGTTATTGACGAAAGCGCTTCCTTGTAGCGAACGTGTCACGAGGCGTCAATAACTCTTGCTTTCACACGCGGAAGCCGACTGAGGGACCCCAGCGTGCCGTGACCCGCCGTTCGCTGGCCCCGGCAATGCGCTGCACCGATCCCCCGCCGCTGTGGCGATCTGGAGCGAGCTTAGCGCCGCCGACGTTCGGCCCCGCGTCCCGCCGATCTTAGGGTCGAGCGTCGGATGCAAGAGACACGTGAGGCGAAACTAGCCGATTGCCTTCGCTACCGCCCTTCGCGCCAAAACGCCGATCAGATGGGCTCTGTAGGCGGCACCGGCGTGGATGTCGGTCATCAATCCGTGGTGCGGAATCGCGATATCCGCCAGGGTCTCGGCTGCAAAAGAGGTCGTCAGCGCGGTCTCCAAAGCCTCGGCCCGGAACACCCCGTCTTGCCCGGCCCCCGTCACGGCGACCCGCACACCGGCCGGGCCCTTCGCGACCATCACGCCGACGAGGCAATAGCGCGAGGCTGGATTTGGAAACTTCACGTATCCGGCTCGCTCGGGCATCGGGAAGTCGATGGCCGTGATGATCTCGCCCTCGTCCAGGGCGGTCGTGAAGAGCCCTCGGAAGAAGTCGTCGGCCGCAATCTCGCGCTTGGTCGTCCTCACTACAGCTGCAAGGCCGAGCACGGCCGCTGGATAGTCCGCTGCCGGGTCGTTGTTGGCAACGGAGCCACCGAGAGTGCCGCGGTTTCGGACGTGCGGATCACCGATGCCGCGGGCGAGCTCGGCGAGGGCCGGTATCAGGCGGCGGACCTCCGGCGAGGCGGCAACCTCGGCATGTGGCGTCATCGCGCCGATGGTGACGGCGGACGGCCCCGCCTTGATACTTCTCAGTCCGGCAATGCCGGCGAGGGATACCACGTCGCTGGGGGTCGCCAGTCGCTGCTTGAGAACGGGTATCAGGGTCTGCCCGCCAGCCAAGTAGCGGGCCTCGTCCGCCCGCTTGAACGTGTCTCCGGCCTGCTCGAGTGTCGAGGCGCGATGCAGCTTGAACGGATTCATGGCCATCAGCTCCTGGCGCCCTGCATGGCCTTTGCTCCGGCCATGATCGCCTCGACGATGTTCTGGTAGCCGGTGCAGCGGCATAGGTTGCCCTCCAGCCCTTCCCGGACCTCTGCTTCCGTCGGGCTGGAGTTGTGCTCGGCCAGTGCCACGCCAGTCATGATCATGCCCGGCGTGCAGAATCCGCACTGCAGGCCGTGATGGTCGCGGAATGCGGCCTGCATGGGATGCAGCCGGTCGCCGTCGGCCAGCCCCTCGATCGTCGTTATCGCCAGCCCGTCCGCCTCCGCCGCGAGCATCGTGCAGCTCTTTACCGAGACGCCATCGACGTGGACTGTGCAGGCTCCGCATTGACTGGTGTCGCACCCGATATGCGTCCCTGTGAGCCGCAAGGTGTCCCGCAGCAGTGACGACAACAGCTGATGGTCCGCCACCTCGACCTCGTGGGTCGTCTTGTTGACGGTGATCGTGATCCGAGGCATGGGCGCTCCGCTCCGGGAGGGGCGATCTTGAAAGGTCGGCGCGACGTTACCCCGCGGGCTGGACCCTGCCAACCCTACGATGCTCCTCGCCGATGGCCGCATCGCGGCCGTGATGCGGCCGTCGCAGGCCGCACGCGCTGGCGGTGGAGCTCGTCCACGATCCCTGAGGCGGGTGCGAATCAACTTCGATGGATCGAGTGAAGGGCAAATGAAAAAGAGAATCATTCACAGCTTTGACAGGGGCGAGGTCTACCACGGGTGTGTTTGCGACTTTCGCGCGAATAATCGCCGGATTTCGCCGGCTCGCAGGTCCTAGTCGTGCCATTTCGGTGACAGGGCACATGCAACGCGTTGAAAAAGACTAAAGAAATCTTTTCGTTGCGCCGTGCATTGGGGATACTCGGAATCGATCCTATCCTAATCCGCCTTAGCCCTCCGGCAAAATGGAGCCTCCCCATGTTTGCACCGCGCAAAGTTGAATCGACCGCCAACGGCGCCACCCCGCACGATAGCGAGCGGGCGTATCCGGCACCAGCCTATGCCCAGCCCAATCAGGCCATCTCGGTCTCGACGCGCTCGCGCGAGTCCAACTACTCGATCATCAACGAGTGGCTGAAGATGAAGGGCGACCTCGAGAGCGAGGGCGACATCCTCGTCAAGGGGAAGGTCTTCGGCAACATCCAGTGCAACCTGCTCATCATCGACGTCGACGCCCTCGTCGAGGGCGGCATCACGGCCGACGAGGTCGTCATTCGCGGCAAGTCGAAGGGCGTCATCAACGCCAACAAGGTGCGCCTCGAGAAGACGGCACATGTCGACAGCGAGATCTGCCACAACACCTTCTCGGCCGAGGAAGGCGCCCGCATCAAGGGCGCGTTGAAGTTCAAGGAGGACCCGCTGGCCAAGCCGGACGGTTCCGACAAGGCGGAGTGATCCTTCTCTTCCGGAAGACCCGGAAGTGACGTGCAGGGGCGGCAGCCGACATGATCGGCGCCGCCCTTTCTCATGTCAGGCTGCCGATTGCCCGCTGCCTGCCGTTCGCAGGCGGCTCCGTCCTCGGTCGCGACACATCCGCGATGCCGGCATTGCGCATGCTACCCTTTTGCCTGTTTGATCGAGGCAGTTGCCACACGCGCTCGACAGGAATCGACTTATGGACATCAGGACAATCGCGTTCGTCGGCCTTGGCGTCATGGGAGAGGCCATGTGCCGTAACCTGGCCCGCAAGGGCAGCTGGCGGATCATCGGCTTCGATACGCGCGCCGAGCCGCTGGCCCGTCTGGCCGCCGATGGCGTGATGCGCTCGGAGACGCTGGCCGAGGCCTGCGCCGCGGCCGACTGTGTGATCATGTGCCTTCCCGGCGGGGCGGAGGTCGAGGCCGTCACGCGCGGACCTGGTGGGCTCCTCGAGCTGGTCCGTCCGGGGCAGACCGTCGTCGACATGTCCACGGCGCCTCCCCGCCTGATGCGCGAGCTCGCCGCCGCCTTCTCCGCCAAGGGTGTCGATTTCGCCGACGCCCCGGTCGCGCGCACCCGCCGCGCCGCCGTGGACGGAACCCTGTGCATCATGGTCGGCGCGACGCCCGAGGTGTTCAGCCGCATTCGGCCGATCCTCGCCACCATGGGCACCGAGATTCCCCACTGTGGTAGCGTCGGCGCCGGGCAGGTCGTCAAAATCATGAACAACATGGTCGTATTCGAGACGACGCTGGCCATCGCCGAGGCCATCTCCATTGCCGAGGCCGCCGGCGTCGACGGTAGGATCCTCTACGACACCATGTCGAAAGGCTCGGCCGACAGCTTCGTGCTGCGCAATCACGGTATGAAGCACCTGCTGCCACAGGATTATCCCGAGCAGGCCTTTTCGGTCCGCTATGCCATCAAGGATCTGTCCTATGCCCGCGAGCTCGCCCGAGAGACGGGTGTGGTCGCGCGAGGCGCCGAGCTGATGCACGAGATCTTCGAGGATGCCGTCCGGCGCGGTGACGGCGATCTTTACACACCGGTCATTCGACGCGGGATGGAGCCCTCTCGGAAGTGACCGGGACCCTCGATGCCGGGTGCACGACTCGGCATCTCGACGTACGCAGTCGACCCCGCCGCGCGATGCCTGTGGGGGCCCGAACCCGTCACGAAACAGGGTCGCGGCACTCCTCGTCGGCTGGCAGGGGATCGCACGTCCGCGAGTTGGCGCATGTCTTCAGGGCATCGCGCAGCTCGTCGCTGTAGAGCCCGTCGAGCCGCCCGCGATAGAGTCCGCTGGACGACAGCCCGCACTGGTAGAGCTTGATCATCCGCGCGCCGCCCAGGATCACGGCCTGCTCGTAGTCCGAGAAGGCGCCGCTGTGGTTGCCGACGAGCTGGCGGATGTGGGCCCGCGTATCCCAGGTGTGCTCGCTCATCGGATTGAGTCTGAGCGAGCGCTCGACATCCTTGAGGCCTTCGGCCCCGCGGCCCCATTTGTAGTAGGCCCAGGCCCGGTTGTTCAGCGCCACCGCGAAGTTCGGATTGAGCCGGATCGCCTCGTTGTAGTCTTGGATCGCAGCCTCGTACTGCTGCTTCAGCGACAGCGACAGCGCACGCATCGAGTAGGCTTGCGAGCGCTCCGCCTGAGTGACGCCCGGAGTCTCGATGATCGCCGTGCAACCGGCGTACCGCCGCTCGTTGTCCTCGCTGAAACAATCCGTGGCCACCTCGGCCGCCGCCCACCCGGCCAGGACGAGCAGCAGGGCCGCCGCCGCCGCGAGCCTCGAGCCCAATGCCAGTGCTACGTCCATGCGCCGCGCCTCGATCGTTGAATGCCACACCCTGCCGCCGGCAGCGGACACGCCCGCACACATCGCTCCCAATATGGCCATCACGGTGGCGCGATCAAGAACGCAGTCCAGGTGGCTGGACTCTCACCCGCTCGGCCCTGGGGCCGGGGCGACGGGGCTGGCGTTCGGGCGGGGTCGGCGCTCGTCACGGGACTGGAGGTCGAGCTTCAGCCCGGCCCCCGGTTCTCGGGCACGTCGACCTCCAGCTCGAGGATCAGGTAGCTCCAGGACTTTCCGTGCGAGTCGAGGCCGAGGGAGGTATTCACCCCGCCTTCCAGCGCGTCCTCCATCACGAAGTTGAGTCCATGCAGCTGGTCGACCTCATAGCGCCGTACTGGCCCCTGGATCAGCTTCGGATAGGCCGCTTTCACCTTGTCCGCCGTGAGCTGCGACTTGACCAGCCCATAGTCGCCGGGGTCGTACACCCACACCGACACGTTGGACGTGTTCCCCTTGTCGCCCGCCCGCGCGTGCGCGATGTCGTGCAGCTTGATCCGCCTCGTCCGAGTCTCGGCCATCGTCTCCCCGCTCATGCCACCAGCACCTCGACCCGCGGCATCACCCGCTCGCGCGCGATCAGCGCCGAATGCGTGACGACCGACGGCGTGATCTGTCCGCGGTAGCCGCCGCCGCCCGCCGGTCCGCAGCACAGCAGCGACTCGACCTCCCACAGCATCGTCTCGCAGGCCGTCCGGTCGGCGGTTCGCATCGCGACGCGCACCCGCACGTCCTCCGCCGCCTGCCGCGCCCCGTGCGCCGTGCCGTGCAGCGCGTTGAGTCCGATCAGGTCGATGCGCAGCGGCGTGCCGGCTCTGCCGATCCCGCTTTCGCGCCCGAGCCGCTCCCGCAGGATGTCGGCCGCGAGCTGTGCCCGCCCCGTGGCATTCGGCCCGGCATAGCTCACCCCCGCCTCGGCCAGGAATCCGCCGTCGAAGCCGACCGTCACTTTCAGCGTGTCCGGCCGTCGCGAGCCGTTGCCCTTGGCCACCCGCACCCGGTCGCGCCCGTCCTCGGCCAGCTCGACCCGCGAGAAATCGGCTGTCACGTCGGGCGTCAGGTAGCGCGCCGGATCGTGCACCTCGTAGAGCAGCTGCTCCTTCACCGTCCGCGCCGTCACCATGCCGCCGGCGTCCGCGAGCTTGGTGATCACCGCGCTGCCGTCCGCCGCCACCTCGGCGATCGGATAGCCGCAGTCGGCGAGCCGCGGCACGTCCTTCCGGCCGGGGTCGGCGAAATACCCGCCCGTGATCTGCATCCCGCACTCGAGCAGGTGGCCGACGAGCGTGCCCTTGCCGAGCGCCGCCCAGTCGTCGGTGCGCCACCCGTATTTGTGCGCGATCGGCGCCAGGAACAGCGAGGGGTCGGCGACCCGCCCGGTGATCACCACGTCGGCGCCGCTTTCGAGCGCCGGCAGGATCGCGTCGAGGCCGAGATAGGCGTTGGCGCTGGTGAACGGCAACCCCACCTCGTCGATGCGCTTGTCGTGATTGTCGAAGAGCCGCGTGTCGGGGCCGAGGAGGTCGGTCACCTCGTCGCCGGTCACGGCGGCAACCTTGAGACCCTTGAGGCCGAGCTCCCGTGCCACCTCGACCACCACCTTTGCCGCCTCCGGCACGTTGGCGACGCCCATGTTCGTGACGATGCGGGTGCCGTTGGCCTTGGCTGCCTTGAGAACGCCGCGCATCCGCGCCCGGAGCTGCGGATTGTAGCCCCGTCTCGGGTCGAGCTTGCGGTCGCGATGCGCGAACGCCAGCGTCCGCTCGGCACACGTCTCGAACACGAGGTAGTCGAGCCGGCCCTTCTCCGCGAGGTCGATCGCCGGTCCGAGCCGGTCCGACGAGAACCCCGCGCCACATCCGAGTCGAAGCATTGGTGCCTCCTGGTCCGCTTCGCCCGAGCATCGCCAAGCCCGCGCCCTTCCGCAACCTTTGCCTTGCTGCGTGTCGCCGCAAGCCCCCTCACCCGTCGCCCTGCGGGCGCCGACCTCTCCCCAGGGGGAGAGGTGGATCGCGGCAATGCGAGTGCGCCCCCCTCTCCCCCTGGGGAGAGGGTCGGGGTGAGGGGGCTTGCGTCCGGGCAGGCGCGCTTGCGGTCGTACGGCAAGCCGGCTTGGGCTCCGCTGCGATGGCCAGCCACGATCTCCTGCAGGTGCAACTCCGCCACCGGCCCGGTGCGGAGTGCAGAAGACGGGGCGCGGAGCGGCAAGGCCTCGCTCTTTGCATAGGATTGGGATGCGGCCATTGCCGCCCCGCGGCGCATCACGCGGGTGGACCCGCTCTACGGACGGTTGGTGCCGCGGGCCGCCGCGCATCCGTTGGAACGGCGGCCGTTACGATTGTCCCCGTGGCCACTCGCGACGCACGGTGACGGCGGCATCCGTCGGCGGTGGCTGAGTACCGCCGCCTGTCCGATGCGCATCCGCCTCCCTCGGTCTCCCAGCTCGAGCCCGGGTCCCCGTCAAGCGAGGCGAATGCGGGGCAGGATAAGGGAGGCGGGCGGGGACGGGGACAAGTTCGCCTGGCAGCCGCCTGGTGCAGCGCATCTGACGTTCGATACCCGCTCGCGGCCAGCGATGCAATCGAACGTCAGATGCAGAAGCTGCACCAGAATCATAGATCTACCAGTGTTCCTTATGGTTCCGACATTTGCTCGTAGCCCAGCCGCGACGGGACGCAAATGTCGGAACCGGAACACTAATCCAGCGTGATCGCGAGCCCGCTCAGGTCCAGGTTGGCGAGCAGCCCCACCTGCCGGCCGGTCAGCTCCAGCACGGCGCCCTTCTGGTTGGTCAGCACGATCCCGCGGGCTCCGACGCCGACCGCGAGCCCGGCGCCCGCTGCGCCGTAGACACCCTCGATGTCCGACGGCCGCCAGATGTTGTGCACGCGGCCGTGCAGCACGGTCTTCGAGCCGCCGAAGACGAGGCCATAGTCCAGGCCGCCCGTCGACAGCCCGTATCGGCGCCCGTGGAAGTAAAGGGTGCCGCCGCCCCCGGAGCCGCCGATGATCCAGCCGGCTTTGTAGATGGTGAGCCTGACGGTCCCGCTGTCGGCCCGGCTCGCGGTCGAGGTGCCGGCGAGCGCAATGAGCACGAGCAGTGCGGCGCGAACGTGGGTTGAGATGGACATGAGCAGTTCCCCCTGTGCCTGTCAGAGCGAGCGCGTCCGACCCTCTCCGAATCGCGCTCGGGACATGCTGACGCCGATTTGAGGCGAAGATGTGCGAAAAATACCGATAGATGCGGCACCGCACGTGCGCGGCACCCGCCGCCCCATGCTCAAGGCCGGCCCGCTCCACGCCCCTCGGGTCTCCCAGCTCGAGCCCAAGCCCCCGCCAAGCGAGACGAACGCGGCGCAGACCAGAGGCGGCGGAGGCCGGTGGGTATAAGCTCGGGCGGGCGAGTGTGGCTATGCGGAGAGACGTGAGCGAGCGCAGCATGGTCAGTCCACGCCATCGTCCAGAGTGACCCATTCCAGCTGTGAGCAATTGCGGCACACTTGGCTCGCCGGCAAGCGCTCGGCGGAGGGCCCGGAACCTATTCTCAGCGTCAAGTGGGTCTGGTGCCGCATGTCTTTGCGACAACCGTTGCGCCTCCGACAGCCAGCGGACGACGACTTCTTGTCGTGAGGCCGATTCGGACATTGTTATCTACAGTAAAGGGCAACGGCCTCGGTTGTCAGCAATATAGCTTCTTCAAATGTCGAATAGGACACAATTTTGCGGATCGCTGGTAATCCAAGCGCCATGAGAGAGACGATGCCGTCGCCAATTTGCAATTCATGCGAACCATGGTCGGGATTTTCGTATCGGACGCGTTCGACCCGATTTATTCCAAGGTCACCTATTAACATAATAACTGGCTTTCCAGACGTCTCTGCGATTTGAAGCTCGATTCCAAGCCCCGTGGATGGGAAACTACCTTCCGCGATCAATAAGTCCGCCTGCTCAACCATGCGGCGGTCCCAGTCATAGCAAAGCGCTGCGCGATCAGACGACGGCCTCGTCGCCAATTGCGGATCACTATCGACCAGAGCGTAACGAACACTCGTCACCAAAGGTAACACACGAAGTTCGTTGGCTAGGTCATGCAGATAGGCGGTGTAGCTCCCAAAAATCTGACGGGGTACATGCGTTAAGCCGCAACCAATATATATATTCATGCCGCTCTCTCTAGTTGGGACTACGGACATTAGGAACCATAATTTGGTGCCCAGTCATCTCGCAAGCCACCTCATCCAAGAATTGCGCTGGAGACATTGCGACGAACTCACTTAGAAGCCAATTTTTCTGACCGTTGAGAAATGACTGCAATTCCGCCGGCTTATATCGGCAAATCTCGCTCAGGCGATGCATCGCGGCCAAGGTAAGTGTCATCGATTGTCGATCGATTTGGCCGCTCCCGTCGGACTTCAAATACCAAAGTGTATGTGAGCCATTGATGTAATGCACCACCCGGCGCAGCTTGCGGTTTAACGATTGCAGATCGTTCATCTCGAGATCACTTGGCCTATCTGGAGAAGCCCAAACACACTTGTCGACAGACACTATCTGAGGCTCTCCATGCGTACTTTCGACGAATTCCGGTGGCAAGTTTCTCCGGAAATACTTCCAATCAGCATTTCCGGCTGGCTTAGCCGAGAGCCATACTTCTTGCGTCGCGCTATCTCGAACAAACGCGACGTCCCGTAATGGTAGGAAGCGTTCTCTCTTGTTCGCGTAGCTCAGGCAGTAAGTTCGGTGCACGAAGACAAGATTGTACAGCACAGCTTCAAGGCTGTGGGTATTGGAGGGCTCAGCTTCGGCAAAGTAGTTCGCTAGCGCAGGCACAATGCCGTTTGGGCGGATTGCGATGCCCTCGTTGCTCAGGACTACCTTGCTATTGGGCCCTCTCATCTTATGATACGCAACACCGTGGTAAGGACTGAAATTGATGCCCTTAGATGCAAGCAAGGCTTTCGCTGCATTCATAAAACAATAGTACAAAACTAGAGGAGCGGACTCCAGTGGCAATCCTCGTGCAGCTCTGTGGAAATCTCGCGCCTGTCGCCAATAAAACAAAGCCTCATCTTTGTGTTGGCGTCGCAACCAGAGGTCAACATATTGGAATGGCTCAACCGTCAGCACCGTCCGCACCTCGAATCGTGCGTTCTGGATGGCTTTGCTTAGTCCAAGGCTCTTTGTTTTTATCCGAATTCCCTCGATTGCCACCGCGCGTCCGCCCTGAGCTCGGTTGAGTCTTCTCAGTTGTTACAGTTGGCGGATTCGAGTAAATTCTTCCTTGACATTGCCGAAGTCTGCCGCTCCAGGCCGCCGCCGCGTTTCCCCTGGACGATCCTGCACTTATGCTCGACGCCATTATGGCGCGCCGCCGGCGCGTGCAGCTCTCCAGGTTGAGCAAAACCTCCACCAACTCCGGACATAGCCTGGCAACAGCGGCGGCGCGTCAACGCTCGATCATCGAGTGACAGCTTCTGTATAGGTGGGTCGGTGTGCAGCGCAGCACGATCAAACAAGCGAATGTCGGCAGGTGGCCCATGGCGACGTTGCTGCGGTGCAGTAGGCCGACCGACCGCAACGACGGCTCCTGTATAAATTCCCCCGCAATGGGGCCCCCTCGCCCCCTCACCCCATCGCGTCGCCCTCGCATCTGGCCCGCCCTTACACCGGCCGGTCCCCCTTCTTCACCGTCAACGCGGCCCGGTTGTCGGCCGCGGGCAGCATCTTGGCCGGGTCGCGGGTCACCACCACGTCGAGGATCGTCGGGGTCGAGGTGTTCTCTAGCCCCTCGCGGATCGCGCCCGCCAGCTTCTCGGGGTCCGACACCCGAATGCCGTGGCAGCCGAAGCCCTTGGCGATTTGCGAGTAGTCCATCTCGACGAGGTCCGACGACTGGTAGTTGCCGGGGCCGTAGACCGCATGCTGCAGCGCCTTCACGTACCCGGACGCTGCATTGTTGAACACGATGCCGACGAAATTCGTGCCGAGCCGCCGCGCCGTCTCGAGCTCGCCGAGGCTCATGTTGAAGCCGCCGTCGCCGCACATCGTCACCACGCGCCGCTTCGGCCCCGCCGCAAGCTGCGCGCCGATGCCGCCCGGCACGCCGTAGCCGATCGACGCGAACCCCCGATCCGGCAGGAAATGCCGCCCCGCCGCCTTGGTGTCGAACATCAGCCCGCCCCAGTGGCCGGCGAAACCGCCGTCCGCCACCAGGATCGCGTCCGCCGGCATCGCCTTGTTGAGCTCGTTCATCAGGCGCCCGACGTTGATCGGGCTCTCCTTGGACTCGAGCCGATCCGCCGCGCCCTGGCGCCACTCGCCCATCCGCTTCGGCAGCTCGGCCACGTACGCCGCCCGCCGCGCCGCCGCCGCCTTGCCGTTGCCGAGGGCTGCGGCGAGATCGAGCAGCGTCAGCTTGGCGTCGCCCGCCAGCGCCACGTCGGTCCGCGTCGTGCGCCCGATCTCGGTCGGCTCGATCTCGACGTGGATGATCGGCTTGCCCGGCGGGATCAGCGCGAACCGCTTGGTCGCGATCTCGCCGAGCTTGCAGCCGATCACGATCAGGCAGTCCGACGCCCCGATCAGTGCGTTGGCGATGCGGTCGTAGCGGCCGAAGAGCCCCGCCGAGTGCGAGTGGTTGCAGGCGATCGCGCCCTTGCCGCTCATGGTGTGCGCCACCGGTATGCCGAACGCTTCGGCGAATTGGGTGAGCTCGCCCCAGGCCTCCGAGATGTGGATGCCGCCGCCGGCCAGGATCAGCGGCCGCTCGGCCTTGGCGATCAGCGCCGCCGCCTTCTCCACCGAGAGGCCGTCCGGCCGCGTCCGCCTGGCCTGCGCCTTCAGCGTCTCCGGATCGACCCAGAAATCGGCCGCGTCGAAATCGTGCTCGCTGTGCGCGATGTCCTCCGGCACGTCGAGCAGCACCGGCCCTGGCCGGCCGCTGGTCGCCACCGCGAACGCCCGCCTGACGTGCTCGGGCAGCCGCTTGATCACCTCGACCCGGATCACCTCCTTGACCGCAGGCCGCAGGATCTCGAGCTGACGCGCCTCCTGCGTCATGTTCTTCCAGGCGTGCTCGCGGTTGGCGTCGCCCGCGATGGCCAGCATCGGAATGCCGGCGTTGAGGCTCTCGATCAGGCCCGTCGTCAGGTTGGTAGCCCCCGGCCCGAGCGTTCCGTCGGCCACCGCCGGCCGGTTGGTCACCTTGCCCCAGGCGTCGGCGGCGAAGGCCCCGCACCGCTCGTCGTTGATCAGGTAGTGCTTGAGGCTGAGCGCCCGGCACGCCTCGTAGAACGGCAGCAGCTGGAAGCCGCCCATGCCGAAGATCGGTCCGCAGCCGGTGAGCTTCAGCATCTCGGCGAGCGCCATGCCGCCGGTCATGCGGCGAACGGAGTTGGGGATCGGCTGGGTCATGGGCGGCTGGCCTCGCGCAGGATGGAACGATTGAGCTTGCCGGAGTCTAGACACAAGCACCACGCCGACGCCACCGTCGGCTCGGTAGCAGCCGCGGTCTCGACGTTTGGATGCGCCGCTGACCGTCGCGCCGGGGCCCCCGGCTACCGCCCGTCCGCCACCGGCGACGGCGACTCGGGCGTGCCGGCCGTAGCGCCGGCATCGACGGGCAACACCACGCCCGTCACCCACTTGGCGAGGTCCGAGCACAAATAGAGGACGCCGCTTCCGACGTCCCAGCCCGTGCCCTCCGTCTGCAGCAGCGACCGCTTGCGGCGTTCCTCGCGAAGCGCCGGGCTCATGCCGTTGCCGCGCGCGTACACCATCGGCGTGTAGACCATGCCGGGTGCGATGCAGTTGACCCGGATGCCCTCCTTGCCGTGATGCGCCGCCATCGCCCGCGTCATGTTGACGACGGCGCCTTTGGAGGTCGGATAGAGCAGCCCGGGATGCCCGCCCCTCAAGCCGGCCACCGAGGCGATGTTGACGATCGAGCCGCCATTCTGCTTGCGCATCTCCGGGATCGCGTAGCGCGCCATCAGCATCATCGACGTGACGTTGGTCCGCATCGCCCGGTCCCACTGCTCGAGGTCGAGATCGACCGCGCTGCCGGACGGCCCGCCGACGCCGACGTTGTTCACGAGAATGTCGAGCCGGCCCCACGCCGCCACGGTCTTGGCGACGGCGGCTGCACAGGACTGGGGCACCGTCACATCGGCCTCGACCGTCATGGAGACGCCGCCCTCCGTCTCGATCATCTGCCGCGTTGCCTCGGCCGCCTTCGGATCGGCATCGAGCAGCGCCACCTTGGCCCCGTCGCGCGCCAGCAGGATCGCGGCCGCGCGTCCGTTGCCGATGCCGTCCTCGGCTCGCGACCCGGCTCCGGTGACGATCGCGACCTTCCCCTGTAGTCCCATCTGCGCCATGCGATCACCCTTCGATCGGTGTCGTTGAATGTGAGCTAGGATCTCGTCGCGAGCCGTGCCGAGACCATGGCTGCAACGAAGTCCTTCGTCGATTGGCCGATCATACCGCCGTAGCGTCGCGCCGTTTCGTTGATCGCGGAGATATAGCCGTCGGCGTAGGTCGAGCGCCCGTCACCGATCCGCGCCGAGAACGCCGACACGCAGGCCCCCGCGATGCCGCGCTGGTCGAGCGCCGGCAGCCGCGTGATGCCCGCATTGTCGATGCCGCGGTCCGCATCGTTGCAGATGGCCGCGAACACCGGGTATTTGATCGCCATCTCGGGTCGCCCGCCGAGCGCGCCGCCGTGCGAGGCCGCGACGATCACATGCCCGTCGTCCTCGGGCTTCACGAGGCTCATCGAATCGATCACGTACACCTTGACACCGTCGCGCCCCGCCTCCGGCACCTCGAAGCGCGACTCCTCGATCGCATCGGGCTTCGGCGACGGCTTCGGAGCGGCCCTGTGCAGCAGGAGCAAGGCCTCCCTGCAGGCTTGTCCCGCCTTGAGACCGAGCGCGGCGGCAGGCTTGTTCACCGTCGTCAGCAGGCCACGCTCGACGCCGTCCGCGCCCTCGCCGATGCGCGCCGACATGTGCGAGATCGCAGCGCCCGGGACACCGAGCCTCTCGAGCAGGCCGAGGCCCGCGACGCCCGCCCGCTCGCGGCCGATGCCGGCGTCGTTGAGCACGATCGCCGCGATGCCTTTCGATGCCGCATAGTACGCCGCATAGATGCCGGCGTGCGATCCGCAGAAGGCGACGGCCCCTTTGTGCCTCGCCTCGAAATGCGTGACGCTATCGAGCACGACGATGTCGTCGGGGAGCTTGGTCATGGCTGGCTTCCGGTCGTAAGGCGCCGTCTCTAGGGCGCGACGCGCCGTCCTGGCACTTGACCAACTACCGCACGCCGGCCGAGCCTCCGCAAGCCTGGGATCGAGCGCAGGAGGCGCCGGCATGTCCGTCTATGAGCATCACGTCGTTGCATTCGGTCCGGGTCGCCTCGCCGAGGTCACCCGAGCCATCACCTCCACCGGTCGGGCGGCCGTCGCGGCGAAAGGCGGCCAGCTCTTTGGCGTCTGGAAGCCGCTGATCGGCATTTCCTTCAATCATGTGGTCGCCGTTACCGAGTGGCCCGACGAGGCCGTCGCTGCGGACCATGCCGACACGGCGATCATGGGCATTTCCGGCATCAAGATCGAGCAGCACGATGTCTGGCTGCCGACGCTTCGTCCGGCGCCGGGCAGCGTCTGCCGCAGCGACCCGGGCTTCGTCACGCACCGCTGGTACGACATCCGCGAGGCGGACATCGACCGGTTCCTCGAGCTCTCCTCCAACACGTGGGGCAATTGGGAAGGCGTGCACGACGGTGGCGTCCAGGGCCTCTGGCGGCAGAAGTCGTCGCCTGCTCCGGGGCTCATCCGAATGCGCCTGATGGCCTGGTATCGCGATATGAGCGTCTGGGAGCGCTCGCGCCACTGGAAAGGCACCAAGGGGGCGGAGACCGCCAACAAGAACCTCGGCCAGCGCTACGATTTGACCCTCGACAGCGCGGTGTCGATCCTGCAGCCGGTGGTGTGAGCCCGAGTCGGGCGATGCTCACCAGAGACTATGCAACCACGGCGTTGGCCCAGTCAGCAGAATAATCGCCGCTGCGGTCGCGACGAGCAGGTGCCAAGCCGCAAGTGCGAGGCCGGTCAACATGACACTCCGATCATCGCCTCGCTCGCGATGCGGCAATGTCGCGAGCAGAATGGCCGCAACGGGCAACGAGGCCATGGCCGTGTGTCCGCCCGCGCCATTCTGCAGGGCGGCCAGAGCCTTGACATGGGTCGACAGCCACGGAGGCATTTTCACGGGCGGCAATGCGCTCACCGCAAAATCCATGAATAGCGCGTTGCTCGTCACGCCCGAGCCCGTGACGAAGCCCCCGAGCGCGCCGAGCCCCGCGACGATGACGGCCGTCGTGATCTCACCCGCGCCCCAGATCTGCGTGAGCAGAGTGGTGATGCCCCCGCATTCGACCAGGAGACGGGCCGCGAGCATGAACACTGAGACCGTCACCACGGGCCGCCAGCCCCTTGCCGCCACTCGCATCAGCAGGTCCGCATCGACCCGTCGTCCCTCGCTGAGAAGCGTTGCCGCGAGCAGTGCCACACCTGGCGAGGTGAGAAGCAGGAATCTCACGCGCTGCGTTTCGATGGCCGGCGAGAAACCGGCCTCGGCCAGCGGCTTGAACGCCAGCTTCACGACGATGACGGCCGCCAGCAGCGTCCAGTAGGGCACGAGCCCCGGCGCCGCCAACGCCTTGCCGAGGCCGGCTCGTGAGCGCGCGAGGGCGGCCAGAAGTCCAATCACCGCGAGCCCTCCGGCAACGCCGGCGACCTCTATGCCGATCCAGGCCGTGCCGAAGCCGATGCCCGCCACCAGCACGACTCCCGCCAACCCCGCCACCGCCACGTCGAGGACCCGCCTCTCGGGGACGAGCAGCAAGCAGAGCAGAGGCAGAAAAAACGCCACCGGCCCGCTGACAGCCACGATGTATTTCTGCAGATGCTCGACCGGGATTCCCGACAGTCCGGCCCCGACATGCGCCGAGATCGCGAGCGCCCCCCATGGCATCAGGCTCATGCCGATGAGGCCGATGCCGATCGCCGCGCGCTTGTCGAGCAGCCCGAGCAGCAGCGGCATTGTCACCAGCAGCGACACGCCCATGCCGGTCAGGCTTTCGACCATGACCCCGATGCCCACCGCGATCAGGATTGCAGACTGCGCTTTGGGCAGGCCGATGGCCCCGACCAGCGCGCCGATGGCCTCCGGCGATTTGCGCCCCCGCGTCGCCTCCACGAACAGGATGCCGGGGACGACCATCGCCGCCACCAGCGACGTGAGCACCCCCGCATCGGCCGCCGCCCGTCCCAGTTGATCGAGCGAGAACGGACCGAAGATCTGCATGGCCCAGAGCAGCGAGGTGGTTGCCAGTGCGGCCGCAGCCGCCATGAGGCCCGACCCCCGCAAGCCGAGCACGACGACGATCACGACGGCCGACGGCAGCAGCGCCAGGGCAGCGAGCATGCGATGGGGGTCCGGATCTGGAGTGTTGAAACGTTCCGTCGCCTACTGTTCTGGCAGCACCATCGGCGCCGCCGGTATCTCTCCCTTGCTCAGGGCAAAAGCGATCTCCGCGAGCCGGGGCGGCCGCACGATGTCGTTGGTCCGGGTGAGCTTGTCCAGCGTCCACCAGCCGAGATCGCGCATCCAGCGGCGATCCCCTTCCAGCCAGCCGCTGACGTCGATGGCGCTGGACGGCGCGCGCACGAAGAAGAAGTGCTCGAGCGATCGTATGCGGCGGCCTTTCCATGGATAGGTCACGTCGCGGGTCGCGATGAGCGGCAAAGGCTCCGCTGCCTGGATGCCGGTCTCCTCGGCAAGCTCGCGACGGGCCGCCGCCTCGGCCGTCTCGCCGTGCTCGATGCCGCCCCCGGGTAACGCCCAGTATCCAGTCGCATCGGGCCGACGGTCCGGCTCGAGGGAATGGCCGAGCATGGCATGGAACAGCAGGATTCGATCGGCAGGGTCGAGGACGATGATGCGCGCTGTCGGCCGTATCCTCACTGGCAGCGCTTCGTTCATTCGGTCCTCCCCGGGCAATGTCCTTGATGACTGAGCCTGATGCACCTGCCGATCGTCGAACCTGCACTATGCCTGCCGAGGAACGTCAAGCGCCCGGCAACGGCAGTTGGAGGCGAGCCGCGAGCACGTCCGGCCCGGAAATCTCCTCCAACGCTCGCCGGCAATGTTGAACATACGTTCCGAGCTTTGCCGCCTGGACCGCCGCCACCTGTGCAGCCGGCGCGCTCGCCGGCCGGTACACATGCTCGACCAGGGACGCTGTCAGCATGTCCGGTTGCGCCGCTGTCGCCACCGTGTCGTCCGCGCTGGCGCGCGAGGCGGCGTCGAGCGCGAAGCCGTAATCTTGCGCACGCTCCCTGAGGGCGCCGGCCAGCTTCTGTATCCGCCCCGAGACGCTGTCGTCGCCGAGGCCGATCTGCCGCAACGCGTCGTCGAGGTCTGCGACGAGACACTCCAACAGGCGCTGGCCGAGCCGCTGCCCCGCCGGCCCTTCCCGTTTCAGCCGGTCGAGCACCAGCACCACGTGTAGAAGGATCATCTCCAGCCGGCCGTCCATCGTGTCAGGCACGGCGCACTCGGCATAAATCTCGGGGCGGCGTGCAAGCGCCACAATGCGTTCATAAAGCTCGTGCCCAGTGCGTCTGAGCTCTGCCCTGTCTCTGAGCCAGCCGAGCATGCGGGATCCGTGGTCGCCGTTTCTCTTGTCGAGATCCGCTTGTAGAGCACTCGGCGCCGGCCATTGTCATCCCTGTTGCATCCGGCTAGTCGAGGGATGGGGCTGGGATCGGCGCGATTCGCTCGAACCTATACTGCCAGAGCAGATGTGGCGCCAGCGATGAGGAAACGCATGTTCGGCGACGATCAGGACGCTCGGGTGCGCGCAGCGACGGGATCGAGCCTCGGCTTTCCCGGCGCGACGGCCCGCTCTGTGATGTCGGCGCTCGCGCTGCTCGCGGGCGTGGTCAGCGCGGGTTGCTCGGCCACGACCATCAAGCACGGTCATTACCTCAACGAGAACGAACTCCAGCAGGTCCAGCCCGGCATGAGCGAGGACACTGTCCGGATGGCGTTGGGCACGCCCGACACCACGTCGGCGCTTCCAGGCGGCAACGCCTACTATTACATTTCGAGCACCAAGAAGGAGGCCGCCTTCTTCAAGCCGGAGGAGGTCGACCGCAAGGTCGTCGCCGTCTATTTCAATCAGACCGGCAGCGTCACCCAGGTCGCGAACTACGGCATGCGCGACGGCCGCGTCTTCGACTACGTGAAGAACGAGACCCCCGCCCACATGCGCGACAAGTCGTTCATCTCGCGCTTCTTCCGCGGCGTCGGTCCGAAGCAGAAGATCACCGACGACTGAAGAGCGCCAGTGCGCGGTCAGTCGTCCGTAGACGGCCTTCACGCTGTGTTGCGCCAGGTCCGGCCTCTGCGCATGTGCATTCGGGCCGCGCTAGGCGGTCTCGGGGCGTGTTTACGCAAATATTAGCTTACCAGCCCGGAATCTTATGTAGCACGCTTGGCCTGTGAGGGCCTGGAGAGCGGCGGTCGGCGCGAGCCTGCCCTCACGGAGAACCGGGCCACGACGGCGCCTCGATGCGTCCCGAGCAGAGCCCGGCATGGGAACCGATTTGGAGGCGTGGATGATGAGCGTGAGAGCTGGCGGCCGCTATGGCACGGCGGTGCTGTCAGTGTGGGCGGCATTGGGATTTTCTACACCCGAGGCGCGCGCCGCCGAGAAGCTGATCTATGCGACCTACATCACCGATGCCTACAGCGCGACCAGAACCGACGTCTGGGTGATGAAGGAGATCGAGAAGCGGACCAACGGTGAGGTCAAGTTCGAGACCTACTGGGCCAATTCTCTCCTCAAGGCACCGGATCTCTTCCCGGGCCTGAGCAGCGGCGCGGCCGACGTGGTCATGAGTGCGCCCGCCGCCTACAACCCGAAGGAATATCCGCTGGCCCAGATCGTCATGCCGTTCCTGACGAAAAAGGCGGATGCGCTGACCCTCGCTTGGAACGAGCTGTACAAGTCGAATGCTGATTTCCGCAAGCAGTTCGAGAGCAAGGGCGCCAAGGTGCTCTACGCCACCTCATGGGCCGAGAATACGGTCTGGTCGAAGAAGGCCATCGCCAAGGTCGACGACTTCAAGGGCCTCAAGGTCCGTGCCGTCCCGCCGATCTCCGAGGCGCTGCAGCGGCTGGGCGCTACGCCGGTCGCTCTCGCCTGGGGCGACGGGCTCGAGGGGCTTCAGCGCGGCGTGATCGAGGCGATGTCGGCAGCGCCGATCGATTCGGCCGTGGTCGGAAACGTGCAGGACGTCGCCAAGTTCGGCACCGATGCGGGTGGAACCGGGCCGTTCGCCATGGCCGTCACCGCTATGAGCGTAACCCGCTACAACAAGCTCAGCGAGCAGCACCGCAAGATTGTCGACGAGGTCTCGGCTGAGGCGCCGGCCCAGGGCATTCGACTGCTCGACGAGAACGTCGATCTGGCGGTCGCCAAGCTGTGCGGCATGAAGGAGAAGCTGACCATCAGCGACTTCTCTCCACAGGAGGTCGAGAAGGTCCAGAAGCTTGCGGCGTCGACGCTCCAGGCCGATTGGATCAAGAAGGCCGAGACGGAGGCGAAAGTCGACGGCAAGGCCATGCTCGAGCAGTTCAAGGCCCTTCTCAAGAAGCATGAGGAGAAGGCGACCTACGTGCAGGGTTTCGACCGCTACAAGAAGAAGTGCGGCTGACCCGGGCATTCGGCGGATACGTCGTCGAGTGCCAGTCTACGGGCCGCCGGTCTAGCGGCGGTCCACCATAGAAAACCGTGTCATCGAATGGGAGTTGACGCACAATGATGAAATGGAAGCTTCGCGGCGCTGCCGTCGCGACGGCGATAACCACCACGCTGGCTACCCTCGCGAGCCCGGCGGCCGCTGTCGAGAAAATGATCTACGCGACGTTCTTCGCGGATTTCTACGCCGGCTCCAAGGCCGACATCTGGATGATGGAGGAGATCGAGAAGCGCTCGGGTGGCGAGATCAAGTTCGAGCGCTACTGGAACCAGGCCCTGCTGAAGGCGCCCGACCTGATGCCGGGTCTCAGGAGCGGTGCCGCCGACGTCGTGAACTCCTCTGCGTCGATCTATAACCAGAAGGAGTATCCGCTCGCCAACGTCATGATGCCGTATCTGTCGTCGAGAGGCGACGCGATCATGCTCGCCTGGCGCGACCTCTACAAGAATAATGCTGCCATCCGCAACGAGTTCGAGAGCAAGGGCGCCAAGCTGCTCTACGCCTTCGCCTGGGCAGAGAACAGCGTCTGGACCAAGAAGCCCATCACCAAGATCGCCGACTTCAAAGGCATGAAAGTGCGGGCGGTGCCGCCGATCGCCGACCCGATCAACAAGCTCGGTGCAACGCCTGTGGCCCTTGGCTGGGCGGAAGGCATCGAGGCGCTGCAACGTGGCGTCGTGGAAGGCGTGGGATCCACTCCGTTCGACTCCGCTGTCCATGCCGGCATGCACGAGGTTGCCAAGTTCGGCAACGACTTCGGCGGCACGGGCATCTATGCGGTCGGTGCCGTCGCCATCAGCCTCGCCCGCTACAACAAGCTCAGTGAGAAGCACCGCAAGATCATCGACGAGGTCGCCGCCGAGATGCCGACGCAGGCCACCAAGGCCCTGAACACCAGCGTTGATGCGGCTGTCGACAAGCTGTGCAACGCCAAGGAGAAGCTGGTCGTCAGCCAGTTCACCGAGGAGGAGCGCAAGAAGATCTATGAGCTCGCGGGCATCGGCCTGCAGCAGGACTGGCTGAAGCGCGTCGCAGCCGAGACCAAGGTGGACGGCAAGGCCCTCCTCGAGGAGTTCATCGGCTATATCCGGAAGTACGAGAAGGACAGCACCTACGTCCCTGGCTTCGAGCGCTACCAGAAGAAGTGCGGCAAGGCTTGATGCACTGATGACCGCGAGAGCCCTCTGTCCACCGGGCAGGGGACTCGCGGTGGAATTTCCGGCTCGTCCGGCTCATCCAATCCCATCAGGTAGACCCCCGATGCTGCAGCTTATCGAGGCTGTGGAGCGGCTGCTCTCGCGCCTAGGCATCTTGAGCGGCTTCGCCACGCTGTTAATCACCCTTGTCGTCGTGCTCGACGTGGCTGGTCGGGCCATCTTCAGCGCACCCCTCCACATGAGCACCGAGATCAGCGAGTTGCTGCTCGTCGTGCTCGTGTTCCTCGGGCTGGCGGCGGCCCAGCAGAACCGGCAGAACTACGCCATCGACATCGCGAGCCGGCATCTGCCGCAAGGCCTGCAATTGCTGGTCGAGCACCTCGGCTATGCCTTCAGTCTCGTGCTGGTGGGTGTGCTCGCCTGGCTCAGCACCAAGCAGGCCTATTCGGCATACGAGCGTGGCGAGGCCGGATTCGGCATCATCCCATTCCCGATCTGGCCTGCCCGCTTCATCCTGGCCATCGGACTATGGCTGCTCGCCGTGCAGTTCCTCTGTGACATCCTCCGCTATCTCATGGGCGCACCGCGTGTCGCCGTCGAGGGCGAATCTCCCGGGAGCCACGAATGACGTTCCAGGAATTTGTGCCGGGCCTCTCGATCATGGGCCTGCTGCTGCTGCTGCTGATCTTGCGCATCCCCATCGCGTTTGCGCTGGCGGGCTCCGGGATCGTCGGTCTGATGATGGCGCGGCCATGGCCGGCGGTCGAATATCTGCTCTCGACTTTCGCCTATAGCGCGACGGCGAACTTCGCCTATGTGGTGCTGCCCCTGTTCCTGTTCATGGGTCACATGGCCTTTGCTGCAGGACTCTCTCAAAGCGCATTCGAGGCTGGCCAGAAATGGCTGGGCCGCATTCCGGGCGGGCTCGCTGCGGCGACCGTGTTCGGGTGCGCTGCCTTCTCGACCATCTGCGGATCGAGCGTCGCGACGGCATCGACGATGTCCCGCGTCGCGATGCCTGAGATGCTGCGCCAGGGCTACATGCCGCGCCTCGCGGCCGGCTGCGTCGCAGCCGGCGGCACGCTCGGCGTCCTGATCCCGCCAAGCGGCGTTCTCGTCGTCTACTCGATCATGACCGATGTATCGCTCGTCAAGCTGTTCGTGTCGGCGTTCGTGCCGGGCGTCATGACGGCGCTCATCTACATCGTCGGCATCTACATCTGGGTGAAGCTGAAGCCCGAGCTCGCCCCGTCGCAGGTGGGCAAGGCGCCGCCCACCATGAAGGAGAAGCTCGAGGCGCTCTGGAAAACCTGGGAGCTGCTGGTCCTCTTTGCAGCCGTGATGGGCACCATCTACCTCGGCATTGCGACCCCGACCGAGGCTGCGGCCATGGGCGCCTTCTTCTCGTTGATCGCGGTGATGCGGCGACCCAATAGGTGGCAGAACGTCTTCTCGGGTCTGAAGGAGACGGGCACGGCGACGTGCTCCATCTTCGCGCTGGTCATCGGCGCCGGCCTGTTCAGCCTCGGCCTTTCGACAACCCAGTTCCCGTCGAAGCTGGCAGCGGTCGCAGGTGAGCTGAACCTCTCGCAGACGGCGATGATCCTGCTGATTCTTATCCCCTATCTGATTCTGGGGTGCTTCGTGGACGGGCTCTCGATGATCCTGATCACGATGCCGATCGTCTACCCGATCGTCCAGAAGATCGGTTTCAACCCGGTCCTGTTCGGCCTGCTGGTGACGAAGATGGTCGAGATCGGGGCCATCACGCCGCCCGTCGGGCTCAACGCCTTCGTGGTCAAGAGCATGAATCCCGATGTGCCCCTGGGCGAGGTGTTCAAGGGCTGCCTGCCGTTCGTGATCATGGAGCTGCTGATCGTGGCGCTCATGATCGCCTTTCCGCAGATCTCGCTGTTCCTGCTCGATGAATAGAAGAGCCTTGACCTCCCGGCATCGGTGTGGGCGGCCCGGGATTGCGACGTGAGCAAAACGAACGGGCCCTCGCGGGCCCGTTCTCATGTCGAACGATGAAGCCTCGCGAGGCTCTACGCGTCGCCGCCGAAACGTCGCTGCCACCATCCCCGACGGGATGGCCGCGGCGGCTCCTCGGCCGCTGGCGGCGGAGGCGCAATCGGCTCCGATCCCTGGTCAGCCGACTGCGCGTGGGCATCTGCCATCGCAGGCACCGAAGCCTCCGCAGACGTTGCCCCATTGGCAGCAGGGACATCCTCCAACCGCGGTGCCGGAAGCTCGGCCGGCTCGCGGAACGTGATCTCCGGCACCCAGACGGGCGGAGCCGGGGCTCGCACTGGGGCAGGAATCGGCGCAGCGATGGGCGCTATCACGGGTGCCGCGACCGCCGTCGGCTCAGGCGCCGCCGTCGGCTCGGGCGCCGGGGTCGGTACCGGTGCTGGCGGGGCAGTCGAAGCCATCGGCACCTCGGGCGGAACGGGGGCAGCTACCGCCCCGGCCTGGTCGCCCGCAGCGAGCCGCATGGCCAGCCGTACCGCCTCGTCGGAGGCTGAGAAGGCCGGCTCCGCGCCAGACTCGATCGTCTCGACGATCGCCGGCCGAGGTGCCTTTTCGAGGTGCGGGCTGACCTCCTCGGCAGCGGCCGATCCCACTAGCCCGAGCGGCCGCGACAGCCCAGGGCCGCCGGCATCGAACGACGGCTGCTCCGCACCGGGCCGCGCGGTCTCGGCGATGCCCCATTCGTGGCGGTCGGCATCATCGAGGCTCGCGACGGCCTCCGGCTGGCCGTCCTGGCCCTCGCGCCTGCGTGAGCGGCCGCCGCGCCGTCCCCGCCGGCGTCCACGGCGGCGCTTCTCGCCTTCGCTGTCGTCGGTGGCCCGCTCGGTGCTTTCGCCATCCGCCCGCTCGTCGGCGTCCACCTCGGCGCTGTCCACCTCGGCGCCGTCCTCCTCGGACTGCACGGAGCCCGGCCCGATCAGCTCGGGCGCTTCCGGCTCCTCATCGGCTTCGTCGTCGTTTTCGGCACGCAGCACGGCCGAGCCGTTCGCGCTCTGATCAGCAACACGCGGTGCACCTGTGGCGCTTTCGCGATCCCGGCGGCCGCGGCGCCGGCGGCGGCGGCGGCCTCTTCGCTCGTCGTCGCTGCTCTTCGGCGTTTCCTCGACGGCAGCATCGACCGTCTCGGTGTCCTCGCTCTCCGCCTCGACCTCGGCTTCCTCGACGTCCTCGTCCCGGTCGAAGCCCCATTCCATGCTGACGGCTGGTCGGGCGGTCTTGGCCTGCGCGACGGGCGTGGCAAACCGCTCGATGGCGTAGTTCGCTCCCTGCATGCGATCGCTCGCCTCGACCCGGATGACGACGCCGTGGCGCCGCTCCATGTCGACGATGAACGCCCGCTTGTGATTGAGGATGTAGAGCGCCACTTCTGCCGTGGTGCTGGCGACGAGCGACGTCGGCTGCTTGAGGAGATGGTCCTCGAGCCCTCTCAACACGGCGAGCGCTACGGACTCGATGGAGCGGATGATGCCCGTGCCCTGGCAGTGGGGGCACTGCGACGTCGATCCCTCGAGCACGCCGGCCCTGAGCCGCTGGCGCGACATCTCGAGCAGGCCGAAATGCGAGATTCGCCCAACCTGGATGCGGGCTCGGTCATGTCGCAGTGCGTCCTTCAACCGTCGCTCGACCGATCGGTTGTTGCGCTTCTCCTCCATGTCGATGAAGTCGACGACGATCAGGCCCGCGAGATCGCGCAGCTTGAGCTGCCGGGCGATCTCCTCCGCCGCCTCGAGGTTGGTGTTGAGGGCCGTCTCCTCGATCGAGAATTCACGTGTCGACTTGCCGGAGTTGACGTCCACCGAGACCAGCGCCTCGGTCTGGTTGATGACGATGTAGCCGCCCGACCGCAGCGTGACGTAGGGGCTGAACAGGGCGTTGAGCTGCCGCTCGACGCCGTAGCGGGCGAACAGTGGCTCGGGCTCGCGATAGCTCGCCACGTGCCCGCCGCTGCCCGGCATCAGCATCTCCATGAAGTCCTGCGCCTCGCGGTGGGCTGCCTCGCCGGCCACCACGATCTGGTCGAAGTCCTTCGAATAGAGGTCGCGGATCGCCCGCTTGATGATGTTGCCTTCCTCGTAGACGAGGCAGGGCGCGGTCGAAGAGAGAGTCACCTCGCGGACGCTCTCCCACAGGCGCAGCAGGTACTCGTAGTCTCTCTTGATCTCCTGCTTGGTGCGCGCGGCGCCGGCAGTCCGGATGATGAGGCCCATGCCCTCCGGGACGTCGAGCTCGTCGGCGATGGCCTTGAGCCGCTTCCGGTCCTGCGGCTGCGTGATCTTGCGCGAGATCCCGCCGCCGCGCGCCGTGTTCGGCATCAGGACGGTATAGCGTCCGGCCAGTGAGATGTAGGTCGTGAGAGCTGCGCCCTTGTTGCCGCGCTCCTCCTTCACAACCTGCACCAGCATGATCTGGCGGCGCTTGATCACCTCCTGGATCTTGTACTGGCGCGCGCGCCGCCGCGGCCTCTCGGGCACCTCCTCGAGTGCGTCGTCCTCGGTGGCGACCTGCTCGACCTGGTCCTCCTCGCTGACGCCATTGCCGTTTTCGTCGGCGGCCTCGTCATCAGCGTCGGTGGTGCCATTATGAGTGTGGCGCGCGTGCTCGGCGACGGTGCGCGCCTCGGCGCCGTCATCCGGCCGCTCGTCCTCGGAAGAGCGGGTCTCGGGCATCTCCTGTGCCGGCTCGATCGTCTCGACGGCAGACGAGCCGGTGACGTCTGATGCCTCACGTGGGGTGTCGGTGGCAGGCTCCGCCGCGCTCGCCGCGTCGTGGTGGTCTTCATGGCGAACGTCGTCTGGCGAATAGTCGTGGCGCAGGGCACTGGCGGTGCCGGGCTCGTGCTCCTCGGACAGGCCGTGCCCGACCTGCGTCTCCACGCCAGCGGCTTCGCCCGGCTGATGGGCATCCGGGATTTCGCCCTCGTCGCTGTCGCGCGAGGCGCCGGTGCTGGGCTGGAAACCCGTGCCCGGCCGTTCGCCACGGCGCCGACGCCGGCGCGGTCCGCGCGAGTGGGCCCGCTCGTCGATTTCGGCCTCGGCCTGCGCTTCGGCCTCCGCCTCTTCTTGCTTCAGCGCCTCTCTGTCGGCGACCGGGATCTGGTAGTAGTCCGGGTGGATCTCGTTGAAGGCGAGGAAGCCGTGACGGTTGCCGCCGTAGTCGATGAACGCGGCCTGCAGTGATGGCTCGACCCGGGTCACCTTCGCCAGGTAGATGTTGCCTCGCAGCAGCTTGCGCGCGGCGGATTCGAAATCGAAATCCTCTACCCGCCCGTTCCTGACTGCCACCACCCGGGTCTCCTCCGGGTGGGTGGCATCGATAAGCATCTTGTTCTTTTCCATTGGCCTTTTTTCCCGGCGCGGCGTCGCGGCGCCCCGCGGGCGTCGGCGCGGGAGCCGACTGCCCGCGGCGCGCCTGTCGCAGCGCCTCGATGTGCATAGGTTGATACGGGATGGAGCAGCACAGCCGACGGTAGCGAGCCGTCCGTCATCGGCAGCGGGCCGCACGGGCAATGCAGCTTGGCCGATGCACGGTTGGCCGGGTTGTGCGACCAGGCCTCCGCGCGCTGTCTGTGGCTCCGGTTGGTCATGGGTCCTTGCTAGCTCGGGCCAGTAGGTCCGACGAGGGGCACGCCGCTGTGCGGCTACCCGACCCCTCGAGTGAATGATCACGCCGCAGGATGTGCGCGGTCAGCGCCCGGCCCTCGACGTTTGCCGAAGGCCCCGCTGTCCCGAACGGGACGCCGTCACCTCGGCACGACGAATTCGTTGTGCGACCGCTCCAGCCGCTCCCGACTCCGATACGGCATCAACCGCAATATAGAGGTCGGGCACGCCGGGTATCCCTTCGGACCCCGCGCCGTCTGGGGCGCCAACACGGATGCATCGCATCGAACGCCTGTCAGCCTCTGCTGCCGACCGCCTAGCACGAGAATGTGGCAGGGACGCCCTTGCAGGACCGGAAACTTTGCCCAGGTCGGACAGGGCGGCAGACGAGCGCGACGTGACGCAGTATTAAGTTTAGGGGCCGCACGCAGTTAAGGCAAGCTCATAGAATGCCTCGCATTCGGGCAGACCCTTCGGATCCCATGGAGCAGCCGATTCGGCAAAGTTTCGGTTAACGCGCCGAGGCGATTGATCTGATCGGCCGGCGCTGGAACGGGGAGGGACGACAGAGGTGACGGCAAGCGCCCACAGGGCTGCCCGCCTCATGCTGGCCGCTGCCATCGCGGTTGGGCTGGCCGCCTCGGCCGCCCACGGCCAAGCGGGACGTGAAACAACGCCGGGTCCTTGGGGCGGAACGCTCGAGGTGTCTCCGGCCTCGCCGCCCCGGACGGGTCCCGCCCGGCCCCCGAGGGGGCGCGAGGCGCCCGGCGCCCGGCCGACGGCCGCAGCCCCGCGAAGCCCTGCCGGTGCCCAGGCGGCACCGACGCTTGCGACGGTGCTCGCTGCTGAGGTTTCGGGCGACGACCGGCGGACCCGGCTGGCCTTCGACGTTGCCGCCCCGGTGGCGATCGAGGCCCGCAGTCTGGCCGATCCGTCGCGGGTCATCGTGGATCTGCCCGAGGTCGAGTTCCGGTTGCCGACTGGCACGGGTCAGTCGGCCGGTGGCCTCATCAGTCGCTACCGCTTCGGACTGATCGAGGCCGGCCGATCGCGCATCGTCCTCGACACGATGGGTACCGTTCGCATTGTCCGCGCCGAGGTCGTGGGACCCCTGTCCACCGGGCGATTCCGCCTGGAGATCGATCTCGCTCCGGCCACCGCCGCGGACGTGGCGGCCTGGCAGCTGGCCGAGGCAGCGGCACGCTCGGTCGCTGCCGAGCCCGTTCCAGCAACTCCTGCCATGGGCATTCCCCAGGGCCGAGCTGGGCGACGTCCGGTCGTCGTGGTCGATGCCGGTCATGGCGGGATCGACCCGGGAGCCGAAGGAGCGGCTGCGATCGAGAAGCATATCGTGTTGGACGTCGCGCGGCATGTCGAGCGTGTGCTGTCCGCCACGCGCCGATACGAGGTCGTAATGACGCGCACGACCGACGTCTTCGTTTCTTTGGACGAGCGGTTGCGCATCTCGCAGGCTCACCATGCCGACCTCTTCCTGTCGCTGCATGCCGATTCGCTGCCCTCGAAAGAGCTCGCCCGAAGCGTGCGGGGCGCAACGGTCTACACGTTGGCCGAGCAGGCGAGCGACGACTTGGCGCGTCGCATGGCCGAGAAAGAGAACGCTGTGGATCTCCTCGCGGGCCTCCCCTTGACTGGGTCTGGCGACGATCAGGTTCGGGCCATCCTCATCGATCTGCTCCGGCGCGAATCGGCCACCTACTCGCAAGACTTTCGCCGTCATCTGCTCGCGGAGCTGCGGCCTCGCATCGCCGTGGCCCGGGAGCCGGCGCGGTCAGGGCCGTTCAAGGTGCTGCGGCAGGCGGGCTCGCCCGCCGTTCTGATCGAGCTCGGCTACATGAGCAATGCAGACGACGAGCGGCTGATGGCAACCAGCGCTTGGCAGGGCAAGGTCGCCCAGGCGATTGCTGCAGCCGTGGATGCCCATTTTCATACGCGTACCGCCGGCAAGCGATGATTTCTGTGCTGTCGTTCACCGGCCTGGCCTTGCCAGCGTGCCGTCACAATTGCCGCTAAACTGTTATTCTTGCTGATGTGCTTCGCACGACACTTGCCATCGGGGGCGAGAGAGGGCAAGTCAGCCCCGTGGTCGGTGGCGCTCTGGTGAGAGCGTGGTCGCGGGCTGTGGCGGCTCGCCGGGCCCGTCGCTGATGACCGGCGTTGCGCTTGACGCCGAGCGCCCGTGCGTCGGAACGGCCTGCACTTGTAACCGGAACGGATCGAGCCGAGATGAGACCGCAGCCCATCCTGCCACCTCCGGCTCCGCCTCGCCCGAAGCGCCGCCGCCGCCGGAGTTGGATCCTCAGTTTCCTGGGCTTCGGCTTTGCTTCGATGGTGTTCCTGTTCGTCGGTGGCGCTGCGGTTGCCGGCTACCTCCTGTGGAAGGCGTCGAAAGACCTGCCCAGCTCCGATAGTCTGGCTCGCTACGAGCCGCCCGTGATGACGCGCATCCACGCCCACGATGGCGCGCTGATCGCCGAGTACGCGCGCGAGCGGCGGATATTCGTGCCGATCGGCACGGTTCCGGAGTTGCTGATCAACTGCTTCCTGTCCGCCGAGGATCGCCGCTTCTACGAGCACAACGGCCTCGACTTCACGGGCATTGGGCGTGCGGCCGTGAAGTTCGTCGAAGCCAAGATGAAGGGCAAGGGCAGCATTCAGGGCGCCTCGACCATCACACAGCAGGTCGCCAAGAATTTCCTGTTGTCGAGCGAGCGCACTTTTGATCGCAAGCTGCGCGAGGCCATCCTCGCGATCCGCATTGAGCAAACCTATTCCAAGGCCAAGATCCTCGAGCTGTACCTGAACGAGATCTATTTCGGGATCGGCTCCTATGGCATCGCCGCGGCGGCGCTGAACTACTTCGACAAGGAGCTCGACGAGCTCACCCTCGAGGAGGCTGCCTACCTTGCCGCGCTTCCCAAGGGACCGAACAACTATCACCCCTACCGGAAGACGGCGGCAGCCATCGAGCGCCGCAACTGGATCATCGACCAGATGGTGGCGAACGGTCACGCCACCCCCGAAGCGGCGAAGGAGGCCAAAGCGAAGCCTCTGAAAGTCAACATACGCCCGTTCGGCACCCAGATCTTCGCCGCCGACTACTTCGCCGAGGAGGTCCGCCGCTGGCTCGTCGGCAAGTTCGGCGAGGACAAGCTGTTGACCGGTGGTCTATCGGTGCGCACGACACTCGATCCGAAGCTGCAGCAGCATGCCCGGCGCGTGCTCATCGACGGGCTGGTCTCCTTCGACCGGACGCAGGGCTGGCGCGGCCCGGTCCAGAGGATCGAGCTGGCCGGCGACTGGGGTGCTACGCTCGGGGGCCTTGATGTGCCGACCGACTTGGCGCCGTGGCGCCTCGGCGTCGTGCTCGAGGTGCAAAAGGCCAAGATCGTGGTCGGCCTTCGTCCGCCGAAGCGCCCGGACGGCAAGCTCGAGGAGCAGCGCCAGGCGGTCGAGATCGGCTTCGACGAGATGAGGTGGGCGGGCAAGCATGGCCCGAAGCCGGAGTCGCCGAAGGGTCCGGCACCCAGGGCGCCTGCCGACGTGGTCGGCCCTGGTGACGTCGTCTGGGTCGCGCCGAAGGAGCCCGGGAAGCCGACCGGAGTTTGGTCGCTGATGCAGATCCCGGAGGTCGGCGGCGGCATCGTAGCGATGGACCCGCATACGGGGCGCGTTCTCGCCATCGTTGGTGGCTTCTCGTTCGCCATGAGCCAGTTCGACCGCGCCGCCCAAGCCAAGCGCCAGCCGGGCTCCACCTTCAAGCCGATCGTGTACGCCACGGCCATCGACAACGGCTACAAGCCGACCTCGATCGTGCTGGATGCGCCCATCGAGATCGAGCAGGGCCCGGGCAAGGAGGCGTGGCGTCCGGAGAACTATAACAAGTCCCAGTCGCTGGGCCCGGCGACGCTCCGCGTCGGCATCGAGAAGTCGCGCAACCAGATGACCGCGCGCCTCGGCCAGGACATGGGCATGCCGGTCATCGTCGAGTACGCGCGGCGTTTCGGGATTTACGACGACCTGGCACCGCTGCCGGCAATGGTGCTCGGTGCCGGCGAGACGACGCTGCTGCGGATGGTCGGCGGCTATGCGATGCTGGCCAATGGCGGCAGGAAGATCACGCCGACGCTGGTGGATCGCATCCAGGACCGCTGGGGCAAGTCGGTCTGGAAGCACGACAACCGCCAGTGTCCGGGCTGCAAGTCCGAGCGCTGGGGCGGGCAGCAGGAGCCGGAGCTGACCGACGAGCGCACTCAGATCATCGACCCGCATACCGCCTACCAGATGACCTCCATCCTTGAGGGAGTCGTGCAGCGAGGCACCGCGACCATCGTCAAGAAGATGGTGCCCAACGTGCCATTCGCCGGCAAGACTGGGACCTCGAACGATTCCAAGGATGTCTGGTTCGTCGGCTATACGCCGGATCTGGCGGTGGGCGTGTTCGTCGGCTACGATACGCCGACCCCGATGGGCAAGGCGGCGACGGGCGGTCAGGTCGCGGCCCCGATCTTCGCCAGCTTCATGAAGCTGGCCTTGGCCGACAAGAAACCAGTGCCATTCCGTATCCCGCCGGGTGTCAAGCTCGTCCGTGTCAATGCCAAGACGGGACTGAGGTCCTCGCCCGAGGATGCCGATACCATCCTCGAGGCGTTCAAGCCCAACGAGGAGCCGGACGATCAGTATTCTGTTATCGGCTTCAACTCGGGCGAGCAGAGCTCGGCAACGGCCGCCGAGGCCGAGCGGGCCCTGGTCCGGGGCCCCGGCTTCGGAGGGCGCTTTTAGGGTGCCATGTCGGGCGGGCGACGCGGTTGGCCGCCATGAGCACTGACATCGGCCCGAAGAGTGCCGTCGCGATTGCCGGTTGCATCGCATCAGCCTATATCCGCGTTTCCGGAACATGTGAGCATCACCCGTCAGGAAGGACGTAGCCATGCGGGCCGAGCATCAGCAGCTCGTCAGCGACATCAGAGAGTCGCTGGCGCTGCTAAGGAGGTCCCTTTGACTGGGAGACCGCCGAGACGCGCCTCGAGGCGCTGAACCGTGAGAGCGAGGACCCGAGCCTGTGGTCGAATCCGGCCCGCGCCCAGAAGGTCATGCGCCAGCGCCAAGCGCTCGAGCGTGCCGTAACGGGCTATAAGCAGCTCGAGCGCGATCTCGACGACGGTGTGACCCTGTTGGAGCTCGGCGAGGCCGAGGACGACGCAGCGACCATCGCCGAGGGCGAGTCGGGCCTGCAGCGGCTGGTCAGGGAGGCCCATCGGCGCGAGGTGGAAGCGCTGCTGTCGGGCGAGGCCGACGGCATGGACGCCTACCTCGAGGTGCACGCGGGTGCCGGCGGCACTGAGAGCCAGGACTGGGCCCAGATGCTGCTGCGCATGTACACGCGATGGGCGGAAGGGCGGGGCTACAAGGTCGTCGTCACCGAAATCGGTGAGGGCGACGAGGCCGGCATCAAGAGCGCCACGATCGAGGTGAAGGGCGAGAACGCCTACGGCTGGCTGAAAACCGAGGCCGGTGTCCATCGGCTCGTGCGGATTTCTCCCTTCGATGCCAACGCCCGCCGCCAGACGTCGTTCGCCAGCGTCACCGTCTATCCCGTGGTCGACGACACCATCGAGATCGAGATCAACCCCGCCGACCTCGACATCTCGTACACGCGGTCCCAGGGAGCGGGCGGTCAGTCGGTCAATCGAACGGAGTCGGCCGTCCGCCTGGTCCACAAGCCGACCAACATCATCATCTTCGCCCAGGAGCAGCGGTCGCAGCACCAGAACCGCGACATCGCCATGAAGCGCCTGAAAGCCCGTCTCTACGAGATGGAGCTGAAGAAGCGGGAGGAGAAGGCGCTGGCGGACCAGGCGCTGAAGACCGACATCGGCTGGGGCCACCAGATCCGGTCATATGTGTTGCAGCCCTATCAGATGGTGAAGGACCTGCGCACCGGCGTCGAGACGAGCGATACGGCCGGCGTGCTCAACGGCGATCTCGACCCGTTCATCGAGGCGGCGCTCGCGCAGAGGATAAAGGGCAGCGGCCCTGCATCGGTCGAGGACATCGATTGAGGTTATCCAAGTCTCCCACGGCAATCGTCGAGGGTCGGCAACCGGCCGATCTCACGCTGATCGCGGTCATGATTGGCTTGCGGTAGCGGCAGGCGCCGGGCGCCTGCCGCTGGCGTTGCCACACGCATCCGAGATCACTTCACGATGATCTTGCCGCTCATGCCGGCCTCGCGGTGACCGGGGATCAGGCACGCGAAATCGAACTCGCCCACGTTGGTGAAATGCCACAGCAAATCGCCCGAGGTCTTAGCCGCGACCTGCTTCGAGTTCGGGTCATCGTGCTTCATGTCGGGCATCGCCTTCATCATGTCGGCATGCTCGGCGATCTCCTGCGGCGTCCCGAGCAGGAACTCGTGATCGAGCGCGCCGTCGTTTCGGAGGCGGAATCGGATCTGCTCGCCCTTGCCCACCTCGATTCTTGCGGGCTCGAACAGCATCTTGCCGTCAGCCTCCTTCATCGTGACGATGATCTGGCGTGCCGCGCGCTGCGGATCGCCTGGCTGGCCGTAAGCCAATCCGTCTCGCGCCCCCTGCTGGCCACCCGAATGACTGTGGTGCCCGGACGGTCCGTGGGCGAGCCCCGCGGCACTGCCAACGACCGCGAGGACGGCGATGAGACTGAGCTTCTCTCTCATGATCGGTACCTATCCTTCTGGCTTGCTCATGATGGCGGCGGCGCCGGCAGCTCGACCCGGGCGACCAGGCCCTTCGACCGCCCGTTTTCAAGGGTCACGTCACCGCCATGCGACCGGAGAATGGAGCGGGCGACTGTGAGGCCGAGCCCGTGACCACCCGTCGCGCGTGCCCGTGACGGCTCTCCCCTGACGAACGGTTCGAACACCTGCTCCAACTGGTCCAGCGGCAGCCCAGGACCCTCGTCCTCGATGACGATTGCCACCAGGGCGTCCGCCTGCGAGACGCGCACACTGGCTGCATCTCCGTACTTCAATGCATTCTGGACAAGGTTGTCGAGTGCGCGCTTCAGTGCCAGATGCCGACCCCGAACCACGATATGGCGGGGACCGTCGATGGCCACCCGCCGCCCGGCGTCGGTGGCCTCCGCCTCGAGCGTTTCGAGGATCGCCATGATGTCGACGTGCTCGACGGCCTCGTTCGAGAGATCGTCGCGAAGGAACGACAAGATCGCTTCGATCATCGCCTCCATCTCGTCGAGATCGACTTCCGCTTTCCGTCTTGCCTGGCGATCCGGCATCGAGGCTACCCGCAGCCGGAGACGTGTGAGAGGGGTCCGCAGATCGTGACTGACCGCAGCCAGCATCTGCGTGCGCTCGTCGATCAGCTTTCGAATGCGATCCTGAAGCTCGTTGATGGCTGCCGCCAGCATCCGGACCTCACGCGTTCCGGATTCGGGAATCGGACCGCTTTCGGATGTGGCGAACAGCCGGCGCGCGTTCTCCGCAAGGCCGCGAAGCGGCAAGCTCAGCCAATAGCTCATGAGGATCGACACGACCACTACGCCGAGCCCGGCCAGCAGCGCGGACAGAAACAAGCTCGGGGTCGCGGCACGGGCAGATTCGACCTTTGCCAGCGTCACGTTGAGCCATGAGCCGTCTGTGAGCGGGATGGACAGAAGTGTCGTGTGCCGCGCATCGAGGGACTTGGCGGGCAAGTGCTCCTCGTTCACCGGCTGGGTGCTGCCGATGACGAGCCCTTTGTCGCCCAGCCGCGGCATCCTCGAGATCAACCCTGCATGCAGCCTCTTGGCGACCGCGTCCAGTTGTCCGCCCGCCGTTGCAAGTGGCTCGCGCCCCCAATGCAGCTCGATCAGTCCGCCTGATAGACTGTGCGCGGCATCGTCTCTCCGGTCCGGCTCGATCGCCATGATCGTATCGGTAAGCACGAGCAGACGCTCGACCACTGCCTCAGTGTTGCGGATCGATACCTCGCGCTCGATGCCGCGTTGGTACAGGTATTGGGCAACGGCGAGGATAGAGCCCAAGCCCACGACCAGAACGATGATCGTTCGGCCGGCAATGGTGTCAGTGAGCCAGGTCATGAGCTTCTGACTGCAGCAACGAGCATGTAGCCGGCGCCGCGCACCGTTTTGATGAAGCTCTCGCCTTCCGCGCCGGTGTCGATCTTTCTGCGAAGCCGACTGACCTGAACATCGATGCTGCGGTCGAGATTGGTCGCATCGGTGCTTCGCGCCGCATCGAGAAGCTGATCCCGGGAAAGGACGCGTTGAGGCATCTCGAGGAAAGCGACGAGCAGATCGTATTCGCCCGCCGACAAATCCACGATAACGCCCCTCGGGTTGCGCAACTCCCGTCTCAGAAGGTCGAGGCGCCAGCCCTCGAACTCGTAGCTGCGCTTGCGCCCGACCATCCCGGCACCTCCCGAGATCCGAGACCGGCGCAGAAGGGCCTTGATGCGAGCGAGAAGCTCGTTCGGGCTGAACGGTTTGCTCACATAGTCGTCGGCGCCGATCTCGAGACCGACGATCCGGTCCGTCTCGTCGCCACGAGCGGTGAGCATCAGGATCGGGAGATTCGATTGCTCCCTGAGGTTGCGGCAGATCTCGATTCCGCTCTGGCCGGGAAGCATGATGTCGAGAATGATGAGATCGAGCTGTGCACCGGATCGCATCAGCCGATCGAGCTCACGGCCACTGCCGACGCCGACGACGGCGAACCTGTGCTCGACGAGGAACTCGCCGAGCAGATGCCGTAGATCGCTATCGTCGTCGCAAATGACAATGCGGGCTTCGGGCGCCAATTCCTCCGCGCCCTCACCCACGTGACTGTCCGAGGCCTGCTTCAAGTCTTTCCTCGGCATGAGCGGCTGGCCGTCAGTTGAGGGGCGTCAGCCTGACCTGATGGCTGGCACCGCCGACATTGCTGGTCTTGAGGATGACCCGCATTCCCTTCTTTGCGCCGAAGTCACCCTTGCCCTTCATGATATGGCCACCAGCAGGAGTGAGCGCAACCTTGTGGGTCTTGCCCGCTACGAGCACCTGAGCTTCGGCGTTGCCTCCCGCCGTATCGACCGGCTTCTCGTCGGCATCGGTGACGTAGAGGATCAGCTCGCCTCCCGTTGCCACCATCTCGAGATGTTGTGTGCCTCCGCCGGCATCGACGATGTGGCCACCGTTGGGGCCTTTCGTGAACTTGCTGTCCGTATGGGCCAGCGCGGGCGTTGCGAAGGCCAGTGCCGCCGCGAGCATCAGGTACTTGATCATTGCCACGGTTCCCTTGGTTGTTGACTTCCGAGGTTTCAATAGGCCTGCGCTGACGCTTCTCCGAGTTGTGCCTCGTCGCGATCCGAGCGCAGTCGTTCGATGGCGGGCTCTCCGTATCTGAGGAAAAGTACGGGGGTCAGGAAAGTGTCCAGCAATGTCGAGCTGATCAGCCCTCCGAAAATCGTGATTGCCACTGGATGCAGTATCTCTTTGCCCGGCTGGTCGGCGCCGATCATCAGCGGCACCAGAGCGAGGCCGGCCGACAGCGCCGTCATGAGCACGGGCGTCAACCGCTCGAGGCTCCCTCGAATGATCATGTCCGTTCCGAACCGCTCGCCTTCGAGCAGCGCCAGGTTGATGTAGTGGCTGACCTTCAGGATGCCGTTACGCGCGCTGATGCCGGCCAGCGTGATGAAGCCGATCATCGTTGCCACCGACAGCGGTTGGTCCGCCAGCCATAGCGCCGCGACGCTCCCGATCAGCGCAAGCGGCACATTGCCCATGATGATGAGGCCGAGAATGGCGGACTTGTAACGGCTGTAGAGGACGATGAAGATCGCCGAAAGGGAGACCAGCGAAAGGAGAGCAATGAGGCGCGATGCCTCCTCCTGCGCCTGGAACGTGCCTTCCAGCAACGTGAAGTATCCCGCGGGCAGCCTGGTCTCGGCCGCGGCGCGGCGGACGGCCGAGACGATGCGCGCCATGTCCGAGCCGTCGGTGTTGGCGTAGACGACGATCCGACGCCGAGAGTTGTCGCGAAGAATCTGGTTCGGCCCGTCCGTCTCGACCACCGATGCGAAGAGCGAGAGGGGCACCCGTCCCGACGGGGTCTCGATCCGAAGCTTGGAGAGACCGTCCGTCGTGCGGTCGCGATCCGCAACGCGCAGGACCACGTCGTAGCGGCGGCTGCCGTCGACGATCTGCGAGACCTCTCGCCCGTTGAGCAGCGACTCCAGCGCCTCGGTGATCTGCGCCGGCGTTACACCGAGCTGGCCGGCCTTGTCGTAGTCCACCGAGACCTGGACCTGAGGGATGCGAACCTGACGCTCGATCTGAAGGTCGACAATGCCGGGTATCGAGCCCATGCGGGTGCGCACCTGCTCGGCGAGCGCGCGCAGTGTATCGAGGTCGTCTCCGAATATCTTGAGCGCGATCTGAGCGCGGACGCCAGACAGCATGTGATCGAGGCGGTGCGATATCGGCTGGCCGACATTGACGTTGGCCGGCAACATGGCGAGCCGCTTACGGATGTCCGCAATGATCGCCTCTTTACCTCTCTCTGATCGGTGGAGATCCACATCGATCTCGGCGGAATGTACGCCTTCGGCATGCTCGTCGAGCTCTGCGCGTCCCGTCCGGCGTCCAACCGATCTGGCCTCCGGCACCTGCAGGATCAGGCGTTCGGCGATGAGACCGATGCGATGCGATTCGGCCAGTGAGATTCCGGGCCGAAAGAGCATCGAGATCGTGAGCGTCCCTTCATTGAACGGCGGCAGGAATGCGCGGGGCAGGTAGAAGGCACTGGCCGCGGCAATCGCCACTGCGACCACCGCCGAGGTCATCACGAACGCCTGCTTTCGGAACGACCACGCGAGTAGGCGGTGATTTCCGGCCTTGAGCAGCCGAACGAGCCAGCTGTCGTGCTCGGCAGCGGCCTTCGGCGACTTCAACAGATAATAGCAGAGCACGGGCGTCACCGTGATGGAGACGACAAGGCTCGCCAGGATCGACGTGATGTAGGCGACGCCGAGAGGGGCGAAAAGGCGACCCTCGATGCCGGAAAGGGCAAACAGCGGCACGAAGACCAGAACGATGATCGCCGTCGCGTATATTATGCCGGAGCGGACTTCCTGCGAGGCGCGGGCAATGACGCCGAGCACGGGCTCCGGGTTGGGCTTCGATTTGTTCTCGCGCAGCCGGCGAAGCACGTTCTCGACGTCGACGACGGCATCGTCCACCAGCTCGCCGATCGCGATGGCGAGGCCGCCGAGGGTCATGGTGTTGATGGTGAGCCCCAGCACGTGGAACACGATGACCGTGACCAGGATGGAGATCGGAATCGCCGTCAGTGAGATGAGTGTCGTCCGCCAGTTGAGGAGGAACACGAACAGGACGACCGCGACCACGGCCAAGGCTTCGACAAGAACCTTGAGAACGTTGTCGATCGAGACCTTGATGAAATCGCCTTGCCGGAACAGCACCGCGGTGGAGATGTCCTTCGGCGTCACGCGCTTCAGGTCGGTGAGCGCCGCCTCGATGTCTTCCGTCAGCCGCAACGTATCCCCTGCCGGTTGCTTCTGGACTGACAGGATGACGGCCGGCCGCCCCATGTGACCCCCCTCGCCACGCTTGATCCGGGCCGCGTAGTCGACTTCGGCCACCTGTGAGAGGCGCACCGAGATGCCGTTGCGGTGGCTGACGGGAAGGTTTCGGAGGTCGTCCAGACGCGTCGTTCGGCCGATGTTCCGGATCAGGTATTCTCGTGCGTGCTGGTCGACGAAGCCCCCAGCGGTGTTGGATCCGAACTGCCGCAGCGCCCCTTCGATTGCTGACCGTTGCACGTCGAGCGCGCTCATTTGGGCGAGATTGAGCGACACGCGATACTGGCGCACCTCGCCACCGATGGGGATCACCTGTGCAACGCCCGGGACGGTGAGCAGCCGCGGCCGCAAGACCCAGTCGGCATGCTCGCGAAGCTCCATCGCGCTCGCCGACTCGCTCGACAGCGCGATCAGCATGATCTCGCCCATGATCGAGGTGATCGGTCCCATCTGCGGCACCACCTCGCGCGGCAGCTGCTCGCGCACGATGCTGAGCCGCTCGGTCACCTGCTGCCGGTTGCGGTAGATGTCGGTGCCCCAGGCGAACTCGATATAGATGATCGACAGGCCGACCCCCGAGACGGAGCGCACGCGCGTCACCCCCGGCATGCCGTTCATCGCCGTCTCGAGTGGGAACGTGACGAGCGTCTCGACCTCCTCCGGTGCCAGGCCGTGGGCCTCGGTCATCAGGGTGACAGTGGGTCGATTGAGGTCCGGAAACACATCGACCGGCAGGGCGCGCATGGCGAACCCGCCATAGACGATCAGGATTGTCGCTGCCGCCAGCACGAGGAGCCGATTGCGAAGGCTTCGGGTGACGAGAAAATTGAACATGCCCGGTGAGCCTTTCAGCGAACTTGATCGAGCAGCGTCGCGCCCTCGACCACCACCCGCTTGTCGATCCTGAGGCCGGCCGTGACGACGACCGACAGGCCGTCGAGTTGCGCCGTCTTCACCACTTGCGCCTCGAAGCGCTCGGCTTCCGTCTTGATCCACACGGTCGGCAGTCCGCTCTCACCACGCACCACGGCCGACGACGGCAGCACGAATCCGCTGACGCGCCTGCTGCTCTGGATGACGACCTTGACCGGCATGCCGACCGAGAGGCTGTCGTGGCCTTCGAGGATCCTGAACGTCGAGACGCTGGCTTGATGCCGCAGGACGAGCCCGCGGCCGGCAAGCGCGAGCGGGAGGCGATGCCCGTGCGGGTCGATCGCAAATGCCGCGGTCATGCCTTGCAGCGCGTTGCCCTCGTGATTGTGGCCGTGCGCCTCGACCCAAAGCTCGGACGGATCGACGATTTCGAACAGCACATCCCGCCCCTCCACGATCTGGCCGATGGTGGCGTTCGCCAGCGAGACCACACCGCTGATCGGGGCCGTGACCGGCTCGCGGCGCCGCACGCTTGGCAGAAGCTCCTCGCGCTTGCGCCTCAGCGCCTCGATCTCGCCCTGCACCTCGTCGACCCTGACCTGAGGAACCGCGCCGGGTGAAGCCATGTAGCGCGAAAGGATCGTCTTGTTCTTCTCGATGCGTGCCTCGGTCTCCGCGATCAGGCTGTCGATATTGGCCCGGTCGGCGGCCTCGATGTAGGTCTGCACGTAGGCGAGCAGGTCGCCCTTCTCCACGCGCTTGCCAACGAAGGCTAGCCCTTCTGGAGTCGCCTCGATGCGGCCCGGTCGCCCGGGCTGAACACGACCGAAGTTCGCCGGCCCGGCAGTCACGGTTCCGGTCAACTCGGTTGCGATCGGCGCTGTGCCTTCCGCTGTCAGCATCGTGCGGATGGAGAGAAGGTGCTGGGTCGCCTTGGGCACGAACAGTGTGCCATCGGGCATGCGTTGCGGAAGATCGGTGGCGGTCGTCGGTGGAACCGAGGGCAGCGCAACAGCCGCATCCGCAGCCCGGGCATCATCGGTCGGTAGAATCGTTGCCCCGACGAGCGCAAGCGCCCCAATGGAGCGGCGCAAGAGCCTCACCCCGGCCGCATCCCCCTCGGGTTTTGGCTCGCCGGCTGGCGGTCGCGCCTCATTTGCCTTGACCGCAGTCTTCGAGGAGGAGCGACCGCCCGCGAGAAGTAGCGTCAGGAGAACGCCAAGGGCGAGCCCGGCGCCACCCGAAAGCAGAAGATCCTCCCGTGCGACGAAAGAACCGAGATTCGACTCAGCGTTCTGTGCCGTTGCAGCCGGTGGACGAGCAGCGGCATGCCTCAAGGTTCCGGTCAGCAGATCCTCGCTGCCGTCCGCCAGCCGCAAGGAGAAAACGAGGTCGACGTCACCTCCGGTCGAAAGCCATGGCAGGGCCACGCTGAACACGCCCGCGCCCTCGGGCTTCGCCTCGGCCGATTGATCACCGGCTGAAATGGTCATGCCGGCGCCCTGGATTGGCGCATTCGTCGCGAACGAATGGAGAAAGACCGTGAGACGACCCTCTCCCGACGCGACGCCGACGAGCTCGAAATCTGGCGTCACTGCAACGACACGGGGGGCCGCGGGCAGCGCCAGAGACGGCGGCTTGCCGTGATCGTGGCCCTCATGCGCATCGGCCGACGCGAGGCTCGCCCCGAGAAGGCAGAGCGCCAGCACAGCCCTGAGCAGCAGAGTGAAATCGGGCATGCGCGTCCCCTCCTTGGCCCGGAACGGATGCGGAGCGTAGGTGCTCAGGATTTCGCGCTGATTTCCTGATTGTTTCAGTGTGTGACAGAGTTGGCCTCACACGGGACGACAGCAGGAGGGGCAGCAGGCTCTGCCGCCCGCCGTGAGCGGACGAGGCGATTTTGCAACGCCGGTGGACGGCAAGTGGTTTGCAGCACGCGGGTGACGGAGAGAGCGCAAGCTTCCCGTCGCAAGCTCTGGCAATTCAGCCGATCGGCAGCCGGAGACACGAATGATCGGACATGCGTGGCACGTCGGCGACGCGATCGCGGCCCGTCACATCACGGGCCGGTCCAGGCGGCTCGAGTGCAACAGTGCCTACCAGCGGATGTCGCCGCTGAAGTACGGCACGCGAATGCGCACGTGACCACGCTCGGTATCGACGTCGACCCGGGCATTCGCCGTCCGCACCTTGACCCGCGTCTCCCCCGTCTGCTCCCGCACGGTGACCTTCGTCGTGGGGGCCTCGACCCTGGTCGTTCCGTCCGCCCGTGTCACGAGGTCGCCGGCGGAAGCCGACCCGGCCAGAGCTGATGCAGCAACGGCAGGAGCGGCCAGCAGCAGCAGTCGGCGGCGGATCTCGGTCATGACGCAACCCCATGAGCAGGTGAGCTTATCTGCCGTCATTGTGGAGGCTGTCAGTTGCTGGAGCAAATCAAAATTCCCGGCTTGTCGATCCGCAGGCTCGAACGGCCCTGCGGGCGATGCATCACGCCAGCCGAAGGTTGCTCCAGATGCCGATCCGCAGGCCGAGTCGCCACCACGCGATCGCTGTATTCAGGCCCGCGCCGATCACGAGCGAAAGCGCAGTCGCCGATGCCGCCCCCATCAAGCCGAAGGCAGGCACCAGAGCCAGGTTCAGAGCGATATTGAGCAATGCCACGCCGATCGCCGCCGCCGCCGATGCTCGCTGTTGGCCGAGCATGTTGAGCAGAAGCTCGGACGGTCCCATCGCGGCGCGCCCGAGGAAGCCGATCACCAGCACCAGCATCACCGGATAGCCCGCCGAGAACTGGGGACCGAACAGCCAGAGGAGCGGCTGGCCCAGCGCCAGAATGGCCAGCGCAGCCGCCAGCGACGGCCAGAACGTCCATTGCACGGCCTGCCGCACCGCAGACAACAGGCCTGTGCGGTCGCCACGGGCATTGAGGGCTGCGAACCGGCCGGCCATGGCGCTGCCCACGGCGTAGTGGACGAACATGACGAGACTCATCGTCTTCGCCGCCGCGAAATAGATGCCGACATCATCCGGCTCGAGAAACTGGGAGACGACGAGCACGTCCGTATTCTGTAGCAACAGCTCCGAGAACCCGATGGCCAACAGCGGCATCGACGTGCCCAGCCAGAACCCCCGGGGACAGGCAGACGGTCCAGGTGGAACCTCGGCACCGAGGCGCCGGGCCAGCAGCAGGGTCTGCACGGCGACCGCCGACCAGGTGCCGATCACGGCAGCCATGGCGGCCGTGACGGCGGTCATCGGCCACCCGAGCCCGTGGGCCGCGACCATGGCGACCAGCACCAGCAGGGGACGCAGCACATAGGGTGGCAGCAGTGCCACATTCATCCAGCCTCGAGCCCGGCCGATCCCGTCTTGAACGTCGGTCAGAGCGATCATCGGCACGCAAGCCAACGCGATCATGGCGGGCAGCACAAACGGCTCGGACAGCACCTCGGCGCGGAATTGCAGCACCGCCAGCGCCAACACGGTCAACAGCGTCGCGGCAGCGAGCGGGATCAGCCGGCCATACCGCAGCAGCCCGCGCAGAAGTGCCATCTCGCCGCGCTCACGGTGTTCCGGAACGAGCCGGATCACCAGGGTCGAGAGACCCAGCGTCGAGAACCCGCCCAGCACCAGCACCCAGGTCCAGACGAACACGTAGACGCCATACTCGAAGCTTCCCATCCAGCGGGCCAGGGCGATTTGCGACAGGTAAAGAAGCCCGGCACTCGCGACGCGGACGAGGAACGCCGTCACGGCCCCCGTCATCGCGCCCGACCTCGCGCCGTCGCCGCCGACCACGTTCATGAGCCGCTGCCACAGCTCTTTGGCCGGACCGGGCAATGCCCAAGGCCCGGCAGTGCCTGCCGCTTCGTCGCTCATCGACACACCCAGCGCTTTCATCGGGCAGCCGGATGCTACCGGGCGCCGGCTGTCACGTTTAACCGGCAATCGTTAGCGGCCGGTGCATCTGCTCCGCTCACGGACACGAATCGTCTCGGCCACGCCCGCCCATGCCCAGCAGCGCCCGACGTCGCCGTGCTGCTCGTGAAATGTCGAGAAGAATTCGGCGACCTGGGCCGCGAAGGCACCGTGCCGTCCCTCCAGCACCACCGCCATGTTCGTGACGTCACCCGGAGTTGGGGTCGCATCGTCGGATTGCCAATCGAGAGGCATGTCGTGAGCCTTGTGCGCAGTTGATGGTTTGATGTTGCCCCGTCTCAAAGCAAGAATGGCGCCAGCCACAGGAGGCGGTTCGCGGCCGGTCTTGTGGGTGGCGGCGACGCACCCCGACGATTCCGTCTCGCGGTGTCGCCGAATTGTGGCAATCTGGCACGGCCGGGCGGGACCCGGCGCCCGGAGGTCCGATCCATGACACGGCATCGCAGATCCGCGCTGCTGGCCGCAGCGCTGGCTTGGCTCGCAGTTGGATCACTCCCGACCTCGGCACAGAACGCCGAGGCTCACCCGGCACCTTCCGATCAGGATGTTCAAGGCGGTCGCTCAGCCGATATAACCCCCTCGGTCCCGGGAATACTGGTCGAGCCGGGCGCTCGGACCTTCATCCCGTGGCGTCCCGAGGCACAGGATGCACCGCAGCGGAAGCATGGTGGTTGCCGCTACGAGGGACAAAGGCTCGACCTTCTGGTCTGACGGTCTGCGGGTGACGGCGACTTATTCTTTCTTGGCTGCCGCCCGGGGCGTGGGCTTCCTGGCGCCGGCGGCGCCGTCGGCCCCCTGCGGAGGGCCCGCTTTCGCTCGCTCCGACTGCTCGGCCTTGACGGCCTGCCTGCCCGGCGCCTGCGTCGCCTTGCCCTTTGCTGGCCGCCGCGCGACCTTTCTGCCGGACGCTCTCCCATTGCAGTTCCACGCCGTCACGGTCGTACGAACACTCGCGACCGGCTTGGCCGAGGCATCGACAGGGAGCTTGTCCAGGGTTGGTGCGCCAAGCATGGCCTTCCAGTCGGCCGTCGCAAACCCGTGCTCGAGGAGGGCAGCCGCGCGCTCGTTGCGCTCCTTGCCCGAAGGCTCGCCCAGCACCACGGCCACGAGGCGCCGACCATCGCGGTTGGCGCTCGCCACGACGTTGAAACCGGAATCACAGATGAAGCCGGTCTTGATTCCGTCCGCTCCCGGGTAGGACTTGAGGAGCCTGTTGTGCGAGCGCAGCCGGATGTTTCCGACACGCACCTCGGCGAGCGTCCACATGTCGTGGTGCTCGGGAAAGTCCTTGAGCGCCGCACGTGACAGCGTCGCGAGGTCGCGCGCCGTGGTCACCTGCTCCGGCGCCGGTAGTCCGTTGGGATTGACGAACCGCGTTCTGCTCATGCCGATGCGTTGGGCCGTCGCATTCATGCGCTCCGCGAACGCCTCCACGTTGCCGGCCATCTTCTCGGCCAGCATGACCGCGACGTCGTTCGCAGACTTGACGATCAGCACGCGCAGCGCGGCATCGACGCTGATCTCGGCGCCGACCGGCAGCCCCAGCTTGCTCGGCGGCTGCGCGAGCGCAAGCTCGCTCACGGTCACGCTATCCGTAAGCTTCAGTCGTCCAGCTTTGATGTCCTCGAAAGCGAGATAAGCCGTCATGATCTTTGTCAGCGACGCCGGGTACCACTGGTGGTCGGCATCCTCGGCGTAGAGCACCCGGCCCGTGTCCGCTTCGAGCAGCAGCACCGGTCCGGCAACCGCCGGCACTCCGGCCGCAATTGGCAGCAGGCCAGCGAGCACCGCCAGTGCCGCGCTGACCCGAGAGCGAAGAATCATCGCGTCGGCTCCCTCCGAAACGCCGGGCCGATCGGCCCACGCGTTCAACGTCACCTAAGGTCGACCGGGTCCCCTTGGCAAGCGACCGAGTGAAGCGCGACAGGTGGCTTCCGCAAAGCGGTCATCCGAAGTTCAGCACGCAATCTTCGTAGGCGGGAATTCCGGCAATGAAGCCACCCGATCGCAGACTTTGGCCCAGCCTTTCGAACCCGACAGGCGAGACCCGTGTGTCTCGGGCCCAAAGCTCCGCCCGCTGATAACGGCGCAGGGCCGCGACGAGATCGGCTGCAGGGACGTCCGCGTAGAACGGTGCCACTACCCGGGCCAGCTCGTCTGCGCCATGGCTTCCGAGCCATGCTTGCGTGCGGGACACGGCGCGGGTCATCGCTGCGAACGCGTCCCGGTGCCGTGCGCAAGCGTCGCGGGTGGCGAGGAAGGTCGTGTAGGACGTCTCGCCACGCGCTGACGCCGCATGCACGACACGGCCGATGCCTTCGCGCTCGGCCCGCGCGGCAAATGGCTCGAACATCTGTGCGATATCGAGCGCGCCCGCCGCCAGTGCCGCGAGATTGTCGCCCATGCTGCGGTCGCCGATCCGCCGCAAGCCCGCGGGATCGACCCCGATCTCGCGCAGATCGTGCTGCAGGCAGAGCCACGGCGTCGGCACCTCGGATACGCTGGCGAATCTCAACCGCTCGAGGTCACCGAGCTCGAAGGTCTCTGTGCCCGGTCGCGCGACGAGATAGAATGGATCGCGCCTCACCACCTCGCAGAATGCCACCAGTTGCAGTGAGCCGGGCTCGTTTCGCGATTTCATGACGCGCATCGGCCCACCCCAGCTCACGTCGAGGCTGCCGTCGGCGAGGCCTGCCGTCGCGGCGGCTGGTGCCGGCGACGCCACCAGCTCCACATCGACACCTTCCGCCGCGAAGTGTCCCAGGGCCTGGGTCGCGTAGAACGGCGCATAGAACACGGCTCGGAAGTTCTCGGAAAGCCTCACTCGTCTCATGCGCGCCTCCGCCCGCTGATGTGATCGCTGACTGCCAAGCTGCGCCGTCCGCGGCTGGTCCGCAAGCGCTGGCGCGCGATCGCCGCAATGCCGTAGGCTGCGATCAGCACCCGCTCATGAGACCGAGCCATCATGCCCAAGAGCACCAAGCAGCCCGCCCCCGCCGCCGCCGCGCCGGAAACCGTAGCCGGCGCCTTCCTCTCACTCCTGCGGGCGCGGGGCATCGACTGGCTCTTCGCCAACGCCGGGACTGACTTTGCGCCAGTCATCGAGGCGTTGGTTCAAGCTCGCAAGGTCGGGATTCCGGTGCCGGAGGCCGTACCCATCGCACATGAGACGACGGCAGTCGCGATGGCGCACGGCTACTGGCTCGTGACCGGGCGGCCGCAAGCCGTCATGGTGCACGTCAACGTCGGCACGGCCAATGCCCTGATGGGCCTCGTCAATGCCTCCCGCGACCATGTGCCGATGCTGTTCATGTCAGGCCGCACGCCCTTGACCGAGCAGGGCCGGCACGGCAGCCGTGATCTCCCCATCCACTGGGGCCAGGAGATGTTTGATCAGGCCGGCATGCTGCGCGAGCTGGTCAAATTCGACTACGAGCTGCGCTATCCCGAGCAGGTGGCCACGGTCGTCGACCGCGCCATCTCGGCAGCCATGACCGAGCCGAGGGGGCCGGCCTACCTGAGCCTGCCGCGCGAGGCACTCGCCGAGCGCTGGACGGGCTCCCCGGAGCCGGCGGCGCCGACGACGAGGCCGGCAACCACACCCGCTCCTGATCCAGGCGCATTGAGCGAGGTCGCGCGCCGTCTCGCAAAGGCCAGGCGACCGCTCGTCATTGCCGGCCGCAGCGACGCCGCGACCTTCGATTCGCTCGCGACGTTCGCCGACGCCTGTGCCGTGCCGGTGGTCCACTTCTGGCCGGCGCGCATGGCCCTGTCGACCGAGCATCCCATGCATGCCGGCTTCGACCCCTCGCCGTGGATCGAGCGCGCCGACTTCGTCCTCGTGCTGGACGTCATGGTTCCGTGGCTGCCGGCGCGCCATAGGCTTGCGGATGGCGCCACGGTCGTTCATGTCGGGCCTGATCCGGCCTTCCACCGCATTCCGATGCGGTCGTTCCCCGGCGAAGCGTTCATCCGTGCCGGCGTGCCGGAGACCTTGCGCCAGCTGGGCGCCGCCATCGAGGGCAGCAGCGGGCTCGCCGCCCGTCGTCGCACGCTCGGTGCCGAGATCGCCGCTCTCCGCAAGGAGCGCGAGGGCAGCTTTGCCTCCGTGCCGCGACCGATGACGAACGCCTGGGTGAGCCGGGTGCTTTCACGGTGTGCCGGCGACGACGCCATCGTCTTCGGCGAGCTGGGCGCCGATCCCTCCGCCATGCGCCTGACGCACGCCAATGCCTGGTTCGGCCACCCGATAGCCGGCGGTCTCGGTTGGGGAGTTCCGGCAGCATTGGGCGCCAAGCTGGCATTGCCGCACGCCACCGTCGTCGCCTGCGTCGGCGACGGCTCCTATCTGTTCGCCAATCCGGTCGCGAGCCACCAGACCGCAGCGGCGCTCGACCTGCCGATCCTCACCATCGTCTTCAACAACGGCGTCTGGAACGCTGTGCGGAAGTCGACCCGCGCGCTCTATCCCTCGGGTCACGCCGCCGGCTCGAACGACATGCCGCTGTCCTCGCTCGCCCCGTCGCCCGATTACGAGCGGGTCGTGGAGGCGTCCGGCGGCTGGGGTCGCCGCGTCGACGAGCCCGAGGCTCTGCCCGAGGCCATCGGCGCCGCCCTTCGCGTTGTCCGCGAGGAGCGGCGCCAGGCATTGCTGAACGTAATCGTGGCAGCGTGAGTCGGCAGTCTCGCCGCCATCGCCGTCCGACAGACGCTCTATTTGCTATTTGCCGATCTTCGGCGTGATGGGCTTGAAGATCCTCACGCCGGGCATGTCGAACATGCTGGCGGTGAGACCGCCCGACGGCACCACGGCGATCGACCGGCTTTGGCTGGTCTTGTCCAGGCCCACCGCTTTCAGCCGGATTGCCTTTGGCTCGTAGGTTTGCGGCAGCGCGGCGTCGCCCTCCGCCATCAGCAGGTGCTGGTCGAAGAGCACGTTCGGTGTCTCCCGCGTGCCGTCGAAAAGGTTGCGATGCCAGTTCGTATGCTGGTCCTTCCACTCGCCCGTAGACGTCGGGCCGCCGCCGGAGCGGTACTCCTTGCTCTCGAACACCTGCGGGCCGGCCACCTCGTGCATCGCGAGCCAGGGCGAACCCGACGGTGTGATGCACCGGAACCGCTGCGTCCCGGTGAAGCCCGGAACCGTCCGCACCAGGTGGGCCGTGTGGCTGAGATACCAGACGTGCCAGTCGTGCTCGCGTGCCGGGTTTCGGAAATCCATCTCGACGATGTAGATCATGGGAGTTCTCCTTGCCGCTTCTGGTTATCGTCGAGCGGGCTTCCCGCCTGCCGCGATGCTCTCGGCCGCCACGAGACCCTGGATGCCGGCCTTGGCGAGGCCGCCCATGTACGCGACGTCGCCGTGGCCCTCCAGCCCGCCGGTGTTCGAGCCGGCCGCATAGAGTCCCTCGATCACGAGGCCGTCTGCCCGGAGGACCCGTGACTGCCCGTCCACCCGAATGCCACCCATCGTGTAGGTGATGCCGGCGCATGCCGGTATCGCATGGAACGGCGCCTCGACGATCGGCAGGGCCTTGTAGCGGCCCGATGTCCGTGGCGGCTGCAGCCGGTCGAGCCCGCCGCTGGCGATGGCAGCGTTGTAGGAGGCCACCGTCGCTGTCAGGGCGGCCGCTGGCAAGCCCGCACGCAGTGCCAGCGCGTTCAGGGTCGGCGCCTTCAGCACCGTGCCACCGGCCGCCTCCAGCGTAGGATTGGCTGGTATTCGAGCCGACCGGCCGGGCCCCTCCCAGATCGCAGCGTCGAAGATGATGGTTGCGCCCAGCGGATCCTCGGAGCGGGCGAGAGCATTTGTGACGGCGATGCCGCCGAGCCCCTCGTCGGTGAGCCGGCACCCGTCGCGCCCGACCAGAACGCCGGAGGTCGCCAGTGCGTCGAGCTCAGGATATGGCCACACGTTGTCGTTGCCGAATGCGTCCCGGGAGAGAATGTGGCCGTAGAACCTGTCGAGGCCGACCACTGCCGCACCCACCGCCTCGGCCATCTCGAGCCCGTCGCCAGTGCCGTTGGCCGCCCCGCGCTGCTTCACGCGATCCGGATGTCTCGCGATGTGGCGTCCGAGGCGCTCGAAATTGGCCTGAAAGCCACCGTCGGCGAGCACGACGGCGCGCGCCGGGTAGACTTGGCGCTTGCCGCCGATCTCCGCCTGGACCCCGGTGCAGCGATCGCCACTCATCGTCAGCGATCGTGCCCTCGCCCCGAGCACGATACGGCCGCCAGTCTTCCGGATCAGCGCGGCGAGCCGGCCCATCGTCACGTCCGGGCCGCGCCCCTGCCAGTCGAGACCGGCCCGCATCGCCCGCATCGGCTCGAGGATGAACTGCTGCCAATCGACCTTGGTGCCGACCCACGTGGCACCCTTCTCGCCGAGCCATTGCACGAGCCGCCCTGCATTGGCGGCGATCGCCTCAGCCTGGGCGGCGTCTGCCTGGCTCTTGGTGCTCCGGTCGATGACCGCGCGCAGCGCTTCGGGTGGCGACGTGATGTCCGTATAGGCGACGTGCAGAACGCCGCCGGACCAGCGCGCATTGCAGGCGTAGTGCTCGTCCGTGCCTCGCTCGAGCAGGGTCACGGAGAGCCCGAGATCGGCCGCTCGTGCTCCCGCAACGATCCCCGCCATGCCGCCGCCAACGACGACGATGTCCGATGCTGCCTCGTTCATCCCGGCCTCCGGTTGTGGTGCCGAAGCCTAGGCCGCCCAAGTCGGCACATGCAAGCTGCTGTGCCCGGAGGCCCCGCAGGTGCCGACACTTGGCCGTGCCCGCCATTCCTACTGGCGGCACCGATGCGTTCGCCGCTAGCATTGCGGCGCAGGAGCGAATGCGACACCACCAAGCGGAGACCATCCCCATGGCCAAGACCCCACCCTCACCCTCTCGCGACGCCGTCCGGAACACCGTGCCGAAGCTGATCGATCTTACCGAGAACGTGTTGTTCGGCGACGTTTGGGAGCGCAAGGAGCTCTCCAAGCGCGATCGCAGCCTGATCACCTGCGCAGCCCTCGTTGCCCTGAACAGGACTGAGCAGTTGAAAGGCCATGCCGGCCGTGCCCTCGACAACGGCGTGACGCGCGAGGAGCTGACAGAGCTGATCACGCACCTCGCATTCTATGGCGGCTGGCCGGTCGCCATGTCGGCCGCTGGTGTCGTCCGCGACGTGTTCGCGGCCCGTGACGCAGAGAAGAAATGATCCCGGTTCGGTTCGGACAAGGAGTAGTGACGAAATGAAAGTCGGCTTCATCGGCCTCGGCACGATGGGCGCCTTCATGGCCGCCAACCTGTCGAAGTATCTCAAGTCGTCCAATCATGGCTTGGTCGTGCATGACATCCGCAAGGATGCCGCCAAGGATCTCATTGCCGGCGGCGCGGAATGGGCAGAGAGCCCGCGCGCTCTCGCCGAGCAGTGCGACGTGGTGTTCCTCTCGCTCCCCGGGCCGAAGGAGGTGGAGGCAGTCGCCACAGATGCCGGGACCGGGCTTCTCGGCGGCCTGAAGAAAGGTGCCGCCGTCTTCGATCTATCGACCAACGCACCGAGCATGGTGCGCAAGATCGCAGCTGCCTACGCCGAGAAGGGAGCGGATTTCCTCGACGCGCCGGTCTCGGGCGGTCCGACGGGAGCACGATCGGGCAAGCTTGCGATCTGGGTCGGCGGCGAAAAGAGGCAGTTCGACGCCCACAAGCACTTCCTCGACGGCTTCTCGGACCAGGCCCGCTACATCGGCGCCATCGGTGCCGGCTCGGTGGCTAAGCTCGTGCACAATTGCGCCGGCTACGCCATCCAGACCGCGCTGGCCGAGGTCATGACCATGGGCGTGAAGGGCGGCGTCGAGCCGTTGGCGCTGTGGGAGGCGATTCGCACCGGCGCCGGTGGCCGGGGTCGCACGTTCGACCGTTTGGTCGACCAGTTCCTTCCGAACAAGTACGAGCCGCCGGCATTCGCCCTGAAGCTGGCCTTCAAGGACATGACGCTCGCCACTGAGCTCGGCCGCGAGCTGGGCGTTCCCATGCGCCTCGCCAACATGGCCTATGCGGAGATGAGCGAGGCCCTGGCCCGGGGCTGGGAGGCTCAGGACTCGCGTGCTCCCATGAAGCTGCAGGTGGAGCGGGCCGGCGTGAAGATCGAGGTCGATCCGGAGCGGATCAAGCAGGTGTTCGAGCGCGATCCCCCGGCCAAGGGCGATCCGAAGCGCGCCTGACGCCACTGCTGCAAGAGCCAAGCCGGGTGCCTACGGGCACCCGGTCATCGCGCAAGGTTCGGACTTCCGCCGAGCGAACGACGGGCACGGCGATCCTTCAGGAGGAACGCCCGATGCCTGCGATTCGCTCGAGGAGCCGAGGTCGCGCCCCGCCTGACGCGGCGGCCAGAACGGGCTTAGCTTCCGGTTCCTGTCGGTTGCCCGTCTCGGCCGATCGGAACTCCGAGTCCACCGCTTCCTCCACAGCCGCGATGGCCGAGCGATCCTCGCGACGCAACGGCACCGCTTCGCTGCCTCCGGTTCCAGCTGTCTCGTGATCGACGGCGGCCATCTTTTCGCCGGCGCCCGGCTGAGACGACTCGGCGAATTTGTCGCCGCTTGCGCCCGCCCCCGGCGAGCGGGCGAGCGCAACCCGCTCGGCCAGACTGGTACGCGCCTGCGGCGAAGCCGTGCCGGCCCGACCGCGGCCACCGGTCCCGCCAGTCGTGCCCAGGCGGCGCAGCTCGCCTGTGAAATGGGCAGCCTGACGCGCTAGCCGCTCGTTGGCGGCGGCAAGCTCGCTGCGCAGCTTGAGGATCGTCTCGCCCTGCTGGCTGGACTGCGCTTCCAGCGACTCCACTCTCGCCTTGAGCGCGATACGACTCTCTCGAACGCCCTGGCCGCCGGCACCGTCCTCCCGCTCGAATACGGAAATCGCCGCCTTGAGTCGCGCAATCTCGCCGGCCTGATCGTCGTTGCGGCCGCGCAGCATCCTGAGTTGCCTCTCGAGATCCGCCTGTGTCGGATCGCGCGGGGCGAGCACCACCCTGGCCGCGTCTCCATCCGGCTCTGCTGCGCCGGCCGGCCGGCCGGCCAAGCTCTGCATTCGCGCCAGCAACTGTGCCTGCTCGCGGTTTTTTGCCCGCAGCGCCTCGAGCTCCGCCCTGAGCGCCACCTCGCTTTCCGAGCGCTGGCCGTCGTCGCCCCCGCGCGAGCGTGCCGCCAGCAGGGCGCTCATCCGCTCGATCTCGCTCTGCTGCTGGGCGCCGATCGCGCTGGCTTCGGCCAATGCCCGTGTCTGCCGCTCTGCCGTACGTGTCAGCTCTTCGATCTCGCGCTCCCGGCCATGGAGGAGCTTCTTGGCATCGGTCAGTCGCGTCTCGACGCGCGGGAGCCGGTCGGCGATGGCCTGCTCGAGCACCCTTCGCGCATTCTGGGCCTCCTCATAGCTCGCTTTGAGGCGCTCCAGATCGGCCTCCAGCATGTTCACGCGAGCGTCACGGCGATTGATATCGATCTGCTGGCGGGCACCGGCCATCTTCACGCGCTCGACCAATGTTTCGAGCTTGTGCATCTTGATGGCGTACTCGGCGCGGATTCGGTCGCGGTCCGCCTCGATCTCCATCTCGGAGAGTGGCATCGTCTCCTTCAGCCGGCGCGTCGTCAGGCGGACAGCACGGGCCCAGAATGCCGGCGCGGTAAGCAGCCCCAGCAGCACCGCTGTAAGGAAGCCCAGCGCTATCAGCATGCCGGATTGGATCGTGATCACGCCGCCATCCCCGGATGTCCCGCCCCTCAGCGAACGCGCCCGTCACTCCGACCTTAGCCCGTCGGCCGGTGCGCGGAACAGAGAGTTCCGGTCAGCCCCCGGCCGAAGTCCACAACGTACCGGCCTCGAGCGACGCTGCCCCCCGGCATCGCGCTCTCAGAACGGGTTCCAGGTCGGGCGACGTGTATACTTCAAATAACCCACATTCGCCCCGAGACGAAAGCCCACGCCCGCCCGGATCGGTGCCAGCACGATGTTATCCCTCTGCTGAAAGGTCAAGCCGACGCCTCCGACGACGTAAGCCGAGCCGGCCACGCCGCCAAAGCGCATATAGATGTCCTCCGGGTCGCGGAGCCTGTAGACGAGCACCATGACCTTGGAGCCTTCGGCACCGGCATCATAGCCGAGCGATGGGCCCTGCCAGTAGACCTTGTGCGTGCCCGCATCACGCGTATAGAGCCTTCCCTCGCCATAGCGCAGTCCGGCGACGAACGCCCCACCCACGTCCTCGCCGAGGATGTACCCGTTAGGCCGCCCTTGCGTCTTGAACGCATATTCGATCACGCTGGCAAGCCCTTGGCTGATTGAGCCGAAGAAGCCGTGGCCGGCGCCGATGATCTCCCGCATCGAGAATGTACCGTCCTCGGTGGGCGGCTCATCGTAGCGGCGACCGTCGTCGCGGTAGGGCGCGCTCGACGCGTAGCGTGATTGCGAGCCATCGTCGCGCCACTCCCGGTCCGAATGTCGCCGGTCGTCGCGGTATGGCTGTGTCGATGCCGGCGGCGGCTCGTAGGCCGGCAGTGGCGGGGCATAGCGCCCCGGCGCGGCGGGCGCGCGATAGACGTCGCTCCGACTGTCGTAGCCGCCCTCCGGCTGGCCGGCACGGGGTGCGCTGTTGCCGTATGCCGGCGGCAATGCCTCCCGTTCCACGCCGGACCCTGCCGCGTCATCGTAGCCCGATCGGGCCCGCTGATCGTCGCGCAGCCAAGGCAGCCGATCCTGTGCCTGCGCCGGCCCGGCCAAACCGAGGCAACCACTGATGACCAGCAGGTACGTGCGAAGCTGAGCGAAACGCGTCGTCGGCATGAGCAGGCCCGCGAGCCAGAGGTTGCGATCCCGTCAACGATTTGCACGAGACCTTTTGCTCAACGAAGTGTTGACGGAAACTATTACCAAAGTATGGCCAACTGGGCCTTCCTTCTGCGCTTCGATGCGATCACGTCCCTGCCGGCAGCGGCTCGCGGGCTCCCCAGGCCACGAAGTGGCCGTTGCGAAAGCCGGCATCGGACTTGCCGTAGACGAACGGCGCTCCATCAGGTGCCGTGACGCAGCCGCCGGCGGCGCGCAGCACGGCATGGCCTGCCGCTGTGTCCCATTCCATCGTCGGCGCCAGCCGCGGATAGATGTCGGCCTCACCGCGAGCCATGGTGCAGAACTTGAGCGACGAGCCGCTGTCCCGACGATCTGCGATCGCGTAGCGCGCGAGGAACGCCTCCGTTTCCGCCGTCATATGGGAACGACTTGCCACGGCCGTGAGCCTGGCCGGATCGGGGACCCTCACTCTGATCTGGCGGAAGCCGCAGTCGGCGAGGGATTTCGGTTGGGCATCCGGCGCCAGGCGAGCAACGGCCGCCACCGCAGCACCGAGGGTGACGTAGAGCTCACCGAGCGCGGGTGCGTAAACGAGCCCCAGCTCTGGCCGGCCCTCGACCACCAGTGCCACGTTCACCGTGAACTCATCCCTCTTGTTGATGAATTCGCGAGTGCCGTCCAGCGGGTCGACCAGGAAGAACATGGTCCCGATCGCCGGCACGCGGCCCTCTGCCACTGCTTCCTCGGCGACAACCGGAATTCCAGGGGCCTCTCGCGCGAGCGCCGCCAGCAGCACCTCCTCCGCCTCTTGGTCGGCGAGCGTGACCGGTGACTGGTCCGCTTTCGATTGCACCTCCACGCCATCCCGGTAGTGCCGCATCTCGATGGCGCCGGCCTCGAGCACGGGTCCTACGAGCCGCCACACGAGATCGTCGGCGATTTGGGCAATGCCGCCTGATGAGGACATGGCTGGTGATTCGCCTCTGATCGGGCGGACAATCGAGCCACAGTATTCGGCTTATGTCGATCGCAGCCCCATTGGATGGACATTTTTAACACGCGAAACAGATACTTGATGCGTTGCCGTTCCGGCCTCCTTGGCACGGCTGTGGCCAAGCGTGTATCAGCATGGTCGAGCGAGTTGCAAGGGGAGGCTGGCGGCTATGCCGGCTCCGCTTTGGCGAAGTCCGGCGTCTGGCACATGGAAAACCCCTTGAAGGGATCACGCAGCCGATGACCCAGACCGCGCACCCGACCGACCTCGAGCTGGCCGCGCTGATCTCGAGCAAGATCTGCCACGACGTCATCAATCCGGTCGGCGCCATCTACAATGGCCTCGAGATCCTCAACGAGGAGGACGACGACGAGGCGAAATCCTACGCGCTGGACGTCATTCGCAACGTGACGGAGCAGGCGTCGGCACGCCTCCAGTTCGCTCGCTTCGCGTTCGGCGCCGCCGGCTCCGCGGGGTCTGTCATCGACCTGAGCACGGCCGAGCAGATCAGCCGAGGCTTTGTCGGCACGACCAAGCACAAGCTGGCATGGAAAGGCCCCCCCGGTCATCTCGGCAAGGATCGGGCGAAGCTACTCTTGAATCTGGTGGCGTCTGCCATGAACGCCCTGCCTCGGGGCGGCGATATCGAGGTCGAGATCAAGGGGCCTCTGGAGAATGCCACGTTCTCGGTGCGATGCCGGGGAACCGGGGCGCGCCCTCCGAATCACCTGATGGACTTCCTCGCCGGGCCACCGAAGCAGCCGCTGGATACGCAGACAATCCAAGCCTATTACACGGCCCGCCTCGCCGGTAGCGCGGGCATGCGCCTCGATGTGCTGAAGAACGGTGCGGACGTGGTCCTGGCCGCCCGCAACTGACCGGGCAACTAACGGTTGCGAGCTGTAGAAAATTAAGCTTTGCCGGCGAAAGTGGGCAGCGTCCACAACTTGCGCTTGAGCACACGCGCTCGCTGCCATGCCGGCAGTCCACCGATTTGGAGCCCGCCATGAAGCATTGCCTCGTCGTCGACGACAGCGACGTCATTCGAAAGGTCGCCCGTCGCATCCTTGAAAGCCGCGGTCTCGAGGTCACTGAGGCCGAGAATGGCCAGGAAGCGGTCGAGCGTTGCCTGCAGCGCATGCCGGATGCAGTCCTTCTCGATTGGCAGATGCCCGTGATGAGCGGCCTCGAGTTCCTCGGCGCGCTGCGCCTCTCGACCAGGCAGCCTCGGCCCTACATTTTCTACTGCACCACGGAGAACGACCCCGTCGAGATCTCGCGCGCCATCGCGGGCGGAGCCAACGACTACATCCTGAAGCCCTTCGATCGCTCGTCGCTCGAAGGCAAGCTGTCGGATGCCGGGTTGATGTGACGCGGACGTCGCGGCCCCACTGTCTCGGTGAGACAGCCCTCCCGTGGCAGTAGCGCCTCCGTCCTGATCGTATAAGCTTCCCCGACGCACCACGAGTGACGGGAGAGCCCCATGCGCTTCGGCGTCAACATCCTATCCCGCGGCCCCATGGCCAATCGCGCAGGCTACAAGGCCGTCGCCTCGGCCGCCGAGCGCCTCGGCTTCGACTTCGTCTCGGCCAACGATCATGTCGTTGTTCCCGCCGACATCGACAGCCGCTACCCCTACACCGAGGAGGGCGACTGGGCCGGCCGCAACACCGGACAATGCCTCGATGTCCTCTCGACGCTGACCTTCCTCGCCGGCTGCACCGAGCGCGTGCGACTGCTTTCCTCCGTGATGGTCGTGCCGCATCGCCCTGCCATCCTTGCCGCCAAGATGATCGCCACCGCCGACGTTCTCTCCGAGGGCCGCATGGTGATCGGCGTCGGTGCCGGCTGGATGAAGGAGGAGATCGAGGCGCTCGGCGCACCGCCCTACGAGGCGCGCGGCAAGGTCACCGACGAGTACATCGCCGCCTTCCGCGAGCTGTGGACCAAGCCCCGGCCCGAGATGAAGGGCGCCTTCGTCGAATTCTCGAGCATCCTCTTCGAGCCGAAGCCGGTCGCCAAGCCTCATCCGCCGATCTGGGTCGGCGGCGAGAGCCCGGCCGCCATGCGCCGCGCCGTCAGACTCGGCGACGGCTGGTATCCGGCCTCCAGCAATCCCGCCAATCGCCTGGATACCGCCTCGCGCGTCGCGGCGGCGATGGGCCAGTTCAAGGCGTTGTGCGAGACGGCCGGCCGAGTCCCGGCATCGATCACGCTCGCCCACGTCGTGCTCTGGCCCGTCAACTGGACCGCCGAGGCCGCCATCTCAGGTGGCCGCCGCACCTTCACTGGCTCCTCCGAGCAGATGCGCGAGGACGCCGCTACCCTCGCCGCAGCCGGCGTCACCGATGTCAACGTCTCCTTCCCTGCCCCGACGGTGCAGGAGACGGTCGAGAAGATGGAGCGGTTTGCCGAGGAGGTGATGGGGTAGGGTGCGAGGCTCTGGTGGTCGAGGTCCGTTGGCGACGGCTTCGGCAAGTCGCTCAATCAGCTCGCGGGCCTTGGCTTCCAGCATGGCGTCGAGCCAGGGACCAGTCGCCTTGCCATGCATCGCTTCAATCTCGGCAAGCGACAGCCGAGCCTCATTGCGCTTGGCGAGCACGCGATCTTGGACACCTGGTGGAGCTGGTTGAGAAAGGATGGGAAGAGCTTTGCTTGTCGGCGGCGGCGGCGGCCGTGGCATCACGTGGGCCAGTGGCATCGGTCATGGCGGTTGCCTCCCATGGGCCAGCACGCTATCAACGCCACGCCCCGAGCCCCCAATCCGCTGCTTCGGCCAGGACGGACCAGCAAGTTGGGCGATCGGAGCAGTTCGCAGGCCAGTGGTAGGCCTAAAGACAATGGTAGGCCAATAGACAGTGGTAGGCCAGTAGACGCAGCCCGCAAGCACCCGAGATCGGCTATTGCGCCCGTAGCTCAGATGGATAGAGCATCCGCCTTCTAAGCGGATGGTCGCAGGTTCGAGTCCTGCCGGGCGCGCCATCTCGCTCTTGCCATCCGAGACGATTGTGGCCATGGACGCCGATCGTTCTGGACACGGTAGGAACAGGACGCGATTGCGGCCCCTTGGCCCGGCGAGCCGAGTGCGGATGGGCGAGCCGCTACGGACACCAGAGTGATCGGGAAAGCCAAGCGGCTGGTGGGCGCAGGATACCCTTTGGCGACGCGGCAGAGCCCGTGAGCGCTAGAGACTGCCAGGCGTCGAACCATGCCGGAGGCAACGGATAGGGAGGGACGATCGACGTCTCAGGTCCGAATCCGTGGCGCCTGTAATAGGCCGGGTCTCCGAGGACGAGCACGTTCGACACGTCTGCGCGGGCAAGCCGGATCAATCCTTCACCGATGAGCGCGCCGCCAACACCTCGTCTCTGCCGGTCAGGCGCGACGGCAAGTGGACCAAGCAGTGCAACTCGGCGCTCGCTCCCCTCCACAGAGCACGGCGTGAACATGATATGCCCCGCGCGTTCCTCCTCCTCGCCGACGATGGCCACAAGCGACAGGATATCCGGGACTTCCGCAAGCAAACGCTTCACGAGCGGCGCCAGATCCTCGTCGGGAAATGCCGCCGCGTAGAGCATGCTCAACGCCGCCTCGTCGATCGCGCTCGTCTCTCTGATCCTGGGTTCATCGGTCATCGGCTTCCTGGTCCACAGGCGGCGAGGGCGTCGAAGGTTGATCAATGGCCGCACCCACGGCCCGCGCAACGACTCCGGGCGGACCGGTCGGGCCCGGTGTCGCGACCCCATCATGGGTGGCGATCATCCCTCACACGATCCTGCTCGTGTGGCCGGCCCAGTACCTGTCCCGCAGTTGCCGCTTGTAAAGCTTGCCCGTCGGCAGGCGTGGCAGCTCGGCTTCGAAGTCGACCGACCGCGGGCACTTGATGTGCGACAAGTGGCTGCGGCAGAAGGCGATCAGCTCGTCGGCCAGCGCCGGCCCGCTCTCGACACCCGGCATCGGCTGCACGACGGCTTTCACCTCTTCGCCGAGATCGGCGTTGGGCACGCCGAAAACCGCCGCATCGGCCACCTTCGGATGCGTGATCAGCAGGTTCTCGGCCTCCTGAGGGTAGATGTTGACGCCACCGGAGATGATCATGAACGACGCTCGGTCGGTCAGATACACATAGCCGTCCGCATCCAGGTAGCCGATGTCTCCGATCGTCGTCAGCTTGCCGTCCGCCGACCGCGCTTCCGCCGTCTTCACCGGATCGTTGAAGTACTCGAATGGCGTCGGCGTCTCGAACCAGAGCGTTCCGGGCGTGCCGACGGGGCACGGGCGCATGTCGTCGTCGAGGATCTGCAGCTTGCCGAACGCGACGCGACCGACCGTGCCCTTGTGGGCGAGCCACTCCTCGGTGTTGCAGATCGTCATGCCGTTGCCTTCGCTCGCCCCATAGTACTCGTGGATGATCGGCCCCCACCAGTCGATCATCTGCTCCTTCACGGGCACAGGGCACGGCGCGGCAGCATGCACCGCCACCTCCAGTGACGACACGTCGTATTTCCGGCGCACCTCCTCGGGCAGCTTCAGCATGCGCGAGAACATCGTCGGCACGAGCTGGCAGTGCGTCACGTGATGCTGCTCCACGAGCCGCAGAAAATCCTCCGCGTCGAACCGCTCCATGACGATCACCGAGCCGCCCATGCGGATCGTGAGCCCGACAGCGGTCTGCGGCGCGGCGTGATACAGCGGCGCCGGCGAGAGGTAGATCATCCCCTGGCGATAGCCCCAGAAGCCGATGGCCCGCTCCTGTAACGGCAGGCTTCGGTCCGGCGGCAGCTCCGGCATCGGTTTCAGCACCCCTTTCGGCCGCCCGGTCGTTCCCGACGAGTAGAGCATCGGCAGCCCCATGCTCTCGTCTTCGATGGGCGTCTCCGGCAGCCCTCGGGTCGCCTCGTCGAGATTGAGGATGCGCGGGCCGTGCCCCGGCCCATCCGCGACCAGGCACAGCTCGATGGCCGGGCAATGCGCGAGAGCCGCCATCGCCACCTCGCGCTTTGCCTCGGAGAGGATCAGCACCTTCGATAGGCTGTTGTTGACGATGTAGGCGAGCTCGTCCGGCGTCAGGAACGAGTTCACGCACGTATAGTAGAGGCCGCTACGCGCTCCGGCGCTGCAGCACTCGATGTAGCGTGCGTTGTTCTCCATGAAGATGGCGTAGTGGTCGAGCCGGCCGAGCCCACGCGTCCTGAGCAGATGCGCCAGCCGGTTGGCTCGCCGCTCGAGCTCGCGGTAGCTCACCGTCTCGCCGCTGCTGGCCATGATGAAGGCCGCCCGGTCTGGATGCGCGGTGGCGTGCTTGCCAGGATACATCGAGGTTCCCCGGAATGGTGTTCGCGCGAGGAGGCGCGCCGACCGTGATCCGGCTCCAATGACGCTCCCCCTTAACGCCGCCCGTTGATTGGGCGTAGATGATGGCGAAGTCTGTCACACGCTGCCGGAGCTTGCCATGTCCTTTGCGCGCACCGTCCTCGAGCCTGAGCACGAGCTTTTCCGCCGCTCCGTGTCGGCCTTTTACGACCGCGAGGTCGCGCCGCATTACGCCGAGTGGGAGAAGGCGGGCCAGGTGAGCCGGGAGGTCTGGCGCAAGGCCGGCGAGGCCGGATTGCTGTTGACCACGATACCGGAGGCCTATGGTGGCGCGGGCGCCGATTTCCGGATGGCCGCGATCGTGATGGAGGAAGCCGGAAGGCGCGCATTCGCGGCCCCCGGCTACGCGCTCCACTCCGAGATCGTCGCTCCCTACATTCTGAAGTATGGCACCGAGGAGCAGCGCCAACGCTGGCTGCCGGCCATGGCCCGCGGCGAGGTGATCGCCGCCATCGCCATGACCGAGCCCGACACCGGCAGCGACGTTCAGGCCATCCGGACCACCGCCGAGCGCCGCGGCAACGAGCTGGTCGTCAACGGTGCCAAGACCTTCATCACCAATGGCGAGATGGCCGACATCGTTCTGGTCGCCTGCAAGACAGACCCCACAAAGGGTGCCAAGGGCATCAGTCTGGTGGTCGTGGAGACCAGCCGTGAGGGCTTCCGTCGCGGCCGCAAGCTCGAGAAGATCGGCGAGAAGGCCCAGGATATTGCCGAGCTGTTCTTCGACGAGGTCCGCGTGCCGCCGTCGAACCTGATCGGTGAGGAGGGCCAGGGCTTCCGCTACATGATGCAGGAGCTGCCGCAGGAGCGCCTGACAGTCGTGGTCGGTGCCTGTGCCACCATGGAGGCGGCGCTCGAGTGGACTCTCGAGCACGTCCGCAATCGCAAGGCTTTCGGCAAGCCGCTCATAGAGCTCCAGAACACCCGCTTCCGGCTGGCCGAGGTCAAGACGGATGTGGCAGTAGCGCGCCTCTTCGCCGACAAGTGCCTGGAGATGCATTTGAGCGGCAAGCTCGACGTCGCCACGGCCGCAGGCGCCAAGTTCTGGATGACCGAGCTCGAGCAGAAGGTGCTCGACACTTGCCTGCAGCTCTTCGGTGGCTATGGCTACATCATGGAGTTCCCGATCGCCCGCGCCTACGGCAACGCCCGTGTGCACCGGATCTACGCCGGCACCAACGAGATCATGCGCGAGATCGTGGCCCGATCCCTCTGACGCCGATGATGCCCTCCGCCCCGCCCAGATGCCTGCACGAGGTAGCCCCATGGCCAAGAATCCGAAGCAGCCGGCCGTGACCAGGCCCGAGCCGGCCGAGGCATGGGCCTGGCCCGAGGAGCGTTGGCGCGCCATCGTCGCCAAGGTCCGCGCCGGCCGGTCGCTGCGGCCGGCGAGCTGGCCTGGAGGCGCCCGCACCGCCGTCGCGCTGTCGTTCGATTCCGATCACGAGACCCAGACGCTCCGCTGGGGTCACGATTCGCCAGGCCGCCTCAGCGCCGGCGAGTACGGTGCGCGCGTCGGGGTGCCACGCATCCGCAAGCTGTTGGCCCGCTATGACATCAAGGCGAGCTTCTTCGTACCCGGCGTCATCGCGCTGCTCTATCCCGGCGAGCAGCGCGCTGTCGTCGCCGAGGGCCACGAGGTGGCGATCCACAGCTGGATCCACGAGCTGAACAGCACATTGCCGCCGGCCGTCGAGCGCGAGCTGCAATTTCGCGCCGCCGATACGCTGGAGAAGGTCACGGGCGCCCGTCCCGTTGGCATTCGTACGCCGTCCTGGGATTTCAGCCCGCACACCCTGGCCATCACCCGCGAGATGGGGCTGCTCTACGACAGCTCGCTGATGGCCGACGACGATCCCTACGAGCTGCTCGAGGACGGTGAGGCGACGGGTGTCGTCGAGCTGCCGGTCGAATGGATCAGAGACGACGCGCCCTATCTCACGATGGACCGCATGGGCACGGCGCGCCCCTATTCCTCGCCGACGGGCGTTCTGGAGGTCTTCCGTCGTGAGTTCGATGGCGTCTACCAGTCCGGCCCCGGCGGTCTCTACCTCCTCACCATGCACCCGCACGTCATCGGCCACGCGAGCCGCCTGCAACTCCTCGACGAGCTGATCCGCCATATCCGTGGCCACGAGGGCATCTGGTTTGCCACCCATGCCGAGGTTGCCCGTTACGTGCGGGCCGTCGGCGGCTTGGCGTGAGACTTCCGATGACCCTGCCAATCAGGTCCGATCACTGGGTGGCCGACATATGCCGGTGGGTCGGCTCCGCTCGTCGGCTGGCGAGCTCCAGGCACAGGCGACGAGGCATGGCGTGGCGGCTTCTGGCGGTTTTGGTCTCGCTGGTCGCGAGCGGTTTGGGCGCGGCCCCGGTCCGTGCCGCCGACAAGCTCGATCTTCACGTCGAGAATGTTGACGACATCGCCTTCTATGCTGTGCTCGATCAGCGCGGGCGCGGAGTGGCTGTGCGCATCTGCGAGTGGAGCGTCAATCCCGGCTGCGCCGGCTCGGTCGCGCTCACCACCAGGCTCGAGCCCAATCGCACCCAGATGCTGGTCGTCGGCCTCTGCAACAAGGTCTACCGCGGCATTTGCCTGAGACCCGTCGGCGAGTGCGGCAAGGTCGCCGGTGATTTCACGTTGGCAGTCAACGGTTGGTCGGCATCTCGGGGGGCTCGCCTCTGGAGCCAATCGCTCAATGTCCAGGACAATACCTACGGGACGAAGCGGCTCTGGGGCATCAGGGTGCGCACCTACGCCGATGGCACGATCCGTCTGGAGTCTCGGCTGACGCCCGCCGAGCAGAAGCGCATCGCGTCCATGCGGCTGAACGAGTTCCGCAACGTCTGTCCGCGCTAGCGTGGTGTCAGCGGCTGGCGTTCAGCGTGCGCGCCACCCGAAAGCCGATCAGGCCGTTCCGGGCACCGTGCTCGTAGCCGGCGCGGTCCGCTGAGCGAATTTCGGTCGGACCGCTGCTCCACGAGCCGCCGCGAACGACACGTCGCGTGCAAGGCCACCACGTGTGCCGGGCAGCGCCGTCCGTGGCAGCCCCTTCGTAGCTCGGGACATAGCAGTCCTCGACCCATTCGGCGACGTTGCCATGCATGTGGAGAAGCCCGAAGGCGTTGGCAGGAAACTGTGGAGCCGCTTCGCTCTTGCCGTCCGCGGCGACGACGACCGTCCGCCCCTCCTCCGCCCAGGACGCGAGGCAGCCGTGGCAGTTCGCATTGCCGGTGCCGACCTCGTCGCCCCACGGGTATGCGGTGGCGCTCCCTGCTCGGGCGGCATACTCCCACTCCGCCTCCGTCAACAGCCGGTATCGCCGCCCCGTGTACCGCGACAGCCATGCCACATAAGTCTGTGCGTCGTCCCAGCTCACACCGATCACGGGTCTTCCCCTGCGCCCCCACAACTGATCCTCGGGCCATCGCTTGCAGCCGCCGTGCGAGATGCACGTATCCCACTGGGCGAATGTGACCTCGAACCGGGAGACAGCGAACGGCCGCGCGATCGAGACGGAATGCACGGGCTGCTCGTCCGCATTGACGTCCGATCCTATCGGCACCGATCCGGCGGGAAGGACGACCATCTCGGGGCATCCCTGGCATTCCGTGAAGCTGTCGCCCGTGGCCAATGCCACCTCTTGGGCAGGCATCAGGGCTTTGGCTCCCGCGCGGAATGGGCCCGGCATGTAGCTCGGCAGATAGACCGAGTACTTTCCGAACTGTTGCTCGAGATAGCCGCGGTTGATCATAGCCGTGATGACGACCGCCACCAGGCCGATCCCGAGCCCGCCGAGAATGACCTGCCGCCGCCGCTGCTGCTTGTTGTCTCGGAGCCGGCATGCGGCGATGTAGTCCCGCACCGTCGGCTCGTCGAGGCTGGGTGCGAGGTCGTCACGCTCCCGCAACCGCTCGACAGCCTCGAGCCGCCCGGTCGTATGCGCCAGCCACTCGCGCGTGCGGCCGTGCCCGGCCCAGTCCTTTGCCGCGCGTTTCGCGCCTTCGAGCGCGATCATGGCGGCCATATCGTCCCTCAGCCATTGATCGAGCTGGTCCCACTGGCGCAGCAGCGCCTCGTGCGCGGGCTCGATGGTCGTCTCGCCATCCGCAATGCTGTCGCCGTTGGCCGCCTTGTCCTTCAGCAGCAGCCGCTGATCGACCAGCAGCTCGACGAGCGGGCGCGCCGCCTCGGGGATCTCCGAGTATCGGGCCACCCGTCGCCGTGGTGTCCGCGTTTCGGGGTCCACGCTGGCAAGGCGGGGAATGAACGCGCTCTTCAGCAGCGTCAGCCGCTTGTCGTGCTCCTTGGGAATGGTCGGCTTGCCGTTGGCGCTGGCGAGCGCCGCGTCGACGGCAGCCTTGATGCAGCCGCGAACGCCGCCGAGCCGCTTGTACTCGTCGAGCGTCAGGTCGCCGTCCTGACCGTGCTCGCGGTAGAGCCGCTCGAGGGTGAACGCCAGCAGCGGCAGCGCGTCCTTGGCACCGCTCGCCTCGATGTCCTTGAGCAGCTCCTCGACGAGCTGCTCCTCGATGTGCAGCTTTGCCCGCCCGCTCTTGTCCAGGCGCCGGGCCGGGCCCCGGATGATCTCCGCAAACGCGCCCTGCGGCATGGGCGGCAGGCTGAGCGTGTTCTGGTCGAGCCCTTCGAGCTGCTTGGCCGTTTGCAGGCCTTCATAGCTGTCGGACCGGATCGTGAAAACGACTATGGTCGGTGGCGAGTTGGCAGCCACCAGCTGCCCCAGCAGATGCAGGAAATTTTGCGCCTCCGCTCGGCCGTCGGCGAGAAACAGCTCCTCCGCCTGGTCGATTGCGAGCACGATGATCGGCTGCTCGCCGGCGCGCGCTCCGACCAGCGTCGCCGTTCTGGCCTCGATCAGCTCTGTCAGCAGTGGCGCCAGCGTCCTCGGCCCGCCGCTCACTGCCGCGGTGATATCGGTTCGTGACCTCTGGAGCTTGGCGTCGGCCACCGCATCGGCGAGACTTCGGACGAGCCCCGTCTCGCCGCTGATGACTGCGCGCTCGGGCCGGATCACCGGCAGCACGAGGAACCGGTGCTCCTCGCGCGCCAGCCGCGGCACCAATCCGGCCCGCATGAACGACGATTTGCCGGCACCCGACGCACCGAGCACGATCAGCAGCGCCGACCCGTCTTTGCTGCGGAGCGTTCGGATGGCGTCGAGCCCACGGTCGATCCACCCGTCACGGCCGAAGAAGATGCCGGCGTCATCGTGATCGAGCGCTTTCAGCCCGCGATAGGGCGCCCGGCTCGGGTCGGCGGTTGGCGGCCACTCGAAGTAGGTCGGGTCGAGCCCGGCATCAACCAGGCCGATCCTCAGCCGACTCAACCCCTCGCTGGCGAAGGCGACCGCCGCCTTCCGGTCGCCACCTGGCAGCGTGACGGTGACGACCTTGTCGCGGAGGCCGTCGATGAGGCTGGTCACCTGCCACTCGGACCTCATCTCTTCGGGAACGTCGGTCAATGGTGTCGCATCGATCACCACCGGCACGAGGCGCTTGTCGAGCTTCAGTGCCAGCTCCATCTCTGCCCGGCACCACTCGGATGCGAGCCAGTTCGCCGAGAGCAGGAAGATCACCACCTTGCAGCGCTCGGCTGCCTTGTTGAGCTCCTCCTCCCACCGCTGTCCGGCCTTGATCCCGCGCTCCGGGTCGACATCGACGAAGACATCGTCCCACCCATGGCTGAGCAGCCAGTCGCGCAGTGCGATGGCCTCGGCCGTGTCGATGCTGGAATGACTGAGGAAAATGCGCGCCAAAAATGCCCCCGCGAAAGCCCGGCATTCCGCTGCTGGTGGAGCAGCACGTCCACCTCTCCAGCCCTACCGCCACGAGCTGCAGAGGGCGGACAATATCGTCCGCTGGGCAGCCGGTCGACAGGCTGCTGTGCTTCTGGCACGTCGACATCTCGATAGCCTGCGAGCGCCTCGCGAGGTTGCCCTCGAGGCTGCGCAGTGCGCTACTGTCGTGAACGAAAGGCTCGAGCGGGAGAGCATCATGAGCGCAATCGACCGACCGTCCGTGATCGGCGTCCTTGGACTGGGTGCGATGGGCGCTGGCGTAGCCGGCGACCTCAAATCCTCGGGCCTCGATGTCGTCTCCACCGCTGCCGGCCGGTCGGGCCGCAGCCGCGAGCGTGCCGAAAGGGCCGGTGTCCGTCTTCTGGAGAGCCTCGACGCCGTCGTTGCCGCGGCCGACACGTTTCTTTCGATCGTGCCCGCCGATCAGGCCGAGCCGCTGGCACAGGCCGTTGCTGCGGCCCTCCGCGGCAAGCGCCTCCACTTCGTCGACTGCAACTCGATCACGCCGAGCAAGGCGGCTCGCATCGCCGCCACGGTCCAGGCGGCTGGTGCAACCGTCTCCGATGGCGGCATCATCGGCCCGCCTCCCGGCGGAAAGGTCAAGACCCGCCTATACGTTTCGGGGCCCCACGCCGACGTGCTCGCCTCGCTTTCGTCCGAGCGCATGCCCGTGATCCGGCTCGGTGACAGCCTCACTCAGGCGACCGAGATGAAAGTGCTGTTCTCCGCAGCCAACAAGGGCACGGCCGCGCTGCTGGCCAATATCATGGCCGCTGCGGCCAAGGCTGGCCTCTTGGACCGTGTCATGGGCGAGCTCGACGACGTGCGCCCAGGCTTGCTCACCGCATTGCGGTCGTCAGCCCCAGATCTCGACGACAAGGCCGCGCGCTGGGCCATCGAGATGGACGACATTGCGGAGGGCCTGGCCGACCTCGGCGCTCACGACGGCTATCATCGTGCCGCTGGGGATGGCTACCGCCGTCTCGCCGCGAACCTGCCCGATACCCCCGGCGCGACCGCGCTCGAGCGGGTGCTGGCCGCCTGGGTTGGCCGCAAGCACGAATGATGCCTGTCGCGCCCTGCGGGCAGACCGTCGCACGGCCGTTGCCCGGATCCGCACGTTGGTGGCCGGTCACGCTGGCGTGAGCTGAGACGATCGTGCCCTTGCGGACGCCGGCACCTTGCCCTCACTCTGCCGTCGCTCGGGCCATGGCCCGCCCAGGAGTGTCCGGCCCACGTCCGTGCGCCCAACTGTCGTGAGACCCTGCATGAACCTGCACGAGGCTTTGGCCGACGTCGTCGGTCCCTCCGCCTGCCTGACCACCGCCGATGATGTCGCCCCCTATGCCGTCGACTGGCGGGGTGCCTACAAGGGCACGCCGGCCGCGGTCGTGAAGCCGGCAAGCACTGCCGAGGTTGCCGAGGTCGTTCGCCGCTGCGCCGGCGAGGGCCTTTCCATCGTCCCTGCTGGCGGCCGCACGGGCCTTTGCGGTGGCGCTGTCGCCCCGGCCAATGGTCCGCCCTCCATTGTCCTCTCGATGGAGCGGATGAACCGGATCCGCTCCCTGGATGTCCGCGATTTCTCGATCGTCGCCGAGGCTGGCTGTGTCGTGCAGAACGTGCAGCAGGCCGCTGCCGACGCGGGCCGCCTCTTCCCCATCCAGTGGGGGGCCCAGGGCACCGCTCAGATCGGCGGCATGCTGTCGACCAATGCTGGCGGCATCCGCACTCTGCGCTGGGGCAACGCTCGTGAGCTGGTCCTCGGCCTCGAGGTCGTGCTGCCGGACGGCCGGATCCTCGACGACTTGCGCCGTATCCGGAAGGACAACAGCGGCTACGCGCTGCGTCATCTGTTCATTGGCGGCGAGGGCACGCTCGGCATCATCACGGCCGCCGCCATGCGCCTCCAGCCCGCGATCAAGCGCATGGAGACCGCCTTCGTCGCCGTGCCCAGCCCCGATGCCGCGCTGTCCCTCTATGGCCGCATGCAGGCCAGCGGCGCCGACGTCATCGCCTTCGAGCTCTGCGGGCGCTACTGCATGGAGATCGCCGCCCGTCACGGCGTCGGACTGCGCATTCCGCTGCCGATCGAGAGCCCTTGGTTCGTCATGGTCGAGATCGCCGCGGCTCACGCGAGCGTGCCCTTGCGCGAGATGCTCGAGCAGACGTTGGCCGACGCGATGGACGCCGGCGAGGTGACCGACGCGTCGCTGGCCGAGAGCGAGGCCCAACGTCTCGGCATCTGGAAGATCCGCGAGGACTTCCCCGAATGCGCGCGCAAAAGCGGTCCGTCAGTCAACACCGATACGGCCGTCCCCGTATCGGCCGTGCCCGAGTTCCTGGGCCGCGCCGAGCGCGAGATGAAGGCCCGCTGGCCCGCAGCCCGCATGGTCGCGATTGGCCATCTCGGCGACGGCAACATTCATGTCTCGCTGCACGCACCGGCGGATTGGGCGGGCGACCGGGCCGCCTGGATGTCGGTGGCCCGCGATGCCGAGCCGCTCGTCAACGAGATCGCCGTGTCCCTCGGTGGCAGCTTCTCGGCCGAGCACGGCATTGGGCAGTCGAAACGTCACGCCATGGCCACGCACAAGAGCCCTATCGCGCTCGACGTGATGCGCCAGATCAAGGCGACGTTCGATCCCCACGGCCGCATGAACCCAGGCAAGGTGCTGCCGTAGCCTCGCCGGTCTCGACGGCTGATCGCACGCTATGCGCTGGAGAGAATCGCGTAGAGCGCTGCCCCCACGAGTGTCGCGAGGCTGAAACCGGTGGCGAGCCCAGGCCACGGGCTCGGCCTCGGCGCTGGTGTCAGCGCCCACGATCCGTTCTGCTCGGCCAGCGCGCGCTCGATGATCATCGGCGGTCGATCGTCGTGGTCGTCCGCCGGTGTCGGTGTGTGCACCTGAGAGATCTCGGTGCGGGTCGGCTCGTGCGGGTTGCCGACTTTAGCCAGTGCACGGACGATCTCCTCGGTCGTCATCACCGGCATGGGCGGCGGTGGCTCGTGAGCGACCGGGGGCAGCGGCGGTGGCACCGCCGATCGGAGCTCTGGGGCAATCTCGGGCTCGTTGGGCGAGAGGCTCCGCAATGGCCGAGGCGGCGGGGGAATGGGTTGTGCGGGCCCGAGGTCAGCAAGGGCCTGCTGCAGGCCACGAGCCGAATCGGCCTCGGACTCGAGGTGCCGGAAGGCAACCACGGACTCGGCGCCTGCCGGCCAGCCGGCCGTTTCGATCACAATGGGACGCGACATACGATAGTTCCTACGCGACAACCCGGAACTCGCGGGCTCTGCAGTGTAGGCGACGCCACCAGCGTGGCCAAATTGAGATTGGCCCTGGATTGCCCTGGAATGACGCGGACCGCCAGCGCCGCACGATTGGCCGCACGAGCCGAGCCGCTTGCCACAGCCCTCACTTTCGGCTCGCATGGGTTCCGGACAGTCGAGAGGGCCCACGATGAAGCAGATCGATGACTTCCGCGCCGAGGTTGCCGACCTCTCCGCGGTGCTCGCGCCCCTGAGCCCGGCCGGATGGGAGACGGTGACGCAATTCAAGGGCTACACCATCAACGACGTGGTTCGCCATCTCCACCAGGGCGACCAGCTCGCGCTGACCAGCGCCGAGAGGCCCGACAAATTCGGGGAGGTGCTCGAGCGGCGTCGGCAGCAGCGCAAGGAAGGCCTGACCCCGCGCGACGACGCCCGCCGCGAGTACGGACACTTGGCCGGCCCTGCCTTGCTCGAGGTCTGGCGCGACACGGCGGAGCGGCTGTGCACGACGCTGTCAGCGCTGGGTCCCGATGCCCGCCTGAAGTGGGCTGGACCCGATATGGGTGTCCGCATGTTCACCACCGCACGCCAGATGGAGGTCTGGGCTCACGGCCAGGAGATCCACGATATCCTTGGGCTGGACAGGGCGCCGACCGAGAGGCTCGAGAATATCGCCGTCATCGGCGTTCGGACGTTCGGCTGGACGTTCGTGAACCGTGGGCTGCCGGTCCCGTCCGATGGACCGCCACATGTTCGTCTGACGTCGCCATCGGGCGCAGCCTGGCAGTGGCACGTGGGTTCGACCGCCGGCCATGTCACTGGCACAGCACTCGATTTCTGTCAGACGGTGACGCAGGTTCGCAACGTGGCCGATACGGGTTTGCAGGTGGCGGGCGATAGCGCCGAGCGTTGGATGGCAATTGCCCAGTGCTTTGCCGGCGCTCCGAATGATCCGCCCGCGAAGGGGACGAGACGAAAGGTGATCAATGCTCAGGGGCGGCCATAAACGCCGCATTGACCGTGCCGATCGGGAGAGATCGACCGGCATAGTGACTTTACAGGATGTTTCCACCGAGCTGTGAGGATGCAGGCATTGAGGTCCTGAGTAGGAGCAATGCATGCAGCCGGGTGAGCAGCACCGCCTGTTGAGGATCAATCTTGTCGGCCCGAAGGCGAGGCCTCATGCCGCGGTCACCTCGACGCCGACATCGTTGTAGCAGGCGCCTTTGGCGAGATCCGCGCGCTTTTCCGCCGAGACCAGCGCGCTGATCGTCTGGCCGGTCCGGCTGGTCGCGATCCAGGCGCCCTTCTCCGAGGCCACGACGCCCGGCGGCACCGCGTCGGTGATCACAAGTGGCAGAATGACCTCGCCGAGATCGTTGTAGACCCGCACTTGCGTCACGCCTTCGAGGTTGCGCGCGGCGGCATCCTTCGGATTGATCATCAGTGGTGGCGCCTCGTCGCGATGGCCGCCGGCGCCGAGCAACGTCGACGACACACGAGCGTCGGAAGCGGGCGAGATCAGCATCAGCGGATACATGTCGTCGCGCGGACGGAAAGCCGGCAGCCGTGCGCTCGCGCCCCAGCGACCGGCGAGCACGTCCGAGGCGAGCTCGACCTTGCCCGATGGCGTCGCCGGCTTGTGCGTGTCGTAGAGCGCCAGCGGCCGGCCGTCGGCGGCGGTCATTCGCAGCGCTTCACGCGTCGAGAGTGTGCTCGGCAGCCGTCCCTTCAGTGCGGGATGTGCGCCATCCAACGCATCGTCCATCAGCTCCCGGTCGCTGGCCTTGAAGCATGGCTCATCGAAGCCGAAGCGGGCTGCGAGACGCCGGAATATCTCCGTATTCGGAAGCGCCTGACCCACCGGCGGAATAGCACCCTCCGCCCGCTGCAGCCAGTGATGGCCGTAGGCGGCGTAGATGTCGTCCTGCTCGAAGTGCGTGGCCGCCGGCAGCACGACGTCACACAGCGCCATGCTCTCCGTGTTGGCAATCTCGATGCCGACCAGGAACACATCCTCGCGCATCAGCCCGCGCCGCATGCGGTTCTGGTCCGCATGCACGACGAGCGGATTGTGATTATAGATGAACACTGCGCGCAACGGCGGATCGATGTCGTCGGCCGCGAGATGCCGGCCAACGTCCATGATGTCCAGTGTCCGCGCTGGACCCGGCATCAGATCGGGCCGCGTGAGCTTCGCCGGCGTCTTCGGAAATGCATTGCCGGCGCCGAGCACGAGGCCATTCCTGGCGTCCAGCTTGCCGAGCAATGCCGGCAGGGCGATCGCCGCACGGATGCCGCTGCCGCCGTTCCGGCCGCGCTCCAGGCCATTGCCGGGCGCCATCACCAGCGGATCGGCCGCAGCCATCCATCGTGCGAGCGTGCGGATGTCCTCTCCCTCGAGGCCGCAGACCTCGGCGGCCGACTCGACTGGCCAGGCTCGGGCGGCCGCCATGTACTCGTCGTAGCCGTGCAAGTTCGCAGCGATGAAGGCCTTGTCGTGTGCGTCCAGTCGCTCGAGCTCGGCCGCCAGCGCAAAGCCGAGCACGACGTCGGTCCCCGGTCGCAGTGCCAGATGCAGATCCGCCTGCTCGGCGATCTTCACGCGGAGGGGATCGATGACCACCAGCTTGCCGCCTTGGCGCATCGCCTGGCGCACGTTGCGGACGAGATGCAGATTCGCGACGGTGGCGTTGTTGCCCCAGACGATGTTGAGCTTGGCCTCGGCCGCCGCCTCCGGGCCGATGCCAGGCACGAGGCCATAGGTCCCGGCCCAGGCCTCGCTGCGCACCGCGCCGCACATGGACCTCCGGTAGAGCTGCGAGGCACCGAGCTTGTGAAAGAACCTGAGCGACATGCTGTCCATCGCCAGCATGCCGTGGGGCCCCGCGTAGTTCAACGGCATCACGGCTTCCCGCCCGTGCCGCGCAATCACCGCCGAGACGCGCTCGTGAATGATGTCGAGCGCCGCCTCCCACGAGATCTGCTCGAATTCGCCTGAGCCCTTGGGACCGGTCCGGCGCATGGGATGGGTAAGCCGCTGAGGACCGTGCACGAAGTCCGCCGAATGATGCGCCACCTTGTTGCAGATGGCCCCGGCCGTCAGCGGCAGTGCCTCGGACCCGCGCACCTTGACGATGCGGTCGCCGTCCACCGTCACCGTGAGACTGCAGGTGTCCGGGCAGTCGAGCGTGCAGACGCTCGGGCGCTCTTCGAGGGTCATCGGGGCCTCCTGGCTCGGCAAGTGTCGCAGGATGCCGCATCATAAGGCTTCGCTGCCGGTTTGTCGTCCCGAGGCGCACGACACCCGAGGCGCACGATGCAGCACCATCGCCGGGATGCCCGAAGCGGACTTGGCCTTGCTTCCAGAGGGCAGCTTGAATTTAGAAGGCGGCTCCGCTCACTTGCACAGCTTCGCGCGGATGATGCATTCCTTGCCCATCGAGCCGCCGTTGCCGCACTTCTCGCGATAATTGCTGACCTTGTAGCCTGACGCCGCGGCGCCGACCTTGGAGCTGGTCGTGATCCAGGAGAACCACATGCTCCAGTCGGTTGCCTGCAACACGGCCTCCCAGGCCTGGAATTTGGCATCCGGAATGGTCGATCCGGTGCCCCGCCCGCCCTTGTCGACGCAGGTCTGCGCAGCCGCTGCACCGCTCACCAGCATGGCGGCCAGCACGGCAACGGTCGCTTTTCCGATCATGTTGCGCATCGTAGTCCCCTGTCGTGGCTCCCCGTGCCATCAGGAAGGCCACGGACCGGCACGGGCCACAATGCGTGCGAGCGTCGCGGTCTGGCTCGGCGGCGTCCGCAGCCGTTCAGCGCGATGTTGTTGCGCGCTCCCCCACCGGGGCGAAAGCCTTGGAGCTCCTGTCGACCGGCCCGACATCGGTTGCAGACGGCCCCCATCTCGACAACGATTGCCGCGGCGTGTGATTTCAATGCAAGTCCAGGACCAGGAGGTTCGCCATGGGTACACGTATTCCGTTTAAGCGGCCCGACGGCAAGTCAGCCGAGGGCTATCTCGCCAAGGCCGGCAGGGCCAATGCTCCCGGTGTCGTCGTCATCCAGGAGTGGTGGGGCCTGCAGGATCAGATCGAAGGCATCTGCGATCGCCTCGCGCTCGCCGGCTACGACGCCCTGGCACCCGACCTGTATGGCGGCACCGTCATTCCCTACCACGACACCGACGCCGCCAACCGGGAGATGAGCTCGCTGGACTTCCTCGAGGCAACGGACCAGCTCGTTCGCGGCGCTGCCCAGCTCCTCGGAAAATCCAGTGCGAAGGTCGGCCTGACCGGTTTCTGCCTCGGCGGCGCTGTCACGATCCTGGGCGCGTGCCGCATACCCGAGCTGTCGGCCGCCGTCTGCTTCTACGGCCTTCCGCCCGGGTCCGCTGCCAAGCCTGCGGACGTGAAAGTCCCGCTGCAGGGCCATTTCGCCAACCGCGACGACTGGTGCACGCCTGCAGCCGTTCATGCCTTCGAGGCTGGCGCCAGAGCCGCCGGCAAATCCGTCGAGTTCCACCTCTACGAATCCGACCACGGCTTCGTCAACGAGCAGCGCAGCTACTACGACCGCAGGAATGGCGAGCTCGCCTGGGAGCGAATGCTGGCATTCTGGCAGCGGCATTTAGCGTAGGCCGGACCGACCGATGCGAAACGGCGGACGTCCGCGGCGTCCGCCGTGACATGAGAGCTACTCCGCTGCCTCCGGCTTGGCAGGCGCTCGCCACCTCAGCCGCGGCTCGCGGGCGGCCTTCGTCTCGTCGAGCCGCCGTCTCGGCGCCAGCCGGGGGGCCTCTTTGAACCGGCTCTTGTCGTTCGACGTCGTCGCCTCGCGCGCCAGGTCCCTGAGTGTCGCAATGAACAGGTCGAGCGACTGCTTCGATTCCGACTCCGTCGGCTCGATGAGCATTGCACCGTGCACGACCAGGGGGAAATACATCGTCATCGGATGGTAGCCCTCGTCGATCATCGCCTTGGCGAAGTCGAGCGTGGTCACGCCGCTATCCTTCAGCCATGCATCGTCGAACAGCACCTCGTGCATGCACGGCTGGTCGCCGAAAGGCTGGCTCATGACGTCCTTAAGACCGGCACGAATGTAGTTGGCGGCGAGTACCGCATCTTCCGACGCCTGCCGCATTCCATCCGAGCCGTGGCTCAACATGTAGGTGAGCGCCCGTACGAACATGCCCATCTGTCCGTGGAATGCCGTCAATCGACCGAGCGGGCGAGCGCCGTTCGGCGCCCCGTCGACATGCTCCACCAACCGATGCCTCTCACCGTCCCGCACCACGAACGGCACCGGGGCAAAGGGCGCCAGCGCTTGCGACAGCACCACGGGGCCGGACCCGGGCCCGCCGCCACCGTGGGGTGTCGAGAACGTCTTGTGCAGGTTGATGTGCATGGCGTCGATGCCGAGGTCGCCCGGCCGCACCTTGCCGACGATGGCGTTGAAATTGGCACCGTCGCAATAGAAGAAGGCACCTGCCTCGTGCACGACGCGTGCGATCTCTGCAACCTCCGGCTCGAACAGCCCGCACGTGTTGGGGTTGGTCAGCATGATCGCGGCGACGTCCGGACCCAGCGCGGCCTTGACAGCCTCGGCGGCGACCGTGCCGTCGGCCCGCGCCGGCACGGACCTGACGTGGTAGCCCATGAACGCCGCAGTTGCAGGATTGGTCCCATGGGCGGAGTCGGGCACGAGCACGATGTCGCGCTTCGATCCCTTGGCCTCGTGCGCGGCCTTGATCGCGAGCATGCCGCACAGCTCGCCATGGGCGCCGGCCTTCGGCGAAAGTGCAACTGCCTGCGTGCCCGTCAGCTCCATCAGGTAGCCGGCCAGCGCCTGCATCAGGGCCAGCGCGCCCTGCACCGCATTCTGCGGCGCCAGCGGATGCAGATCCGAGAAACCCGCCAGCCGCGCCATCTTCTCGTTGAGGCGCGGGTTGTGCTTCATCGTGCACGAGCCGAGTGGATAGAGTCCGGAATCGATGGCGTAGTTTTTCCGCGAAAGCCGCACGTAATGGCGCATCGTCTCGGGCTCGGTCAGGCCCGGCAGCCCGATCGGCGCGCTCCGCTCGAGTCCGGCGAGCCGGCTTCTCGTCGACCTCGGCTCCGGCAGGTCGACGCCGGTCGTATCGGCGCGGCCGATCTCGAAGATCAGCGCCTCCTCGTGATCGAGCCCGCGATTGCCCGTGAAGGTCGGCGCCGCGCCACGGCCGGCGCTGCCCGTATCCGTCGGACGTCCTTGAGTGTTCATGGCCATGGGCAGGGATCCAGTCATCAAAGGTAATGGCGTCTGATTTCGTCTCGGATCTCGTCCTCGAGCCGCTCGTTATCGAGCTTCTCCAGGACGACCTGAATTTCGCGAGCGTGGGCGAGCAGCTCGTCCAGTCGCGCAGCGGGCCAGGAGCGAACGGCGAGGATCGCTCGCTCCGGGATCGGCCTTTCGGCGGGGGCCTTGAGCAGGCGCGCGATACTCCTCCAGGCGGACTGCGCGAGCGGAGGAAGGTTGGCACTTGTGAGTTGCGCGAGGTGTGCCGCGAATGCGGATGCCACGGCTTCCGCGTCTTGGCGCTCGGCGACGGCGGCGAGGAACTCGCCGACAGCGGTCGTGCTCATCCGGTTGCTCCACCGAGCAGCGCTTCTCCATCGGCTGCCACGAGGCCGCTCACGAGTATGTCCGCGAGATCTCGGCGTAGATGACCTCGTGCTCGGCATCGTTGTGGGCCTCTGCAACGATGGCCTCGATCTCGGCGAGGGACGCCGCCAGCTGGGCCACGCGCGATGCCGGCCAGGAGCGGATCGCAGCAAAGGAGCGCGCCGGAAGCGGCTTCGACCCATCTGCCTTCAGCGGACGCACAACCCGATCGATCCAGATGACTTGCGCCGGCAGTGGCAACTCTGTCGGGTTCACGGCGGCGAGGTGCGTCGACAACGCGGAGGCCAGAGCTTCGGCGGTGTTGCCGTGCGCGCTCGCCGCCCCGCGCGCGGCCTCGAGTTTGGCGCGCAGGGCCCCAAGGCTTTCCGCCAGCAACTCGTGCTCGGTCTGAACCATCTTCATCCAAGCGCTCCACATTCCAGTCCGGAACGATGTGGCTCGCCGACCCGGAATGCACAACCGGTGGACGGCATCCACCCACGGTCCGGACCACGTCGCCTTCACCGTGACGTCCTGCGGAGTTCGTCCCCCCTCTATCGTTGCCCATGCTCACAATCGACCTTCGTGCAACACCCTGCGCAGCGCATCGGCATAGGCTGCGCGGTCGTCGTCGGTGTTGACCTCCGTCGAGGCGACCACGATCAACCCGGAGAGCTCTGGCCGGCCCGGCGCCAGTCGGGAGACTGGCACCCCGCCGAGCACACCCAGTTCCGCAAGCCGGTCGACGATGCGCGACGCGTCGCCCCGGACCCTGATCGTGAGCTCGTTGAAATAGGCTGGCGTCACCACCTCGACCCCATCGAGGCGCGCCAGCCGGTCTGCGAGATCGCAGGCATTGGCATGGTTGATCCGCGCGAGCCTGCGCAATCCCGCCTCGCCGAGGAGGGTCAGGTGGATCGTGAAGGCAAGCGCGCACAGCCCCGAGTTCGTGCAGATGTTGCTGGTCGCCTTCTCGCGGCGGATGTGCTGCTCGCGAGTCGACAGCGTCAGCACGAAGCCGCGACGTCCCTCGGCATCCACCGTCTCGCCGGCGAGGCGTCCCGGCATCTGCCGAACGTATTTGTCGCGTGTCGCGAACAGTCCGACATAGGGTCCGCCGAAGTTGAGGCCATTGCCGATCGACTGGCCCTCGGCGGCAACGATGTCGGCACCCATCTCCCCGGGCGGCTTGACGAGCCCGAGGGCGACGATCTCCGTGACCACCACGATCATCAGCGCGCCCTTGGCGTGCGCGAGCTCTGCAATGCTCCGCAGGTCGCGCACGGTGCCGAAGAAGCTAGGGTATTGCACGACCACGCAGCTCGTCTCGCCGTCGATGCTGGCAGTGATGTCCTCGCTGCCACGCGGGTCGGCATCGAGCGCGACGACCGTCGAGCCGCCGTAATGGGCGAGCGTCCGGATGACGTCGGCATATTGCGGATGCAGCCCGCCGGACAGCACGGCCTTCTTCCGCCGCGTGATGCGGTGCGCCATCAGCACGGCCTCGGCGGCGGCGGTCGAGCCGTCGTACATCGACGCATTGGCCACATCCATGCCGGTCAGGTTGGCGACCTGTGTCTGGAACTCGAACAGATACTGCAGCGTGCCTTGCGTGATCTCGGGCTGATAGGGCGTGTAGCTGGTGAGAAACTCAGACCGTTGGATCAGGTGGTCCACGGTCGCCGGAACGTGGTGGCGGTAGGCCCCGGCTCCGATGAAGAAAGGCACCGTGCCGGCGGCCGTATTGCGCGCGGCGAGGCGGCCGAGCTCGCGCTCCACCTCAAGCTCGCCCATCGTTCGCGGCAGCTCCGGCAACTCGCGCATCAGCTTGTCGGCCGGCACGGCGACGAAGAGATCGTCGACCTTGCCGACGCCGATCCTGGCCAGCATCTCGCGGCGATCGGAGTCGGTGAGAGGCAGGTATCGCATCAGGCCGAATCCTTCACATGCCGGTCATACGCGGCGCGATCCATCAGGCCGGACAGCTCGCCGGCGTTGGCCAGCTTCAGCTTGAAAAACCAGCCGGTGCTCTCCGGCGCCTCGTTCACCGCGGCCGGCCGTCCGGCGAGCTCGTCATTGACCGCGACCACGATGCCCGAGACCGGGGCATAGACGTCGGAGGCCGCCTTGACGCTTTCCACGACGGCGCACGCCTCACCGGCCGCGACCTTGCGGCCGACCTCGGGCACCTCGACGAACACGACGTCACCGAGCTGCTCGGCGGCGTGAGCCGTGATGCCGATGGTGGCGGTGTCGCCTTCGAGGCTGATCCACTCGTGCTCCTTGGTGAACTTGATCTCGGGCATGTCTGGTCCTTCGGTCTCTGCGACGGGGTGTTCGGTGGATAATGGGGTCTCGGTGAATGCTCAGGCCTTGCGGAAATAGCGGTGCGGCGCGAACGGCAATGCGACGACCTCGGCGGGCATCGGCTTGCCTCTGACGACGAGCTGCACCTTGGTGCCGGGAGCGGCATATCCGGCGCCGACATAGCCCATGGCCACTGGGCCGTTGACGCTCGGCCCGAAGCCGCCCGACGTGATCCGGCCGATTGGCGCACCGCTCCCCGACAGTATCTCCGTGCCCTCGCGCGCGGGGGCACGCCCTTCTGGCTTGACGCCGACCCGCCGACGGCTCGGGCCGTCGCGAAGCTCTTGCTGGATTCGATTCGCGCCGGGAAAGCCACCCTCGGCGCGGCGGCGCTTCTGGATCGACCACTGGAGCGCGGCCTCGATCGGCGATGTGGTCGTGTCGATGTCGTGTCCATAGAGGCACAGTCCCGCCTCGAGCCGCAAAGAGTCGCGCGCGCCGAGGCCGATGGATGCGACCTCGGGCTCGGCCGACAACGATTGCCAGATCGCAGCCGCCTCCGTGTCCGGCACGGCGATCTCGAACCCGTCCTCGCCCGTGTAGCCCGAGCGCGTGACGAAGACGGTTTGCCCGCGCAGCGTCGCGAAGGTGCCGGTCATGAATGAAAGCTGGTCGACGCCAGGAATGTGGCGGGCGAGCACGGCTGCGGCGGCCGGCCCCTGCAGCGCGATCAGGGCGCGCCGATCCGTGACGAACAGCTTCACGTCCCCCGGCAGCCGTGTGCGAATATGCGCGAAGTCTGCCGTCTTGCAGGCGGCATTGACGACGAGCACGAGGTTGCCGTCGTCGGTCGGACCCGGCGATCGCGTGATCATCAGGTCGTCGAGGATGCCGCCATCCTCCGACAGAAGCTGCGAGTAGCGCTGTTGGCCGGGAAGGAGACTGAGAATGTCGGCCGGCACCAGCGCCTCGAGCGCGCGCGCCGTCGTCGCGTGGTCGGGCCCTTGGAGGAAGCAGAGGCCCATGTGCGCGACGTCGAATAGTCCGGCCTTCTCCCGTGTCCACAGGTGCTCCTTCAGCACCCCCATGGGATACTGCACGGGCATCTCGTACCCGGCGAACGGCACCATCTTGGCGCCGGCGGCCGTGTGGACGTCGAACAATGGGGTTCGCTGCAGCGGTGCGGAGGCAGATGGCTCGGCCATGGAGGCAGTCCCGCGACGGCTTCTCGATCGCACGCCCAATGCGCACGAGCGGAAGCCCCCTCTGTCGCGGAACCTGAGAGATTTGAGCGCCTCTCGTTTGGCCCGCAGAGCCCTCGGAGCAGCAGGACTGCTGAGCGACTACGGACAGACGAGCGGAACTTTACCCCTTCGGTGAGCGGCTAACTCTGCGCCGCTGCTTTCCAGAGTGCCATCGGCCGGCGGTCCTTCTGCCTGAGAGGTTCCGGGGCGGTTGCTCCTTCGGCGCCGGGTGGCAGAGCGATTTGCTCGGCTTCCGGTCTCTTCCGCCAGCCTGTAACGGCAACATATGCAGGATAGGCGTAGTGACGCGGGAGTCAATCGGCCCGTGCTTCGCCGGTGAGCAAATCATGCTACCGCGTTGGCCTGCGCGCTACGTCTTCTCGGCAAGATCCTTCTTCGAGGCGGCAGCCTCGGGGAAGACCCACATCGCCACGACAGAGAAGACCGCGAAGCCGATGACCAGCCAGAACAGGTGGCCCTTGCCGATCGACTGCTCCCAGTAGGCCACACCGACGCCGACCAGCAGCGTCACGAGAGAGAGGATCGCTTTGACGTCGTTGGGCATCGTAAGCTCGGTTTGGGCGGTTGCAGGTCGTCGGATGGGAGTGCCGCAGCGAGGGCCTGGCAGCCGGTCAGTAATTGCCCATCGGCTGAGCTGCGGCTTCGTCGGGCCGCTTCGGTCGGCCGCGCAGGTTGGTTTTCAGGTGGCTCGTGTCATAGCCGTTGAACAGGTGGCCGATCAGGCCGCGGTCGAGATCCGACGTGCCGAACAGCCAGTCGGCGATCGGGAACGTCAGGTTCATGTTCGTCTCCATCATCAGCCGCGCATTGTGATGGGCGGTGTGGTGGCGCCGGAGCGTATTGACGAACGGGCAATTCCTGACGAACCAGTTCTCCTCGACGTGGCAACAAAAGTGCATGAACTCGTAGACGAGATACATGCCCGTCGTCGTCGCCATGAACAACCAGCCGACGTTGCTGGTGAACAGGTTGCCGAGAATGATGCCGCCGGGAATCGACATCAGGATGAAGACCACAAGCGCATAGGGCGGAAACACCGTCACGCGCCAGTCCTTATGGTCGCGGAAGCGCATTTCCTCGTCGGTGAAGAATTGATGGTGGTTCAGCGTATGACGCTCGTAGACGGCCCTGAGCCCTCTGATATTGATCGGCCGGTGCATGATGAACTTGTGGACCCACCACTCGAAGAGATTGGTGAAGAGAAAGGTCAACGGAATGACGGCAAGCTCCAGCCAGCTCGGCGCCTGGATGTGCTCCAGGTAGATGTAGAACGCTGCCGCACCCATCGCGTAGATGATCACGATGTGCAGGTAGCCGTCGTAAAAGCCCATGATGCGAGACCGGTACTCTTGCCGGAATGATTTCTGGCGCTCTGTGATCATTGCGTCGTCCCGTTTCGTACGAAGTGAAGCGTTGCGGCTCGAAAGTTGCTCACGCCGTCGCCATTGCCGCCTTCACGATGCCGTCGTCCGGCATGGCCTCGAGCGGCTTCCAGTTGCGCGACCGCACATAGTCCGGCCTCGGCTTGTCCACGTCCTTCGGGCGGTTCGCGACGGTGTTGTAACAGAAGTATGCCTGCCATCGGTCTTGTGCCGAAAGATTGTGTCCGGAGGCGTGCACGAGATTGCAGTCGAACACGGTGAGCGAGCCAGGCTGGCCCGTTATGGCGACAGGCTCGCCGTACTGGCCGATGATCCTCTTCATATCGGTCGGCGTCAGCGACCACACCTTGTAAGCGGTCGAGGTGTCGAAATACGGGTCGACGCGGCCGATGACGTGCGTGCCAGGAATGAAGTAGAGGCAGCCGTTCATCTCCTTCGAGGCGTCGAGCCCGACCATCATCGTCAACATCGTCGGCCGCTCGATGCCGTCGTTGAACCAGGAGCCGTAGTCCTGGTGCCAGGGCCAGATCGAGCCTTCGATGGCGGCCTTGATGTTCACCTTGGTGTGGTGAAGATAGAGGTCCTCGTCGCGGAGCAGCTGCCGCGCCATGCCGAGCGTGCGCGGCAGGCGCACTGTCGCGTGGAAAACCGGCGAGGCCGTCGCGCCATCGGCCTCGTGCATGCGAAACATGATCTTTGGCACCTTGCTGGTGCCTTCGCGCACCACCATTTCGCTGTCGATCTGCGCAACGCGTGACACTTCGCGGCGCATCGCCTCCACCTCCTGCTTCGAGAAGAGCTCGGGGAAGTGGAGATAGCCGTCCCTGTCGTATTGCGCGATCTGCTCGGGCGTGAGTTTCATGGCATTCCCTCGAAAGCGAGCGCTCATTGCGTTCAGGCGCTCACGGCGTTGCCGCCGCCAGAACGCGGGCTGAATCGAAAATTTCGATGACCGACGTCGCCCTGTCGCCCTCGAATGCCCAGAGGTGGGCCGTCGACGTCTCGACGTGCTTGCCGGTTTGCTTGTTTGTCCACGCGCGCGTGGCAAAGACCGCAACATTGTCACCTTCGCTGACGAAGGTATGCGGCGACCAATGGATCATCGTCCAGCGCTCCGCCAGGCTGGTGAAATATGTTACGGCCTCGCTTTTGCTCTTGCGGTCCTGGGCGAAGGACAGTGCATGAGAGTCGTTGGCGAGCGATCGGATGCTGACATTGTCGGCGAAGAGGTCGAGCCAGCAGTCGGGCTCCCGTCCCTTGCACGCATCCCAAGCCTTATACGCGGCTTTCATCCGGTCGAGATTATTCATATCGCAATCTCCGAGGCGCGAGGCGGTCGCGCCCCCCTCCTACATCATCCCGTTCGCGTCCCCCACGTCCTCGCGCTGCTGCTTGGCGAAGATCGACGAGTAGCCCGTGCGGCCCCAGTCCGGCGGCAGCAGGCAAGGCCGTGGATCATGGAACGCCCATAAGGCAGGCTTGCCACGTACGATCTCGCCCGAGTGCGGTGATGGAATAGGATTGGCCGTATAGGGCATCGCGTTGGCGTTGGAGTAGACATTGAGCAGCAACGGTCGGGCGATCGGAGAGTTGTTCGGCTCCGAGTAGTGCAGCGAGCGGCAATTGTGGATCGTCACCGATCCGGTCGGCGCCTCCAGCCACACCACCTTCGACATGTCGAGCTTGGCCGTGTCCTGTTTGGACAGGCACCCTACCCACTGGCCGTTCTCATCGTACTCCGAGTAGATCGGTCCGTTGTGGCTGCCGGGAAGGAAACCCATTGGGCCCTGTTCACGGCGGCAGTCGTGGATGTAGGTGCCGGCCGTGCAAGGCGTGTAGTTGGTGTGCGGCCATGCCGGTATGTCCTGGTGCCATTTCACCTCGGCACCGCCCTTCGACCATTTGAAGTTCAGTTTCGAATGGTGGAATTTCACGTCGGGTCCGACGAGGTCGGCGATGATGTCCGGCAATGGCGACGACGCGCTCGACGCATACTCCCAGAAAACCGGATGGTGATCCGTGGGGCTCGACAGCCGGCGCAGCCTCGGGTTCTCGGCCGAGTGCCCGGGCTCGATGTCCCACTTGGCGTCCCGCTTGGTGATCCTACGGCTCTGCTCGACCATCTCGTCGGTTGCAGCCCGGAGCCGCTCGACCCAGCTGTCCGACAGGGCCTTCTCGACCAGGATGTGGCCGTCCTCGAAGTAGCGCTCGCGCTCCTTCTGCGTCAGCACCTTCGGCTTGATCGAAAGGATCTGTTCGGGCGTCATCGGCATCTCCGTCGCGGCAATCGTCCCGCGGACCGTGGGACGGGGCTGCTGCTGGTGCGCTGATATATCAGACTATAGAGTCCGGTGGGTGCTGGTCAAACGAAGGCGCGTGGACGGTCGGCCGGCAGGCTTGATTTGACGGGGATTGAGCCCGACGGCCCCCCGGGCCAAGATGCAACTCGCGAGGCACAGCAGAGGAAGGCCCGGCGGCCATGACAAACGATACGGTGCTCGTCGAGCGCACGGGCGGCATCACACGGCTGACGCTCAATCGCCCGGACAAGCTCAACGCCTTCAACAAGGCACTCGGCGAGGCGCTTGGCGCCGCCATGGCCGCAGCCGAGGCCGACGCGAGCTGCCGTGTCGTGGTGCTGACCGGCGCGGGGCGCTGCTTCTGCGCCGGGCAGGAGCTGTCCGACGAGGTCTATCGCAAGGACGGGCCGCAACCCGACCTCGGCATCATCCTCGACCGCCTGAACCCCGTGATCGATCGCATGCGGCGCATGCCGAAGCCGATTATCGGTGCGGTGAATGGCGTCGCGGCCGGCGCCGGCGCCAGCCTGGCCCTCGCCTGCGACATCGTTCTCGCTCGCCGCTCGGCCAGCTTCCTGCAGGCCTTTGCCCGCCTCGGCCTCGTGCCGGACTGTGGCTCGACCTGGTTCCTCCCTCGCCTGATCGGCGAGGCCCGGGCCAGGGCGCACGCCATGCTCGCCGAGCCGATCAAGGCCGACCAGGCCGAAGCGTGGGGCATGATCTGGAAGGCGGTCGACGACGACAAGCTCGACGCGGAGGTCGCCGCGCTCTCCGAGCGTTTGGCAGTCGCCGCCACCTATGGCCTGGGGCTCCAGAAGCAAGCCTTCTACGCCGCCCAGACCAACAGCCTCGCGGTCCAGCTCGAGCTCGAGAAGGTGCTCCAGCAGAAGGCGGCCGCCTCGGCCGACTACGTCGAGGGCGTAACGGCCTTCCAGGAGAAGCGGGCGACGCGGTTCAGCGGGCGATAGCCGCCACCGCATGCCGCAAGGCTCGGCCCCGATCCGATCGTCGTGCCGTCGGTGCTCGACGCAGGAGCATCTGGGGCGTCGGAGGCGGGTCGGCGGCAAAGCGGACCGTTCGACGCGATTGAGGGCAACATCAACCCGGTGCAGAAGAGCATGGACGGACTAGCCATCGCCAAAGCCGCGGCCGACGCCATGTGGGCCGACGACAACGCCAGTCGTGGCCTCGGCATGCGGCTCGACCGTGTCGGGCCGGGCACTGCCGTCCTCTCGATGGAGATCACCGCTCAAATGGTGAACGGTCTCGGCGTCTGCCACGGCGGTTTCGTCTTCACGCTCGCCGACAGCGCCTGCGCGTTCGCCTCGAACAGCTACAATCAGCGCATGCTCCTCCAGTCGAGCCAGATCACGCTGATTGCGCCCGCCCGTCTCGGCATGCGTCTCGTTGCAGAGGCGAGTGAGCGGCACCGCACGGAGCGCAGCGGCATCTACGACGTGAGCGTGCGTAGCGAGGCTGGAGAGGCGATCGCCGAGTTTCGTGGTCACGTTCGCAGCGTACCGGGCAAGCTGGTTTGAGCGCGAGCAGAAAGCAGAGCCGATGCAAGACCTGTCTCCAAAGCGCTTCGAGATCGACCCGATCGAGATAGCCCCCGTCGAGGTGATCCGCGAGTTGCAATTGCACAGGCTCAAATGGTCGCTGCGCCACGCCTACGAGAGCGTGCCCCATTACCGTCAGGCCTTCGACGCCAAGGGCGTGCGGCCCGACGATTTGAAGTCTCTCGACGACCTGCGGCTATTTCCGTTTACGGCCAAGGCCGATCTGCGGGCCAATTATCCCTTCGGCATGTTCGCGGTTCCCCAGACCAGCCTTGCCCGCATCCACGCTTCCTCCGGCACCACCGGCAAGCCGACCGTCGTCGGCTATACCAGGCGCGATCTCGCCACCTGGGCGCAAGTCGTTGGCCGCTGCATTCGTGCCTCGGGCGGCCGACCGGGCATGAAGCTGCACAACGCCTACGGATACGGCCTGTTCACCGGCGGGCTCGGCTACCACGATGGTGCCGAGGATTTCGGCCTCGCCGTCATTCCGGTCTCGGGCGGCATGACCGAGCGACAGGTCCAGCTCATCTCCGAGTTCGAGCCGGACATCATCACCGTTACCCCGTCCTACCTGCTCGCCATTCTCGACGAGTTCCGTCGCCAGGGCCGCGATCCGCGAAAGACCTCGCTCAAAGTGGCGATCCTCGGTGCCGAGCCCTGGACCAACGCCATGCGCACCGAGATCGAGGCGGCCTTCGGCATCCATGCCGTCGACACCTACGGCCTATCCGAGGTGATCGGCCCCGGCGTCGCCAACGAGTGCGTCGAGGCCAAGGACGGCCCGACGATCTGGGAGGACCACTTCTACCCCGAGATCATCGATCCGGTGACCGGCGAGACCAAGCCCGAGGGCGAGCTCGGCGAGCTGGTCTTCACCTCGCTCACCAAGGAGGCTATGCCCGTCGTCCGATATCGGACGCGCGACCTCACGCGGTTGCTGCCCGGAACGGCGCGGACCATGCGCCGCATGGAGCGCGTCACCGGCCGGTCCGACGACATGATGATCGTTCGGGGCGTCAATGTCTTCCCGACCCAGGTCGAGGAGCAGATTCTGAAGGTGATGGGTTTGGCCCCGCACTACCAGATCATTCTGACTCGAGAGGGCCGCATGGACGAGATGGAGGTTCTGGTCGAGGTCGCCGACCCTGAGGAAGGCGACCGAGTTCGGGTCGCGGCGTCGGCCGAGCTGGCACACCACATCAAGAGCGTCATCGGCGTCACGGCGCGCGTGACCGTGCTCGATCGTGGTGCCGTCGAGCGCAGCCAGGGTAAGGCGCGGCGCGTCGTGGACAAACGCTAGGCGTGAATGCGCCGAGGGATGGACTGTCTTCCTGAGGCATGTCCGGGCGGACTGGTCGGCAGGGCATCCGAGCGTGGCTCGAAGCGCGAGGCCGGTTGCCCCGGTTCAGCGGTGAAGCTACGACTTCACCGGCGATCGCCTGTGCCGCTGATGTCTCTCCTACCGCGGCCAACCTCGAAAGGCAGCGCACCATGACCGCCTACCCCACCCGCCGGCTCGGCTCCGACGGCCCCAACGTCTCGGCCATCGGCCTCGGCTGCATGTCGCTGTCGGGAGTCTACGGCACGGCGGATGATGCCGCCTCCGAGGACCTGATCCGCCATGCCATCGACAACGGCATCAATCACCTCGACTCGTCCGACATGTACGGCTGGGGCCACAACGAGACAGTCGTCGGCCGCGCCATCAAGGGCCGCCGCGACAGGGTGATTGTCGCCAGCAAATTCGGCCAGACGCGCCGCGAGGGCCAGCCGAATGGCGTCGATGGGCGTCCCGGCTACGTGCGCTCTGCCTGCGATGCCAGCCTGAAGCGCCTCGGCATTGATGCGATCGACCTCTACTATCAGCACCGTGTCGATCCGGCCGTTCCTGTGGAGGACACGGTCGGTGCCATGGCCGATCTGGTCAAGGCCGGCAAGGTCCGCCACATCGGCCTCTGCGAGGCGAGTCCCGAGCGCATCCGCCGCGCCCACGCCGTGCACCCGGTCGCTGCGATTCAGACGGAGTACTCGCTCCTCTACCGAGAGGAGGCAGAGGCCACGCGTGTGCTCACCCGCAGCCTCGGCATCGCCTTCGTTGCCTACTCGCCCCTCGGGCGCGGATTTCTCACCGGCGCTCTCAAGTCGCTCGGCGACATCGACGGCAGGCGCGCGCAACACCCGCGCTTCCAGGCCGCGAATTTCGCCCACAATCGCGACCTCGTCGCCCGCATCGAGGCCATTGCCTCCGAGAAGGGCTGCACACCGAGCCAGCTGACTTTGGCCTGGCTGCTCGCCCAGGGCGAGGACGTCATCCCGATTCCCGGCACGCGCTACAAGCACAGGCTCGACGAGAACGTCGGCGCATTGCACGTCCAGCTCGGTGCAGACGACATAGCCCGCATTACGGCCGCCGTCCCGAAAGGCTCTGCTGCCGGCACCCGCTATCCGGCCGAAGGCATGAAGGGCGTGTTCATTTGAAGGCCCTGCGCCTCCGCAGAGTCCCAGCGAGCATCGCTTGACGGCGCTGTCGCTGGCGGTCGACCCTGGGGCGCTTCGATGAGGATTTCCGCCCATGTCGACCACATCTGCGCCGACCCGTTTCCGCGACAAGACCGTGACCCTGTCCAATGGCCTTACCGGGAGGACGCTCGACATCCCTTCGGCGTCGCCGCTCAATTATCATCAGGCCATCTGCCGGCCGGCCGAGATGCCGCGGATCACGGTTGACGGCAAGCTGTTCTTGCCGGCAGAGGAAAAGCGCGCGGGTACTGGTCCGCTGGCCTTGGTCATGATCGTGCCGGGTAGCCTCGGTGTCACCGCCGCCAATTTGACCCACGCATCCACCCTGACCGACGAGGGCCACGCGGTCTTCGTCATCGACAGCTTCGGCGAGCGCGGCGTGACGTCCACCGTCGCGAAGCAGACCCAGTTCTCGTTTGCGGCCAGCGCCTATGATGTGCTCGCCGCCTGGAAGGTCGTCGCAGCACTGCCGGAGATCGACGCCAGGCGCATCGGCATCCAGGGTCACAGCCGCGGTGGCGCTGCCGTGCTGACCGCCGCGACCCGCCGGTTCGCCGACGTCATCGTCGGACCCGATGCCGGTCCGTGCGCGGTGCTCGGCGCCTATCCGTGGAGCGGCCACCAGTTCCTCGATCCCCGCGTCGGCAAGGCCGAGGTCCGCGTCCTGATCGGCGACCAGGACGAATGGTGCTCGCCGATGCAGGCCCAGGGCCACGTCCAGGCGATCCGCCTTTCCGGCGGCACGGCGTCAATGCGGCTGGTCGCCGGCGCTCACCACAGCTTCGACCGCGGCACTCCCGTCGTGAATATCGCCGAGGCCTCCGTCTCGCCGGCCGCGCCGACGACGTACCTCGCCGACGACGGCGCCTTCATCCATCCGCTGCGCGACACGCCGGACCCGGACCTCGTCGATCGCGACGTCATGGTCTACTCGCTCAAGGCCGGCTACGGCAAAAAGGGCGCCCGACTCGGATCGAATCCTGGCGACGCCGAGCTGTTCCGGGCGGAGATGGTCGCCTTCTGGCGGAGAGCCCTCCGGTAAGGGAAGGGGAGTTGCTGCGTCAGGTGGCGTCGGCCGGTCCGGAGGCGGCAGCCACCGCGACGCGCTTTTTCTCCTGGTGCACGACGTGCTCGCGATGCACCAGATAGACTCCCGACGCGATCACGATGGACGCGCCGAGCAGCGTCCACTGGTCCGGCGCCTGCCCGAAAACGAGGTATCCTCCGGCCGTGTGCGTGATGAGGCCGAGATAGATGAATGGCGCCAGCGTCGACGCGGGGGCATGCCGATACGCGATGATGAAGATGAAATGCCCGAGCCCACCCCAGAACCCCATCGATACGAGCAGCGCCCAGGTCAGCGCGTCCTTCGGCCATTCCCAGTCGACCAGGGCCAGCGGTCCCATGAAGAAGGTGCCCGCCAGCAGTGAATAGAAGAGCGTCACCTCAGGCGGGTCGAATGACGCGAGGTAGCGCGTCAGCAGCATGAAACCGGCATAGCAGAGCATCGAGCCCAGGGCGAACAGCAGCGCCGGCTCGAAGGCCGCGATGCCTGGCCTCACCACCACGAGGATGCCGGAGAACCCGATCAGAATCGCGATCATGCGTCTCCAGCCGACCCACTCGCCGAGAAAAGGCCCCGACAGCAGGGCCACGACGAACGGCGCCAGGAAATAGACAGTCTGCGTCTGGTCGAGCCGCAGGTGCCGCAAGGCGACGAAATTCAGCAGCGTCGAGAACAGCATCAGCGTGGAGCGGATCAGCTGCTGCTTCGGCCGTCGCGTCAGCAGGAGGCGGGGAACCGCTACGGCGCCCGTGACGAACAGGATCAAGACCAGCTGGCTCACGAACCGGAGCCAGACCACCTGCGTCAATGGCACCTGCGCCACCGTCGCCATGTATTTCGCCGTCGTGTCGAGGCACGAGAACAGCGCCAGGGCCAAGCACATCAGGCCGATGCCCTTCAATGCGTTGGGCGTCGGCAGGACGGATGTCCGGGATCTGGCGCGCTGCATGGAGAGGTGCTGCTGGAGCCGTGCGGCCGAATCGCGGCGCGCACCGCTCTGTACCACGGTCTGCAGATCTGCACCCGGGGGCCAATTGGGGTTCGGGCCATGCCGTCGAAGCCGGCCGGCCTGCTCCGTGTGCCAGAGAGCCATGTCATCGATCCGGCAACATGGTCACTGCCTCGGCGACCGCGATGGCAGGGCCGGCTCAGGTCCCCGGCCCCGCATCGAACCCGACTTTGTCCATGATCTCCGAGGCTTGCTTGCGCAATTCCGCAATGCGCGTGAACGGCAGCGTGTCCGGCTTCAGTTGGCCCCAGGACGCCACCAGCGCTGAAGGCTGAATGCCGGCCATCAGCGGGTACTCGTTGACCTCAGCCGCATAGAGCCTCTGTCCCTCCTCGGAGGCGAGGAACTCGATCAGCTTGATGCCGTTGGCGCGGTGCGGCGCAAACTTGGCGAGCACGGCGCCGGAGATGTTGACGTGCGTGCCGCGTCCTTCGGCCTCGGGGAACAACAGCTTGATGGAGGCGGCCCACTGCTGTTGCTCGGGGTTCTTCTGGTTCGTCTGCATCGCAGCCATGTAGTATGTGTTGGCCAGCGCGAGGTCGCACTCGCCGGCGAAGATCGCCTTGGCCTGGTCACGGTCGCCACCTGCCGGCTTGCGTGCGAGATTGGCTTTCACGCCTCGCGCCCATGCCTCCGCCTTCTCCGGGCCCTCGTGCGCGATGATCGAGGCGAGCAGACCGATGTTGTAGGTGTGCTGGCCCGAGCGCATGCAGACGCGACCTTTCCACCTCGGGTCGGCCAGGTCGGCATAGGTGATCGTGTCTTGCTTCACGCGCGCCCTGGAGGCGAACACCACGCGCGCCCGCTGTGACAGCCCGATCCAGTGCCCCGCAGGATCGCGGTAGCGTGCCGGCACCGTCGCTTGCACGGCTGCCGAGGTGACGGGCTGCGACACTCCCTTGACCTCCGCCTCGACCAGCCTGCCGATGTCGACTGCAAGCAGGACGTCGGCCGGGCTGTTCGTGCCTTCCGCGGCCATTCGCTCGATCAACCCGTCCTGCCCATAGACGAGCTGCGTGCGGATGCCGGTCTTATCCTTGAAGGCTTTGAGCAGCGGTTTGACGAGACCCGGCTCGCGCAGCGAGTAGATGTTGACGATTTCCTCGGCAAGCGCTCCACCGCCGAAGGCGGCAAGCAGCACCGCTGCCGTGAGTCCAACGACAGCGCGCCGGCGCGATGCGTCGATTGTCATGCGGGTCCTCCAGCCAGGGCCCTAAGCCCTGCGAGAAATGGAATGGAAGCCGTGCAGGCAGAATAGAAAAAGACCACTATTCGAATACGAGTCAAGTGCGGCAGCTTTACTGAAGGTAATTTGGAATTAGTCTAATTTCACTTCGGGATTGCGCAGTGATTTCGGCGTGATCCGCGTTGTCCATTTCGCTCGATGGCGACGCCCGCATGCTACGGCTTCGCGCCGGGATCGAGCGCCACTCCACCTTTGGCAAAGACTTGTCCGCACTCCGCGCAGGCGTGGGTGGTCCCGTCGTCCCGCATGAGATGCGAGGCAACAGCGACCGTGAAACCCGCCGGCATGGCGCACCTGTGCTCGACAGCAATCCGGCTTCCCACGAGGCGCAGCCAGCGCCGGATGCGGCTGGGTCGCAGTTGGTAGGCGTCGGTCGGTCGCAGGCTGACCGTGCCGCTCGCATTGAGGCGGGCGCCGGGCGTTACGGAAAGCAGGCGGTCGTTGCGCATAGCCGTGCACCAGTGGTTCCTGTGCCGAGTGCAGCACGGGACCATCGATTCACATTCGCCTTAAGGAAGCCTTGCCGTCAGCCCTGCCGCGCGCCGGCCTGGGGGCTTTCAACGCGTAGCCGGGAACGCTCCTTCACGGGCCGAATGCCACCACTTCCCGCCGACGACGGTGCCTTCGGCTACGATCCGCTTGGCGCCCGTCATGTGCTCGCCCAGCACATCGACGTAGTCGAAAGCCCCTTCTTGAACTGACAGGATCGTGGCGTCACCGGCCGAGCCGGGCTTCAGCGTGCCGATCTCCGGCCGCTTCAGGGCCATCGCCGCGTTGACGGTCGACTGCTTGATCACCTCGCCGAGCGGCATCCCCATGCACAGGAACTTCGACATGGTCGTCACCTGGTCGAAGGCCGGCCCGTCGATGCACAGCGCATGGACGTCGGATGAGATGGTGTCCGGCATGAAGCCGTTGGCGAGCATGGCCCGCGCCGTCTTGAACGAGAACGAGCCCTTGCCGTGGCCGATGTCGAACAGGACGCCCCGCGCACGGGCCTCGAGCACGGCGCCCTTGACCTTGCCTTGTGCGTTGACCGGCGAGTTCGGGAAGGGCCGGAAGGCATGGGTGAGAACGTCGCCCGGGCGCAGCATGCCGATCACCTCCTCGTAGGACGGTGGCGGATTGTCGATGTGGCACATCAGGGGAAGTCCGACCTCGTCTGCGACCTGCAACGCGATATTGAGCGGCGCCGCTCCCTGGTCGCCCGACGCATGGAGCCCCACCCGGACCTTGATGCCGACGATGACGTCTCGGTTCTTGTCGGCGACCTCGGCTGCCTCGCGCGGCGCCATCAGCTCGATGTTTTTCGACTCGCCGATCATGTGCGTCTTCGAGAACGCGAAGATCCCCGCGAACGACACATGCAGGTAGGCGAGGATACGGACCTCGGACCGCTCGATCACGTGCTTGCGGAACCCGGCGAAGTTGCCCGGACCCGCGCTGCCCGTGTCGACCGAGGTCGTCACGCCCGACAGCCTGCAGAAGTCCTCCGCATCGATGCCGAGCGACGTGCCGCCCCAGTAGACGTGGGTGTGCAGGTCGATCAGGCCGGGCGAGACGATGTAGCCCGCGACGTTGCGGACCTCCGTAGCCGGGCCTCCCTTCAGCTCGCGTCCGAGAGCGGCCACCTTGCCGCCTGCAAATCCGACGTCCATGACGCCGTCGATGGACTGCGCCGGGTCGACGACGCGCCCGCCCTTGAGGATGAGGTCGTAGGTGGTCATGGGGTGATCCGCTCTGTTGTCCGCCAAGACGTTGGCGCCGTTGCGTCGGGCTTGCAAGAGGAGCCGTTGGCTCTCGTTCGGGCACATTGCACTGCCATCGCGCGCGTCCTAGTCTCGCAAGCGGAAACGCGCCCCACCGAGACGCCCGAGGACGACCCCATGAAAGAGTCGAGGAAGCCGACAGCAGCCGCCAAGAACGGCACCAGGACAAACGGTGCGCGCCGCCGCGTCAAGCCGTCGGAGCTGCGCTCGAAGGCCTGGTTCGACAACCCCGACAACGTCGACATGACGGCCCTCTATCTCGAGCGCTACACGAATTTCGGCTTGACGCTCGAGGAGCTTCAGTCCGGCAAGCCGATCATCGGCATAGCCCAGTCGGGCTCGGACCTCGTGCCGTGCAATCGCCATCACATCTTCCTCGCCGAGCGCGTGCGCGAAGGCATCCGCGAGGCCGGCGGCATCGCCTTCGAGTTCCCGCTCCATCCCATCCAGGAGACGGGCAAGCGGCCGACAGCCGCTCTCGACCGAAATCTCCAGTATTTGGCCCTTGTCGAGGTTCTCTACGGCTACCCGCTCGACGCCGTGGTGCTCACCACCGGCTGCGACAAGACCACCCCCGCACAGATCATGGCGGCGGCCACCGTCGATATCCCGGCAATCGTCCTCTCGGGCGGCCCGATGCTCAACGGCTGGCACCGCGGGGAGCGGACGGGGTCCGGCACCATCGTCTGGAAGGCCCGCGAGATGATGGCGCGCGGCGAGATCGACGCGAAAGGCTTCACCGAGCTCGTCGCCTCCTCCGCGCCCTCCGCCGGCCACTGCAACACCATGGGCACGGCCTCGACCATGAACTCGCTCGCCGAGGCGCTTGGCATGTCGCTGCCCGGCTGTGCCGCCATTCCGGGCCCTTACCGCGACCGCGAGCAGATGGCCTACCTGACGGGCAAGCGCGTCGTCGAGATGGTGTGGGAGGATCTGCGGCCGTCCGACATCCTCACGCGTGCTGCATTCGAGAATGCTGTCGCCGTCAACTCGGCGATCGGCGGGTCGACCAACGCCCCGATCCATCTCAACGCCATCGCCCGCCATATCGGCGTCGAGCTGACCAATGACGACTGGGAGCGCATCGGCTACGACATCCCGTTGCTGGTCAACCTGCAGCCGGCCGGCGAGTACCTGGGAGAGGAATACTATCGCGCGGGCGGCGTGCCCGCGGTCGTGGCCGAGCTGATCGACAACGGCAAGATCAACAAGGTCGCCATCACGGTCAACGGCAAGTCCCTGCACGACAACTGCGAGGGCAAGCACTCGTGGGACCGGCGCGTCATCAAGTCCTACGACGAGCCGATGGTGAAAGCTGCGGGCTTCCTCAACATCAAAGGCAACCTGTTCGACAGTGCCATCATGAAGACCTCGGTCATCTCCGAGGAGTTCAGGAAGCGCTACCTGTCCAACCCGAAGGACCTGAACGCTTTCGAGGGTCGCGCCATCGTGTTCGACGGGCCTGAGGATTATCACAAGCGCATCGACGACCCGAAGCTCGAGATCGACGGCAACTGCCTGTTGTTCATTCGCGGCACCGGACCCGTCGGCTATCCGGGCGCCGCCGAGGTGGTCAACATGCGTGCGCCCGACTATCTGCTGAAGAAGGGCATCTCGTCGCTCGCCTGCATCGGCGACGGCCGCCAGTCGGGCACGTCCGGCAGCCCCTCCATTCTCAACGCCTCGCCGGAGGCGGCGACCGGCGGCGGGCTCGCCATCCTGAAAACAGGGGATCGCGTGCGCATCGACCTGAACAAGCGCACGGCCGATATCCTCGTCCCGAGCGAGGAGCTGGCCAAGCGCCGGGAGGCCCTGGCGAAGGCCGGTGGCTACAAGTATCCCGAGAGCCAGACGCCCTGGCAGGAGATCCAGCGCGGGATCGTCGACGAGCTCTCGAACGGCATGGTGCTGAAGCCCGCCGTCAAATACCAGCGCATCGCCAGGACGAAGGGCATCCCGCGCGACAATCATTGAGCCTCATTCGGTGCCGGGCTCGGGTCCGGCACAGATGACCCTGGAAGGATCTGCCCCATGCACGAGACCTTCATGCGCCGCGCGCTGGAGATTGCCCGGCAAAGCCTCGACGACCCCGGCGCGATGCCTTATGCCGCCGTCGTGGTGAAGGACGGCACGATCGTCGGCGAGGGTCTGAACCGCGCGCTCGGCAAAGTCGATCCCACGTCGCACGGCGAGGTGGAGGCCATCCGCGACGCCTGTGCGCACCTCGGCACGACCGACCTGTCGGGCTGCGATCTCTACACCACTGCCGAGCCGTGCTCGATGTGTACGGCGACCATGTATCTCGCCGGCATCTCGCGCCTGTTCTACGCCAGCGCCGCGCCAGAGTCGGCAGCGTTCATGGCACGGCTCGCGGCCCGCGATGCGAAGTGGTCCCGCCGTATCAGCGGCCCGGACCTGCGCCGCGAGGTCGGCCTCGAGATGCACCAGCGCCGCATGCCTGCGACGCCCGTGCTGTCCGGCGAGGCGCATGCGCTCTTCGACGCGTACGCCAAGAAGGTTGGCGCCTGAGGCCCGACGCCGGCGCGGTGGCGGGCTGACAGCCGTTGGCAGCACCGAGCCACCGTTGTAAGCCTGTCCGGACATTCACGTTGCGCTTCGGCTGCCCACCAGCCGCCGCCGTCCCAGCTGCGCTTCGGCTGCCCACCAGCAGCCGCAGGTTCCACACCGGAGGAGACACCGATGCCCCAAGCCGGCGACACGCCCGCCCCCCACCCGACAGTCAAGCCGCTGCAGGGCATCCGCATCATCGACGTCTCGAGCTTCCTCGCCGGTCCGTTCTGCTCGACGCAGCTCGCCGAGTTCGGCGCCGAGGTGTTCAAGCTCGAGCTGCCGGGCGTCGGCGACGCACTTCGCAAGTTCGGCACGCCGACGCCATCTGGCGATTCGCTCCCTTGGCTGCAGGAGACACGCAACAAGAAGGTCGCCACGCTGGATTTGCGCAAGCCCGAGGGCGCGGAGCTCCTGAAGCGCATGATCCGCAAGGCCGACGTGCTGGTCGAGAACTTCCAGCCCGGCACGCTGGAGAAATGGGGCCTCGGCTGGGATACACTGAAGGAGGAGAACGGCAAGCTCATCATGGTGCGCATCTCGGGCTTCGGGCAGACCGGCCCCTACAGCCCGCGCCCCGGGTTCGGCCGCATCGGCAACGCTTTCGGCGGTCTCTCCTATCTCGCCGGCTTCCCCGACCGGCCGCCGACGACGCCCGGCTCCGCAACGATTCCGGACTATATGGCCGGTCTCTACGGCGCCCTCGGCGTCATGTTCGCGCTACGCGCGCGCGACATGACCGGCCGCGGCCAGTACATCGACATCGGCCTCTACGAGCCCATCTTCCGCATCCTCGACGAGCTGGCCGCCTCCTACAACTACAAGGGCTACCAGCGCGAGCGCATGGGGCCGGGCACCGTCAACGTCTGCCCGCACAGCCACTACCCCACCAAGGACGGCAAGTGGATCGCCATCGCCTGCACGTCCGACAAGATCTACTCCCGTCTCGCCGAGGCGCAGGGCCAGCCGGAGCTGGCAGCCCCCGGCGGTCGCTGGGAGAAGATCGCCGACCGGGACCGCGAGCGTGACGAGGTCGACGCCTGGGTGGCGCGCTGGACCATGAGGTTCACCCTCGAGGACTGCATCGCCGAGTGCGACAGGTTCCAGGTGCCGTGCGGACCGGTCTACTCGATCTCCGACATTTTCAAGGACCCGCACTACGCGGCCCGCGGCAACATCTTGCGCATGCAGGACCCGCGCGTCGGCGAGATCGCCATGCCCAACGTCGTGCCGCGCCTCTCCGACACCCCCGGCTCCGTCGAGTGGCTCGGTCCCCCGATGGGTGCGCACACGGACGAGCTCTACAAGGGCATCCTCGGCATGACCGACGCCGAGATCGGCAAGCTGAAGGACAAGGGCGTGATCTGAGGCAAGCGGTGAGCCGCCTCTCGCCATTGCCTGCGCGTGCAACTGCGAGAGGGCCGGCCCCAGGCTTGCCCGGGGGCGGCTCCGGAGCCGAGAGCGACGATGCGCCTGGGGCGTCCAGCAAACCGAAGCCAATCGGACGCGATGGGCCACTTTCGTCCGTGGCCTGCTCGACGCCGTTGAGCGTTCGGTTCGTCCGGTTATTGTGAGGTCAGCGGACAGTCTCGGCAAGCGACTGGCGGTTGTCCGGGCCTGAATGCGAGGTGGCGGTTGCGCTACACTTGCCGCGCGCCACTTCCGGCCGCCACCGTCACGATGCCCATCCGGATGACAACGGCAGCCAAGCCCGGTAGCTTAAGGCCATTGGCTCCCCCGGGGAACCCATTGCCGTGCCGCGTCTGTTCATCTCGCACTCCAGCGTCGACAACATCGCCGCCCTCGCCTTCCTGCGCTGGCTGATCGCCAACGGCTGGGACCAGGAGGACGTCTTCATTGACCTCCACGGCATCGGTGCGGGCGAGCGATGGCGCGACACACTGCGCAAGGCCGGTGTGTCATGCGAGGCGGTCATCCTGCTCGCCTCGCCCGATAGCCTCGACAGCAAGGAGTGCCAGCGCGAGATCAATCTCGCCGAGGATCTCGGCAAGCCAATCCTGGTCGTCATACTGCGCGACCTGACCAACGACGACACCCGCCTAGCGCGCTTCGCCGACACGCAGTTCGTGAACCTCTCGGCCGAGCCACTGGAGCGCATGGAGCCCTTCGAGCACGAGGGCAAGGTTCAGCGGGTCTCCTTCAATCTTGCCGCGCTCCTCTCGATCAAACGCAGTCTGGAGGCGCGGGGCATCGCGCCCGGCAGCTTTGCGTGGCAGCCTCACAAGTTGCCCGATGGCACCCTGGCAGGGCCCTATCCCGGGCTTGCCGCCTTCAGCGAGGACGATGCCGGCATCTTCTTCGGCCGCGAGGCCGAGATCGCCTCGGGGCTCGCCAAGCTGCGACAGATGGGGCGACGACGTAGTCCACGCATTCTCGTCATCCAGGCTGCGTCGGGCGCCGGCAAGTCCTCCTACCTTCGCGCTGGCCTGTGGCCGCGCCTTACACGCGATCCCGACTATGCGCCGCTCGCGGTGCTGCGCCCCGCGCTCGGCGTGCTGACGGGGCCTGACGGATTCGGCCGCCGCTTCGCGCCATGGCTCGAAAGACACGGCCGCAAGATGGCGCCGGCCGATATCCACGCGCGGCTGTTCCAAGGCGGCGACGGCGCTCTGACCGATCTCATCGCCGATGCCGCAGCGATGGCGACCTCGGTCCGCCGCGCCGGCATGCCGGATGCGCGGCCTCCTGCCCCGATCATCGCCATCGACCAGGGCGAGGAGCTGTTCGCGCCCGAGAACGCCGCAGAGAGCGACCGCTTCCTCGCGATGCTCGTGCCACTGCTCAAGGCGCCACCCACCGACGTGGACCCTTACGTGCTGCTTACGATCCGGGCCGACAGCGTCGAGGCGCTGTGGCAGAGGCTGCCCGCACTCGGTCTCGATGCCCCTGAAACATTGCCGCTGCTGCCGCTCGCGCCCGACGCCTACCGCGACATCATCCTTAAGCCGGCCTCGGTCTACTCGTCCCGCGTCAGGCCGATCAGCGTCGAGCCGGAGCTGGTTGCAGCACTTGCCCGCAACACCAGCGGCGCAGACGCGCTGCCGCTGCTCGCCTTCACGCTGGAACGGCTGTTTGGAGAGGCGGGCACCGATGGGAAGCTCACGCTCGCCCGCTACGAGGGTATGGGCGGCCTGGAGGGTTCCATCGACCGGGCGCTTGCCGAGGCGCGCCGCAAGGCGGGGGCGGCCGGCAGCGAGCAGGCGCTGCACGCTCTGTTCATTCCTCAGCTCGCCACCTGGGACCCGGCCGCCAATGCCGCCAAGCGACTCGTGGCACCTGAGGCCGAGCTGATCGCCGCCGATCGCGCCCCCTTGGCACCACTTGCCACTGCACTCGTCGACGGCCGACTGCTCACGCGCGGGCGCGACACGATCGAGGTCGCGCACGAGGCGCTGCTGCGCCGTCCGCCGATTGCCGGCTGGCTGGATGAGCACAAGGACGCGCTGAAGCTGCGCGACGACGTGTTGCGCGAGGCGAAGGAGTGGTCGGACCGCGGCAAGTATTCGGCCGACCTCGTTCGCCGCGGTGAGCGGCTCGGCAACGCGGAGCGGATCGCGAGCAATCCAATCTTCAAAGGTGCGCTGGCGCCGGCGTCGAATTACCTCGCAGCCTGCCGCAAGGACGAGAATGCAACGGCTCGTGCCGCAGGCCGCCGCCGGGCGGCAATCTACACGCTCATGCTCGGTGTCATCACCGCTCTCACCGGCGTCATCTACAAGGAGCCTCTGGGCGAGCTGTGGTTCGAGCAGACGACCGTGCGCAGCTTCATGGCAACCGATGTACGCCCGCACGTGCTGAGCGCCGAGCGCGAGCAGGCGTTGAAGCCGGGCGAGTCGTTCCGCGAATGCGCTCAGCACTGCCCGGAAATGGTGGCTGTGCCCGCCGGCTCGTTCCGCATGGGCTCGCCCGACACCGAAGCCGGACGTTACAATAACGAAGGCCCCGTGCGCTCGGTCACCATCGCCAGGCCCTTCGCGGTCGCCAAGTTCGAGGTGACCTGGGACGAGTGGGAAGCCTGCGTGGCGATGCGCGGATGCGACGGCCGGCCGACGGGTGATGCAGCGTTAGGCAAGGGCCGAAAGCCCGTCATCAACGTGACATGGGATCAGGCGCGATCCTACGCGCAGTGGCTCTCTCGAATGACGGGCAAGGACTACAGGCTGCTGTCGGAGGCCGAATGGGAGTATGCTGCGCGGGCAGGAACGCAGACCGCGTATTCATTCGGAAGTGATGCTATCGATATTTGCCGTCAAGCCAATCTGGCGGATCAGTCGTTCCGTCGTGGCGGGTACACCGGCGACATTGCCGATTGCAACGATGGACAGACAACCACGGCGCCAGTCGGCAGCTATCCGGCGAATGCGTTTGGTCTCCACGACATGCACGGTAATGTGTGGGAGTGGGTGCAGGATTGCTACGACGAGAGGGCCTACGCAACGGCACCGACCGATGGAACGGCCATCCCGGAGCCAAGCGACTGCAAATCTCGCGTGGTTCGTGGCGGCTCCTGGAGCTTCACTCCTCGGTTCCTGCGCGCGGCGATCCGCCTCAGGAACGGGCCCGACGACCGGGACCTCAATCTCGGCTTCCGGGTGGCCCGTGCTCTCCCTCCTGCCAGGACTAATTAGCTCCTTCCACCTTTCTACCTTACCTCTTGAATTCACTGAGCGAACTCTAGTCGATTCGCTCTGTTTTGGGAATCGGAACATTCGGCGCGAAGCGCCGAATCGCACATATTTTTCGACGTGATGTTTATGCATCAATGGTGGTTGGTGTGGAGAGATTGCAGCTTGCCGCTTCGGCTGATCCGACTCGGTGTATTGATCGGCGGTCGGCTCGGAGTGCTCGCGACGAGGTTCCGCGCCGAACCTGAGTAGCCCTAAATCTCGCGTGGTTCGTGGCGGCTCCTGGAACAACACTCCACGGAACCTGCGCGCGGCGAACCGCAACAGGAACGAGCCCGACAACCGGAACAACAATCTCGGCTTCCGGGTGGCCCGTGCTCTCCCTCCTGCCAGCACGCTCGACAAGCTCGGGCAACCGGGTGGCCAGAGCCGGTGCGATCACGGTCGCATCGGGCGTGTCAGTAGAGCGTCCAGGGCTGCTCATGATGATTGGGTGCGACCGGCTGACGGTCCACCACACCGGCGTCGGTCCTGGGTCCATCGCGGCCGACCGGCGCCGGTGGCCTTTCGAGGGGGTGAGTGTCATGTCGGACAATGCACGCCGCACCGGCCCCGCCGTCGAGGCGCACTACCAATTCCTCAATTGGCTGATGCCGACCATCGCGAAGTTCCCTCGCGAGCAGCGCTTCCTGCTTGGTGACCGGATCCAGTCCACCGCGCTCGACGTGCTGGAGGCGCTGATCGAGGCGACCTACACGCGCGACCGCCGCGCGCATCTCGCCCGCGCCAACCTCGGATTGGAGAAACTTCGCTTCTTCATGCGCCTCGCCCACGAGCAGCGCCATCTCGATGCGCGCCGCTATGAGCACGCCGCCCGCGCCATCGACGAGGTCGGACGGCTGGTCGGCGGCTGGGCGAAGGCGAGCCAGGAGAGCGGCGGCCGATCGAGGGAGCCGATCCATGGCCAAGCTGCCGGCCCTTGACGCTGCGGTCGTCGAGGACGCCAAGCTGACGGGCTACTTGCTCGATCTTTCACATGCTCGTGGCGCGGCGAAGGCCCGGTTCCTGATGGCCTTCGGCTTCGCACCCGAGCGGACCGACCAGGCACGCGAAGCATTCCTTGAGCACGCCCGCCAGAACGACGTTTCGGGCGTGCAACAGACCGCGTTCGGCACCATGTACGAGATCGATGGCCCGCTGCCGAGCCCGGACGGCCGCGATCCGGTTGTGCGCGTCGTGTGGATGCAGGATATTGGCGCCGTCGCCCCGCGCCTTATCACGATGGTGCCGAGGCCCGGGCGAAGCACGAGGACCAATCCATGATCGAGGAGCACGAACAGGTCGTCCTGACGCGAGATCTGCCCGAGCACGGCCTCGTCGCCGGCGACATCGCGGTGGTCGTCGCAGTGCATCAGGCTGGCGCCGGCTACACGCTGGAGTTCATGACGGTCGCGGGCGACACCATCGCCATCGTGACTGTCGATGCTGTCGACGTGCGCCCGTCGCGCGAGCGCGAGGTGCCGCACGTGCGGGCGGCCGAGTAGCGCGGTTGACCTATGGGCGCCAATCATGCCCGCGTGCCGAAAGCATAGTGGCCTGTTCGAGAAGATCGCCGGCTTCAACGCGCTGCTGATCGCCGCCAGGAAGGCTGTGAAGGGCAAGCGCAAGAAGCCGGGCGCGGCATCGTTCTTCGCCAATCTCGAACGCGAGTTGCTGCGCCTGGAGCGCGAGCTGCGCAACGGCAGCTATCAGCCGGGACGTTACGTCGAAATTCGGGTGCACGATCCGAAGGAGCGCCTCGTCTCCGCTGCGCCGTTCCGCGACCGCGTCGTGCATCACGCGCTGTGCGCCGTCATCTGCCCGATTTTCGAGGCCGGCTTCATCGGCAACACCTTCGCCAACCGCACCGGCAAGGGCACGCATGCCGCGGTCCGCGTGTACGAGCGGTATCGCGACAACCACGCTCACGTGCTGCGCGCCGACATCTTCCGCTACTTCCCCTCGATCGACCACGCGATCCTGAAAAGCCTGTTCCGCCGCCGCATCGCCTGTGAGGGGACGCTGGCGCTGATGGACACGGTCGTCGATGCCTCGAACGCGCAGGAGCCCGTCGAGCTGCACTTCGCCGGTGACGACCTGTTCGAGCCCTACCGGCGACGCCGGGGCCTGCCGATCGGCAACCTGACCAGCCAGTTCTTCGCTAATCTATACCTTGATCGCTTCGACCACTGGGTGAGCGAGAAGCTGGGCGCGCCTTACGTGAGGTATGTCGACGATTTCGCCGTGTTCCATGACGATCCGGGTGTGCTGAGCGACTGGCGGGCGCAGATCGAGCGATACCTGGAGGGCCGTCGGCTGAAGGTGCACCCGCGCAAGACCGTGATCTTGCCGACGGCCGAGCCGACCGCTTTCCTTGGGTTCGAATTGCACGCCGGTCCGCGCAAGCATGGCGGCGACAAGGCCGGTCGAGGCCAACGCAGGCTGCCCGAGGATAACGTGGCGCGCTTTCGAAACCGCCTGCGTGGACTGCGTGACCGTTGGCGGGTCGGTGCTGCGACCAAGTCCGACGTCGAGGCACGCATCACCGCCTGGATTGCTCACGCCGATCACGCGGACACGTTCTGGCTGAGGCAAGCGATGTTCGAAGACGGTTGGTTCGAGCCGGTGCCGGGGATGCATTGAGACTGTGTTGTGGTTCTGGCACACGGGTGTGTCATCGACCGCCGCGCCAATGAGGTAGGCCTCAGCTCCAGCGACAGTCGCGATTGTCGGAAGCGGACGAAGAACCAAGCGCGACCGTCCGCTGACGTCTTATGGCGCTCCGGGTCAAAAATCGCCCTTCATCCGCGGCCCTCCTGCTGCGCCTCGCATCCCTCATCCGCCCACCGCCGTCCATCATCCGGGCATTGCCCCGGCCCACAGCTGTCGTACCCTCTCCGGCGACACCCACGCCTGAGGGAGCCACCTCATGACCGACACCGCCTCCGCCGTCGCCCGCCTCGAAGCCAACCTTGCTGCCGAGAAGGCCTGGAACGGCCACGTCAACGCCGTCATCACCCCGATGCCTTCGGCGCGCGCCGACGCCGAGGCGGCGGACAAGGCCGCACGCGACGGCCGCTGGCTGGGCCTTCTCCATGGCGCCACCATCGCCGTGAAGGACAACATCGACACGGCCGGCACCCGGACGACCATGGCCTCCAGGTGGTTCGCCGACAACGTGCCGAACCGCGATGCGCCGGTCGTCACACGCATGCGGAAAGCGGGTGGCGTCCTCACGCACAAGGTGACGCTGCACGAGTTCGCCTTCGGCGTCCGCTCCATGTCGGCGCTGATCGGCCAGTGCAAGAACCCGTGGGGTCTCGACCGCATCCCCGGCGGCTCGTCGGGCGGATCCGGCGTCGCGGTCGCGACCGGCATGGCCGACATGGCGCTCGGCACCGACACCGGCGGCTCCGTGCGCATTCCCGCGGCCATCAACGGCATCACCGGCCTCCGCCCCACCTCCGGCCGGGTGCCCAATGCCGGCTGCTTCCCCGTGTCGGCGAGCCACGACACCATCGGCCCCATGGCGCGCTCGGCCATCGATTGCGCCCGCCTCCTCGCGGTGATCGCCGGATACGACGCCGACGACCCGACCAGCCGCGACCAGCCGCTCGAGAACTTCCTTCCCACCCTCGGCGACGGCATCGAGGGCGTGCGCATCGGCGTCGTGCGCAAATACTACTTCGACAATGTGGCGGCCGACCGTGCCCAGGCACTCGAAGCCGCGATCCGGCAGCTCGAGAAGCTCGGCGCGAGGATCAGCGAGGTGACGCTGTCCGGCGCCGACACCGTGCAGGACCAGTGCGCGGTCATGATCTACTGCGATGCCTGCGACGTGCACCGTGACCGGCTGAAGGATCCGTCGAAGTGGGCGCCGCAGACCATCGAGCGTCTGAAGCTCGGCCTCGATTGGACAGGGGTGGACTATGCCGCCGCCGTGCGCGCCAAGGAGTCGTGGATGCGCACGTTGGCCAAGGCCTATACCGAGGTCGACGTGCTGCTGACCCCCACGATCCCCGTCGATCCACCGCCCCACGGCGAGGACCGCTCGCTGTGGGCAGCGACCAAGGCCGTGGCGCAGAACACCTACAACGGCGCCTTCGGCCACGTTCCGGGCATTTCCGTGCCCTGCGGGTTCTCGTCGGCAGGCTTCCCGGTCGCCATGCAGCTCGAGGCAGCATGGTGGAAGGAGCCGCTGCTGTTGCGCATCGCGCATGCCTACCAGCAGACCACCGACTGGCACCTGCGCCGGCCCCCATTGCCGACCACCTGAGCAGCGGGGTGCCGAGTGGTGGATGTTCCGGCTGCTTTGACCCTCCGGCCGCCATTGCACCTGTGGCCGCTGCTCGCACGGCGAAATGCCGGGGTCAGCCGGCGCCGTGGTGTGCGCTATGCACGTTTCCTCGCAATCCTCTCCGCCATCGCGATGACCCGCTCGGCGCGGTATACGATCGGGTAGTCGATGAACTTGCCTTCGAGCTGGATCGAGGCCGAGCCCGCCTTCTCGGCCTCGGCGAATGCCGCGACCACCTTGCGCGACCACTCCACCTCGGCGGCTGTCGGCGACAGCACCTCGTTAACCACCGGCACCTGGTCCGGGTAGATGCACATCTTGCCCTGGAAGCCGAGGCCCTTGATCGTCTCGACCGAGTGGCGGAAGCCCTCGCCATCCTTGAGGTCGACCCACACCGTATCGATCGGCGGCTCGATCCCGCCGGCCCGCGAGGCCAGCACGCACTCGCTCCGGTAGGGCAGCAGCTCGGCCTCGCTGCGCGTCCATGTCATGTTCATGTCGAGCGTGAAGTCGCCGGCACCGAAGGCGATGCGCTTGATCCGCGTGCCGGCTCCGCAGATGGCGCGGATGTTGGCGAGCCCCTTGCCCGTCTCGATGATCGGTACGATATCGAACGCTCCGGGCTTCAATCCGCGCTCGCGCTCGAGGTTGGCCACCACCCAGTCGGCAGCCCGGATCTCGTCCACCGTCTCGAGTTTCGGCAGGATGATGCCGTCGACGCCCTTCTGCACCACCGCGACGATGTCGCCGTAGCCCCACTCCGTCGACATGGCGTTGACCCGCACGTAGCCGAGACATTGCCGTGGCCTCTGGTATGCCGCAACGACGACGGCGCGTGTGGCCACCTTCTCGGCGATCGGGCAGGCATCCTCGAGATCGAGAATCGTGGCGTCGGCGTCGAGGCCGAGGGCCTTCTCCACGCGGCGCTGGTGGTTGCCCGGGGCGAACAGGAAAGAGCGGAAGACGGACATGCGGGCAGCCTCGCACTGGGTGGGGGAGGAATGCCGGCAGGACCGGCAGCGACACGGCCGTAGGCCAAAGATCACGGTCGTGTCGCAACGATTAGTTCACGCCATCGGTGCCTGCAAGGCACCCGCGCCGATCCGCTGGAATTCCAATGCGCCCTTCAAGCATCCTTAAGCGCCGCCTGAGACAGTCAAGGGATGCCGGCAGCCACAGGTTGCCGGAGCTGTCGGGCCCGGCGTTCCTCGGGCGGGAGTTGGTAATGCCAAAGCTCAAGCTGCCGAGCCGGAACGTGATGCTCTTCAATGGCGCGGCGGTCCTCGTCGTGGGCGCATCGCTCGCCATGGTCGTGCGCTCGATGCTGTTCCTCGAGTCGGTGCCTCCTTGCGCAGATCGTTACGTGAATGCGACGCGCTTCAGCATCGACCGCAACGGCTTTCCGATGGCGACGTCCGACTTGCAGTCGCGTCTCGGCAATACCGACTGGGGGCTTCATGACGGAGCACGCGTCGTCAAGCTGAAGTCCGGGCCGGCCAAGCATGCTCTCCAGATCGATATGGCGCGGGCCCCTTCGGATGCGCTCACCACATCCGCGGATTCGCGGCCTGGCGTCGGCTTTACTTGGTCTCCGAAAGGGCTTGGCCAGACACAGTCGGCCTGCCTGAGCTATTCGGTGTTTCTCCCCGAGCGCTTCGTGTTCGGTAAGGGCGGTAGACTTCCTGGCCTGATGGGCGCGACGCCAGAGTCTGCAGAGGCCGACCAGGGGCCTGCCTTCTCGACACGTTTCACATGGGGCCCGGCGGGCAAGGCCGATATCCTCGCGCATCTTCCCGCTTGGCCAGAGGGTAGGTCGCTCGCTGGTAGTGCGGGCGCCTTCGAGATCCCTCGCGGGCGCTGGGTCTCGCTCGAGCAGGAGATCGTACTCAACGGCCCCGGCCGCAAGGATGGCGCGTTGCGCGTCTGGGTCGACGGCTCGATCGTCGTCAATCGCAGCGACATGGTGTTTCGGACGAAGCCGACCGTGACCTTCGCGGGCGTCCTGGCGGAGAGTCTGGCCGGAGAGCCGCCTGCCGGTGCCAAGAAGGGCAATCAGAAGATCTGGTTGACGCCGTTCGAGCTTCGCTGGCAGTAGCAGCTCCGCCTGATCCTGGTCTGATCCGTCGCACTCGCGTCGCATCGAGCCAGGACGTTGCCCAATCAGGAGCTTGCAAGCGCCTGCACCTGCGCCAGCAGACGCGCCTCGACTGTGACGCCCTCGCGCGCAGCACGCTCCCTGAGGAGCCGGCGACGAGAGCCGGGCAGACGCACGTCCAACTCCGCCTCGATCGCCGCACACAGCGCACCGATGCGCTGGGGTGCGAGATCGTCGATTGCCGTCGGATCAATGGCGATCAGAAGCTGACCGGTGGAGGGCGGCGACCCTTGCGCGTCGAGGAACGACGAGGCTTCGGCGGCGAACCGGCCGCCCGTCAGCCCTGCCGCGAGCAGTTCGACCATGAGCGCCAACGCCGCTCCTTTGGCGCCCCCCGCCGGCAGCAGGGTCCCTTCGAGAGCAGCCCTTGCGTCGGTCGTCGGATTCCCTTCCCGATCGAGTGCCCACCCCTCCGGAATGGGCTCGTCCTTCTGTGCCGCCGACAGGATCTTGCCGCGGGCCACCTCGGACAGCGCGAGGTCGATGACGAGCGGCTGCTCGCCGGAGCCGCGGGGCGCGGCGAATGCCACCGGATTCGTGCCGAGCAGCGGCCGGCGCCCGCCCCATGCCGCCATTGCGGACGGCGTGTTGGCCAGCATCAGCGCCACGAGTCCCGCCGTCGCGAGCCGCTCGACGACGAGACCGAGCGCGCCGGCGTGATGCGAGCGATAGATTCCGGCGGCCGCGATTCCATTGTCTCGCGCGAGAGCCGGGAGCCGCTCGACCGCCGCATCCAGCGCCGGATAGGCGAAGCCGAGTGCGGCGTCGACGGCGAGGACAGCGGGGCGCACCGGCCTCACGCTCGGCACGGCGTGGCCATCGACTTTCCCACTGCGCAACTGCCCGATATAGCTCGTGACGCGCGAGAGGCCGTGGCCTTTCTGGCCGTCGACCTCGGCAGCGGTCAGGGCGCGCGCGACGATTGCCGCATTCTCCTCGCTCGCGCCGGCCTGCGACAGCGCGCGGGCGATCAGGCTCTGCAGACCCTCGACCGTGACCTGTGACGTGCCCGGCGTGGCGCGGCTCATGACCTTCCCTTCGCCAGCTGGCGTTCGAGCAGCTCCAGCCGATCCTGCCCCCAGAACAGCTCACCGCTCTCGAGCGCATAGGTCGGCGCGCCGAACACGCCACGCGCCAGTGCCTCGGCGGTGTAATTGTCGTGAAGCTTGTCGAGCTCCGCGTCGGCAGGCGCAGCCTTGCGGATCGCCTCGGCGTCGAGCCCGGCCCGCGCAGCGGCAGCCTTGAGGGTCTCCCACTCCGCGAGATTCTCCTCCCGCTCCCACAGCGCGCGCCCCAACTCTGTGGCGAGGCGATGCGCGTCTAGGCCTTGCAGCTTGGCAACGATGACGAGGCGCGTGCCAAGGGTCTCGTCGGACGGGAAATGCTTCGGCTGGATGGTGATCGGCAGGCCGCGCACCTCGCGCCAGCGCTTCAGCTCCATCAGGCGATAGGCTTGGCGCGCGGGTGCCCGCTTCGGCAGGGGCAGCCCGCCCGTCTGCGGGAACACGACGCCGAACTTGGTCGGCTTGATGTCGACGGTCTGCCCGTATGCCTTCGCCATCTCCGCGAATTTGGCGCTTCCGAGATAGCTCCAGGGGCTGTTCAGCGTCATGTAGTAGTCGATCGTGGGCATGGCGTTCTCCGCGGCATTTCCGTCCCGGTGGGATGCAGTGGCCCGAGGCTACCATTGCCGCGGCCGCCGTCCTATCCGCCGGTGCAAGCCGGCGGTCGACCCGTCGCGATGGTTCCGACATCGGTCCGAGACCTGCGGCCGATTGCGCCGGCATGGCCTTTGCCGCCAATTGAGCTTCCGACGGCGGCAAGTTTCGCCTCGACGGCACCGTGAAAGCCGGCATACGACCCGGCCGCAGTCTCCGCAGCTGCTTCACTGACCGGACGAAGGCGGCCCTTCCCTGTTGCGAAACGACCGGATGTCGGGGGACGTCCGGTTGCTCGGCCCTTGCGCTACGTTCCCGCCGAAGCGCAAGGGCCGGGATCGACGATGGGCGCAATCAGTCGATCTTGCCACGCACGAAATTCATCACGCTCGAGAAGTCCTTGTCGGCCGCCCCGTCCACCATGGTCATGTAGAGACGCAGCGTTGCCAGGGCGTGCGCACCCATCGCCGTCGCCACACCTGCATCGCGCGATGCGGCCTGGGCGAGGTCGAGATCCTTCACCATCAGCTTGGTCATGAAGCCGGGCGCATAGTCGCGGTTGGCTGGCGTCGTCGGCACGGGCCCCGGCACCGGGCAGTACGAGGTGAGCGCGAAGCTCGAGCCGGACGACGGCGCGACCACGTCGAACAGCGTCTGGTGGGAAAGGCCCAGCTTCTCGCCGAGCGCAAATCCCTCGCACGTGCCGATCATGCAGATCGCCATCATCATGTTGTTGCAGATCTTGGCCGCTTGACCCATGCCGGCATCGCCACAATGCACCAGCTTGCGGCCCATCCCGGCGAGCACCTTCTCGGCGAGGGCGAACGCCTCCTTGGTGCCGCCGCACATGAACGTGAGCGTCGCGTTCTGAGCTCCGGTCGTGCCGCCGGAGACTGGCGCGTCGAGTGACAGCATGCCGGCTGCGCCGGCAAGCTCGTGCGCCTTCTTGGCGGCCGCCACATCGATGGTCGAGGCGTCGATGAACAGCGTACCCTTCCGGGCTGCCTGCAGGATGCCGGAGGCCTCGTAGAGCGCCAGCGTTTCCTTCCCGGTCGGCACCATCGTCACCACGATGTCGACCTCGGCCGCGGCATCCCTGGCGGTGGCGACCTTCTTCACGCCGGCCTGCGCGGCTTTCGACAGGTTGTCCTCCATGATGTCGAAGCCCTTCACCTCGTGTCCGTTCTTCACGAGGTTGCCGGCCATGGGTAGCCCCATGTTGCCGAGTCCGATGAAGCCGACCTTTGCCATTTTTGTGCCTCTTGCCATTGCGTTTCGTGAAGAGCGTGGCAGTGCCCGACCTCGCCTCGATTGGCAAGGGTGGCGCGATGCAGGCAGCGTCAGGGCTGGCGTGCGACCGTCGCAGCAAGCAGCGCGTTCACGGTCGGCGCCCTCTCGAGCTCCCAGACCGCCGCGCAGATGCGGCCTGCCTCCAGTCCCGTGCCGGCTTCGGCGACGCAGCTTGCGACCTTGCCTTCGATATCCTTGTCGGTCATCGGCTTCTCGATGCTGCCGCGCGCAGCCAGCACCGTCGCCGCGTGCTGCTTGCCGTCCTTCATGACGACGACGACCTGGCAGCCGCCCTGGGGGATCGAGGCGTCGAGCGCCGCCTTGACCTTGCCGCGGAACGCTATGGCTTCTTGTGACATGGCTTGGGGCCCCGCCAGCTCCGCCACGCCGGCCTTGCCCCAGAGCAACGGCGCCGCCGCGCTGTGATGGATCGACACCCGCGTATCGCGCGCGTTGCGCACCAGGCGGTCGCCACGGGCGAGCAGCAGCGCATCGCCGCTGACCGTGACGCTGTCGATCGCCTCGGGCTGGATCGCGTGGCGCTCGCGCAACTCGAGGCATGCGTCGATGATCGAATGCATGACGATGCCGCAAGGGTACGGCTTGTAGGTGTTCTTGAGCAGCTCCCATCGGCTGCCGAGGTCGCCGAGCAACTCTCCGAGATCCGGCGCGTCGCCAGCGGCGCGTGCCCAGCCGAGCGGCCCCTCGATCGCGCGCGGCGCCGCGTCATAGCCTTCGGCCGCGAAAAGAGCAGCCAGCAGCCCGCCCCGCGCCGCATTGCCCATGCCGACGTTCTTGGCCTCGTTCGGCAGGTTCTCGACGACCCCGGCCGCCTGGCTTGCAGCAATGCCGAGGGCGTGGGCGATCTGCCCGGCTGACAGTCCGAGAAGATGACCCGCCGCCACGGCCGCCCCGAATACGCCGCAAGTCGCGGTGATGTGCCAGCCACGCGCGTAGTGGCCGCCTGTCACCGCATTGCCGAGACGACACTCGATCTCGGCGCCGAGCGCGAATGCCGTCAGCAGGGCCTCGCCCGTCGCAACCCGCATCTCCGCCAGTGCGATCGCGGGCGGAGCGACCGGCGCCGTCGGGTGGATGACCGTCCGCAGGTGTGTGTCGTCGTAATCGAGGAGATTGCCGGCGACCGCGTTGACGAACGAGGCCGACAGAGGATCCAGCCGCTCGTGACGGCCGAGAAGCGTGGCGGTACGTGGCCCTGCGAACCGCTCGTGCACACGGACCGCGGTCTCCACCACCGGGTGGTAGGCGACCCCGATGGCGCAGCCGACGAAATTCAACAACGAGCGCTTTGCCTCGTGCACTACGGTGCTCGGCAGGTCGCTGGGTCTCGTGCCGGCGATGAAATTCCCGATGATGGAGGCCGCGGGCTGGCTGGTTGCGGTTGTCACGGGGGCTGCCTCCTGTGCTCGGGGCGCCGCCGGCCCCTATGGGATACTAATGTCCCGGTTCGCAAGTGCCGACCAATTTGCCGCGATCTCTCTCTGCCGTCGCGAACCATAAGGGACATTTGGCTCAACACGGGCTGAGTGTGGCGCATCTCCCGCAATTGTCGACGTTGAGCGTAAGGCGAATTCAGGTCGGCAAGTGCGGGGCGCCAGGTTAGGCGATCAACCCTGCTCTCCGCAGCAGCGGCATCACACGCTCGATGAAGAACGGCAGCTCACTCTTGAAATCGACGAAGGACAGTGTCGTGCCGGCGAAGCCTGCCCGGTGAATGGCGATCAGCTCCTCTGCCACCCGCTCGGGCCGGCCGCACAGTTTGTAGCTGGACAGTCCCGCAGCGCGGCGAACCCTGTCCTCGAGCACCTCGGTGTCGACGATCCGGTTCGCTCGCGTCATGCCCACATGGAAGTCCACCGCCGCCGTGTCCATGCTCGTCTCGGCGTAGTGGCGATAGTACGCCTCGGCCTCCGCATCTGTCTCGCGTACGACGACGTGGCAGGCGGTGCACACGCCGAGCGGGGCTTGCCGGCCGGCGCTCGCGCATTGCTCGCTGATGGCACGAAGGGCCTCGCGCCCTTTGTCGATGTCCCGGAATGTGGCGAACAGAAGGTCGCTCGTCGCCAGCGCGAATGCACGTCCTGCGGGTGACGACGCCGCCGACATGGTCAGCGGTCGCGGCTGCTGAACAGGAGGCGGCTCTCCGCTGACGCCCTCGAGGTCGTAGAAGCGACCCTTGTAGTCGAACGGCCGTCCCTTCTCGGCAAAGATGCGCGTGACGATCTCGTACCACTCGCGCCCCTGCTCGTAGCGCGTGTCGTGCTCGCACTGCACGTGGCCGAACATGGCGAGCTCGTCCTCGTTCCAGCCGCAGACGATATTGAGCCCCGCGCGGCCGTGGCTGACGTGGTCGATGGTGGACAATGCCTTGGCGGCGAACACCGGGTGGACGACTGGCACATGCACCGTCGAGAAGATCATGAGACGCCTGGTCAGCGCCGCCAGCGCGCCGCCATAGGTCAGCGTCTCGAAGCTCGCATTGCGGACATTGGTCTCGCCTCCGTATCCCTTCCACCGCGCGATCGGCAGAAGGAAATCGAAGCCGGCCTCATCTGCCATGCGCGCGACGTCGGCGATCTCGTCCCACCGGGCCCGCCACCGCTCCGGCACCTTGGTGATGGCGATGCCTCCATCGGTATTCAGGCCGAAGAGTCCGAGCTTGAAGGCATTCGGCCCCGGCAGCGTGCGTATCGCCATGGCTGGGCTCCAGGTCGCGCTGTGATGTTTGTGCGGATGACGCGCGCTTCAGGCGAGGCCGTACATCGTCTTTCCCGCCACCGGCAAGTCCGCGGTCAGGATCGTGCCGCTCTCGCTCTCCGTCATGTAGAGACGGCGGCCGTTGAAAGCGATGTTGGTCACGAACGGAGCTACGACTGGATCGATGAAATGTGTCGGCCGCCCCATGCGGTCGAACCGCCAGACGCCCATCCCGGCATGCGCGACGACGAGGCCGCCTTCCTCGTCCAGCGCAAGCCCGTCCGGACCTGAAAGCCCGCCCGACAGCTGGATCGCGACGCCCACCTTCGAGACCGTTCCGTCCGGCATGATTGGCAGGCGCCATACGGCATTGGCGCGCGTCACCGCGACCAGCAGCACGCGCTCGTGCAGGTCCAGGACCAGCCCGTTCGGCGAGGGAACGGTAGCGACGAGCGCGGTGAGGCGGCCGTCGGTGCCGTATCGGTAGACCCGACCTGTCGGGTCGTGGAGGCCGGTTTGGCCCTGATCGGTGAAGTAAAGATCACCGTTCATCGCGAAGTGGAGATCGTTGACGCCCTTGAAGCTCTCGGAGCGCACCGTCTGGATGAGCGGGGCAATGCTGCCACTGGCAAGGTCGAGCACCATGATGCCGCGCTTGTAGTCGGTGATGAAGGCGCGGCCGTCCTTGTGCAGCTTGAGCCCGTTGGGCCAGCCGTCGTATTCGGCGATGGGCATCCAGTCGCCCCTCGGCGAGACCCGGAAAATGCGCCCGTGCGGGATGTCGGTCACGATCAGGTTGCCGGCACGATCGAAGCTCGGTCCCTCGAGAAAGCAGTCGACGGGAGCCCCCGCCTTGTTGAAGTCCGCCCACTCGGTCCGCTCCGGTCGCCGCAACGTTGCCGGCATCCGCGAGAAGACCTCGGCCTTGATGGTGGTCGGCGGCGGGTAGAGGCTCATGGCGGTCCCGGATCCGTTGGTGCTCGTGGTCGTGCTGGCCCACGCGCTGATGGTTGGATGGTTGGCGGGCCGCGGGGTCGAGTCAAGCGTGGCCCGTCGGGCGGTGATCGCCGGCGCCGGCAACGGGAAGGGGCCCGCAGCATTGGCCGCGAGCCCCTCTCACTCAGTCCGTCGCTGATCGGGACGCCTGCCCGGCTCAGCCCTTCTTCATCTGATCGAAGGACTTCGTGGCCACGGCGTTCATCGTCTCGAGCGTCTGCTGGGCCACGCGGCTCGACAGCTCGAACAGCTCCCGCGTCTGCGCACCGGCGATCGCCATCTGGCGCTGCATGAACTCCGCCTGCAGGCGGGCGGCCTCGGGCAGCGAGCGGGCACGGGCGATGGCCTGGGCTGCATCGAAGGCCGCGTCCGTGTTGACGACGGTGTTCTCGATGAGCTTGCTGCCGATGGTCTTGGCGCTGGCCTGGGCGCCCAGCATCAGCTCCTCGGCCACCTTCGCCTGATCCTTGGCCACGGCTGCGGCCTTCTCGTACGCCTCGCGCGTCTTCGCCACGCCGTCCGTCAGCATTGCCTGCACGTTCTCGGGCATCTTGACGCCGTTAGCGGCATTGAACATCTGCTCGGCTTGGCGCGTGAAGGAATCGTTCATGGCATTTCTCCAGTTCAGGGGATGAATCTCGGGAGCGGAGGACCATGGCCGAGCCGCTTCGATGTCTATATAAGCCCGGCCATGCTGCATTGCAATATTAATTGTGCGTCGCAGCATCCAATTCTTGCATCTCGGACTGTCACACCAGTGACGGGAACCGCTCCCGGTAGCCGAGCACGGCCTTGTCGAACAGCACGTCTTGCGGTCTGAGCGGTCGCGCCAGCGAGAGGCCTTCCAGCGTTCGGCACCTCGATAACGCCACGTAGGCCTGCCCGTGGGCGAACGTCCCGCGGCCAAGGTCGATATAGACTTTGTCGAGGGTAAGGCCTTGGCTCTTGTGGATGGTCAGGGCCCATGCCAGCCGCAGTGGCAGCTGCTTGAAGGTTCCGGCGATGGTCTCGACGATCTTCTGTTGCGTTTGGTCGTAGGCATAGCGGCGGCTCTCCCACGCGACCGGCTCGATCTCGTGCTCTCGGCCGTCGATCTCGACCCAGACGCCGGTCTCGCCCAGGCGGCTGATGCGGGCGATGGTGCCGTTGACCCAACGGCGGTCGGCGTCGTTGCGCAGCATGATCACCTTGGCGCCGACCTTGAGCACGAGTGCCGCCTCCGTCGGCTGCGCGCCGGGCGAGAACTCGCCTGTCACCGCGGCGGCATATTCCTTGGCAATACCCGGCAGTGCCTTCAGGAACGCCGCGTTGATCCTGTGCGCGGCGGCATTGGTCGGCGTCAGGATGACGAACGGATCACCCTCTCCCAGCGTCCTGATCGGGGCGACGCGGTCGTTGAGCACCTCGAGATCGCTTTCCTCCGGGTCACCCTCGCGGATCCTGTTGAGCACGTTGAGCAGCGCCTGGTCGCGTTGGCGGAACACCTGGGTCAGCTCGAGGCGCTGCGTCCCCGCACCCTCTGTCAGGGCCGAGACGGTGAAGAAGAAAGGCCCGCCGTGCCGGGACTCGAGATGCTCGGCGACTTCGGCTTCCTGCACGACGGGCGGCAACTGGTGCAGATCCCCGAACATGACGAGGCGGACGCCGCCGAACGGCTCCCGCGAGCGGCCTCGGTTGATGCGGAGCGACTGGTCGATGGCCCACATCAGATCGGACCGCACCATCGACACCTCGTCGATGACAAGCAGCCTGAGCTTCCGCATGAGCGCGCCGTTACGGCTCCGCCGTATGTCTTCGGGACCGACGAGGCGGGGCGGCAGGCCGAAGAACGAGTGGATCGTCTGGCCGCCCACGTTCACGGCGGCGAGTCCTGTTGGTGCGACCACGATCATCTCTTCGGGGAGCACGTCGCCCAAGGCCCGAAGCAAGGTCGACTTGCCCGTGCCGGCGCGGCCGGTGACGAAGAGGTGGCCCGTGTCGTCGCGAAGGTAATCGAGCGCGGCCTCGTATTCGCCGGTGGCTTGCAGTCCTTCCGGCCAGGTCGAGGGAAGGCGTGCCGGCGCGGCCATTGCAGGGGCTGGCCGCGCATCCTTATCGTCGGCTCGGTCCGGGTTCTCGATCACACGGGTCTCCTGAGGACTGGTTCAGCTATCCGATGTTGCGCGCTGCGTGTCAAAACGTCAGGAGTGAGAAACCCGCGCTGCATGAGGCTTTCCACCACTGCGTGACCTTGATTGCGTCTTGCAAGCCTCGCGGGCCGCGTCTAGAGCAAAGGCATCTGCAACGGACCGACGAAAAGACAGAGAGGAAGAAGCGCTCCATGGCCACCCACAATCTGCTCATGCTCCCCGGCGACGGCATCGGCCCCGAAGTGATGGCCGAGGTGGAGCGTGTCGTGGCCTTCCTCGGCAAGAGGACGAGCGCCGAGTTCCGTACCGAGACGGCGCTCTGCGGCGGCTGCTCCATCGACAAGCATGGCACGCCGCTGACGGACGAGGTCCTCGCCAAGGCGAAGGCCGCCGACGCCATCATCTTCGGCTCGGTCGGCGGTCCGAAGTGGGACAAGGTCCCCTACGAGATCCGGCCCGAGGCGGGCCTCCTGCGGCTGCGCAAGGAGCTCGACCTCTTCGCCAACCTGCGCCCCGCCATCTGCTATCCCGCGCTGGCGGAGGCCTCGAGCCTGAAGCGCGAGCTGGTGGAGGGTCTGGACATCCTCATTCTGCGCGAGCTGACCGGTGGCACCTACTTCGGCGAGCCGAAAGAGATCGTGACCCTCGAGAACGGCCAGAAGCGCGCGGTCGACACCACCATCTACACGACGAGCGAGATCGAGCGCATCGCACGTGTCGCCTTCGAGTTGGCGAGGAAGCGCGGCAACAAGGTGCACTCGGCCGAGAAGCGCAACGTCATGCGCACCGGCGTCCTCTGGAACCAGGTCGTCACGGCCGTGCACCAGAAGGACTACAAGGACGTCGAGCTGCATCACATCCTCGCCGACGCCTGCGCCATGCAGCTCGTGCGGAACCCCAAGCAGTTCGACGTGATCGTTTGCGACAACCTGTTCGGCGACATGCTGTCGGACGAGGCAGCCATGCTGGCGGGCTCACTCGGCATGCTGCCGTCTGCCTCACTCGGCGCGCCGGATCCGCGGACCGGCATCGCCAAGGCGCTCTATGAGCCCATCCACGGCTCGGCACCCGACATCGCGGGCCAGGGCATCGCCAATCCGATTGCCGAGATCGCCTCCTTCGGCATGGCCCTCCGCTACTCGTGCAATATGGTCAAGGAGGCCGATCTGATCGACAAGGCCATCGCCGGCACGCTCGAGCAGGGCTATCGCACCGGCGACATCATGCAACCGAACATGCGCAAGGTCGGCACGACCGAGATGGGCCAAGCCATCGTCAAGGAGATGGAGCGTCTGATCGGCTGAGGTGATCGGTTGGACGGCGGCCGTCAACTCCGTGACGATCAATTGCCGTCGCCTCATTGTCGGCTACGGCTGGCGCGCGTTTTGCCGGCGATCTTGGCGCTCGGACTTTCACGGCGGGAATTCCAAGACTTGGATCCCTGTCCCGACTGCCTGGCCGGCACCGGGCCCGACCGCCGTGACAGTCAAGAACGTGGGCGCGCTGAGGTTGGACGCGCGACCGCGCACCTTGGCGCGACGACATCGATGACCTTCGCGGCGAAGGACCGAGCGATGCGATGGCCCGCTCAGCGGGCCATGGTTTGAAGACCCGGTCGAGGCTGGTGCAGAGCCGACGCCTCGATGACGATCCAATTCTGGCTGCTAGCGGAGCAAGTAGCGATATGACCAGTGCCTCGTTCGATCCTGTCGCCGCTGCGCGATTCATTGCCGATGCCCACGTGAAGCGCGCGAGATACGAGAATCTCTCGGGGGCGCTCGAGCCACCGACCATTGCGGACGCGTACGCGGTCCAGGAAGCGCTGCGAACGCTGTGGGAGCCGCTCCACGGCCCGGTCGCCGGCCTCAAGATCGCCGTCACGACCAAGGTGATGCAGGAGCTGATGGGCATTGATCATCCCTGCGGAGGCATGATTTACGCCAACAACGTTCACGCGTCGCCGCACGCGCTGCGCCTCGCTCGATACATGCATGTCGTCACGGAGTTCGAGCTGGCGGTCCGCGTCGGACGCACGCTTGCGAGGAAGGCGTCACCTTGGACGCGCGAGGAGGTGCGTGCCGAGATCGTCGAGGTGATGCCGGCATTCGAGCTGATCGAGGACCGCAATGCCGTCTACAGGGAAACGCGCCCGACGACGCTGATCGCCGACAACGCTTGGAACGCCGGCGTCGTGCTGGGTAAGCCCGTGGCGGTGCCGAGAGGCAAGGAGTTGAACGGCGTCGCCGGCCGCCTCGCCATGCCGAATGGCGAGCGCGAAGGCCGGACCGACGACCCCATGGGTGCACTCGCCTGGTGTGTGAACCTGGCCGCCGACCGCGGCCGCCCCCTCGAAGCCGGCCAGATCGTCATCACCGGCAGCGTCATACCAACACTGCCGATCGCCCTTGGAGAAACCTTCAGTTTCGAGCTCGAGGGCATCGGCAGCGTCGAGATCTCTGCTGTTTGATGCCGAAGCGGGGCAATCGGCGGCATCGCCACGAGGATGGAGCCACTTTTCGGCCGAAAAGAGTGGCAATCGCATCACAAATGGCGAAATCCTCTCGATGCATCGCGAATTTTCGCTTTTGAAAGCCTGTGATTCCAACTACCTACTGAGCTACTGCGAAGATTTAACGGTATTATCAAACCGTTAACGACCTCACCCTCAGGCAGGACATCCCCATGCAAGCCAAAGTCGCCGCAAAGGCTCTGAAATCGTCGAAGTCGGTCAAGGCTGCAAAGCCTGCCGCCGCCCCGAAAGCTGCAAAGGCGGCGAAAGCTGCCAAGCCCGCCAAGGCGCCCAAGCTCGGCAAGGGCGATACGGTTACGCTGCGCCATCTGGGCACGGCCATTTCCGAGACGCACAATCTGCCGAAGAAGCAGGCCAATGAGATTCTCGCGGACGCCATCGGCATGATCGCCAATCACCTGAAGAAGGGTGCGCGTATCCGTATCGGCGGTCTCGGCATCCTGCAGGTGAAGAAGCGCCCGGCTCGCATGGGCCGCAATCCGCGCACCGGCGAGCCGGTCAAGATCAAGGCCTCGAAGAAGGTCGCCTTCCGCGCCGCGAAGGAGCTGAAGGAGTCCGTCTGATCGGATGCGCAGTCGGCGTCCGGGCCGAGAGCGCGCTCCAGATCGCGACGTCTGTGGGCCAGGGGGCTTCCCTGGCCCATATTGCTTTCGAGATGGCCGCCGAGGCATACCCTCGCTTCGCGTGGCGCGGTACGAAAGGAGCTGACGGGATGGCTGAGCTCGACTGGACCGTGGCTGTTCGCGATGTCCCCGCTGGTGGCGTGACCATAGAACGCATCGCGACGAGCGACGAGCGCGCCGGCCTCGCTGCAGCGCTCGAGATCCTCGGAATCGAGTCGTTGACATTGAAGGCTCGCCTTCGGCCCCGGGCGGGCGGGCGCTTCATGCTGGAAGCGGATCTGCAGGCCGACGTCACCCAGGCTTGCGTCGTGACGCTCGATCCCGTCGCGACGCGCGTGGAGGGACGTCTCGAGATCGACTTTCGGCCCGCCGACACGATCGAGGAGCAGGCTGAGGAGGAGCTGACAGGGAGCGCCCTTGACGAGCCTGATGTGGAGCCGATCGAGAATGGCGTCATCGATCTCGGCAGGATCGTCTACGAGGAGCTGGCCAGTCGCCTGGACCCCTATCCGCGGGCGCCGGGGGCCGAGCTCGAGCGTACCGAAGCCGGGCCCGGCGCCGACGCCGCCCACCCGTTCGCTCGCCTGGCGGTTCTGAAGCGACCGGTTGAGGAGTGTTGACCGGGCGCGACCTGCCACACCGGCGTGCGCGCCACCGGATTCCGATTGTCACGAGCCGCCAAACGTTTATTTTCCCGGGGCTCGCACTAGGGGGAGCAACGGGGCGCGCGTGAGCACGGACGCTTGATGCTCCCGGCACGGGATCAGACAGGCAACCGGGATCGGACAGGCAACACGGCATGCCAGGACCTCAGACACTCGCGCTCGATGCGATGGGCGGCGATCACGGTCCAGAGGTGGTCGTGCCGGGTGCAGCTCTGTCACTCTCCCGGCACCCTCGATTGAGCTTCATCCTGTTCGGCGCCGAGGAGCGCATCAGGCCCTGTCTCGCCGAGCACCCGAGCTTGGCCGAGCGTGCTCGCATCGTCCACACCGATCTCGCGATCGGCATGCAGGACAAGCCGAGCCAGGCCCTGCGGCGTGGCAAGGGCACGAGCATGTGGCTGGCGCTCGAGGCGGTGAAGACGGGCGAGGCTCAAGCCGCGGTCTCCGCGGGCAACACCGGCGCACTGATGGCGCTTGCGCGACTGATTCTGAGGCCGATGCCGGGGATCGAGCGCCCGGCGATTGCGGCCCAGTGGCCGACGATCCAGCGCGCCTCGATTGTCTTGGACGTGGGCTCGAACATCGGCGCCAGCGCGCGTCAGCTCGTGGACTACGCGTTGATGGGCGCGGCCATGGCCCGCGCACATTTCGGCATCGAGCGCCCGACCGTAGGGTTGCTCAACGTCGGCGTCGAGGAGATCAAGGGGAACGAGGAAGTGCGTCAGGCGCACGCCTGGCTGAAGCAGAGCGAGCTCGGCCTGCCCATCGACTATCGCGGCTTCGTCGAAGGCGATCAGATCGGCCAGGGTGTCGTGGATGTGGTCGTGGTCGAGGGGTTTGCAGGCAACATTGCCCTGAAGACGGCCGAGGGAACCGCGCGACAGATCGGAACCTACCTCCGGGGTGCCATGAGCCAGTCGGTCATCACCCGTATAGGCGCGCTCCTGGCCAAGAGCGGCTTCGACGTCCTCAAGACCAAGATGGACCCTCGCCGCGTCAACGGCGGTCCGTTCCTCGGCCTCAACGGCATCGCCATAAAGAGTCACGGGGGCACGGATGCTTTGGGTTTTGCGAGCGCTATCGATCTCGGCTACGAGATGGCCGACAACCGGGTGATCGATCGCATTGCGGCCGACATCGCCTCTATAGCTGGCAAGCTCGACGTGCCGGCTGGAGGGGGACAGGGCTGATCGTCGAGATAGTCGAGGGGGCGCGGGAGCCGAGCGTTCTGGACAGTCGAGCGTAGTTGGGCGCGTCCATCTGGACCCCGCGGCGCCTTGGCACCGCCGGAGCCGGCGTGGCCACACCGTTATTGGTCCGAGAGCGCCGCGCCGAAGCGGCAATGACCGATGCAGAAATCTCTCGGGGAGCGAGGTGCCGAAGTGGCCGTCAATCGATCGGTGATCCGGGGAGTCGGCGCCTATCTGCCGAAACGGGTGGTGACGAACGCCGACATGGAGCGTTTGGTCGATACCACCAGCGACTGGATCGTCGAGCGGACCGGCATCCGTCAAAGGCACATCGCGGCCGACGGCGAGCTGACCAGCGACCTGGGGATCGCAGCAGCCAGGCAGGCTCTGGTCCGTTCAGGCATCGATCCCGTCGAGATCGACCTCGTCATCTGCGCCACCGCGACGCCGGACCGCACCTTCCCTGCAACCGCGGTGCGCATCCAGGCCGGCCTCGGCATATCGAAGGGTGCCGCTTTCGATATCCAGGCCGTGTGCTCGGGGTTCGTCTATGCCTTGGCCACGGCCGACAACTTTCTCAAGACCGGCCAGTTCAAGCGCGCCGTCGTCGTCGGTGCCGAGACGTTCTCACGCATTCTGGACTGGTCGGACCGGACGACGTGCGTGCTGTTCGGCGACGGCGCCGGCGCGGTCGTCCTCGAGGCGCAGCCACAGCTCGGCACCCGCGAGGACCGCGGCATTATTGCCTCGCAGATCCGGTCGGATGGCCGCTTCGAGGACCTGCTCTATGTCGATGGTGGCCCCGGCTCGACCAGGACCACGGGGCATCTCCGGATGAACGGCCGCGAGGTATTCCGCCACGCCGTGCAGAAGATTTCCGGCGTCATCGAGGAGACGCTCGTCATGACCGGCTACGCGCCGGACGAGATCGATCTCTTCGTGCCTCATCAGGCCAACCAGCGCATTCTCGACGGTATCGCCAGGAAGCTCGGCATCTCGCCGGAAAAGATCATGATGACGTTGGCGAACCATGGGAATACGTCCGCTGCGTCGATCCCGTTGGCGCTCAACCAGGCCTTCGAGGAGCATCGCGTCAAGGAAGGCAGTCTGGTGCTGATGGAGGCGATGGGAGGCGGCTTCACCTGGGGGGCGGTCCTCGCGCGCTGGTAGTCGGTGTGCCCGATTGCCGTGAGGATAAAATTCCTCTTTGAGTTTCATGGTCTTGTGTGTCTTGAGCATTGACCGGCAGCCTGTCGGGGGATAGCATTTGCCGTCGAGGGGTAGTCAGGGGAGGCGTTTGTGATGGGTGGCAAGACGTTGACGCGTGCGGATCTGGCCGAGGCCTTGGTTCGCAAGATTGGGTTGCCACGCAACGAGTCCCAGGAGCTGGTCGAGTTGGTCCTCGGCGAGATTTCGAATGCCTTGTCGCGCGGCGAGGGCGTCAAGTTGTCGTCGTTCGGGTCTTTTGGTGTGCGACAGAAGGGGCAGCGGGTCGGCCGCAATCCGAAAACCGGCGAGGAGGTGCCGATCACGCCGCGTCGTGTGCTGGTGTTCAGGGCGAGCAACATAATGAAATCTCGCATCAACGATGGGCGCGGACGACAAAAGTCCGTAGACTAGTGGTTTGGGCGGCACCGTGCGGCATGGTTGGGCGTTGCTGACGTGCACGGTCAGGAGGCTCTGGCGATCGGGTGGATGACGCCCGGCGAAGTGGCCGGTGTGGGGCTCGGCGCAGACAGCGACTGGGGAGCATCCGAATTCATGGCCAAGGCGGCAGAGGCATTTCGGACCATCAGCGAGGTGGCCGACGATCTCGGCATACAGAAGCACGTCCTCCGCTTCTGGGAGGTGAAGTTCAGTCAGATTCGCCCCATGAAGCGGGGTGGTGGCCGCCGCTACTACCGACCCGAGGACATGGAGCTGTTACGTGGCATTCGCCAGCTCCTGCACCGCGACGGCTATACGATCAAGGGCGTACAGAAGATCCTGCGCGAGCAGGGCGTCGAGGCGGTCAAGGCGAAGGTCCGCTCGGCACTGGACGTGGCGACCGGCCCGGTACCCGAGCCGACCGAGGTGGCTGCGGCCGCAAGACCCGAGACAGGGTCCACCGCCGCGCGCGGGCAGCGCCCACAGCGCCCGCCGGTCGTACCTCCGGTAGATCGGGAGCGTGTCCTGCGCTCCATCGTCGCCGAGTTGGTTGTGTGCCGCGATATTCTTGCCGGGCGTGTCACGGCCACGGATGTCAGCCGGTCCTTGCCCCCCCGCCGAGCCCGCCGTTCCGCGTAGCTGCATGAAGAAGTGTCCCGTCGTCGTGGGTCGACCTGCGGCACGCCCTCACGGCGCACTGCAGCTCGTGCTGGTCGATCTCGAGGCTGGACAGCTGTCCTTGTCGGCGCTGGACTCTGAGTGGCTCGTCCTGCCTCCCGCAATGCGACGGCAGCAGCCCTCACAGCCGCATGAATTGCGGCGTCGGATAGCGCACATCGCGCTCCGGGCCATACTCGCCTCACAGGTCGGATTGGACATCGCACGTCAGCCGTTCGTCGTTGGCGGGGCCGGCAAGCCTCGTCTGGCACAGTCCGGCGACCCGATCGAGTTCAGCTTTGCGCACAGCGAGAGCCATGCCCTCGTCGCCCTGTCTGCTGACGGACCGGTGGGCATCGACATCGAGGCGGCACGCGCCGTTCGCATCAGCCCGGACCGGAGGGCCCTTCTGGAGGCCGCGGCGGAGGCTTTGGCACCGGTCCCTCTGCCGAGCGGTCCCGCCGACAGGCGTTTCCTCCAGGCCTGGGTACGCCTGGAGGCCGTCGCCAAGTTGACGGGCGAGGGCATCTCGGCGCTGCTTGGTCGTCTCGGTGTCCGAAGCCGCAGCGCCGCCGGCCCTTCGAGCCGTGAATTTTCCGACGTTGCCGCCCGCTCGATCGTTCGGGACCTGGCCGCAGGATTGCCGCCGCAGCTGCACGCGGCCGTCGCTGTGCCGTGCGGCAGTCGAGGCCTCGCGGGGGAGACGCCCCTGGTCACGTCATTGCCGCTCGATGCGGGATCGCTCGAGGCTCTCGTCACGTGCCGCAGTTGACCGCGGTCCGCCGTGCGGATTCCCGAGGCGGCGTGTGTGGTCTATAAGGCGGCAATCGAAGTGGCCGGCAGGGCCGGGCCCTGACAACCGTCACCGATGCTTCAGGAGCAGGCCACCCATGGCAAGCCGCAAAGACGAGACTCGCCCCGAGGCGCGGCTGCCGAAGGGCTTCGTCGATACCTCTGGCGAGGAGTTGCGACGGCTCAATCGCATGCTGGCCACGATTCGCGAGGTCTATGAGCTTTACGGCTACGAGCCCCTCGATACGCCGGCTTTCGAGTTCACCGATGCGCTCGGCAAGTTCCTGCCTGACCAGGACCGCCCGAATGCCGGCGTGTTCTCGCTGCAGGACGATGACGACCAGTGGTTGTCGTTGCGCTACGATCTGACCGCTCCCCTGGCCCGTCACGTCGCGGAGAACCTGGCGCGTCTGCCGCGTCCCTATCGGCGGTATGCGATCGGGCCTGTCTGGCGCAACGAGAAGCCGGGACCGGGGCGCTTCCGCCAGTTCATCCAGTGCGACGCCGATACGGTGGGAACGGACAACGTCGCCGCCGACGCCGAGGCCTGCATGCTGATGGCTGATGTCATCGAGCGCATCGGCATCCGCGAATTTCGCATCAAGCTCAACAATCGCAAGGTGCTCGACGGCCTGCTCGAGACGGCAGGCATCGATCCGCATGCCGATAGCGACGGCCACCGGCGTCTTGTCGTACTGCGGGCCATGGACAAGTTCGACAAGTTCGGCGTCGCGGGAGTTTCAATGCTGCTCGGCAAGGGCCGGCGCGACGAGAGTGGCGACTTCACACACGGGGCCGGGCTCGAGACGCCGGCGATCGACACGATCTGTGGCTTCCTCGACGCTGCAACCGGGCACGCCAGCGAGGATCTCGTGGGCCGTGTCGCGCCGCTCGTCGAAAGCAGCGCCCGGGCACGCGAGGGGCTCGCCGAGATTTCGGCCATCGAGCGTCTGGTGCGCGCCGGGGGGCGAGCCGCGTCCTCGATCGCGTTCGACCCTTCGGTCGTTCGCGGTCTCGATTATTATACCGGTCCTGTCTTCGAGGCCGAGCTGACGTTCGAGGTTCGTAACGAGGATGGCCAGGCCGTCCGCTTCGGCTCCGTCGGTGGCGGTGGTCGCTACGACGACCTCGTGGCCCGATTCACGGGTGAGCGTGTCCCCGCAACGGGCTTCTCGCTCGGCATCTCGCGGCTTCTCGCAGCGCTCGCCGCCGGCGATCTCGAGGCGCGCCAGCCCCTCGGCCCCGTGGTGGTGCTCGTCATGGACAAGGCCGAGATCGCCCGCTATCAGGCGATCGCCCAGGATCTCCGCCGCGCCGGCATCAGAGCGGAGATGTATCTCGGCACCTCCGGCATGAAGCCGCAGATGAAGTACGCCGACCGGCGAGGCGCACCGTGCGTGATCATCGAGGGGTCCGACGAGCGCGCCAAGGGCGAGATTCAGATCAAGGACTTGATCGAGGGGGCTCGCGCGGCGGCTGCGATCAAGGATAACAAGGAGTGGAAATCGGCGCGGCCCGCGCAGATGTCGGTGCCGCGCGCGAATCTGGTCGAGGCGGTGCGTGAGCTGATCAGGCGGCATGGCGGAGGGGCGTCGTGATCGCCGTCGGCGCGGTTGCGGACCCGACCAAGTCCGCGCGCTGGATCGAGGCGCTCGGGCAGCAGTCGAACATCATCACCTCGATCTTTGCCCGCGCCGGCTTCGAGCCGGTGCAGCCGGCCGTCATTCAGCCGGCAGCGATCTTTCTCGATCTGATCGGCGAGGACCTGCGGGCACGCACCTACGTCTTCACCGACCCGGACGGACGCGAGCTGTGCCTGCGCCCCGATCTGACCATCCCGACATCGCAACTCTATCTCGATCGCTGTGGCGACACGGGTGAGCCGGCACGCTACTCGTATAACGGCACGGTGTTCCGCTATCAGCGCGACGATGCCAATCTCGCGCGGCCGCGCGAGTTCCGTCAGGCTGGCATCGAGTATTTCGCACCTCCGGCCCCGCCCCAGGCGGAGGCCGAGATCCTGGCGCTGACGGTTGAATCGATCCGCGCGTCGGGCTTGCGGGCCTTCAATGTCCGTGTCGGCGATCTCGCCATCTTCGATGCGCTGCTCGAGGCGATCGACATGCCGTCGCGTTGGCGGGAGCAGCTGCGTCATCATCTGCGTCATCCGGGTGCCTTCCGCCGCCAGCTACAAAAGCTGATGAGGCCGGAGGAGTTCGGCCGTGCGCTTGCCGAGCCGCTGTTTCAGGCGATCCAGGCGGCGCGTCGTGGCTCCATCCGGCATGGTGATGCGGTTGCGGCGCTGGAGCAGCATCTCGAGGCGCGGGGACTGGCCGTTGTCGGGACGCGTACGCTCGACGAGATCGCATGGCAGCTCGAAGGCTTGGCGGCCGATTTGAAGTCGCCCCCCCTCGATCCGCGGGCTGCTCTGCTGCTCGACGCCTACATCAAGCTCAATGCCCCTGCCAAGGAGGTGTCCGCGAGCGTGCGCGCCCTGTTGAAAGGCACGGCCATCGACATCGACCCGGCACTCGCGAGCTTCGACGAGCGCCTGCGCTTGGCCGCGCAGGAAGGCATCGACATCTCCGACGCGCCCTTCGCCGGCGGCTTCGGCCGCCAGTTCGAGTACTACACCGGCTTCGTATTCGAGGTGCTCTCGCCCGTCATCGAGATCGAGGCTCCCATCGCCGGTGGCGGCCGCTATGATCGTCTGGTCGAGGCCATCAGCGGCGGCCGTGCGATCGCGGCGGTCGGCTCGGCCATCCACTCCGAGCGCCTGCTGCTCGCTGTCCGTGGAGGCCGGCCATGACCGATGCTACGTCGGAGAGGCTGATCCTGGCCGTCCCCTCCAAGGGCCGGCTGATGGACGACACGGCGGCCCTGATCGCAAAGGGCGGCCTCACTTTGGCCCGCACCGGCAACGAGCGCGGCTATCGCGGAGAGCTCAAGGGTCTCCCCGGCGTCGAGGTGGCTTTCGTATCGGCGAGCGAGATCGCCGACCTGCTGCGCAAGGGCGAGGTGCATCTCGGCGTAACCGGCGAGGATCTGATCCGCGACTTGATCCCGGAGGCCGAGCTCGAGGTCGAGCTGCTGAAGCCGCTCGGCTTCGGCCACGCCGACGTCGTCGTGGCAGTGCCCGACTTCTGGATCGACGTCTCGACCATGTCCGATCTGGAGGAGGCGGCACTTCTTTATCGCCGCCGCCACGGTCAGCGCATGCGGGTCGCCACGAAATACCGCACGCTCACTCGGATGTTTTTCGCTGGCCATCGCTATGGTGGCTCCGCCGCGTCCCTCGACACGGTCACGATGTACAGGATCGTCGAGAGCCTCGGCGCCACCGAAGGCGCGCCTGCTGCCGGACTGGCGGAGCTCATCGTCGACATCACCTCCACGGGCTCGACGCTGAGGGCGAACGGCCTTCGCATCCTGGACGATGGCATCATTCTCAAATCGGAGGCGAATTTGGTCATGAGCCGGCGCGCGACCTGGTCGCCGGTATCGGAAAGGCTGAAAGAGGCTGTGCTCGAGGCGATCGGAGGACGCGGCAAGGCCTCGGCCTAAGTCCGCAGCCGTTCGACCGCCCAGGTCCGGACCGGATTGCGGAAGCCTTTGAGATCGAGGGTGCCGATCAATACCAGCTCGGCCAGGTCCTCGATCGCGGTCGCGACCCGCTGACTGACCAGGATCTGCCCGCTCTTTGCCTCGCCGCACAGACGAGCCCCGAGATTCGTGACCGGGCCGATGGCCGCGTAGTCGAACCGACCATCGAACCCGATGCGGCCGAGGGTGGCGTAGCCCTGGGCAATGCCGATTCCGAGGCCGAGTGCAGGCCCGAGCCTCGCCCAGCCGTCCGTCAGCCTGCCGACTGCGTCGCGCGCTGCCACCGCCATTCTCACCGCCCGCTCCGTCGGGTTTGGGCACGGGACGGGGTCATTGAAGAAGACGAGGAGCCCGTCTCCCGCATAGCGCTCGAGCGTGCCCTCGTAGGCGTCGATGATGCCGCCGAGCGCACGGTGATAGTCGCCGAGGACGGACATCACCTCCTCGGGCTCTGCCATCTCGGCGAATGCGGTGAAGCCCCGGAGGTCGCAGAAGACCACCGTCACCTCCCGGCGATGTGGCTCGAGCAGGCGCTCTTGCCCGCCTTTGAGGATGAGGTCGGCGACTTGCGGCGATAGGAATCGGCGCATCCGGTCGAGGCGTGCGATCTCGTCGACCTGCCGCTCCACGCGGGCCTCGAGCGCCCCGTTCCAGGCCGCGAGCTCGGCCGCCTGCGCCGTCACCTTGTCCTGCAGCTCCTTGATCCGCAGCATCGCACGAACGCGGGCCAGCAGCGCGGCGTGCTCGACCGGCTTCGTCAGGTAGTCGTCGGCACCCGCATCGAGGCCGGTGACGACATCGCTTGTCGCGGTCCTCGCCGTGACGAGGATGATAGGGGTGAACGGCATCGAGGCGTCAGTCTTCAGGGCACGGCAGACCTCGAGGCCATCACGCTTGGGCATCAGCACATCGAGGAGAATGACGTCCGGATGCTCGACAGTCGCCACCGCCAGCGCCTCTTCTCCGTCTCGGGCGATGACCGTGCGATAGCCTTGCGCTTCGAGCCGCGCGACAAGGATGGCCCGATTGTCCTCATTGTCGTCGGCAACGAGGATCAGCGGGGCCGCCAGCATGTCACTTGTCCTTGTCGATGAGGCTCCTGACGACGCCGATCAGCTGACGGGGGCTGTAGGGCTTCGTCACATAGGCGTCGCAGCCCGCGGCCCGGGCTTTGGTCTCGTCCCCGGAAAGGGCATAGGACGTGACGGCCACGACGGGCGTCGCGGCCAGGGTCGGGTTGGCCTTGATCAGCCGGGTGGCGTCGTAGCCGTCGAGCACCGGCATCTGGATATCCATGAGGATGAGATCGGGCATTTCTGCCTCCGCTCGCGCCACGCCCTCCGCTCCGTTGACCGCCTCGATCAGGCCGTAGCCCGCCGCTGTCAGCAGATCCCGCAGGATCGCGCGATTGTCCTCCTGGTCCTCGATGACAAGGATGCGCTTCATCGCGAGGAGCCTCCGCCGCCGGGGTTGGCTTCGATGGTCCTGACAGGCAGCTCCAGCTTGAACGTGGAGCCATTGCCGAGGGAGGACTCGACCCATATGCGGCCACCATGCATCTCGACGATTCGCCTCGCGATGGCGAGGCCGAGGCCGGTGCCCCCCTTGGCTTTCGTGTTGGAGCTGTCCGTTTGGTGGAACTCCTCGAAGATGCGGGTCTGCTCCTCCGGAGCGATGCCGGGCCCCGTGTCGGATACGGCGATCTCGAGACGTCCAGCGAATGTGCCCGCCGAGATGCTGATCTCGCCGTGATCGGTGAACTTGATGGCATTGCCGACCAGATTGAGTAGAACCTGCGCAATCCGCTGCTCATCGCCGGTCGCGTGCGGCAGGTTCGGCACCACGTTCGTGCGGATCCGCAGTCCCTTTTCGGTGGCCAATGCCTCGGTCGCGGCCACGACCGTCTCGATCAGGCTCGAAAGCCCATACTCGCCGATATTGAGGCGAAACTGGCCGGCCTCGATCTTGGACAGATCCAGCACACTGTTGATCAGCCCGAGCAGGTGCCGGCCGTTCGACTGCACGCGTTCGAGCACGTTCGCCGCCTTCTCCGGCAGTGCACCATAGATGCCGTCCTGCATCAGCTCGGTGTAGCCGAGGATGGCATTCAGCGGGGTCCTCAGCTCGTGACTCATGTTGGCGAGGAACTGCGACTTGTGCTGGCTTGCGATCTCGAGTTGACGGCTTTTCTCGGTGATCTCGTTGAACAGGCGGACGTTCTCGATGGCGATCACCGACTGATCGGCGAATGTGGTGACGAGCTCGATTTCCCTCGATGTGAAAAGCTCCGTGCGCCGCCGGGCGAGCGCGAAGACGCCGATGGGCACCCCTTCGCGCAGCAGAGGAACCCCGAGCATGGTGCGCACGTTGCCGACCTCGGCTTCCCTCCGCGGACCGTACGCTGGGTCCGCCAGGGCATCGGCGACGTGCAGCGGCTGGCCCGACAGCACCACCCGCCCGACCAGCGTGTCGTCGCCTGGCGCGATGCGGTTGCGTCGCTCGATCTCCTCGTATATCGGGCCCAGCCCGTATCCGACCCGCCAGACATAGCAGCCGTCTTGCAGATGGAAAATCGAGCCCATGTCCGCGCGCGACAGGCGCGTCGCGGTCTCGATGGCCATCTGCAGCACCGGCTCGAGCTCGAAGTTCGATCGCGAGATGACCTTGAGAAGCTCCGTCGTTGCCGTCTGATACTCGAGCGCCTCGCTGATCTCGCGCGTGCGCGCCTGCTCCGCTTCCAGCAGGCGAGCATTCTCGATGGCGATGACGGCTTGGTCGGCGAAAGTCTCGACCAGGGCAACCTCTCGCTCGCCGAATGGCTCGACCGTGCTCCGCGCCAGCGCGAGGACGCCGATGGGTGAGCCGCCTTGCGTCAGAGGAACGGCGACCATCGATCGGATACCGCCCAATCGCGCGTCCTCGTTGGGCTGGTAATCCGGATCGGCCAACGCATCGATGATCCGGACTGTCGACCCGGTGAGGGCGACCCGCCCGACGAGCGTGCCGATTCCGGGCGCTATCGGTGTCCGCTTCTCTCGCTCGATGTACTGCGAGACATTGCCGGTCCCCGCCTCGTAGCAATAGGCTCCATGGCGGAGCCGATAGATGATCGCCTTGTCGGATCGGCACAATCGTGCCGCCGTGTCGGCAATTGTCTGCAGCACGTGCAGCAGATCCGACGGCGCGCGCGAGATCACGCCGAGGACGTCGCTGATCGCTGTCTGGTAGGCGAGGCTCTCCTTGAGCTCCCGCGCGCGCGCTTGCTCGGCATCGAACAGGCGCGCATTCTCGATCGCGATGACGGCCTGGTCTGCGAATGTGGAGACGAGCGACGCTTCGGGCGCATCGAACGGCGCAATGCGGTTGCGTACGAGGCCGATGACGCCGATCGCCTCCCCTTCCCGCACCAGCGGTACGCCCAGCATCGATCGGACGTTGCCGATGCGCGCGTCGCTCTTCTTCTCGTAGTGCGGATCGGCGAGCGCATCGTCGATCATCACGGCGCTCCTCGCCAGCGCGGTGCGGCCCACCAAAGTCCCGGGGCCGGGCAGAATGCGCTCGTGGCGCTCGATCTCGAGATAGTCCGGATGATACGGGCCGTAGCCGGCAGCGAAGCGATAGCACCCTTCGGTCAGCCGGTAGATCATGGCGTGATCGGCCTTGCACAGTCGCGCGGCCATCTCGACCACGCTCTGCAGCACCGCGCCGAGATCGAACCGGGACCGGGAGATGACGCCGAGCAGGCGCGTGCTGGCGGACTGGCAGGCCAGCGCCTCCTGCAGTTGCGCGCGCAACCGCGCGACCTCGTCCTGGGAGCTTTCCGTCCCCCCCTGGCGGATCGTGGCCCTACTCTCGGGTGCCTGCTGGTCCTGCAACGCCTTGCTCCCTGCACTCTCGAGATCGCTCGAGCAAAAAAGCGGGTCGAGCCACTCTCGGCACCTGGCCGTCGGGCTGCGCCGTCGTGCCCGACTTGTGGCAAACTGAGCGTAGCGTGCGCCTCGGCTCCCGTCTCCGCTGTTCCCCGCGGAACAGAACGTCGGCCTTGCCTCGGAGACGGGGATTTCGGGCTATTCGCGCCGGGCAATCTCGCTCAATAGAGGCACGTCGGCTTCGAAAGCTTGGCCGGCCCGCCTGATCGCACCAGCCTGCTCGAGCGCCATGATCGCTGCGTTCACTTTCGGCCGACTCGCACCCAGCAGCAGTGCGAGCTCGCTCTGGGACATGGCGAGCTCGAGCTTCTGCAGGGGCGTCGCCGAGCTCGCGGCGGCCGTCGGGAGTCGATTGAGAAAGTAGCGCGCGAGGCGCGCCTCGATGGGCAGCAGTGCGATGTCCTCGAGATGGTCGCTGACCTCGCGCAGTCGCGCGCAGAGAAGCCGGATGACGGCTCTTGCCAGGCCCGGATGTTGCTCGATCAGCCGATGGCATGTCGCTGCGGGGAGGGCCAGCGCGACGACATCGCCGAGTGCCGTCGCATCCGCACTCCGCGGTGAGCCGTCGAGCACCGCGATCTCGCCGAATATGTCGCCCGGCAACGCATGCGCAAACGACAGCTCCCGGCCGTCGGCGGTCAGGATCGACAACCGAACCCGGCCTTCTCGCACGAGGTAGATGGCGTTGCCGGGGTCGCCACGGCTGAAGATGAGCTGGCCGCCGCTGAAGCGGGCGTCCTGCATTGCCGCGCCGACGGCGCCGAGCACCGCCGGCTGCAATCCACCGAACAGCGACGTGCCGCCAAGCAGCTCCAATGTGCGTCGGTGATCGGCCATGCAACACCATCATAAGGATGACGGGACTATATGATGGTCGGCGGAGACCGGCCAGGCCCAGTCACCGGTCCGGCGCCGCCGAGCCGGCGCACATGAGCGGCCGGCGAGCAATCACTCCGCGGCGTCCAGCATCTCCGACGGCATCGAAGGCGAGGCGCCGGGGAGCATGCCGAGGGCGTGCAGGTAGGTCTCGAGCACCGCATCCTCCTCCTCGCGCTCCGACTTGGACCGCTTTCGGAGCGAGAGCACCTTCTTCATGATCTTCGGATCGAAGCCCAACGCCTTCGCCTCGGCGAACTTGTCGCGAATGTCGGCGGCGAGTGCCTTCTTCTCCTCCTCGAGCCGCTCGATCTGCTCGATGAACTGGCGAAGCTGGTTCTGCGTGGACTGCTGCATCGTCACGGTATCGCCCCCTTGATACTCTGGCCGTATGGTTCGGCAGGCACGCTACGCCCGAACTGCAGCCGATCAAGGGCGGTGCGCCGCCTATACCGGCAATCCACAATCGACGAGGGATTGGCGCCGCTTCCCTTGACTGTGGCCGGATGCGAAGCTGCGACTCGGGATTGGCGGGCTCCATGGGCCCCGCCCGGGCCCGTGGAGGATATGCAGCATGCTTCCGGACTTCCGCCCGCTTGCTGGAGTGAAGGTGGTCGATCTCAGCCACGTGATCGCCGGGCCCTTTGCCACGTTTCATCTCGCGCAGCTCGGCGCGGACGTACTCAAGATCGAGGCGCCGGATGGCGATGTCATGCGTCGTGGTTCCCGCGGCGCGCAGGCGTTCGTCGCGCTGAATGCTGGCAAGCGCAAGGTCCGTCTCGATCTCGCGGGGCCCGAGGCGCGCGCCAAAGTGATGGCCGAGGTACAAGCCGCCGACGTGTTCGTCGACAACTTGCGGCCGGGCTCGACGGAGCGTCTGGGGCTCGGGTGGGAGGCACTGCATGCCGTCAACCGGCGGCTCGTCTACTGCTCGATCTCGGGGTTCGGCCGCGACACGGAGCGGCCCGCCTACGACCATGTCGTCCAGGCGGCCACGGGCATGACGCTGGCATCGGGTGCCGAGGGCGATCCACCGTCGAAAGTCGGCTTTCCGCTGATTGACGCCGGTGCAGGCATCATCGCGGCGCTCGCTATTCTGGCGGGCCTGCGCGAGCGCGACCGCCGCGGCGAGGGCATGCTCCTCGATGTCTCGATGGCCGGGGCGGCGCTGCAACTCATGTATCCACTGACCTGTGAGGCGCTGACGAGCGGCACGCGCCCATTGCGCCAGGGAAGCCAGGCCTTCTCGGGCAGCCCCGCGGCCGACGTGTTCGAGACGGGCGATGGTGGCCGCATCGCGCTGGCTGCCAACACGCCTCGCCAGCTCCTGGACTTGCTCGATGTGCTGGGGCTCGCAGCGATGGCGACGGATGCGGCGCTTTTCGATCCGCCGCTCTCGGCCGGGGCCCCGGCCGCCTTCCTGGTCTCCAAGGATCCGGCCGCCGTCAAGGCACGCCTCGCCACGGCAATTCGAGGCGAGGTCGGGCCCGATCTCGAGCTTCGCTTGACTGCCGCTCGCGTTCCGGCCGCAGTGGTGAAATCGCTGGATGTCTTCTCCCGCGAGGCGGTGGAGGCTGGCACCATCGCGCCCCTGCGGTTGGACGATGAGGGAACGGTCGTCCTCTCGCCAGGGCTGGGCTTCCGGGTGCGCTAAGACTATGCCCCCTCTACGATCAGCACGGTATCGCGAGCCCCTGTCACCTTTACGCGCGCGCCTGCGGGTTGGTCGTTGCCTTCGGCTTGCCACACCGTATCGCCCACCCGAACCTTCCCGCGACCCGACCGGATCGGCTCCTCCACCGTGACGACCCGCCCGACATACTGGTGTCCCCGCTGATTGAGGTCCGGCGTATCGCTCGGCTGGGCATCGGAGCGTGCGAAGCGTCGCGCCACGAAGACGCTCGCCACAGACAGCACGGCAAAGCCGATGAGCTGCCATTGCCACGCCAGATCGGTAGCGAGCCCGATCAACCCGATCAGGATCGCCGCCACGCCGAACCAGACGAAGTGAACCCCTGGCACCAGGGCTTCCAGCCCCAGGAGCACGACGGCCAGAAACAGCCAGTTCCAGGCACCGAGCCCGGCGAGAGCTTGTACGAGCGGCATTTTCACCTCGATCGACTATAGGCCCTGGCCGCTCATCCCCAACAGCCGTGGCGGCCGTCCTAGCCTCGCGGCAGCGTCCCGCCGTTGGGCTTCTGTCCGCTGGCCGTCTTGCTGAACGCCTCGCCAGCGATCTCTGCGACACCCGTCAGCGACCCGATGATCGAGGACAATTCGAGCGGCATCATGAGGATCTTCTGGTTCGGTGACTGGGCGATGGCTTCCAGGGCCTTCATGTAATTGTTTGCGACGAAGTAGTTGATGGCCTGGACATTGCCGTTGGCGATCGCCTCGGAGACCATGCGGGTCGCTGCGGCCTCGGCCTGGGCTGCTCGCTCGCGGGCCTCCGCGTCGCGGAAGGCGGCTTCCTTGCGACCCTCGGCATCGAGCACGGCGCCTTGCTTCTCGCCTTCGGCCTTGAGGATGGCCGCTTGCCGGAAGCCTTCTGCTTCGAGCACGTTGGCACGCTTGTCGCGCTCGGCCTTCATCTGGCGCGCCATCGAGTCGACCAGATCACGCGGCGGCGCGATGTCCTTGATCTCGATACGCGTCACCTTCACACCCCACGACTCGGTCGCCGCGTCGACCACGTGCAGCAGCTTGGCATTGATCTGGTCGCGGTTGGAAAGCAGCTCGTCGAGATCCATGGATCCCATCACCGTGCGGATGTTGGTCATGGTCAGGTTGATGATCGCGCCCTCGAGATTGTCGATCTCGTAGGCCGACTTGGCCGCGTTCAGCACCTGATAGAAGGTGACGCCGTCGACTTTCACCATGGCGTTGTCGCGGGTGATGATGTCCTGCGAAGGGATGTCCATCACCTGCTCCTTCATGTTCATGCGCGCGCCGATGCGCTCCATGACCGGAATGAGGATGTGCAGGCCCGGTGTCAGCGTTCGGGTGTAACGGCCGAAATTCTCGACGGTCCAGTTGTACCCCTGGGGCACGACCTTGACCGTCGACCACACCGCGAGGACGGCCAGCAGAAGCAGGAACAGGCCGAAGAACTCGATGCCGTTGAGCAGTAGGTTCATAGGAGACATCCTGGACAAATTGCCGCACCCAATAACTGGGGAGCATCGAGGGCGATTCTAAGATGGCAATCGAAAGATTGGGTGAATTCCGTCGCAATCTGGGCCGCCCTGGGGCCCTCCGGCCGGTCGTCGGCCGCCTGGCACGTCTCATCGCCGGAAGCGGTTGTGACTTTCGATGGCTTCTTTGAATCGGGGGTTCTTGGCCGCCTCCTCGGCGATGACCTCGCCCGTCGCCTTCTCGAGGGCCTCACGCACGGGTGCGGCGAAGGGACTGATCGTCACCGGCCGCGCCCGGATGCGCGCCAGAACACTGTTCTGGGACGCTGGGAACAGCACGGACCAGCGATCGATATTGCGCCTGCAAGCGTCGTCGACGAGTCGTCGTTGTGGCTCGCTCATCTGAGTCCAGGTCCCCGCGCCGATCACCAGCTCCATCATGTAGGCCGGACTGTGCACGCCCGGGCTGTGGAATACCGGAAACGGCGGCGATGTCAGTGCGAAGATGCCCGTCAGCGGAGTCATCCAGAACGCCGCATCCAGACGCTCGAGGTTGGCCCGGATCACGGCGCTGGATGGCAAGTCCACGATGGTGGCGCCAAGCTTGCGCAGAACGTCGCCCATCAAGGGTGGGGCAAAGGCGCGCAAATCTTTGAAATCGGCCGGTGATTTGATCTCTCGGCGGAACCATGCCCCGACGTTGCCGGCGATGCCGCAGGGAATGGCCCGGACCGGGAGACCGTTGGCCGCATAGGCTTGCTCGAGGAGATGGGCGCCCTCGGCGCGCATCCAGCGGACGAAGTCGCCCGGTGGCAAGCCGAAGGGCAGGCTACCGGCGAAGATGGCGAACTCCCGCCGCCGCCACGAGAACGCCGGCGAATGCCATGCCATCAGGCCGGCCTCGTCGCGCACGCGCCCCAGCACGAGATTGGCGGGGATCGCATCGCTTCCGGCCAGCACCGCAAAATCGAGCTTGCCGCCGCTGAGTCGGTTGAGCTCTGTCTTGAAGTCGGTTTGCTGGTCGGTGAAGCCGGTGACCGGAGGTCCGCTGAAGGCGCCGATGGCAAGTCGCCAGGTCGCCGGGCTGGCAGCCTGGGCCAGCGCCGCCGTCTCCGCATCAGGCACCGCTTCAGGCACCGTACGCCGCGCCGGCAGTGACGGTGCCGTGGGCGCCCGTGTTGTTGCCGCCGTGCCGGCGCCGGTCGGCGATGTCGACGAGACGTCATCAGACGTGGCGGCCACTTCCGCAGCGGGCTTCGGCGCCTCCGGCCGATTGGCCGGCACCTTCGCACGATCCGGACCGGTGCTTGCGCTCGCCCTGGCTCTCGGGACCACGACTGTCGGTTCGGCCGGACGTGGTTGCGCCAGCTCCTGCCGCCGCTCGCGGGCCAACGCGATATGGCGTCCGCTCGGCTGCTCGGCCAGGTAGCGCTCGTAGGCGGAGATGCTGTCTGCGCTACGGGCTCGCTCCCAGGCGGCATCGTCCCGTTGTGGCGCCAGGATCGCGATCCAGTACCAGAGTCCGCCGAGTGCCAGCAGTCCGGCGATGACCGAGGCGGCTAGGACGGGCATGGTGCTGCGTCCGGCCGCAGCCGGCGGCGCGACTGCCGAGCCGGCAGGAATGTCCTCGAACGTCACCCGTCGGACGGCGCTCCCGGGAGCCGCCTTCCCGGCAGCCTCTTCAAGGGGAGCCACGGCCAGTATGCCTGCAGTCGTCTGCGGCGACGCTCCGGTTGTCGCGGGCGTGACGGGCGAGTGTCCGGGAGACGCCTGAGGGTCTCCGAGCAGCATAGCGCGCCACGTCGCGACCGACTGCGGACGCTTGTCGGCCCGCACGTTCATGGCGGCGTCGATTGCCGCGAGGAATCCGGGCCGCAACGGGCCTGCCCCGCCCGCTGCCATCGGCATAGGCTCGGCGAGCTCCCTGGACAGCGCGTCCGGTGGCGCCTTTCCCGTCACGATGAAATACAGCGTGGCGCCGAGGGCGTAGATGTCGCTCCAGGTGCCTTGCCGGTCGAGATCGACCGCATACTGCTCCTTCGGCGAGTAGCCGGGCGTCACGATGGCATGCACGGTGCGCGACTGGGCCGACAGCGCCTGCCGCGCCGCGCCGAAGTCGATCAGCACCGGCTCGCTGCCGTCCCGCATGATGATGTTGGCGGGCTTGATGTCGCGATGCAGGATGCCGCCCGCGTGCACGGTCTCGACCGCATCCAGGAGCTTGACCGCGATCCTGTCGATCTCCCGCTGGCTGGGGCCCCGCCCGAGGGCAGCTCGCCACTCCGACAAGCTCGGACCCAACTCGAAATCGAGCACCATGTAGGCCGTGTTGTTGGCCTCGAACAGCCGGTTGACTCGGACGATGTTCGGGTGCCGGAAGCGGGCGAGCGTGCGGGCCTCGTCGAGGAATTTCCGCCGTCCCCAGGCCAGGACGTCCTCGTCTCTCGCCGACCGGGCGATGACCGTGCTGCGGCCCGGCTCGCGCAGCGCCAGATCGCCGGGAAAGTACTCCTTCACGGCCACCGGCGCGCCGAGACGCAAGTCGTCGGCCTTGTACGTCAGTCCAAATCCGCCCTGGCCGAGCACCGCGGTCAAGCGGTAATCGTCGACGAGGACGGAGCCGATGGGTAGCGCCTGACGGAATTCCAAGGCGAATGCCTCGCGCGAGCTGCCGATACCCCGGAGAATTCCCACTGAGCCTGAACCAACCGTGCGGCGCACGCAAGGCGGGCCGGCAGGCGGGTTGGCATGTGACGGGTCGGCGCGCGGGCGGCCGGCATGTGGGCCAGCCCGGTCGCCGACAGAGCAACGCTGACAACTTCACGCCACCACCCCATTGCATTCCGCGGTCGGCCGTCGTCGACTGTGGCATCGGCTCTCGGGCCGCGATCTCGCAACGCTCTACGGGACACCTGCTCATGCCCTCGCGCTGGACCAGCCGCCGCCAGAAGTTTCGCGCCATCTTCGCTGGCGACACGTGCGTTCATCCCGGATCGGTGCACGATCCGATCTCGGCCCGCATTGCCTATGACCTCGGCTTCGAGTGCGGCATGTTCGCCGGCTCCACGGCCTCGCTGACGGTGCTGGGTGCCCCAGACCTGATCGTGCTGACGCTGACCGAGTTCGCGCAGCAGGCCCTGCGCATCGGCCGCGCCGCCGATCTGCCCCTGATGTGCGATGCCGACCACGGTTACGGCAATGCGCTCTCGGTGATGCGCACCGTCGAGGAGTTGGAGACGGCGGGCGTGGCCGGCCTCTCGATCGAGGACACCGATCTGCCCCAGCCCTTCGGAACCGGCGACAAGCAGCGCCTCCTTTCGGTCGAGGAAGGCGTCGGCAAGATGAAGGCGGCGCTCGCCGGGCGGCGTGATCCCGATCTCGTCATCGCCGGCCGGACCAGTGCACCCGCCATCAGTGGCGTCGAGGACACGATCCGGCGGGCCAAGGCCTACGAGGCGGCCGGCGTTGACGCCATGTTCCTCGTCGGCTGCAAAGTACGCGCCGAGGTCGAGGCCGTCGCGGCTGCGATAAGGATTCCCATCATTCTAGGCGGCTCGCCGGGCGAGCTGGCCGAGCGAGCATGGCTATCGCGAACCGGGGTGCGCGTCGCGCTCCAGGGGCATCAACCGATCCAGGCGGCGATCCAGGCCATCCATGACACGCTGAAGGCGTTGCGTGAGGGAACGAAGCCCGGTGACCTCAAAGGTGTCGCCTCGGCGGACCTGATGCGTCGGGTAACGCGAGCCGACGAGTATGCACGTCGCAGCCGTGATTGGCTCGGCGGGTAATCCGCCGTCGCACAGTCGTGACAGCTCCTTCGCGGAACAATCGAGCACCGCTAGGGTTTTCCACTCAGGCATCCATCGAGTGGAGACTCCTCGTCATGCATCTAGCTGTCCGTGTCCTGGCGCCCCTGGCGGGCGCCGTTCTCTTTCTCACTCCAGCCTGGTCGCAACAGGCGCCATCGTCCGGTCCGGTTCAACTCGCGCAGAAGCAAGGCGGCAGCAGCGCCGGGCCCGGAGGTGGCGGCGGCGGAGCTGTGCAGGGCGGAGGTCGCGGTGGCGCCGGCCCAGCGGCAACTACCGGTGGCGGGTCGCGCGCTGCTCCGAGTGGCCCCGGCGGTGGGCGAGGCGCCCTCTCGGGTGGTGGTCGTGGAGGCGATCGTCCTGCATTCAGCCGAAGCCGGGGCGGTGACGGCCCGAAGGTGAGTCGTGGCCGCGATGGTGGTGGCGACGGAGTGCGCGTTCGAGATGGCAACCGCGGTCGCGTCGTTCGCGGAGACCGGAATGGCCGACGCGTTGGGCCGATCGTCAAGGATCGCGATCGTGCAGGTGGTGGCGTTGTCGTCCGCGATGGCCGTCGCCGCTATACGCGCACCTATATTCGTGACCGCGGCCGTCGCTACGCATGGGGCCCTGGCATCACGTTCTACTTCTACGACGGCCACTACTACGGCGACTGCGACTGGTTGAGGCGGAAGGCCCGTGCGACCGGCAGCAGCTACTGGTGGGCTCGCTATCGCGCCTGCCGCAATTGGGAGTGAGCCGAGCCGGTCGCCGTTATCCCGTCAGCCGTCGGCAGGCACGTTTCCCGGGCGTGGATCGATGGGCACGAGGCCGGCCAGACCCATGGCAGCTTCGAAGAGGCCGCCTGCCGCCAGCAGCGCGGCCTCGCCGCGGGGACGCCCGACCATCTGCAGCCCGACCGGGCGCCCGTGCTTGTCGAAGCCGCAGGGCAGGGCTAGCGCAGGCGTCCCCATCAGGGTCGGGATTGCCGTTACGAGCGAGCCGCCGAGGTAGTTCGTGACCGGCTTGCCGTCGATGTGCGACGGCATCCTCAGATTGACGTCGAAGGCCGGCGAGGAGGCGCACGGCAGCACGAGCACGTCGAACGTCTCGAAGAACGCTGCGACCCGTCGATAGAATGCCGCCCGTTCGCGATCGGCCCAGCCGATCCGGCTCGGCGTCGCCTTGAGGCCCTCCTCGGTGTTCCAGATGATGTCCGGTTTGATCAGGGCGCGGTGCGCGGCGATCATCGGCTCCCGGTCCACCACGTAGGACTGCGATCGAAGCACCATGAACGCCTCGGCGATCTGGCCGGGATCGGGGTGGGCCTCCTCGACGAGGGCGCCCATCGCCACGAAATGTCGGAGCGCGGACTTGCAGATGTCGCGCGTCTCCTTCTCGACGGGAAATGCCCCGCCAAAGCTCTCGGTCCACGCGATACGCCTCGGCGCGACAGGCGCCTCCACTGCCGACAGGAAAGACTTGGTTGGCGCGTCGAATGTTTGCGGGTCGCGCGGGCAGAAGCCCGCCATGCTGTCCAGGAACAGAGCCAGGTCGCCCACGTTTCGCGCCATCGGCCCCTGCACCGAGAGCGGTGCGTAGAGGTTGTTGGACGTTCCCCGCGTCACGCGCCCGGGCGACGGTCGCAGACCGACGACGGAGCAGAACGAGGCGGGCCGCCTCAGCGAGCCGGCATGATCGGAGCCATGCGCCAGCCATACCTCGCCCGCCGCCAGCGCCGCCGCGCCCCCACCCGTCGAGCCGCCGGGTGTCAGAGATGTGTTCCACGGATTGGTCGTCCGCCCGAACACCTCGTTGAACGTCGACCCGCCGGCGGCGAACTCGGGCGTGTTCGACTTGGCGATGACGATGCCCCCTTTGCGCTCGATGCGCTCGACGACCGGATGCGAGGCTTGCGGCACGTGGTCCTTGTAGATCGGCGAGCCGTAGGTCGTGCGCACGCCCGCCACGTCGTTGACGTCCTTGATCGCCACCGGCAAACCGGCGAGCCAGCCGGGCTCGCCCCGGGCCACTATGCCTTCGCCGCGCATCAGCCGGCGCGCATGGTCCCTGGCCCTGTCGAGGCAAAGCGTCGGCAGCGCGTTGAGCGCCGGCTCGCAGGCCGCGATCCGTTTCTCCGCAGCCTCGATCAGGTCGAGCGGCGTGATCTCACCGGCCTCCAGGTGGCGGACTGCCTGGCGCGCGGTGAGGCGGATGAGCTCGTCTGACATGTGGCACCTGAGCTGAATGGCAGGCTGGGGGTAGCTCGGAATGTCGCCTTGAACCCGGCCAAATGCAAACAGCCTGAGGCATTCTTGCGCACTGCGGCCGGCCTGCTCGGCTCGCGCCTGCGTCTGCCACAAGACGTCAGCGATTGCCTTGCAGCGCCCGGCCATCGAGCCCATCGTGGGCAATGCCGAGATGCGTCAGAATGGTCGGTGCGATGTCGACGGCCGATGTCGGTATGTCGCACGCAGTGCCAGCGTGGAATCCCCGCCCCTGGATCATCAGGAATGGCGACTGCTCGTAGCGCGCGAGCCCGCCATGCTGCCCGCATTGGAGCCGATCGGCCTTGCCCGCGCCTGGCTTGGCCGCATAGCTCTTGCCGGGAATGCCGTACTCGTTGGTGTCCTCGGACGCTGCCATGGCGACGGCTAAGGCGAGCCCGTCCCGCGATGTCTGTCCGAGCCGCGCCAGATCGTCGGCGGCAACGACCTCGCCTGCCCACGGCCGCCTTGCGAGAAACGAACCGATGGCGTCCCTGCGCGCATTGTGGTCTGGGTGCACGTAGACGAGTGCCGAGGTGCCGTTCGACGTCGACACCACGTCGCCCGAGCCCGGCCCCAGCTTCAGACCGGCCTCTACGAGCTCGGCCTCGATGTCGATCACGCCCGCGACGGTCTGATGGCCGTGGTCCGAGGCAACGACCAGCACGATATCCTCCCCGCCGCTGCGAGCCTCGGCGACGGCGTCGATCACCAGCCGGGCGGTCGCATCGCTGGCCTTGATGGCAGCGGTCTGGTCGGGCGACCCGAGGGGATGGGCGTGTGATGAGATGTCGGGCTCGGCCAGCCACACGACGCCGAGGGCCGGCTTCCTGGGCCCGCGGACGACATCGGCGATGAACCGCTCCGCCATCACCCGGTCGCCTGCCTCGTCAGGTGTCAACCGGCTCGCGTCCCAGTCCCCGATCGGCACGCGACCCGGCCCGTACGAGCCGGCCCGGTGATACGTGATGCCATGGCCGTCGGGGTCGTGTGCATAGCCGGCCCCGGGTGACACATTGGCATAGATGATGGCGCCGCCGTGCCCCTTGACCCGCTCGGCCATCGTCGGCATGGCGAGCGATCGGCCCGTCACTCTTCGCTTGTGCTGCAGGAAGCCCGGATGGCCGGCATCGTGCGCGACCAGTCGCCCGTCTTCCATCAGTACCATGCTGTTTCCGGCGAGCTCATGCTTGGCCGGGAAGCAGCCGGTCGCCAGCGACGAGGACACGACGCGCGTCGCAGACGGAAACACCGAGCGGTGCGCGGTGAACGACTGGGCGACCGCGCTGTGAGCGACGAGGTTGGGGGTCAGCTCGCGCGTGATCATGTCGCGCCGCAGGCCGTCGAGGACGAGGACGATGGCTCGGCGCATGTCGATCGGCTCCGGTTGCGTGGCGATGAGACCGTATGGCTGCAGCCTCACGTCAGGAGTGTGACGGCGTCGTCGGTCAGCCGGTCCTGATCTGCTCCAGGACAGGCAGGATATAGTTGCGGAACTGGGCCGGATTCTCACTCATCGGGAAGTGGCCGAGCTTCTCCATCACCGTCACGTGGGCGCCCTTGATCTTGGCCGCGGTCCGCAGGGTATCCTCGGGCGTGCAGGAGAAGTCGTACTCGCCGGTGAGCAGGTAAAGCGGACACTGGCTCGTATCGATCTTGGCGACTCGATCTCTCAGGTCACCGTCGATCCGATAGAAGTATAGGTCACCCTTGAACACGCCGGGTCCGCCACACTTGTACATCCAGAGCGTCTCGTGGCGGCTGTCGGCCGGGCTGTGCGGCGCCATCATTCCCGAGACGAGCGCCGCGCAGACCTCACCGCCGTGCACGTCTGGCCGATGCAGCCATTCCGTATCGTACCAGGGCTGCTGGTAGTCGGCCGACTCGAGGCCGATCAGGGCCCTGAAGCGTTTGGCGTGCGCGGCGGCGAGATTGAGCACCACCCTCCCGCCGATCGAGCAGCCCATCACCACGGGCTTCTCGAGCCGGATTGCGTCGCAGACGTCGAGGATCATCTGCGTGTAGCTCTCGGTGGTGAGCCGGTACTCCTCGCGCTCGAAACCGACCGGTGGCAACGATTTTCCGTGCCACGGCATGTCGAATACGATCACGCGATAGTGCTTGGTGATCGCCTCGTCGTTGAGGATGTGCCGGAACTGTCGGCCATCGGCTCCGGCGGTGTGCAGGCAGACCAGTGGGATGCCGGTGCCCGCCTCCTCCACGTAGAGGCGATGCGGCCGGCCCGACAGCTCGAGATGCAGGTAGCGTCCGACGATGGGCTCGAAGCGTGGCGTCATCGCGCGGTCTCCTTCATCGGCAGGACGCGCGGTGCAGCAAGGACATCCTTGATGAATTGCAGATTGCCCATGAATGGCACGAGGTTGCCCTCCACCCGCGCACGCCCCACCTTGGTCAGTGCCATCAGGTCGTGATAGCCAGCTATGGGGTACGGCTCGAGGAAGCGCAGCCAGACATCGGCCTCGGCCCGAACGGCGAACAGCCACGGCTTCAGCAGAAACGGTCCCCGCGCCACCGCCGCCACCCGGCCCTCGTTGATCGAGACGAGCAGTGGCTGTGGACCTACGCCGAGCTCGAAATCGCAAGACAGGAAGCGACCGCGGCGCACCAGGTCCGTGTCGGCCACCACGAGTCGCGGCAGTGCCTCGAAGGCGGCTACTGCCTTCTCCAGATCGGTCATGGCAACGTCCCTTTCGGCCTGTGCAGGCGGTGGCGGGCCAATCGGGTCAGCCGGCCAGACCTCCCACCAGCATCACGACGCCGACGCAGGCGACCGCTGCTCCGACAGCCATGAGGCGCGTCTCTGCTGCGATCGACTGTGCGGCGGTGCCCCTGATGATCCCCATCACCCCCGCCGATATCACGGCCGCGACAATCGCAATGCCTGCCAGATAGGCACCGATCACACGGCTCTCGGCGCCGACGATCGCCTCGCCGAAGGCATAGCCGTGTACAACGCCAGCCAGTACCGCAAGCGCCAGCCAAGCGCCGTTGCCGGCACGGTGGCCGAGCGCCACCAGCCCGCCGGCAGCGATCACCGAGCCTGCCACCAGAAGCTCGCCCATCGGCAGCGTGATCGCGCCCAGGTGGATGAGAACTCCCGCCGTGGACGCTGCGATGAAGGCCCCGATGACGCCGAGGCCGGCCGGAACCAATGCGGCGGCGATGCCGATGGCGATGATGAAGGCCAGATGATCCGGTCCGATCACCGGATGTCCGAGCCCCGACAGCAGCCCCTCGAGCAGGGTCGACGGCAGCTTGCCGTCCATGGCGTGATGCGCCGAGGCCGGTGTCGCGAGCAGGATCAGTCCGGCCGCCACGGCGGCCGGGCGGCGGATCGATATGAACGTCATGAAGTTGCACTCCCTCGCGTGCCTGTCACGCCTGCGTTTCCGGTATGGCCGTGCCGATCATGCTGTCGCGCGTCACGATGCCGGCGAGACGTTCCTCGCTCCAGTGGTCGGTCCCCGCCGGCCTCATCGGAAGCACGAGATAGCGCAGATCCGCTGTCGAATCATGCACACGCACCTCCGTTCCGGCCGGCACCCTCACGCCGAACTCGGCGAGTACGCTGCGGGGATCGACGACGACGCGCGATCGATAGGCGAGACTCTTGTACCAGGCAGGCGGGATGCCGAGGAGAAGCTTCGGGTAGCAGGAGCACAAAGTGCAGACGACCACATTGTGCACCCCGGGGGTGTTCTCGATCGTTCGGAACTCGGCGAGCGTCCCGATGTCGATTCCGAGCTCGTTGAGCGCCGCGGCGGTGTCGGCGAGCAGGCGGGCTTTGAAGGCGGCATCCGTCCACGCCTTTGCCACCACCTTGGCGCCGAGCGCCGGCGTCCGACTGTCCATGAGATCGATCTGCGCCGCGATCTCGTCGGCCGTCGTCACGCCCTTCTCGATCAGGAGCGAGCGTACCGCCTCCTCGAGCACCTCGTAGGCGCTCATCGGTCCCGCGTCGTGGTCCTTCTGAGGTGGGTGCGGGTGCTCATGGTCGTTGCCGTGATGATGGCCATGCTCATCGTGCGCATGGTCGTGATCGTGGTCATGAGTCATCGGCCGCGCTCCTTGCCGTCGGCTGGGCCGAGCCAGTCCTCGTAGATATCGGCCTCGAGATGATCGTTCGCCGGCCCCTTGTAGTCCCGCCACAAGTCGGCCTGTCGGAACCTGACTTTGTAGAGTACTTTCAGGGGCAGTCCCGGCTTGTGGTAGGCGAGCCGCTCGGGGTCGTGATAGGCACCGTGGACGGAGGCGATCACGCCAGCATGGCCGCGTAGATACCACGGCGTTCGGCAATGCCCGACGGCCTCCCGGCCTGCCACTTGGACGCTCTCGCCTGCGCGGAATCGCGGAGGCCTCCCGCTACCGGCACTCATCGCGTGCCTCCCGTAGACCAGTCGATACGATCGTCCGCGACCTCCCGTCCTGCATCGCGGTGATGCCGCGCCACCTCCTTCATGCGTTGCTCGATCTCGTCGGCGGAGACGACCTCCTGCTCGACCAGCAGATTACGGATCGCCTGGATCCACTTCTCGTAATAGGTCGTGCGATCGTACTCCTGCTGCCCGTAGTCCTCGATGACGCGGCGCATGGCGTCGATCTTGAAGACTCCCTTCTTCGTCGCCAGCAGGATCAGCATCGCATCGATGCGCTTCTCCCAGAGCGCGGGATCGTGCTCGTGCCGGTCGATCGGACCGAAGTCCAATCCACCGACGTCGTGCACCGCGCGCCCCTCCGCCCCGTCGCGGAGGAATGTCGTGCGGACTGGGGAGTTGGACATGGTGGCGTGCCCTCTCTCATTGCGGCCGCCATCATGCCCGCTCGCGCAGGAGCTGAAAAGTCGTGTCGGCAATAAAGATCGAGGCCCGCAGGGCCTCGATGAGCAACACATGTTCGCGCGGGTGCGACCCGAGGTTGTCGACTGCCTGTCAGGGCTTGATGTACGCCCAGCCGTTTCGCTGCAGCTCGACGAGGCGCAAGACGCCGCTCGGCACCATCTTGGCCTCGCTCATGATCTTCACGGCATGTCCTTCCGATTTCTCGGCCTTGCCATGAGTTACTGTGCAAGCCGAGAAAGTGACGTTCTGGTTGGCCAGCCCGATGGTCTGGACGCGCGCCTTCACCGGGCTCTTGTCCTCGCGGAAAATGTCGAGTCCCGGACCGTAGGCGACGACCTCGACCTTCTTGCCGAGCTTCTTGTACTCGGCGATCATGTTCTCAACGTTGTTCAGTGCGAGATTGAGAATCTTCGGATCGCTTTCGCTCACCTGCAGCGCAACCTTGTAGGTATCGGTAGGCTTTGCCCCCTGGGCCAGGGCCGGTAGGACTGTCGCGAACAGCACGGCGACGCCGAGCATGAGCTTACGCATGGACTGCATGACTTCCCCTTAGACGCTGAGGCCCCTGCGCCACCCCGGCGCAGTGCTGTGCTCGCCCCCCTTTTCGAGTGCTGAGCACTATGGCTCTGACATTCGAAATTGGGCGAGCTTAAGGCCCTCACCGGTCAACGGGTTATGAACGCGGTGAGCAGTTCTCAGGCGTCCCTCGGCGGCGACCGTCCCTCAAGCCTCGAGAAACTGTCGCACAATTCCGATCTGGCTCGCGACGTTGAGAGCGGGTGCGTGACCGCACCCGGCAACCTCCACGATTCGCGCCTTCGGCCCCCGGACGCTCATCTCGCGCGCCGCATCGACGAGCAGCAGATCGGAATCGATGCCTCTCAACACCAGCGTCTCGGCCGTGATCCGATCCCAGTGGGGCCATTGCTCGTAGTCGTCCGGGTGGACGAACATCTGCCGCACGATCGCCGGGTCGTAGTGGGTGGTGACCTTGCCGCTGGGCAGGCGCCGCATCGAGGTCTCCGTGAGGTGCCGCCACTGGGCATCCGTATGATGGCCGAAGGGTTTGTAGATGGTGCGGAAATAGGCCTCGAGCTCGCTTACGGTAGCGAACTCGGGGGGCTGCCCGATGTATGTCTTGATGCGCTCGTAGGGCGCCGGCGGAAACGTCGGCCCGATATCGTTGATGACGAGCCGCCGAATTCGGCCGGCCAACGTCGTCGCGGCGGCCCGAATGCCGAGCGAGCCGCCCATCGACGTGCCGACCCAGTGCATCGTCGTGCAGCCGACCGCATCTGCAATACCTGCCGCGAGCCGCGCGTAGGCATCCAAGCAGTAGTCCTTGTCGGGGGCGTTGCTCCACTCCGAAAGTCCGCGGCCGATGGTATCCGGGCAGATGAGGTGGAACCGGTCGCTCAGGGCCGCGGCGATGAAATCGAAATCGCGCCCGGTGCGGGCGAGCCCATGCCACATGATGACTGGCTCGTTTCCGGGCCTGCCCCATTCCATGTAGTGCACCTCGCGACCGTCGACCTTGACATAGCGTGAGTGGGGCTGGCCTTCTTTGAGCGCGGAACCCGGCTCGCTGGTCATGGTCGTCTCCTGGCGTCGCGTTGAGGGTGACTGATCTGCGAGTGTGCATGGCCGGTCGGCCAATGCCAACACGATGAGGAGGGGCACGACCCGGGATGCCATACACTTTCGGACCGCAGTTGCGCGAGCGCGTCGCAACCAATCTCCGGACCCTGCCGCGCGAAGGCATCGACGATCCGGCGCTCCGGCAAGCGGGCGTTGCCATCGTCATCGTCAGAAGCGAGTCGGACGACGAGGCATCGGTCCTGCTGACCAAGCGACCCGAGAGCTTGCGCCGTCATGCAGGTCAGTATGCGCTGCCGGGCGGACGCCTCGACACGGGCGAGACCGTCGAGCAGGCCGCCCTTCGCGAGCTTCACGAGGAGCTGCGCCTGGAGCTTGGGCCGGACGATATCCTGGGCGTGCTCGACGACTACCCGACCCGATCGGGATTCCGCATCACGCCGGTCGTGCTGTGGGGCGGTGCGGCGCCCGTCATCGAGCCGGACCCAGTCGAGGTGGCTTACGTCCTGCGCATTCCATTCCGCGAGCTGGACGATCCGCGCGTGCCGCGCTTGCGCCCCACCGAGGACGGCAGGCCGCCGGTCCTGTCGGCGCCGCTGCCGACTATGGGCAGTGAGGTCTACGCGCCGACCGCCGCCATGCTCTACCAGTTCCGCGAGGTCGCGATCCGAGGGCTGACGACGAGGGTTTCGCATTTTGATCAGCCTCGCTTTGCCTGGCGGTGACGCTTTGAGCGCGCTCGCCGAGCCTCTGTCCTCAATGACTCGATCCAGGAGCACGACGATGGCCCACATTCCCTATCCGGACCTCGCGAGCATCTCGCCCGAGGCGCGCGAGATGCTCGGCCGCCTCCCCGCCCCAGCCAACATCTTCAATATGATGGCGCACGCCGAGACGTGCCTGAAGCCGGTGATGAAGCTGGGTGGCACGCTGCTCGGCAAGCTCGAGCTTGATGCCAGGTTGCGGGAGCTGTGCCTGTTGCAGGCGGTCAAAGTCGCGGGCGGCGAGTACGAGTGGCTTCAGCACGTGCCGATCGCCCTCGATCTCGGCGTCACCGAGGCGCAAATTGCAGCGCTGGAGCAGGGCGACGACCGCGCCGCCTGTTTCGACGCCTGCGAGCAGGCGGCGCTCGTCTTCACGCGGCAGCTCGTCGCCGGTCGGAAAGCCTCGCCTGCGGCATTGGCCGCGTTGCGCGTCCACCTTTCCGATCGCGAGGTGGTCGAGCTGACCTTGATGGCGGGCTTCTATTGTATGCTGGCCGGGCTCACCGAGACGCTCGCTGTCGAGAACGATCCGCCGATCGGCTCTTCGCTCGTTCGAGGAATTGAGGCACGGGTCAAAGCCAAGCGGTCGTGATGGGCGCTCGTTCGGTGCGGCGTCACGGTCGGTGCCCCGTGCTGTTCTGCCGGCCACCCGCGATATCCTTGCCCGCGGCCGGCGTGCCGGCAGCGACAGCGTCTGTGAGCGTGGCAATCGCCCGCTGCAGCTGGGCATCTTCAGCCGGATTGCGCCGTCGGCAGTGACCGCCTTGCCGGGGATCGCGAACATCGAGGCTGCGGCAGGTCGCGTCTGCCGGAGCCTGGGAGATGACGAGGTCCGGCGTAACCCCCGCGCCTTCGATGGGTTTTCCGCCGGGAGTGGACAGCCGTGCCGTGATGATCCGGATCGCCCCCTTCTCGCCCTGCCGTCCGAGCGAGCGCATCGTCCGCAGCGCGCCGCGTCCAGCCGTCTTTTCGCCAACCAGCCTGGCGCGCTGATTGTCGCGCAGAGCCGCCGCCAGGGCTTCGGCGGGGCCGGCCGTGCCCGCATCGACGAGCACGGTGACCGGGCGCCCCTGCGCGACATCACCGGTGCGGGCCTCTTGCGGCTCAGGGCCGGACGGGAGGCGCGTCTCCTCGCGGAGCAGCAGGCCGCTGTCGAGCAGCGCGTCGGCCAGCGACGCGACTTCCGCCAGGCTGCCGCCGGCAGTTCCCCTGAGGTCGAGCACGATGCCACGCAGCGGCGGGTCGGACCGCGCCACCGCAGCCTCGATCTGCTGCGTCAGCCTGGATGTCGCCGGCGCTTCGATGGCCGCGATCCGGACGCGCAGCACGCCCAGCTCCGGCTCGTCAACCGTCACGGCCTCGCCGATACCCATGCCGCGCGGCAGCCGGATGCGCTCAGGCTCCGTATTGTCCCCTCGCTCCACCGTCAGGTCGACATCGGTGCCGATCGCGCCGGGTAGCTCCAGCCGCAGCAAGCCGTGATAGGACATGTCGCCCGCGGCCCTGCCGCGCACGCGCGTGATGAGATCACCTGCTTTCAGGCCGATCGCTGCTGCGGGACCGCCGTCACGCGACGACACGACACGATAGCCAGGACTGGACCGGCGGCTGGGCCCTTGCTCCCGGCGCACATCGAGGCCGACCTGAGGCACGCTATCCGTGTCGCCGATCCGCTGCAGCTCGGCGCGGGTATAGAGATCGGCCTCGGGATCGAGCTTGTGGAGCATGCCGCGGGCCGCTCCGGCCATCAGCTCAGGCTTGCCCGGGCGCCCGACGTGCCAGTCGCGGGCGATCTTCATCGCCCGGAGCATCACTTCGAGATGACGCGTCAATGCGTCTCCAGACGCCGCCTCCTTGGCCCGCTGGGCTGATGCGGGGCCGCAGGGAACGAGAAGACTTGCAGCGAGAAACAAGGCTGCAGCGGAGCTGGACCGTTTGGACGTCATAGTGCCTCCCGATCGTGCCCGCGTGGGGCTCTTCCTGGCGCTGCGACTCGACGCAATAGCGAGGGCGATCGAATCAAAACGGGCGCCCAAGCATGGCGCCCGTTCCTTGCGTGCTGCTGGCGCGGTCAGCGACTACTGCTTGGGCGCTGACTTCTGGTCTTTGGCCTGGTCGGGCTTCACCTCCGCCGAGGCCGGGGTCGGCTCGGGAACCTCGCCGCGAAGGAGCTTCAGGGCATACTGCAGCTGGTTGTCCTTCTCAGGCTCTTTAGGCACGTACGCCGACGACCCCGATTCCTCCTTCTTGCCCTTCGCCGCCTCACCCTTCAGATGACCACGCAGGCTCGCCTCGCCGCGCGGCCGCTCCGGGCGCTTGGGCTTGAGCTCCTCGGGGACCTCCTGCTCGATCACGACGTCCGGATCGATGCCCATGGCTTGGATGGAGCGGCCCGAGGGCGTGTAGTAGCGCGCCGTCGTCAGCCGCAGCGCACCGTTCTGGCCCAACGGGATGATCGTCTGCACCGAGCCCTTGCCGAACGAGCGTGTACCGATCACGAGGGCACGCTTATGGTCCTGCAGCGCACCCGCGACGATCTCGGACGCGGACGCAGAGCCGCCGTTCACCAGCACCAGGATGCGCTTCCCCTCCGTGATGTCGCCGGCACGCGCATTGGCGCGCTGCGTCTCCTCGAGATTGCGTCCCTTCGTCAGCACGATGGCGCCCTGCTCGAGGAAGTCGTCGGAAACATTGATCGCCTGATCCAGCAGCCCACCCGGATTGTTCCGCAGATCGACGATGAACCCGCGGACCGGCTTGGTCGCCTTTTTCTTGAGGGCGTCCACCTGCTTGACCAGGTTGGAGTGGGTTTGCTCGTTGAAGGTCGAGACCTTGACGTAGATGACGTCATCGCCTTCCATCCGGGCCTTCACCGCATTGATGCGAATGACGTCGCGCACGATCTTCACATCGAACGGCTCGTCCTTGCCTTTGCGCACGATCGTCAGGCTGATCGGCGTATTGACGGGCCCCCGCATCTTCTCGACGGCTTGCTCCAGCGTCAGTCCGACGATCTGGTCGCCGTCGAGGTGGGTGATCAGGTCGTTGGCTTGCAGGCCGGCCTTGGCCGCAGGCGTATCGTCGATCGGCGATACCACCTTGACGACGCCGTTCTCCATCGTCACCTCGATGCCGAGGCCGCCGAACTCGCCGCGTGTCTGCACCTGCATGTCGCGGTAGTTCTTGGGATTGAGATACGCCGAGTGGGGGTCGAGCGCCGCCAGCATGCCGTTGATGGCGTTATCGATCAGCGAGGCGTCGTCGGGCTTCTCGACATAGTCGGAGCGCACACGCTCGAGCACGTCGCCGAACAGATCCAGCTGCTTGTAGATCTCGGCATTCGGTGTCGTCGCCGAGTAGGTCCGCGAGACGTTCAGCACGGTCGTCAGACCGGCCAGCCCCGCAAGCGCCACGAACGTCCAGAACGCATAGTCGGATTTGCGCATGTGCGTTGCACCTTCCAAGTCTGATGTCGTCTACGTGCCGCTCGTCCACCACGGATCCGGATCGATCGAGCGGCCATCTTTCCTGAACTCGATATAGAGCACTGGCGCGCTATTGGGCTGTTTACCTTTCGCCTCGCGCACCGAGCCGCTCATGACGCCGACCGGCTCACCCGCGAGCACGAATTGCCCGAGCTGAACGTCGATCTGCGACAGTCCTGCCAGAAGAATATGGTAGCCGTCGCCCGCATTGATAATCAAGATCTGACCGTAGCTTCGAAAAACACCCGCAAAAACGATCCAGCCGTCTGCCGGCGACGTCACCTGGGCACCGGCCCGGGTCTCGATGACGATGCCGTTGGATTTGCTGGTCTGGGCCTTGTCACCAAAAGCGATGATCCGCTTGCCACTGGCCGGCATGGGCAGCCGGCCTTTAGCCTTCTCGAAAGGAATTGCCGGCGTGATCCGGCCTGGGTTCATGCTCGCCAGCTGCTTGTCCGACGGTGCCAGGACGACGGCCGGTGCACCGGCTTTCGGGGGGGCCGGCGGAACCACGAGGCCCGCGTGCCTTTCGGGGGACGCTGGGGCACCCTGCTCCTGGCTCGGCGCACCTGCATCGCTCGCGTCCGATTGCGCTCCCCGGAGTGGGAGCGTTTCCCGCAACGGCGGAGCATCGGTCTGTTTGGCGACGACCTTGTCGAGTCGGGCAATCAGCTCGTTGAGGTCGTTGACGCTGCGGGCAATCTCGGCCGCCTCGCGCCGCACCTGGTCGAGCGCGGCCTGACGCTCGGCGAGCGATTGGCGCTTCTCCTCGAGCAGGGAGGCGAGGCGCGTCCGCTGCTCCGCGATCCTCTGCGTCTCGGTGCGCAGCTTCTCGCCCTCGCTCCTCGTCTCACCGATGATGCGCCCGAGATCGTTGAGCTCGCCCGCCAACCTCAGCGCCTGCTCCCGGATCTGCGGGAAGGACGCGGCCAGCATCATGGCGCTCCGCACCATCAGCAGCGCATCCTCGCGTCGCGTGATCATGACCGGCGGCGGATTCCGCCCCATGCGTTGCATCGCGCTGAGGAGGCGGGATATCGAGCCGTGCCGCTCGGCGAGTGAGCCCCTGAGGAACCTCTCCTGAGCTTCGAGCGCTCCCAAGCGGCCTTCGATACCGGTGAGGCGGGTCTCGCCTTGCTGGATGGCCTGCGCCATCTCCACCAGGCTCAGATTGAGGCGCTGACGGTCGGCCTCGATTTGGCTGACGTCGGCGGCGAGGGTCTTTTCGGCCTCCTGGCTGGTGCGGAGCTGCCGTTCTTGCTCTTCCAGCTTCTGGCGCGCGTCCGACGGCTTTTGGGCCCGGGCGCTGGTCGGTGTGAAGGTCGCCAACGCCACCGCGAGCACGACCCGGCCGATCGCCGCCGTCGGCCGACGCCGGCTCGAGTGTCGCAAGGCTTGCTTCGCCGGATCGGACAACTTCAAACCCCTTGCGGCTTCAAACATCTTGCGGCCGATCGTGCTCGGCCGGTCGTGCGTCGCAGTCGACGCGCAACCTGCAGCGGTCAGCAATCCTGGTGCCGGCGAGGACGCGCCAGCTGAATCACATGAAGAGGAATAATACGGCATTTCTGGCGCATCACAGCGGCGAATTTTTCGAGTATCGTTAGAAGATTGGGTGCGCGGTCCCGGCAGAGCGGGGATCGCCCCCGGATTCGGCAATCGTGCCAGACCGAGCAGGGCGGCATCGCCCTGTTGGACCCCCTGAGGAGGGCTCATGAGCGGCGTGCTCATACACCTGACGACCCTGGTAGCCCTGGCCGTGTTCGGCGTTCTCGCGGCAGGCCTCTGGAATATGGCCCGACAGGGATCGAGCCCGAGCCTCAGTCAGACGCTGATGCGGTGGCGCGTGGGCCTTCAGTTCATCGCCATCCTCATAGCCATCGTCGCCATGGCGATCGCGCGCGGCTGATTGCTCGGGGCGGTCGCATGGCTCACGTGACGCCATTGTGCCGTTGTGACGGCACTTGACCGCCTCGGCGTGTGGACTAGCGTGCCGATCAACCGACGCAACCGGACTCGTTCGCAATGGTCGTTCTGAACAAGATTTACACCCGCACGGGGGACGACGGCACTACGTCGCTAGGCACGGGCGAACGGGTCCCGAAGAATGCGCCGCGCATCTGGGCCTATGGCACGGTCGACGAGACGAATGCGGCGATCGGCCTGGCCCGGTTGAGCTTGGCAGGCCAGCCGGACCTCGACGCGGGCCTCGGACGAATTCAGAATGATCTGTTCGACCTTGGCGCGGACCTTTGCGTTCCCGATCGCGGCGCCCCTCCCGCCTGGGCGGGGGCGGACTACAAGCCACTCCGCATCACGCCGGCACAGGTGGAGCGTCTCGAGGCGGAGATCGACGCCATGAACGCCGAGCTCGCTCCATTGCGCTCGTTCATCCTGCCGGGTGGCTCCCCGGCTGCTGGCGCGCTGCATGTCGCTAGAACCGTCTGCAGGCGGGCCGAGCGACACATGGCTGACCTCGCCAGCGATCCCGCCGAGCCGGTCAGTGCCGCGTCCCTCCACTATATCAACAGATTGTCCGACTACCTCTTCGTTGCGAGCCGCTTCGTCAATGACCGGGGCAAGGCGGACGTCCTGTGGGTGCCGGGGCAGAACCGGTAGCACAGCGAAGTGTCTCTGGCCGTGGAGCTGCCCTCGTGTTCGTGCCGCTATCCGACGATAATCCGCTCCGGTCGATCCGTTTTCCAGTTGTGACGGTCGCCCTCATCGTCATCAATGTCGTTGTTTTCCTGCTGGAGCTGACCCCTGCGGGCCAGCACGTTGCGGCAAGCTTCGCAATTGTGCCATCGGAGTTGTTTCGGGTCGGTGTCGTCGGGGGAGCCGCTCACGGGCCGCTGGATGCGATGGCCGTGCCCGAAGGGCTGACCTTGCTGACCTACATGTTTCTGCACGGAGACCCGATCCACCTGCTTGGCAACATGATGTTTCTCTGGGTGTTCGGCGACAACGTCGAGGATGCCATGGGGCACGCGAGGTTTGTCCTGTTCTATCTCGTCTGCGGTGTCGTCGGCGGCTTGGCGCATGCCGTCAGTGCAGAGTATGGGGCGGCGGCGCTTCTGATGAAGTCCTCCAGTGCGGCGCAGCTCGCCGGGCAGGTGCCGTTGATCGGGGCGAGCGCGGCCGTGGCCGGGTCGATTGCCGCCTACCTGATGCTCCATCCCCACGTGCGGGTCTGGGTGCTAGCCTTCCGCTTCATCCCGCTCCGCATCACGGCTCTGTTTGCGCTCGGTGCCTGGATCGCCACCCAGTTCGTGATGCTGATGGTCCCGGACGTGGGCCCTGTCGCCTGGTGGGCCCACGTCGGCGGCATCGTGGCAGGTGCGATCCTGGTCGTCTTCATGCGCCGCACGGGCGTGCCACTGTTCGATCGGCCGGTGCCGCGCCTCGCCGCGTGACACCGACGCCGCACGTCGTCTTCATCGGAAGGATCATTGGCAGAGTTCAGCCGACAATCAGCACCAAAGCCGGCGATTGACGAGCGGCGGCTGGCGCCCTAGGAGCCTGTCCGAGTAGTCGGTGGATTTTCCGGTGCGAGTCGGATTCTGTCCAGGGGTATGAGCAAACACTATCGCCCCTGGAAGATCGACCAGACGCAGCTGCTGCCTGCGAGCGTCGAGGATTATGTGCCTGAG
>JANRJI010000120.1:0-100695 GCA_033764055.1 Hyphomicrobiaceae bacterium
GGTTGTCGTATTGCTGCGGACCTGGCGCGAACAGCCCGGCGCGCTGGTAGGCCTCGCGCACCGGTGCGTTGGTGGTGATCTCGCCATAGGCCAGGCCCGAGGTGTGGCGCAGCAGGTCCTGCACGGTGGCCTGGCGGCGCGCCGGCTCCATGCGGTAGGTGACGCGCGCGAAGGCCGGATCGACCACCGGCACGCTGACCTGCTGGTTGGCAAAGGCCGGCAGCCAGCGCGAGACGTTGTCGGTCAGCGCGAGCCGCCCCTCCTCCATCAGGATCATCGCGGCGACCGAGGTCATCGGCTTGGTCATCGATGCGATGGAGAACACCGCGTCGGCCCACATCGGCTGGCCGGTGGACGGATCGCGATGGCCGACCGCCTCGAGGTACGCGATGTGGCCGCGGCGCGCGACGCCGACGACGGCGCCTGGGAGCATGCCGGCCTTCACGTCGCGCTCGAGGGCGTCGCGGATGCGCGCGAGGCGAGCGGGATCGAAGCCGACGGCAGCCGGCTCGGCGCGGGTGAGGCGGTTCTCTGACTTGCGTGCGATCATCGGTGCATCCCGTGAGAGACAAGGGCCCTGGAGCGATCCAACAGCTTAGGACGGACGAGGCCGACGAGGCCAGCGGGATGGGGCCTCTTGCGGGGCCGATCGTTGGCGGGACAAGCGTGAAACCTGCATAATGTGCCGCGACTGCAGATCGTGGTGGGGCAACATGCGCATGAAATTTGCAGAGACGGGCCGCGCCCGGAACGACCTGATCGCCGATATCCGCGAACGAAAATCGCGCGACGCCGATTGGCGTGGCGGACGGGTGCCACTGTTCGTGTTCAAGGCCGACGACGCCGTGGACGAGATCGGCCGCGCGGCGTTCAACGAGATGTTCGCGGAGAATGCGCTCGGCTCGAAGCGGGCCTTTCTCAGCCTCGGGCAGATGGAGCGCGAGGTGGTCGAGATGGCGCTCGACCTGTTCCGCGCACCAGATGGTGCGCAAGGCTTCATGACGACGGGCGGCACCGAAAGCATCGTCATGGCCGTGCAGACGGCGCGGGATCATGCACGGGCGGTGCGCGGCGACAAACGGCATCGCGGCAATCTGGTGCTGCCTGAGACGGCGCACCCGGCCTTCGACAAGGCCGCTCGCCTCATGGACCTCGAGGTGCGGCGCGTGCCGGTGGCGAGCGATTTCCGCGCCGATCCGGCTGCGATGGAGACGCGTACCGATTCCGACACGATTCTGATGGCCGGCTCGGCGCCGTGCTTCCCGTTCGGCATCATCGACCCTATTGCCGATCTCTCGGAGCTGGCGTCGAGGCGTGGGCTGTGGCTGCACGTCGATGCGTGCGTTGGCGGCTATCTGGCGCCCTTCGTACGCGATATCGGGCGCAACGTTCCCGACTTCGAGATGCATCTGCCGGGGGTGGCGTCGCTGTCGGCCGATCTGCACAAGTTCGGCTACACGCCGAAGCCCGCCTCGACGGTGCTTTACAGGGACGGCGAGCGAGCACGCCACCACGGCTTCGATGCCGACGTGTGGCCCAACGGACGATTTGCCACGACCACCATCGTCGGCACCCGGCCGGGCGGAGCCGTCGCAGGGGCATGGGCGGTCATGAGCCACCTCGGGCGGGACGGATACCGGCGGCTGGCGGGCGAGCTGATGGCGATGATCGACCGCTACCGGGCTGGCGTCGCAGCAATCCCCGGGTTGCACGTCATCGGCGAGCCGCACCTTTCCATCGTGGCCGTGGGATCCAACGACCTCGACGTGTTCCGGGTGGCCGAGCTGATGGCCGAGAAGGGCTGGGTGCCCGGCCTCACGCAGCGACCGAAGGGCCTGCACCGGATGATGTCGCTGCTGCACGCGCCGTCGCTCGAGGCCTATCTGGCGGACCTGCGAGAGGCGGTCAAGACGGTGCGCGCCAGCAGACCGGCGAGCGCAGCGATCAGAGCGACGTATTGAGCGGGCGGCGGGCGACTACAGCCAATCCGGCGACGGCTTATGGCGACCGAACCGCGGAAGCGGGTGATCCTGGGCAAGGGCATCGACGCGCATCCGGGTGAGACGGAGGTGAGCGATCAGCCACGTGTCACCCACCTTCCGGTACTCCTCCTCGTAGAATCCGTAGCCGACAAAGCCTCGGCTCTCCGGCGCCTCGGAGGGACGCTCGTCCGCGGGGAACTCGAGGTAGTCCATCATCGGCCAGATACCTTGCGCGATGCCGGGTCCCGTGATGGTGATCTCGGGGTTGTGGACGTGATGGATCGAGATCACCCGCGCCAGACGTTTCGAGATGCCGGCGACGAACGTCGCTGCGTCAGAGCCGTCGGGAGCCGACCCAAGCCCGTCCAGCCGGGCGCCGGGAGCAAACACGCCGGCGAGGCGGTCCCACTGCTTGGTATCGACGAACCGGCAATAGCGCGCCTTGAGCTGGCGGATGGCCTCGATGGCGAGAAGGTCGTCGAGGGACTGGGCAGACATGAGCGCTTCCTTGGGAAGAATGGGGCGATCTAACGGGGCCGGCTATTCGGACGTGCGAGAGCGGCGGCGGCGGCGACCGCAAGCCACGCGACAATCATGATGGTGCCGCCGGTCGGGGCCGCAAGCGGAAAAAGGCGATTGCCAGAGAAGACGCGCAGCGCGATGTCGCCCGAGAAGAGCAGGCTTCCGGCCAGCCAACCCACGAGGGCGAGGAGTGCCGCCGGCGGCCAGAGCCTGCCTTGCCCGGCGAGCGATGCCGTTCCCAGCATCGCCGCCGCATGGAGCAGCAGCATGTGGGCGGCGCTGGCGAGGCCGGCCGTCTGTGCGCCGTGGGCGGCGATGGCGGCAAGCACCACTCCCGTGGCGCCCATGAGGCCCGCGGCGGTCAGAAGGAGCGCCAGGCCCACCATCAAAGAGCCTTCGCCTGATCGCGCAGCACGAACTTCTGAATCTTGCCGGTCGAGGTCTTCGGCAGCGGGCCGAACACGACCGTGCGTGGGATCTTGTAATGGGCCATGCCGGCTCGGCACCAGGCGATGATGTCCTCGGCACTGGTCGGCCTAGCGCCCGGCTTCAGGGTGACGAAGGCGCACGGGCTCTCGCCCCATTTCTCGTCGGGCCGCGCGACGACCGCCGCCTCCATGACCTCGGGGTGGCGATAGAGAACCTCCTCGACCTCGAGGGAGGAGATATTCTCGCCGCCGGAGATGATGATGTCCTTCGACCGATCCTTGACCTCGATGTAGCCGTCCTCGTGCCACGCCGCGAGATCGCCGGAGTGGTAATAGCCACCGGCGAAGGCTTCGGCCGTCGCGGCCTCGTTCTTGAGATAGCCCTTCATGAGCGTATTGCCGCGCAGCATGATCTCGCCAATGGAGCTGCCATCGCGCGGGACGGTGTCGAGCGTGGCCGGATCAGCCACCTTCATGTCCTCGATGAGCACTGTCGGAATGCCCTGACGGGCCATATGGGCATAACGGTCGCCGGTCGGGATGCCGCTGTCCCACTCGGCCTTGTGGGCGCAATAGGTCGAAGGTCCGTAGCTCTCCGTCGTGCCGTAGAGGTGGAGCACCTCGAAGCCCATGGCCTCCATGCGCTCGATGACGATGGCCGGTGGGGCCGCTCCGCCAGTCGCCACCTTGGGCCGCGTCGGCAGCTTGCGCTTCGCCTCGTCCGGCGCATGAACGAGCATGTTGAGGACGATCGGCGCGCCGCACATGTGCGTGACGCGCTGCTCCGCGCACAGGTCGAAGATGCGCTTCGGCTCGACGCGGCGCAGGCAGACGTGGGTGCCGCCGGCTGCCGTGACGGCCCAGGTGAACGTCCAGCCGGAGCAGTGGAACATCGGCAGCGTCCACAGGTATCGGCTCTCATGATCGAGCTTGAAAGTCATGGCGTTTGACAGCGCGCCGAGATAGGCGCCGCGATGGCTGTAGACGGCGCCCTTCGGATTGCCGGTCGTGCCCGACGTATAGAGCAGGCAGATCGAATCCCACTCGTCCACCGGACCCGGATAGGCGAATCCCGGGTCGCCAGCCGCAATGAAGCTCTCGTACTCGATGCCGCCGAGATGTGGGGCACCCTCGGTCTCGGGATCGGCGATGTCGATCACGATCGGCCGTTTCGAGCCGAGGCGCTCGAGTGCCGGCAGGACGCTGGCATGAAACTCGCGATCCGCAATCAACACGCGCGCCGCGCCATGCTCGACGCAAAAGGCGATGGCTGCCGGGTCGAGGCGGATATTGATGGGATTGAGAACGGCGCCGATCATGGGCACCGCGTAGTGCGCCTCGAGCATTGCGGGCACGTTGGGTGCGATGATGGCCACGGTATCGCCGCGGCGGACGCCAGCCTTGGCGAGCGCATGGGCGAGGCGGCGGGACCGGGCGTAGAGCTCGGTGTAGGTGAGGCGGCGGCTGCCGTGCACCACGGCGATGCGGGCGCCGAAGAAGCTGGCAGCGCGGGCCAGGAAGCTCACTGGGCTCAGTGGCACGAAGTTGGCGGCGTTCTTGGCGAGCTCGGGTCGGTCCATCGGCGGGTGGGCTCCCTTGGTGTCGCGGTCGTTGCCAGTCGGATAGCATGGTGCCTGACAGCATGCCACGAAGGGCGGTGCGCCTATCGCGCGCTCACGTCGCCTGTGCGCCAGACCGAAGCCGGCATAGCTTGACTGCCGAGAACCGGCATGGGGGAGATCATGGCGCTGGCGCTGCAAAGTCTGATCGGCGTCATCGTCATCCCGCTCACCGCGTATGCGATGGCCGGACGGGGCTGCCGCCTCGAGCCGAGCCAAGCCCTTCGGACGGTGGCGGCAGGTCTCGGGTTGCAGGTCGCAATAGCCCTCGTGCTGCTCAAGTCGCCGGTTGCGCACACTATTTTCGCGGCCATCGGCGGTGTCCTGTCGGCGCTGCAGCACGCGACGCAAGCCGGCATGCAGCTCGTGTTCGGCTACCTCGCGGGCGGCCCGGCTCCGTTCGACGCCACCCAGCCGACGAACGGTTATCTGCTGGCGTTCCGCGGCCTGCCGCTGATCCTCGTGATGAGCGCCCTGACGCGGCTCCTCTATTACTGGGGTGTGCTGCCGCCGATCGTAGCGGGCATCGCCTATGTGTTCCGCCGCGCCTTCGGCATCGACGGGCCGCTCGGCACCGTGGCGGCAGCGAAGATCTTCGTCGGCATGATCGAAGCGCCGCTGCTGGTGCGTCCCTACATCGAGGGAATGGGACGGGGGGCGCTCCTCGCCACGATGTCGCTCGGCATGGCGACGATCGCGGGCACGGTCATGGCGCTCTATGCGTCGATTCTCGAGCCGATCCTGCCGGGCGCCGCGGGGCACGTGGTGGCAGCCTCGCTGATGAATGCGCCCGCGGCGCTGCTGCTTGCGCGGCTCGCATCGCCCGAAGGCTTCTCCAGCGGGACGCTCGCCGCCGTCCGACAATCGGCGGCCGGCGAAGGCCCCCGGTCGAGCATGGATGCCATCGTCACCGGCACGATCGACGGCGTGCGGCTGCTGGCTGCAGTCACCGCCATGCTGGTGGTGGCGACGGCGCTGGTCGCCCTCGCCAACAGCGCGCTCGGCGCCCTGACCGCGCCGTTCGGGGCGCCGCTGAGCATCGAGCGCGTCCTCGGCTGGGCGGCGGCACCGATCGCCCTGGCGATCGGCATCCCGTGGGCTGAGGCGGTGACTGCCGGCGGCCTGCTCGCCAAGAAGGTCGTGCTCAACGAGCTCGTGGCCTACATCGATCTGTCCGGGCTACCGCCAGAGGCCGTATCGCCGCGCTCGCGTCTCATCCTGACCTATGCTCTGTGCGGCTTCGCCAACCTCGGCTCGCTCGGCATCATGCTTGGTGGCCTGACGGCGATGGTGCCGGCCCGGCGCGCCGACATCGTGGCGCTCGGGCCGCGCGCGGTGCTCGTGGGGCTCATGGCCACGTTGCTGTCCGGCGCCGTCGTCGGCACCATCGCCGGGCTATAGGGCGCAGCGAAGCGGGCAAGGAACAGCCACGGCATGTCGGACAGGCGGGAGCACGAGCGCGCGAGGTGCCCGGCACCGCCGAGACCGATCACAGCCGACGAGCTGATCCCGATGCCGCTGCGCGGCTATCTGACGGCGTTGCTGCTCGGCGCCACCGGGGCCTGCATATTCTATGCGCTCAAGCTGCCGCTGCCGTGGTTTCTCGGAGCCCTCACCGCCTGCCTGATCGGCTCGGTGGCCAATCTGCCGGTCGTCAGGCCGAAGCCCCTGTCCATCCCCATGCGGGCCGTGCTGGGAGTCGCAGTCGGGTCGGCCTACACACCGGCCCTGCTCGGGCGGCTCGGCGGCATGGCGTCAAGTCTCGCCCTGATGGTGCCGTTCATGATGCTGGTGATCGGCATGGGGATGGCCTTCTACGAGCGCATCGGCAAGTTCGACAGGCCGACGGCCTTCTACTCGGCCGTGCCCGGCGGCCTTACCGACATGACCACCATGGCCGAGGATTCCGGTGCCAACGTGCGCGCCGTCATTCTCGTCCAGGCGTCACGAATCCTCGTCATCGTCTTCGCGTTGCCCTTGTGGCTGCAGTGGCACGACGGACTGGCTGTCGGACAGGCTTTCGCCACGCGCGTGCGGCTCGGCGACATCTGGCCGTTCGACGCGCTGGTGATGGTGGGGATGGGCTGGAGCGGTTGGTGGGCGGCGAGCCGCCTCGGTCTCGCTGGCGCGCCGATCGTCGGGCCGATGCTGGTCAGCGGGACGGCGCACGCTTTCGGCTTCACCCTGGCAAAGGTGCCGCTCGAGGTGCTGATCATCGCCCAGATCAGCGTCGGGACGATGCTCGGCTGCCAGTTCCGTGGACTGACGCTGAAAGAGTTCACAGGTACCATGACGTGGGGGATCGCCTACGCGCTGTTCCTGCTGGTGGTCACGGGTTTCGTCGCCTCCGGTGTCTCGGGACTGACAGGCTTCGATCCGGTATCGGTGCTGCTCGCCTTCGCGCCGGGCGGACAGACGGAGCTCAATCTCCTCGCCTACGTGCTCGGTCTCGATGTCGCGTACGTCGCTTTGCACCACCTGATGCGCCTCGCGATCGTCATCCTCGGCGCCCAACTGGTGTTCCGGACGAAGACGGACTGGCGGCGCGGGTGACGGGTCGCGCCCGACGCGTTACCACCGCGCACGATGAACGGTCTCGGTGCGCAGTGAGATGATATAGCTTGAGCCGTGACGCGGCCAGGAGTGGAAGCCTCCATGGAGTGGTGGATGGTGCTGCTCTTCAATCTCGCTGGATCGGTGGCCGCGCTCTACGGGCTGGTGGTGGTAGCGGCTTGGCTCGGGCAGCGCCACCTCATGTACGTGCCGAACCCAGCCCGGGTGACGCCGGCGGCAGCTGGACTGCGAGGCGTCGAGGAGCACCAGATCGCCACACGGGAGGGGGATCGGCTGGTCGCCTGGCGCACGGTGGCACGCGCGGGACGACCGACGCTCCTCTACCTGCATGGTAACGCCGGCAATCTCGCCGGACGGGCAGACCGCTTCGCCCGATATCAGGACCAAGGCTTCGGCCTGCTCATGCTGAGCTGGCGCGGCTACAGCGGCAGCACGGGGCGACCGTCCGAGGTGCGCAACGTCGCCGATGCTCTGCTGGCCTATGAGGCACTGGTGGCCGATGGGGTTCAGCCCCACGATATCGTGGTCTACGGGGAGTCGCTCGGCTCCGGGGTTGCCGTTCAGCTTGCCGCACAACGGCCGATCGGCGCCGTTGTCCTCGACGCGCCATACACGTCGATCGTCGACGTGGCACTGCTGTCCTATCCCTACCTGCCGGTTCGCCCGCTACTGATCGACCGCTACGAGAGTGACAAGCACATCAAAGCCGTGACGGCTCCCGTGCTCATTATCCACGGTGAGCGAGATTCCGTCATCCCGGTCCGTATGGGGCGGACCCTGCACGCGATGGCTGCCGGACCGAAGGAACTGGTGCTGTTCCCCGACGGAGGCCACGTCGATCTCGACCAGTACGGCGCAGCGGAGATCGTGGGGCGCTGGATCGACGCCACTCTCGCGCGGCGGACATGAGCGAAGCGTGAGCTGCATCACCGGCGATCGGATACGCAACAGCCCGACCAAACGGCCGGGCTGTCCGAAGTCGGGTGCAAGAGCGGACTGCGCTCAGCGCATTCCCATCGGGCCTTCGCCACGCCCACCGCCTGCACCGCCGGGACCCGCGCCGGGACCGGTCTTGACCGCAGCTTTGGCAGACTTGCCGGGCAGAAGTCCCTCGCGCTGTGCGCGCTTGCGGGCGAGCTTCCGGGCGCGGCGGACAGCCTCGGCCTTCTCGCGAACGCGCCGCTCGGACGGCTTCTCGTAATAATTCCTGAGCTTCATCTCACGGAAAATGCCCTCGCGCTGCATCTTCTTCTTGAGCGCCTTGAGAGCCTGATCGACGTTGTTGTCGCGGACAAGTACCTGCAAGCGTGATCCTTCCTCGACGTGTGAGGCCAGGGGGTTGATGGCCGGGTTCCGATTCGGTAGGGCAGCGCCGACGCCGACAGCCGGCCGAGCCGGTGCGCATGCCCTCGTATGAGCAACCTAGCAAATGGCGTAGCCGGTGTCCACAAGAGACCGGCCACACCAGTCCCTGGGGCATAGGCTGTCACCGGCCACAAGCGCTCAGATCCCCCGCCCCATGGCCATGAAGCGCTCCGCGCGCTGATTACGAAGCTCATCCGGGGACAATCGCTCGAGCGCCTCGAGCGTCCGCTCGATGGCCGCGCCGGCCCGGCCGATCGCCTCTGTCTTGTCGCGGTGAGCTCCACCCACGGGCTCCGGGATGATCTCGTCGATCACCTTCAGCTCCATGAGGTCCTGAGCCGTGATGCGCATGCTCGAGGCGGCGTCTATGGCCTTGCCCTTGTCGCGCCACAGGATGGTGGCAGCGGCCTCGGGCGAGGCGACGGTGTAGATGGCGTGCTCGAGCATCAGGATACGATTGGCCGTCGCAATGGCCACGGCGCCGCCCGAGCCGCCCTCGCCGATGACCAAGGTGACGAGGGGAACGCCCAGCGACAGGCAGCAATCCGTAGAGCGGGCGATGGCCTCGGCCTGCCCCCTCTCCTCGGCCCCGACGCCCGGATAGGCGCCGGCGGTATCTACCAGAGTAATGACCGCGAGGCCGAACCGGTCGGCCATCTCCATCAGGCGGACCGCCTTGCGGTAGCCTTCCGGACGCGCCATTCCGAAGTTGTGACGGATGCGGCTTTCCGTGTCATGGCCCTTCTCGTGACCGATCACCATCACGCTGCGGCCGCGAAAAGTGCCGATGCCGCCGACGATCGCGGCATCCTCGGCGTAGTAGCGATCGCCGGCGAGCGTCGTGAAGCCGTCGACCAGCCCATGGACGTAATCGAGGCAATGCGGGCGGTCGGTGTGCCGCGCCACCAGCGTCTTCTGCCACGGATTGAGCTTGGCATAGGTGTCGACGAGCAGCTGGCGTGCCTTCTGCTCGAGGCGATTGATCTCGTCGGTTATGGAGACGTTGGCGTCGTCGGCCGTCAGCGAGCGCAACTCGGCGACCTTCGCCTCGAGCTCGGCGATCGGCTTCTCGAACTCGATGTAGGTGCGCGTCGTGGCCATGGTTGGCTGCTCGCCTTGTGCTTCTCGGCCGCCAGTGAGAAACGCCGAGCTTCCGGCGGCCGCGGCTGCTTCGAACCCTCCACCGGTCCCCTATCCTGCGGATTCGCCGGGACATTCCAGGCTGCAGCGCGGGGAGTCAAGAGAGGCAGCCCCGGCTTGTCCACCGGTGGCTGGGGCCGCGGATCAACTCAGCTCCCTGATCCGGAAGTTCAAGCCGCCGCGCGGGGTGAGCGTCACGGTGGCGCTGATGCCGGGGTGCTGGTCGGCGGGGGCGTACTTGTTGCCGACGTACTCCGGGCGGAAGCGGCGCAGGAGGATCGACAGGGCGAGCGTGTTCTCGACCTGGCTCATGGCGCCGCCGATGCAGGAGCGCTTGCCGCCGCCGAAGGGGATGTAGGTGTAGGGCTTCCGCTTCTTGGCGGCGTCGCCCATGAAGCGCTCCGGCCGGTACTCCTGGGGCTCGTCCCAGTATTTCGGCGAATGGTGCGTGCCGTAGGCGAACATGACGATACGGTCGCCAGCCTTGATCTGCTTGTCGCCGATGACATCGTCCTTGGCGGCCACGCGAATAAGGCCCCAGATCGGGGGGTACATGCGCATCGTCTCCTGGATGACGGCGCGCGTGTAGGCGAGCGACGAGTAGTCCGCAGCCGTCGGCTCCCGGCCGGCGTTGCCATAGACCTCGTCGCCCTCACGACGGATGCGCTCGGCGATCTCGGGCCGGCGTGATGTCTCATAGAGGGCCCAGGCGAGAGTCAACGCGGTCGTCTCGGTGCCGGCCCAGAGGTACTGCTTGAGCTCGTCGACGGCCTGCTGCTGGTCGAACTCGGGGATCGTCGGGTCGGCGACGGCGGCCTCTATCATCCTGAGAAGCGTGCGCTCGCGTTCCTCGCGCGGGCTCGCCGCGATCACCTCCGGCGGAACGGAGGCCCAGACCTCCATGGCCTTGGCGGTCGCCTCCTCGGTGATCTCGAACTCGGCGCCCGAGACCTTCTTCAGGCGGACCGACTTGTGGTTCATCACGTCGGTATAGGTCTTGACGCACTTGAAGACGAAATGGGGGTTGAACGGCATGTCCCGGTCGAACAGGGCCTTGCAGATCATGTCGGCGGCAAGCGTCCAGGTCTGCTCGACCATCTCGACCGTCTCGCCGGTCTGCGCGAGCTTCGCCCACAGCTCCATCTTCCGGCGGATCGCAGCCAGGAAATACGGAATGTACTCGGCAAACATGTCCGGGTGGAACGCCGGTTGCTGTGGCATGCGGATCTTCTGCCACAGCGCGCCGTCGTGTGTGATCATCGACTTGCCGAAGATCGGCTTCAGCCCGTCGAAGTACTTGATGTAATCGTCGACCTTGGTGACCAGAACGCGCTTGAAATGCTCGGGATCGGACAGGAAAACCACCCGCTCGTTCCCCATGTTGACCGTGATGACACCGCCGTGGCGCTCAGTGAGTTGGCTGAGCACGGTCATCGGGTTCGGATTGTCGCCTTTGTGCAGCGCGGTGAGCTTGAACCAGATGCTCTCCTGCTCGCCGAGGCCCTGGGTGTGCGATAGGGTCGCGCTCATCACTCGTCTCCGCGATTGCTCGCCCGCCGGCGCAGGAGCGCCGGACGCAAGAGGCTCTTCGACGTCATCCGGGAGGGCATCCCCGCCCCTCGTGAATAGTGCTGGGCCTACACCCCGCGGCGCCGCGCGTCCAACGACGCCCTGCCGCAGCGGCACTGTGTCGACCAACAGCCGTCAACACGGCATTTGCCCTGCTGGCGCAACTCCCTTCCTGGACGCTGGTTAATCGACGCCAGCGATGGCCTGATGCCCGTGCAGGGTTGCCAGCCCCTGTCGACGGACGCAGATTGGCGGCCTCAGACCCGCAGCGGAGTTCACCGATGAAGCTCTTCCACTCGCCCACCTCCCCCTACGTTCGCAAGGTGATGGTCACGGCCATCGAGAAGGGCCTCGACGGACAGATCGAGAAGATGCCGACGAGCGCCAGCCCGATCAAACGAGAGGGCGACCTGCCGTCGAAAAACCCGCTCGGCAAGGTGCCGTGCCTGATCACGGACGATGGTCGCGCCCTGTTCGACAGCCCCGTCATCTGTGCCTACCTCGACAGCCTGAAGTCGCCACCGCTCATCCCCGCCGACTCCAAGGGCCGCTTCGATTGCATGACGCTCGAAGCCCTGGCGGACGGCTTTCTCGATGCCGGCCTGCTCATGCGCTACGAGGGCACGCTGCGGCCAGAGGCCAAACGATGGGACGACTGGACCAGTGGCCAGATGGCGAAGATCAACGGCGCGCTCGATGCGCTGGAGACCACCTATGCAAGCCAACTCGCAGGTCCTCTGACGATCGGTCAGATCGCAGTCGGGTGCGCGCTCGGCTGGTTCGATTTCCGGTATGGTCACGTCGACTGGCGCTCCAGCCGGCCCAAGGTCGCCGCTTTCGCGAAGGCGCTTTCGGAGCGGCCGTCGATGAAGTCGACGGTTCCCGTCGCCTGATAGGGCCAGGCCGGGCAGAGGCGGCCGCCAGCGGCCGCCTCTCGTCCGCAGGCTTCGCGCCGGACTACCGGCGCGGCATGCTGCCGCCTCCAAGATGCCGCCATGGTCCCATTATACGCGGTCGGCGGGTGCGACTCGTCTGAGGCTTCGGGGACCCCATGCTGCGGATCATCGCCCTTGTCGCGGCCACGAGCGTTGCCGGCGCGGTGGGCTTCTTCTCGACACTCTTCCTGCTCGACGCCCGAAGCGGGCGAGCCGATGCTGACGGCGGGTCCGCACGCACCCGGTGCGAGGTGCAATTTGGCCCTGAGCGCTGTCCCTCCCACCCCGACTTCGTCGCCATGGACCGCCGGAACGTGATCACCGACACTTTCGACAATGCCGACAAGGATCCCGCCCGCTGCATGCACCGAGCCACGGAGTACTTCAGCTGGTGCCAGTCGCGGCAGTCCGTGACCGCGCGCTTCTTCCGGGGAACCACGATCGTGCGGAGCGTGACGCACAACTGAAGATGGCGCTCCCGGTTGCAGATCTAGGCCCGCCTGACAGCATCCGTCTCCCGACCTACCGGGCCGGCAGCTGGCTCCGTCGATCCTGCCCTTCCTGCGCGACTATCGGCTGGAGCCCAGGGCCGTGGCGACTGTCACGGTCGGCAGGAGCTCGGGCACCGTCGCTACCCGCAGCATCGGGCCGAAGCGTGCCGCGAACGCTGCCTCGAGGGCCATGTCGACCTCGGGCATCGTGACAACGCGGCCGAGATCGGCGAGGCTCGTAACGCCGTGCCCACTGATGCCGCAGGGCACGATCCCGGAGAAATGATCGAGGTCGGGCTCCACGTTCAGGCTGATGCCGTGGAGGCTGATCCATCGCCGGATGCGGATGCCGATGGCGGCGATCTTGTCCTCGGCGGCCCGCCCTTTTTCCGGCCTCGGGACCCACACGCCCACGCGGTCCCTGCGCGTCTCGCCCCGCACGCCGAAGGCGTCGAGAGTGTCGATGATCCAAGCCTCGAGCTCGGACACGAAGCGGCGCACATCACCCCCCCGCCTGCGGACATCGAGCATCACGTAGGCGATGCGCTGGCCCGGCCCGTGATAGGTGTACTGGCCGCCACGGCCGGCGGCGTGAACGGGAAATCGGTCCGGCTGCAACAAATCCGCCTGTCTGGCGCTGGTGCCGGCTGTGTAAAGCGGCGGATGCTCCAGAAGCCAGACCAGCTCGGCGGCCGCGCCGCCGGCGATGGCTGCGGCGCGGGCGTCCATGAGGGCAAGCGCGGTCGGGTAGGGCACGAGATGGTCCGTCACCAGCCATTCGACGGGGCTGGATGCGACTGCAGTGCCACTCGATGGTGTCGTGTCCTCGGTCGTCATGGCGTCTGCGCGATCTCGTCGGCGGGTCCTGGCCGCAGGCTTCATACCACGCCGCCGCGGTGGCCGCTCAATCAGCTCTGCTTTCCGCGCTTGATTGCCTGCACCGCCTCCTCCAGCGCCTGCAGGAAGCGCGAGCGGTCGGCACGAGTGAACGGGGCGTTGAAGCCGTTGCTGGCACCTGTCTCGCGGAGATGCTGGGATAGCTCGCGCATCGCCAGCGCCATGCCGATGCCGGCGTCCGTGAAAGGCTTGCCGGTCGGCCCGACGACGCGCGCACAGGCCTTCAGACACCGCGAGGCGAGTGGGATATCGGCGGTGATCACGATATCCCCGGGGCCCACGCGCGTTGCGATCCAGTCGTCGGCCGCGTCCGGCCCCTCCGCCACGATCACCCGATTGACGTGGGGGCTCTCCGGCAGCCGCATCCAGGCATTCGCGACGAAATGGATGGGGTAGCCGTGGCGGTCGGCGACCCTGACGGCCTCGTCCTTGACCGGGCAGGCGTCAGCATCGACGTAGATGGAGGTCATCCGTTCCTCGGATCGTCCGGCCGGTCGGCCGACGCGCCGACCCCCTGCTGTGTGCTCACGCCATCTCCGGTTGCCTGAACTCCGGCAGAGGCGCGTTGCCGTCGTAGCGCTCGATGGCGACGAGGCAGGTATGCGCCGCGCACCCGCCTGAGAACGCGGAGGCCGGCACGTCGGCGGTGAGCACGTTGGCATTGCCGGCGATGCAGAGTTGCCCTTCCGCCGTCTCGAGCGGCTGCCACCAGGCACCGGTCGGCAGCACGGCGACGCCGGTGCGTACATCGGGTGTGACGCGGACGCCGGCAAGACAACGGCCGCGAGCATTTCGCACGAGGGCCGTATCACCATCCTTCAGGCCCAGTCGCCTCGCGTCATCCGGATTGATCAGCATGGCCTCGCGACCGGACTGCTTCTCCGACTGCGAGACCCGGCCGTAGTCGAGCTGGCTGTGCAGCCGCCCGTTCGGCTGCGCCGAGATCAGGTGAAATGGATAGCTGCTGCGCTTCGGCGCCCCCAACCACTCCGGCGGCTCCATCCACGTTGGATGGGGGGGGCAATCCGGATAGGCGCAGGCCTCGAGGGTGCGGCTGTAGAGCACGAGCCTGCCGGACTCGGTCTTGAGAGGATTGGCCTCGGGATCGGCCCGGAGGCGGGCCAACGCCGGCTCTATCGGGCGCTGCGGGATCTCGGCATGGCCGATCCGCCAGAAGGCATCGAAATCGGGCATGCTGCCGCCGCGCTTCATGATGCCGCCACGCGTCTCCTCGTAAAGATGGCGCACCCAGCCGATCTCGTCACGATCCTCGGTGAACGCCTGCTCGACGCCGAGACGCGCCGCAACCCCCCTCATGATCTCGAAGTCCGACCGCGCATCGGCGTAGGGCGCCACGATCTGGCGCATGGCGAAGACCATGTCCGCGCGCCGCCCACCGGACAGGTCATTGCGCTCGAGGGTGGTGGTTGCCGGCAGCACGATGTCGGCGCGCTTCGCTGTCGCGGTCCAGTTGATCTCCTGGACGATGATCGTCTCGGGCCGGGACCACGCCTCCGTGAGCCGACCGAGGTCCTGGTGGTGGTGATAGGGATTGCCGCCGCCCCAGTAGACGAGCCGGATGTCGGGATAGGTGTAGGCTTTGCCTTCGTAAGTGAACGCAGTGCCCGGGTTGAGCAACATGTCAGCAATGCGGGCGACGGGGATGAAGCTCGCGTTGGGTTTGCGACCCATCGGCAGGCCGGCGACCGGCGCAAGCGGATAAGAGACGTTGGCGTTGGCGACAGAGCCCATGCCGAAGGCGGCGCCCCCGCCGGCATGGCCCCATTGTCCCGCCACGGCCGCGAGCGCGGCGGCGGCCCACCAGGGCTGCTCGCCATGGACGGCCCGCTGCAAGGCGAAGCTCACTGTGACGAACGCGCGGTGACGCACCAGCGAGTTGGCCAGCTCGCGAATCGTGCCGGCGTCGAGCCCGGTGATCGCGGCTGCCCACTCGGCGGTCTTCGGCGTGCCGTCGCTCTCACCCTGCAAGTAGGCGATGAACTCGGCAGCGCCGCTGCAGCAGCGCTCGAGGAAGCACCGGTCCTCGCGGCCAGCGGTGACGATCTCACCGGCGAGACCGATCAAGAGCGCCGTGTCCGTATTGGGGACGATCGGCAGCCACTCCGCATCCACCCAGTCCGGCATGTCGTCGCGGCGAGGGGAGACGAGCACGATGCGGGCGCCTCGCTCCTTCAGGCGCCGCAGATGCGGGACCAGCGCGTGACGACCGGGGCCGCCAGACTCCACCTGCGCGGTGCGCGGCGACAGGGCGCCGCAAACCAGCAGCAGCTCGGCATGCTCGGATACGAGCTCGATCGCATTGGGCTCGCCGTATCCGTCGTTGCCGAGAATGTGGCGGGCGATGACCTGACCGGCTCCGACGCTGTAGGTGTCGACGTGGGCCGTGTAGCCGCCGACCAGGTTGAAGAAGCGCTTGATGACGCTCTGGGCGTGATGGACCCGGCCGGCGCTGGTCCAACCATAGGAGCCGGCGAATATGGCATCGTTGCCGTGGGCATCGATGACACGCCGAATCTCGCCCGCGACGAGGCCGAGCGCCGTATCCCAGTCGACGGCCACGAAGCGCTCGGAGCCGCGGTTCCTGCGGCCGCTGGCGATGCCGTCGCGGAGGTAGCCTTCGCGCACATACGGCCGGTCGATGCGAACACGCGGATCGAGCAGGTCGGGGATCGCCGCCAGCATGTGGGACGGGACCGGATCGCCCTCGAACGGCTCGACGCCGACAATTCGCCCATTCTCAACCAGCGCGTGAAAGGCACCCCAGTGCGCACAGTGCGGTATCCGCTCGATCATCGGCCGGGTTCCTTCGGGTGGATTGGCAAAGGCGGGAAAACTGCAGCTCGGCTAAACGACGTTGACGAGCGCCTCGCCACGCTCGAGACGGCCGATGTTGCCGGCGATCGTCTCCTGGCGGCGACGGATCGTGCCGTGCGTCCACCCCGACATGTGCGGTGTAAGCGTGCAATTGTCCAGCGTATGGAACGGCAAGCGGCCGGGATGCGGCATGGGATCGCCGGCCGACGGGTAAACGTACCAGGTATCTATGATGGCGCCGCCGATGCGGCGGTCCTTCAAGGCAGCGTAGAGGGCGGCCTCGTCGATCACGGGGCCGCGTCCAACGTTGAGAACGACGCCGGTGGGGCGCATGGCGTCGAGCGCAGCGGCGCCGATCAGGCGCTCTGTGGCAGGGGTGTGGGGCAGCGTGACAAGCACGTAGTCGGCCGAAGCCATGAAGGCAGCCAGCTCCGACAAGGGAAAATAGCGATCGACCGTGCCGCCGGGCACCACCGGCGACCGGTTCGTGACGTGGACTTTCATGCCGAACGCCTTGGCGCGCTCGGCGACCGCCTTGCCGATATGGCCGAAACCGACGATGCCGAGCGTCGCGTCGCCGAGCTCGGTGCGGAGAGCGGCGCGGCTCGAGGCCCAGTAGGTCCACTTGCCCTGACGCAAATCGCGGTCGGCGGCCGGGATAGGCACATGACGCAGCAGCAGCGCCGTCATCACGTACTCTGCGATGGCCGGATCATGGCCATAGCAGCAGCAGAGGGGCGCGCCGGCGGGCAGGCACGCGCGATCGATGGCGTCCACGCCTGCGGCGGGGGCGTGATAAAGGCGCAGCGTCTCCGGCCGCGGATGAGTGCGGTCGAGCCTGATGCCGACGACCACGTCGGCGGATCGCATGGCCTCGACATCAGCCGGGGCCGAAGGAGCATCGGGTACACACACCACCTCGTGGCCGGGGCCGACGAGGTCGGCGAAGCCCGGCTCGAAAGTGGCGGCGTTGACGCCATGGAAGACGATGCGCATGAGCGCCCCTGAAACGGCTCGCGGCGTCGATGACCGGATCGACCCCGACGCCGCGCAACAGAGCCAGCTACTTCACGCTCGAGAACGCGGCCGGCGTCAGGATCTCGCTCGACACGTTGGCGACGATCGGAGCGTCCTTCTCGCTGGCCGCGCGCTTCTCGATCCACTCCGGATCGGCCTGGAACTTGGCCCACTTGGCCTCACGCTCGGCGAGGCTGTCCCAGACCAGGAAGTAGGTCAGGCGATGGTTATTCTGGCCGATCACGGTCGTCCAGAAGCCGGCCTGCCTAATGCCGTGGCGCTCCCAGATCTTGAGCGTCGTATTCTGGAACCGATTGAGAAGCGCCGGCAGACGGCCGGGGCAGCAGTCATAAACGCGAAGCTCGTAGAGCATGGCAGGTTCCTCGCTCAGTGGGGGTTGCCGGGCGATCCAAGCACGCGGCGCGTTGGCGGGCAACGCCGCGCTGGCGATCGGCGACGATCCGGTGGTCTGTCACGGCGATCGGATCAGCGAACCGGCGAAAACGGCGCGGGGAGCATGATCTTGGCCTCCTGGGTGAGCGTCGGCACGGGTGGCGGCGGCGGCCAGATGCCCCGCTCCTGCATGGCGGTGCGCACAGCCATCCGCTGATCGAGGCTCGTGTAGGCCCAAATGTGAACCCATTGGTTGAGGCCGCCGATGTCGGACGTGTAGACCCCGATCAGCGGCGACAAGGCGAGGCGAGGGGGCAGATGACGCTCCCACTTGGCGGCCATCTCAGGGATGCCGCCGGCCCGCAGCGTATAGGAGCGCATCTCGAAGAAGGGACCGTGCTGCGAGGGCTCAAGCTCGGGTGAGAACGGCAGGGGCTGCAAGATCTCCGACCTCATCTCGGCGACGAGCTCCGCCACCTTCGGCGGCCAAACGCCCGATGCGACCGCCTCTGCCCGGATACGCGTGCGCTCGTTCATGTCGCGATAGGGCCAGACGTGGATGATCTGATTGAGAGGGCCCAGCTCGGTGTACCAGCAGGCCGCGAGAGGTGACAGCTCCAGCCGCCGCGGCAGCGCCTCGCCGAATCGGCTCAGGAACTCGGGCATCGTCCTCACGTGAAGCGTGTACGTGCGGAACTCGTAGATCATCGGCCAACCTCCCTATCGATTGCCCACTGGCTGAGCAGACACGTTGCCGTTCGACAGGCCAACGCGCAATAACATGAGAGCGCGGCCGAAGCTGCTGCCTCGATGCTGGAATGGGACGAAGCGGCATGACCGGAAACGCTCTGACCATCGACGACGCCAACGCAGTCCTCGCCGAAAACTTCGCGCCTTGGGTCAAGGCGCTCGACATGCGGGTCGACGCCATCTCGACGACCGGGGCAACGCTGCGCATCCCGTTCTCGCAAGACCTGTGCAGGGTCGGCGGCATCATGTGCGGCCAGTCGCTCGCGTCGGGCTCCGACACGGCCATGGTGCTGGCGCTGGCCGGCGCCATGGGCGGCCTTAAACCGCTGACGACGGTGGACCTCACCATCAATTTCATGCGGGCCGTGACCAAATCCGACGCCGTGCTCGAGGCCAAGGTCATGCGCCTCGGCCGCACGCTCGCCTTCTGCACGTGCGAGATCCGCGAGGCCGGCAGCGACAAGCCGGCGGCGTTCTCGACGGGAACCTATGCGGTGTTGTGATGCCGCCCTGGGCCGCCAAGAGAAGTCCTCGATAAATCAATAAGTAGCATTTGATCTGTACTATATTGGCACAATCGTCCTCGCCAATCCGCCGAGATGCGCGGCGTTGCAGAGGCCATTCGCGCCTCAGGAGGCCCCTCATGAAACCGACGATCCTCTCCCTTCCCGGCGGCCAGACGCCGCGTGTACCCGGTCTCGGGATCGGTGCCGGGCTGCTCGCCGTCATCGCCATCATCGCCGTGTCCATCCTGTGGATGGGAGTCTATCGGATCGACGCCGGCCACGTCGGCATCGTCAAGCGCTTCGGCAACGTGATCAGCGTCGTCGATCCGGGGCTGCACGTGAAGATTCCCTACGCCGACACGGTCGAGGAGATGGAGGTGCGCGAGCGCGCCTTCTCGAAGGTGCTCTCGGCCGCATCGCAGGATCCGCTCGAGCTGCCGATCGAGGTGACGGTCAACTGGCTGGTCAAGCGTACGCACGTGCAGGATCTCTATGTCCAGTTCGGCTCGCTCGCCCAGTTCGAGGTGCGCATCATCCAACCGCGCCTCAACGACGCGGTCAAAGGCGTCACGAGCGCCTATACGGTCAACGACCTGCTCAGAAAACGCACGGAGTACCGCGACCGGTCGCAGAAGGCGTTCGCCGACCGGATGCCGGACGACATACAGATCACCGGCTTCTCGGTGGTCAACATCGGCTTCCCGCCGGAATACACGAAGGCCATCCGCGACAAGCAGGTGGCCCGCGAGCAGGCCGAGACGGAGCGCTTCGTGCTCGAGCGCCAGAAGCTGACGACGACGCAGGTCACGCAGACCGCCATGGCGCAGCGCGACGCCGACAAGGCCCGTGCCGACGGCCGCGCCTACGAGATCAAGGTGCAGGGCGATGCGCAGGCGGAAGCCGTGCGTGTTCTCGGACAGGCCCTGGCGAGCAATCCACTGGTCGTCGAGTACCGTAAGATCGAGAAGTGGGGCGGCACCTTCCCAACCACGTTCATGGGTGGCGAGCAGGGCCTGAACACGCTGTGGTCGCTGCCCGGCGGCACCGGGACTCGCCCTGCCACAGGCGACAACCAGGGCCGCACCGCTGCTCCGCGCGGCGCCGCGGCAGAGCAACCGACCGGCACGCCGGGCCGTTGAGGCGCCCTCTTCCCGAGGATCCCCTCGCGCCGCAGACGAATGATCGAGGGACGTGCCCACGAGCACGTCCCTACGTGCATTGCACGGTGCCGCGTTGCCCCGCAGAACCGGCTTTTCCGAGTGGTTGCTGGAAAGACGGGCCGGCGTTGCGCTAAAGTCGGGCGTCAAGAACACTCGACGAGCGCGTTTCGGCTCGAGGGAGATACACTCATGCGAACACTTCGACTTGGCGTCGCCGCTGCGGCTGGCACGCTCGTTGCTGCCCTGTGCCTGTCAGAGCCGGCGTCGGCGCAGGCCCGCACGTTGAGAATGCAATCGAGCTTCCCTGCGAACTCGACGGCCCACGACGCCTTCAAGATGCTTGCCGAGCGGGTCGACAAGCTGACCGGCGGCCAACTCAAGATCGACGCCGCGCCTGGCGGACAGATCGTGCCGCCATTCGAGGTGCTCGACGCCACGCATAAGAAGGTGATCGATGGCGCCGTGTCCATCGACTACTACTGGACCGGCAAGAACAAGGCTTTCACGCTGTTCTCGAACACGCCGGCCGGCGTCATCGGCATGGACGCAATGGACTTCCTCGGCTGGATGTACGAGGGCGGCGGCATGGCCCTCTACGAGGAGTTCCTGCAAAAGGAGATGAAGCTCAACGTCTTTGCCCTGCCGCTGTACAGCCCAGGCCCGCAGGCGCTCGGCTGGTTCCGCAAGCCGATCGAAGGTCTCGCGCAGTTCAAGGGCATCAAGTGTCGCCAGACGGGAATCACGGCGGAGATCTATGCCAAGATGGGCATGGCCGTCGTCAACATGCCGGGGGGTGAGATCGCGCCCGCAGCCGAGCGCGGTGCCATCGACTGCGCCGAGTGGGTGGGCGGCATCGAGGACGTTCGCCTCGGCCTGCACCTCATCTGGAAGAACCACTACACGCCCGGCGTTCACGAGAGCGCGCCCGTCGCCAACGTGATGTTCAACAAGGAGGTCTGGGACGGCCTTTCCGAGCAGCACCGGGAGGTCATCAAGTCCGCCGTCACGGAGGTGTTCGTGAAGTGGAGCGTCTGGTGGCAGAAACTCAACGCCGACGCCATCCAGGAGATGCAGGACAAGCACGGCGTCAAGATCCTGCCGACACCGCCCGAGATCAATGTCGAGTTCATGAAGGCATGGGACGCGGTGGCCAAGGCCGAGTCCGACAAGAACCCGGCGTTCAAGAAAATCTTCGACAGCCAGCAGGCCTATGCGGCGCGAGTCGTGCCCGCCAAGCGGTTCATGTTCCCGCCCTACACGCTGACCGCCGACCACTACTTTCCCCCGAAGAAGTGAGGGTTCCCTCGCCGGACGGATCGAAAGGGCGGCTTCGGCCGCCCTTTCTCGTCGGGGGCTGCCTGCAACTCGCTCGAATGCCTGCAAAACTTGCGCGAGATTGATCAAAGAGCGGTCATTTTCAGAGACTTCCTCGTGGAGAACGACTCCCTGGAAAAGATAGTCTCCCACCGTCTCCGGATGATCGCCACGGTCTCCGCAGCGGAATGGATGGAGGGAGAAAGAGCAATGTTTCGAGTCGCGAGAGCGGCAGGTGCCGTCATGGTCTTGGCTGCGTCCCTTGCCTCGGGAAGCGCAGTCCAAGCCCAACAGCCGCGCACGCTTAAAATGCAATCGAGCTTCCCGGCGAACTCGACGGCGCACGATGCCTTCAAGATGTGGGCGGAGCGCGTCGACAAGCTGACCGGGGGACAGCTGAAAGCCGATACGGCGCCGGCCGGGCAGATCGTGCCGGCCTTCGAGGTGCTGGACGCCACCCACAAGAAGGTCATCGATGGCGCCGTGTCGATCGACTACTATTGGATCGGCAAGCAGAAGGCTTTCACGCTCTTCGCCAACACGCCGGCAGGCGTTGTCGGCATGGACCAATTCGACTTCCTCGGCTGGTTCTATGAAGGTGGAGGCGAGGCGCTCTACGAGGAGCTTCTGACCAAGGAGCTACGGCTCAACGTCATCGCGTGGCCGCTGTTCGCGTCGAGCCCGCAAGCCCTCGGCTGGTTCCGCAAGCCGATCGAAAGCCTCGCTCAATTCCGCGGAATCAAGTGCCGGCAGACGGGTATCACGGCCGAGATCTACGCCAAGATGGGCATGGCCGTCGTCAATATGCCGGGCGGTGAGATCGCACCGGCTGCCGAGCGCGGCGCCATCGATTGCGCGGAGTGGGTGGGTGGCGTCGAGGATCTGCGCCTCGGTCTGCATCTCATCTGGAAGAACCACTACACGCCTGGAATGCATGAAAGCGCCTCCGTCGACAACGTGATGCTCAACAAGGAGGTCTTCGCCAGCCTGCCACCGGCGCACCGAGAGGTGATCAAGTCGGCGGCCAGCGAGGTCTTTCTGCGCTGGGCCGTCTGGTGGCAGAAGCTGAACGCCGAGGCGCTCGAGGAGATGCAGACGAAGCACGGCGTCAAGATTCTGCCGACGCCGCCGGAGATCAACGTGGCGTTCCTCAAGGCGTGGGACGAGGTCGCCAAGGCCGAAGTCGAGAAGAACCCGTTCTTCAAGAAGGTCTACGACAGCCAGAAGGCCTACGCGGCGAAGGTCGTGCCGGCCAAACGGTTCATGTTCCCGCCCTACACGCTTGGCGCGGATCACTATTTCCCGCCGCAGAAGTAGCGGCTTGGCCAGCGCCAGCGGGAGGGCTAGTCGGTCGGGCCGCTACCCTCCCGCAGATCCGCCAGAGTGGATCCTCAGCGCGAGCTGGTGCGGACGGCACGGCTCCTGAGGCCGCTGGCCGTCGCCGGGATGCCGATCGCCTGAGCCTCGCGCAACTTGTCGATCGCGACCGCGGCGCCCGTGAACTGCTGCGCCCAGAGGAGCGTCGCGGCGCTCGATGTCGGTCGGAAGCGTAGCGTCGGTGCGCTATCCGGCTGATCCAGGATCTCGACCGTGCGGCTGACGTCGTGCGCGACAAGCTGGTGCATCAGCGGCTCGCTCGCGGTTTCGGTCAGATAGGGGACAATTGGAAACGGCCGGTAGCTCAACTCCTCCGGATGCTCGTCGTCGTAGGCGGGTGCCGGCACCCAGGCGCCCCACCCGAACCGTCCGCCGGAATCGGTGATGTTGTCTCCGGGGGCGACGACAGGATCGATCGACGCGACGCGACGCTCGGCCGGCAGCGATGCGCCGTGCGCCACAACCCCCGAAGGGGGGACCGGAAGGCCGGATTCCGCGAGGCTCGGCAAGGCCGGCTTTGCCGGGCGACGCGCCGGCATCGGTCCCGCGATCAACTGGGGCAGGCTGGCGAGCCCGGACAGCTCCGCGAGCCGAGCCCGGTCCCCAGAGGACGGTCCCATCGGCACCGTCAAGCGGGCCGGCAGCGCTGCGAGCCTCGGCTGCTCGACCAGCGACGGCGGCGCGGGCACGATCTGTCCCGGCAGCGCCGCCACCCGCTCCGTGGCGGACCTGGCAGCCGGTCGGGCGTCGGCCAGCGCGACCGGCGATCCGCCTCCTGCCCGCTCGCCGTGGAAGGCGGCAATCTGCGCGGCCAGAACCTGATTGCGCGACTGGGCAATCCTGACGTCGTCCCTCGTGATCGGACCTCCATCTGCCGGCGCGTGGCGCGTCGATCCCGACGGGAACAGCAGCGCCAGCTCCTGGCGGGGCAGGCGAGGCCAGCTGCGCACACGATCGGTGTCGACGTGCACGAAGGGGAGCGCCGACGTCGGGTAGTAGCCGACGCCGCCACGCTCATGGACGAGGGCCGCGTAGCGCAGCTTCTTGATCGGAACGTCGGGAAAGTGGACATCGGCGGCCTTGCCGAGGATATGGCGGCTCTCGCTCGCCTGACCACCATTGGTCTTGCGCAGCATCTCGTTGGTGGCCCGCGAGCGGTAGCCGGAGACGAGGTGGACGGGCTCCTGCGAGCCGAGCTCCCGATGCATCTCCCAGATGAGGTCGACCAGCTCGGGATCCATGCGTGTCGCCTCGTTGCGACGGTGGTCGCGCATGATGTGATTGATCTTCTCGAGGCCGGCCGCATCGAACTTGCCGCCGCGCTTGAAGACGGCCGTCACCGTCTCCTTGGTATGAATGTTGTGGATGCTGATCGAGCGCTCGCCCGCCTGGGCGACGACATGGCCGATGGCACCGGCCGCAGCGAGGAGGGCTGCTGCGGCGGTGCCTGCAAGAAGCCCGCGGTGACGCGATGACACGTGAGACCCCCTGAGCATTGGGCCGCAACGCGGGCATCCCGCGCGCGGTAGCTCCTCCGTTCCCCCGAGCCGCCGTCCCGCCGGCGGCTCACCGTTCCCGAGGTGCCGGACCATCACCGCATGGTTAATCCGGCAACCTTAAGACTTCGTAAGGGGGGAATGCGCGGGCTTCTTGGCACCTCTGCGGCGGAAGCAGGGCAAGGGCGCCCTGCTAGCTACACCGGGTCGAGGCACTATTGTCACGGGTGTCAGTTGCGTCCAATCTCGGCTGCAACGGCCGGGGACGCCCTGGCGAACCCCGCGAGGCCTTCCCGATCCATGTCCGACACTGTCATCGCCGTGCGACAACGGCCCGGCGCGGCGCTCGCTGCGGCCACGGTGCTGGGGCTGCCGCTCGGCTCGATCTACGCGTTCAGCGTGTTCCTCGCCCCGCTCGAGGCGCTGCTCGGCGCGACCCGGTCGGAGCTCGCGTCAGTGTTCGGCGTCTCCGTGATCTGCTTCACGATCGGCATGAACATCGTGCCACGCCTGTTCGGACGCATCGGGGTGCCGACGATCATCGCGATCTCGGCGGCGCTCGGAGGCGGCGGCGTGGCAATAGCCGCTGTGGCCCGCACTTATATCGAGCTGGCCTTCGGATACGGCGGGCTGTTCGCCTTCGGCGGTGGCATGGCCTACGTTGCGGCGCAGCAGAGCGTGAATGCGACACCGTTGTCGCGGCCGGGTCTGGTCAACGGCTACCTCGTCAGCCTGTTTCCGATCGGAGCGATGATGGCGGCGCCCGCCTGCGGCTGGGCGATCGATGTATTCGGCGTCCGTCCGACGCTCGGCGCGCTCGCTGCGGTGACGGCCTTCTCCGGCGCGGTGGCCACGGCCCTGATGGCCCGCTCCGGCGTGCAGCTGTCGCGCCCCGGTCCGGCGATTGCCGCCCCCGCCGAGGAGCGCGCCCTGACCGTCGTCTTCTGGAAGCTGTTCGTCGTGTTCCTCATGGCGGCATCGGCAGGGCTGATGGTGTTGAGCCAGGCCGCCGGCATTCTCGCGGCGTACGGTGCGGAGAAGCCGCTGGCGCTGGCGGCGACGACGGCGATCACGGCGGCCATAGCGGTAGCGCGCATCGTCGGCGGGTGGCTCGTGGACCGGCTGCCCGTACCGTTCGTCGCCGCCGCGGCCCAGGCCATCGCGCTGGCCGGCGCCGTTCTGCTGACACTTGCGCCGAGTGCGTGGATGGCGGTGCCGACGCTCGGCATGCTCGGCATTGGCTACGGCCTGATTTCGGGCGTCACCGCGGGGGCGGTGGCGTTCTACTGGCCGAAGGCGCTGTTCGGCCGGACGGCGAGCCGCGTCTACATCGCATGGTGCCTCGCCGCCCTGGTCCTGCCGGTGGTGGCGGCACGGCTGTTCGACCTGACGGGCGGATACGGCACGGCGATCATGCTGGCCGGCGCGGCCAACCTGATCGGCATCATTGCCGGGGCCTCGCTGCCGCGCGCGAGGCAGAAGCTGGCAGGGTGAGGGCGCGGCAATGTCCGCCCGGCCGCAACGGACAACAGGCCAGAGTGGCCCGGCAAATTCGGTGGCGGCCACGACAGGGCCGCCACCTCGCGCGGTCAGGCGAGCACCTCGGGATTGACCGCATTCTCCTTGCGAGGCTTGCCGTCGAACACGGAGAGCACGTTCTTCGCCGCCTCGGCCGCCATGCGCTCCATGGCCTCGGCGGTGACGCCGGCCATGTGGGGTGACAGCACGATATTCGGCAGCTTGAACAGCGGGTTCGCCGGATCCGGCGGCTCGCGGTCAAAGACGTCGAGCGCGGCGGCCGGCAGCGTGCCGTCGGTCAGCGCCTGAAACAGGGCCGCCTCGTCGATGATGCCGCCGCGTGCGGTGCAAACGAGATAGGCGGTACGCTTCATCCTCTTCAGGCGCGCGGCATTGAACATACCGATGGTCTCGGGCGTCTTCGGGCAGTGGATCGTCACGAAATCGGCACGCGGCAGCGCCGCGTCGAGGTCGGCGACCGGCTCGCAGCCGGCGGCACGGATGATCTCCGGCTTCACGTAGGGGTCGTAGACGAGGACGGTCATCTCCATGGCGAGGCAGCGCTTCGCCGTTCGCGTGCCGATCCGCCCGAAGCCGATGATCAGCACCGTCTTCTCGAACATGTCGACGGCAACGTACTCGGGTTTGAGCCGGTCCGCCCAGCGTCCTTCGGCGACCAGCTTCGTGAGCGCCGGCCCCTTCCGCGCGAGCGTCAGCATGAACGTCATGGCCTGCTCGGCCACCGACGGCGAGTTGGCGGTGCCGGCGATCATAACGGGAATTTTGTGGCTGCTCATCGCGGGTATATCGATGGCGTCGTAGCCGACGCCGGTCCGCGCCACCACCTGGATGCCACCGGACGCCTGATACTCGGCCTCGGCGAACGGCGTCGCGCCGAGGATGACCGCCGCCACCGGCGCCTTCTCCTTCAGCAGCGCCTGATACTCGGCGCCCTTCATGAAGTAGTTGAACGGGATGGCCTCCACATCCTCCCGGCCCTTGAGGATCTCGATGCCGGCCTTGCCCATCGAGTCCGTGTAGAGGACCCGCTTCTTGTTCGTCGCCATGCGCGTTTCGTCCCTCGGTGAGTGAGTGGAGGAATGAGTAGGACGCGGGGCGGGTAGGGGCAAGTGCGGCCCTGGTGAGATGAGCGAGACCATTGACTCTTGGAATGTGCTGAACGAGCACCGATCGAGGTGCACGCCCACGGCGAGACACGTGCTGCCGCGGGACGTGCGGATAGTCGAGACGACTGAGCCGACCGCAAGCCCCCCTCACCCGCCGTCCTTCGGAAGTCGACCTCTCCCCAAGCGGAGAGGTGCGGCTAAGGTCAGGCGCGCGCGAAGGGCTCGGATCTCCTGGCCTCGTCGGGGTGAGGGGGCCGCTGACGGGACTATTCCGGGTCGATTATGCGCAGTTCCCACCCATACCAGCTCCGCGTGCTTATGAGTGCTCGAGAAGCGGCGGGCCGTGCCTTCGTGCCCTCAATGCCGCCCGCCTTCGAGATACGCCGCGCGGATCTCCGGACGCGCCAGCAGCTCACGGCCGGTGCCGGACATCGTTATCTGGCCGTTGACCATGACGTAGCCGCGATGGGCGAGGCGGAGCGCGTGGAAGGCGTTCTGCTCCACCAGGAAGACGGTCATGCCCTCGTGGTTCAGATCGCGGATGGCGTCGAAAATCTGCTTCACGATCAACGGTGCAAGACCGAGCGACGGCTCGTCGAGGAGGAGCAGCTCCGGGCGGCTCATCAAAGCGCGGGCGATGGCCAGCATCTGCTGCTCGCCGCCCGACAGTGTGCCGCCGCGCTGCTCGAGACGCTCGCGCAGCCGCGGAAAAAGCCGCGTGACCTTGTCGAGGTCCTCCTGGAAATGGGCGCCGCCGTCGATCTCCGCGCCCATCTGCAGATTCTCGTAGACCGTCATGCGCGGGAAGATGCGCCGGCCCTCGGGCGATTGTGCGATGCGAAGGCGCGCGATCTCGTGCGTCTCCATGCGTGTGATGTCGCGGCCCTTGAAGATGATCGAGCCTTCTCGAGCCCGCGGGCTGCCGAAGATGGTCATCATCAGGGTCGACTTGCCGGCGCCGTTGGCGCCGATCATGGTCACGATCTCGCCCTTGGCAACGTCGAGGTCGACGCCCTTCAAGGCCATGATGTTGCCATAGAAGGTCTTGACGCCGCGGATCGTGAGCAGCGTCGGGGCGGGCACGGTCATCGCGCACCCTCCGCCAGCGCCTCGGCGGCGGCGACCTCGTCGTCCTCGACGCCGAGATAGGCGGCGATCACCTTCGGGTCGTTCTTGACCGCCTCCGGCGGGCCGTCTGCGATCTTGGTGCCGTACTCGAGCACGACGACCCGGTCGGAGATCTCCATCACCACCGACATGTCGTGCTCGATGAGCAGGATCGACGCGCCGTGCTCCTTGCGGATGAGCCGCAGCAGGGCGGTGAGATCGGCCGACTCCCGGGGGTTGAGACCTGCCGCCGGCTCGTCCAGGCAGAGAAGCACAGGCCCGGTGCACATGGCGCGCGCAATTTCCAGGCGCCGCTGGGCGCCGTAAGGAAGGTCGCCGGCCGCATCGTCGGCCCGATCGGTGAGGCCGACGAGATCCAGCCAGTGTCGAGCGCGATCGACGGCATCCCGCTCGGCCTTGCTGTAGCTCGGCGCGCCGACAAGGCCAAGCACCGTCCACCCCGAGGCGGCCATCAGGACATTGTGCTGGGCGACGATCAGATTCTCGAGCACCGTCATGCCCGTAAACAGACGGATGTTCTGGAAGGTACGCGCGACGCGCGCCCTGGCGGCGATCTCGTAGTCCGGCATGCGCTCGAGCAGGAAGACGCCATGGCGATCGGTGGCGGTCGCGCCAGAGCTCCAGCGGGCACCGGTGCGAGTGGTCGCATCGAGCAGGCCCGTGTCAAGCTGGCCTTTGATCAGGGCGATGCGCCCTACGGTCGGCTTGTAGAAGCCGGTGATACAATTGAAAACCGTAGTCTTGCCGGCGCCGTTGGGGCCGATCAGGGCGGTGATCTCGCCGGCATGGGCCGTGAAGGTGAGGTCGTTGACGGCGGTCAGCCCGCCGAACCGCATGCTGACGTGCTCGACGACGAGCAGAGGCTTGCCGGACTGCGTGACACTGGCCCGAGACATCAGCCGTGGCCCTCCTTGACGAGGTCGCCGGAGACCGTCTTTCGCTCCTTCAGCACGATCGATGGCTCGCGGGTCGAGATGAGGCCGCGGGGCTTCCAGATCATCATCGCCACCATGGCGAGACCGAAGATCAGCATCCGATACTGCGCCGGGTCGAACTCGTCGCCGAAGACGTGCTTCAGGAAGTCGAGCTCGCGGAGGATCTCGGTGCCGCCGATCATGGCGACGGCCGCAACGGCAACGCCGACGAGCGAGCCCATGCCGCCGAGCACGACGATGGCCAGGATCGTCGCCGACTCGAGGAACTCGAACGACTTGGGATCGACGAAGCCCTGGCGGGCGCCGAAGAAGGATCCGGCCAGGCCGCCGAAGCCGGCGCCGATGGCGAAGGCGGTCAGCTTGGTGGAGGTGGTGTTGATGCCGAGCGATCGACAGGCGATCTCGTCCTCGCGCAAGGCCTCCCAGGCCCGTCCGACCGGCAGCCGGCGCAGCCGTGTGGTGACGACCGCCGTGACAAGGGCAAGCACCAGGATGACGTAGTACAGGAAGATCGACCGGTAGACGGTCGGCGTGCCGGTGAGGCCGAAGACCTCGTTGAACGTCGGATCGCCGGTGATCGACGTGAACGGAATGCCGAAGAACGTGATGCGCGGCGTCTGGATGCCGGCATAGCCGTTCGAGAAGTCCACCCAGTTGATCAGCACCAGGCGGATGATCTCGCCGAAGGCAAGTGTCACGATGGCGAGGTAGTCGCCGCGCAGGCGCAACACCGGGAAGCCGAGAATGACGCCCCACAGCGCTGCGAGGATCCCAGCGATCGGCAGGCAGATCCAGAAAGCGTAGGGGCCGAGGAAGGGCAGCGTCTCGGGGATGACCTTGGTCGCGATGATGGCATAGGCGTAGGCGCCGACGGCATAGAAGGCGACGTAGCCGAGATCGAGCAGGCCAGCGAGGCCGACGACGATGTTCAATCCCCAACCGAGCATAACGTAGATGAGGATCTGGACGCCGTAGTTGTCGACCCACTTGATGGCGCCGGAGGGGCCCACGGTGAGCATCATGATCGCAGGAAACAGCGCGATCAGGGCAAGGCCGGCCCAGGGCAATGCCTGGAGCAGACCGGCCGGCGTGTCGGGCCGGGCGGCAGACGAGGCGGCCATGCCTGCCCGGAGCCGGGGCAACAGAAGCCGTGCGGCGAGACTGAGCACGAAGGAAAGCAGCACTAGCCGCAGGACGAGCCCCCAGCGCGGCTGCAGCACCAGCTGATTGTTGATGTCCTGCTCGGTTCTGAGCGCGATGATGGGGAAGCACAGCCCGAACGTCAGGGCGGCGACGATGGCGGAGCTCCGCAGCGCCTCGAGGAGGCTCGGATGGGCCGCCTGGCCGTTGGCACCTCGGTCTGAGGCCTCGGACATGCGCGTCATACCTTCTCGACTTCGGGCCGCCCGAGAATTCCTGACGGCAGGAAGATCAGGGTGATGGCAAGGATCGAGAAGGCGGCCACGTCCTTGTAGTCGCTCGAGACATAAGCCGCCCAGAGAGCCTCGATCAGGCCGATCATGAGGCCGCCGAGCACGGCACCCGGCAGCGAGCCGATGCCGCCGAGCACGGCGGCCGTGAACGCCTTCACGCCCGGCACGAAGCCGTCGGCAAAGTTCACGCTCCCGTACTGGAGGACGTAGAGGAGGCCCGCCACCGAGGCGAGCGCGGCCCCCATGACGAACGTGATCGAGATGGTGCGGTCGACATTGACGCCGAGCAGCGCGGCCATGCGCCGGTCCTGCTCACAGGCCCGCTGCGCACGGCCGAGCGGGGTGCGCTGCACGAGGTACCAGAACAGCGCCAGCAGCACGGCCGTGACGCCGACGATAACGATCTGCTTGATCGACACGACGATGCCGCTGCCGAACGTGAAGTAGCCATCGACCAATGGCGGGATCGACTTGTTGCGCGGTCCTTGGACCAGCTGCACGAAGTTCATGAGGAAGACGGACATGCCGATCGCCGAGATGAGCGGCGCGAGGCGGACCGAGCCGCGCAATGGCCGGTAGGCCATGCGCTCGATCACCCAGTTCCAGAGGCCAGTGAGGATCATACCCCCGATCAGCACGAGCAGCAGGGCCAGCGCCAGCGACGTGATGCCGAGAACCTGCGCCAGCACCAAGTAGAGGATCAGGGCGATGAACGACGACAGCATGAACAGATCGCCATGGGCGAAATTGACCATGCCGATGATGCCGAACACCATCGTGTATCCGATTGCGATCAACCCATAGATTGAGCCGAGAGTCAGGCCATTGATGATCTGCTGGGCGAGATACTCCATGCCGTCGTTCCGCCTCGCTAGCCTGGACGCGCCGTTGAGCCGGCGAGCGTCCCCCTTGTGGCTGCCTCGCAGCCGACTCATGCCTCAATTCAGCCACACGATAGCTGCGTTCAGCACGGACGCGAAGCCGACCCATGCGGCATAGGCGACAAAAAGCCAGCCGGCGAGGCGGTCCCGTGGCCAGGAGGCCACGATGAAGGCGAAGATGACGGCCAGCAACGCGAGAATGATTGCGAGCGCGAGAGCTGGGGCGTTGAGCACGAAGAATATCGGGGACCAGCTGAAGTTGAGCGCCATCTGGGCCGCCCAGAGACGCATGGCCGTGGGCCCGCCATCGGCGAGCCATGCTCTCCAGCCGGCGACGCCGATCATCACATAGAGCGTCGTCCAGACGGGGGCGAACACCCAGCTCGGCGGATTGAAGGACGGCTTGGCCAGCGCCGCGTACCACGGACCCGGTCGGGAGACCGTGCCGATCAGCAGCCCCCCGCCCACAGATATCGCCAGAAATACGCACAGTGACACCAGCCGGCTCATCGAGGCTCTCCCACCATCGGCACCGAGCTCCCGTTGCTCATGGAGCCGTGACGTCGTGATGTAGAGCCCGAATGCCGTATCTCACAGCATATTGTGGGTGCCGTCGCAGAACGGCTTGTCGTCGGAGCTCTTGCAGCCGCAGAGATTGACGGTGCCGCTGGACTCGGCGACGAAGCGATGCGGCTTGAACTCCGTGCCCTTGTGGGCGCCGTCACAAAACGGCTGCTTCACGGACTTGCCGCAGGTGCACCAGAAATACGGCTTTCCCGCTTCGAGAGTCACCTGATAGGGGCCCTTCTGGGCGCACACCGGCTCTTCGGCCATGACCTTCCTCCACCCGTCGATTGAAACATCTCCACGGCCGAAGCATTCCGCGACGGTCCCGACCCTGCAATGACGCCTGGTGCCGCGGTCGCTCAGGCCATGCCCGCCGCCTCGAGCGCAGCCAGCACCTCGGGATTGTCATTGACCGATTGCATGTCCTGGGTGGTGACGCGCCGAAGGTCGCGCTTCTCGTTGCCGTCATCGTAGGGCCGGCCGCGGTGCAACGTGCAGCGATTGTCCCAGATGACGAGGTCGCCCACCTGCCACGTGTGTGTGTAGCGAAAGCGCGGTTGCGTCGCGTGCTCCATGAGGTCCTTGACGAGCAGCTTGCCTTCGGGCTTGGGCCAGCCGTCGATGTGGTCGACGTGAGCGCCGAGGTAGAGCGTCTTGCGCCCGGACCCCGGATGGGTGCGCACGATGGGGTGGCGCACGTCCGGCAGCGCCGCGCGCTCCGCAGGCGTGTAGTCGGTGTGGCCGAGCTGACCGCGCGAGGCAAAGATCGAGTGCACCGCCACGAGCCCCTCGACGGTCGCGCGCAAGCGCGCGTCGAGCGCGTCGTAGGCGGCGCGAAGGTCCGCGAACTCGGTCTCGCCGCCCCACGACGGAATGACGTGGGCATGCAGCATGGACAGGGCGCCGGAGATCGGACGGAACGAGGCATCCGAGTGCCAGAGCTGGTTGCCGAGCGAGTCCAAGCGCTTGCTGTCGTCTCGGCGGCGCAGCTCGTTCCTCGCGTCCAAATTCGAGATGTCGGCGATCTCGGCCAGACCGATGCGCCGCTCGGCGCGGGACGTGCGCGGCTTGGCAATGCTGCCGAAGCGATGACCGAGCGCGAGCAGTTGCGCGTCGTCCAGCGACTGGCCGTGGAAGACTAGAACCGAATGCTCATTGATCGCAGCATCCAGGCGGGAAAAGCTGGCGTCGTCGATTGGCCTGGAGAGGTCGACGCCATCGACCTCGGCGACGAACAGCGGATGCAGCTTGCGCACTGTCAGCTTCATGCGTTTGCGCTCCTCGAGCTTCCTCGGCGACCCGCATGCCCGGGCCTTCGCAGCAAGGATAGGCCGGTTTCGGAGCCGGCAACAATGCCTGTCACCACGGTCGGACAGCGTCCGGCGCCCACGTCTTCAGGCTTCCGGCGCGCCTTCGACCTGCTTAAGCTCATGCGATCTCGCCACGACCACCCCAAGAGCCAACATCAGGAAGGAACGCCCATGCAATTCACCATGCAAGGTCGGCGCGCGCTCATCACCGGCGGCAGCCTCGGCATCGGTCTCGCCATCGGCGAGACGTTCGCGCGGGCCGGCGCCAGCGTCACAGTCGTCGCGCGCCGCCAGGACGTGCTCGAGTCCGCCCGGCAAAAGATTGCCGCGGCCGGCGCGCCCAAGGCGGTCGCGGTCTCGGCCGACGTCGGCACGGCCGAGGGTTGCGAGCGGGCCTTCCACGAGGCCGTAGCCGGCATGGGCGGCGTGGACGTTCTGGTCAACAACGCCGGCACCTCGCAGCGGGGGCCGTTCGAGAAGGTCTCCGACGAGCTCTGGCAGCACGACCTCGACCTCAAGCTGTTCGCTGCGATCCGACTGTGCCGCCTAGCGCTGCCGGCAATGAAGGCCCAGCGCTTCGGCCGCATCATCAACGTGCTCAATACGGGCGCCAAGGCGCCGCCGGCGGAAGGTGCGCCGACGGCGGTGACGCGGGCCGCCGGCATGGCGCTGACCAAGGTCCTGGCCGGCGAGGGCGCGAAGCACAACGTCCTTGTCAACGGTCTGCTCGTGGGGCGCATCGAAAGCGACCAGTGGGTACGACGGCATGCGGCCGACGGCTCCAACAAGTCGATGGACGAGTACTACGCCGACATGGGCAAATCCCTGCCCATGGGGCGTCTCGGGACCTCGCAGGAGTTCGCCAACGCCGCCCTGTTCCTGGCGTCGGACGCGGGCTCTTACATCACCGGCACGGCGATCAACGTCGATGGCGGCTTGTGCCCCGTGGTCTGATTCGCGGAACCAGCGGAATCCGGCCGGCCCGGCCCGGCCGGATGCGAGTGTCCGGGGATGCGCCAAATAGAGTGTCCAAAAGCGCCCCCGGCTGTGCCATAAACGTGCCCATCGGGGTGCCTCGCAGTCGGCGGGGCAAGGGGACATCCGGGCCGCTCGTCGGCCGAGGCGCGTGGACGGCGTATGAACCGCTTTTTGCTAGCCATCGGCGGTCTCATGGTCGGGCTCTTGGCGATTCTGTTCGCCGCTCCGACCATGGTCGACTGGAACCGGTACCGTGGCGTCTTCGAGGAGGAGGCGTCGCGCTTCCTCGGCCGCGAGGTCCGCGTCGGCGGAGAAGTCAACCTGCGGCTGCTGCCGGTGCCATTCGTTCGCTTCGAGAAGGTCAGGGTGGCCGACACGACGGCGAACGTGGGCAAGCCCCTGTTTATGGCCGATGATTTCACGGTGTGGCTTTCGATCGGAGGGCTTCTCGGCGGCCGCATCGAGGCCAGCGCCGTCGAGCTCAGAAAGCCCGTCGTGACGCTGGTCCTCGACGGCAAAGGTGGCGGCAGCTGGTCGAGCCTCGCCGAGCACCGATGGCCGGCGTCGTTCACGCCGGCGCGGGTCGCATTCGACGCCGTCCGGATCACGAGCGGACGGATCGACATCCTGTCGCCGGCCGGAGAGCCTCGCGCCGTCTACGAGCATATCAATGGCGAGCTTTCGGCAACGGCACTCGAGGGCCCCTACAAGGTCACGGCGGCGTTTGCCACCGGTGGCGCGCCGCGGGAGCTTCGACTGTCGACGGCCAAGCCGGGCGAGGACGGGACAGTTCGCGTCAAGGGAACGGTGCGCGATCCGGCGAGCGGCGTCAGCTACAGCCTCGACGGGCTGCTGCGCGACATCCTGGGCAAGACCAGGCTGACCGGAGAGCTCACGGCGCGCCTGCCGCTGCCGTCCGTGCTCGACCCCATCGGCGGCGAGGCCATCGCCCGCCGTCGCACCGCCAGCGAGTTCGACGTCCGCTCCGAGGTGGAGGCCGACACGACTGGCATGACACTCAAGGAGCTGGCGCTTTCGTTCGAGCAGGCAGGCCGCCCGCAGCTCGCAACCGGCGCCGTCAGGGTCAACTGGGCGGACCAGACCGAGACGTCGGTCACACTCAAGTCGCACTGGCTCGACCTCGATCGCATCGCCGGTGGCAACGAGACGACCGTATCGCCGCTGCGGCTCGTGCAGACACTCGCCGTCGCGGTCGGCAAGGTGCTCGACTCCGAGGGCAGGACGACGGCCACGCTGGGCATCGACCAGGCAACGCTCGGCGGCGACGTGGTCAGCGGGCTCGAGGTCACTCTCGAGCAGTCACAGGGCAAGCTCCTGGTACGCAACGTCTCGGCGGCACTCCCGGGCGGGGCGAGACTGGCGGCAGCGGGAGCTTTCGATCTCTCGGGGCCCGAGCCGCGCTACGACGGCCGCATCAATCTGCGTGGCGCCAGCGTCGGACGCTTCCTCGGCTGGGCGACGAAGGGCAACGGGGTCGGCATTCCGACGCGCGACGGGCCCTTCTCACTGATCGGTGACGTCACACTGTCGTCGACAACCGTTGGCGGGCGCAATGTCTCGCTGCAGGTCGGCCGCAACGCGCTGACCGGCGAAGCCAGCTGGAAGGCAGGGAAATCTCAGGAGCTTCTGGTCAACCTCGAAGGCAGCGAGCTGGATCTGTCACCCTTCCTCGACGAGCGGCTGCCGCCCTCCGCCGCCTTCCGCCAGTTGATTGCTCGACTGTCCGGAACGGAGCAGCCGGGGGCGGCTGCGACCTCGGGCCCGGCGACTGCCGAGGTGCGGCTCAGGGTCGACCGTCTGATCGCTGGCACGGCCGCGTTCCGCGATGCCGTCGCCGAGCTGCGCCTTGCCGGCGGCAATCTCTCGCTGCCACAGCTCAAGCTCTCGGCCGATGAGGGATACTCCATCGAGCTCAAGGGTGACATCGCGGACCTTGCCCGCCCTGGCGCGAAAGGCAGTCTGACCGGGCATGCGACGGCCGACCGAGCAGCCGGCGTCGTGGCCCTCGGGAGGCTGGTCGGCGCCCCGGCGGAGCTCTTGCCGGCACCGGAGGCTGCTGCGGCAGCCGTGCCATTACGGATGGCCGGCAGGCTGCAGGTGGGCGGTCGTGGACCGTCGACACTGGAGCTCACAGTCGACGGCGGCCTGGGCACGAGCCGCGTGGCCGGAACCATCCGGCTCGGGCCGGAAACGAGCTCGTGGCGCGAGCGGAGTGCGGACTTCTCCATGACGCTCGAAGGCACCGAGCTCGCAGGGCTTTTGGGGAGCCTCGTCCGAGGCGAAAGGACCGCGGCCGCATCCGGCCAGACGCAAATCAATTTGCGCGGGATCGGGACAGCCCGTAACGGGCTCGCAGTGCTGGGTGCAGTCCGGGTGGAAAGCGCGACGAGCGAGTATCGCGGGCGACTGGCGATCGACGACACCGGGGGGGTGGGGCTCGATGGCGAGCTGGAGCTGTCGGTCGGGGACCTCGCGCGCGGTCTCGCGCTCGCCGGGCTGCCGTCGCACCGGGCGCTTGCCGGTCCGGTCAGCGGCACGCTCGCCGTCGTGCGGAAGGGTGAGCGGCTCACGCTGTCGACCGAGCGGGTTGCGATTGCCGGGACCAATGCTGCCGGACGAGTGGTGGTGGAGCCAGGTGTCGCCGACAGCCGACGCATCAGCGGGGACATCAAGCTGGGGAACGCAAGCCTTCCCGGCGTTCTCGCTTCGCTCACGACAGGACGGCAGTCGGAGCAACCGGTACCGACGGGGCCCTCGCCCTGGAGTGAGGCCGCGCTCGACCTTTCAGGGCTCGACGGCGTGGCTGGCAGCAAGCTGCGCGTGGAGGTCGAGAGCCTCGCGCTGGCGCCGGGAGTCGTGCTGGCGGAGGCGAAGCTCGACGTCAGCGCCCGGCCGGGAGGCCTCGAGTTGAGGCTCGATGAGGCCAAGGCCCTCGGCGGCCGGACCAGCGGCCTGATCACGCTGGACAAGGCCCCCGCCGGCGCGCGGCTCGTCACCGAGGCCCGCCTGACCGGCGCCAAGCTGGAATCCCTGAGCGCAGGCCCCGCACCGCCCGCGGCCACCGGCGGTCTTGCCGTATCGTTCAAAGGTCAAAGCGTAGCGCTGACGCCGCGAGGACTGGTGGTCGCACTGACTGGCACGGGGGAGGCATCGCTCGATCGCGCGAGCCTGCGGCGCTGGAGCCCGTCGGCGGTTGGTGTCGCCGCCGACGCCATCATCTCACTCAAAGGCGAGATCCCCCCCGACGCCTTGCGGCAACAGCTCGAGCTGGCGCTCAGCAAGGGCGGCGGCGCCCCGCTCGGCTCGCAGCGTCTGACGCTGACGCTGGCCGATGGCGCCGTGCGGGCCGCTCCGCTGATCGTGAACACGCCGAGAGGGCGCCTGCAAGGTCGGCTCGCCGTGGACCTGGATCTCCAGCGAGTCGACGCCGAATGGCGGATAGAGCCACGAGGTACACCCCAGCCCGCGGAGGGTCCGGTGAAGCCCGAGTTGCCGGGCATCACCGTGATCTATGCGGGGCCGCTCGCCACGTTGGGCTCGATTGCTCCGCGGATCGACATGGACGCCCTCGAGAGGGAGGTCGCCGTGCGCAAGGTCGAGCGCGAGGTAGCCGAGCTCGAGCGGCTGCGCCGACAGGACGAGGAGCGAGCCCGCCAGGAGGCCGCTCGTCTCGAGGAGGAGCGCCGGATCACAGAGCAGCGGCGACTGGAGGCGCTAGGGGTGGCGCCAAGCACCGCGAGCGGCCTGCCCACTGCCCCGCCCGCCGCAGGCGCCGGCCCGGCAGCCGAAGCCGTGAGTCCAGGTCTGGGACCGGCCGCCGGTGCACCGGGGCAGCCCGGCGCGGTCGGCAGCGTCCCCGTCTCCCCTGGCCTCGGCGTCCCGGCGACGGGCTCCGGCTCCGCGCCGGGGGGAGCTGGCACCGAGCCCGGCTCCGGCCCAACCATTGCCGTCCCGCCGAGCACTGTGGACGTTGGCCCTATCCCGCGGCCCGTGCAGCGCCCGCGTCCCGCCCAGGCTCCAAGCAAGCTCGATCCGTTCAGGTCGCTGGGCGGAAGCTGACAGTCGACGACGGACGAGCCGTCCTCGACCGCAAGTCAGATCGTGGTCAGCGCTTGTCGATGCCGAAAGCCGGCATGACCTCCTTTGCGAGGCGATCGTGCTGCTCGAGCCACATGCTGAGCGGCACGCCGACCGGCATGCTCATGTTGACCCGCTCGAGGCCGGGGTACTTCCTCTCGATAGCCTTGAGCTTCTCGATGATCAAATCCGGCGGCCCGCACAGGAAGCCGCCCGATGCCTCGGCATCCTCGATTCCGGGCAGCTTCACCGACTTGGCCAGCTTCGGGTCGCGCATGGCGGCGATCTGCTCGTCCGAGAGCGCCTTCACCAGCCGGAGCTCGCCGAACATCTTCATGTTCTCCTCGTAGTACTTCGCGACAGCCTTCATCGCCTCCTCGCGCGTGTTGGCGATCATGAAGTGGTAGCCGATGGCGAGGCGCTCGCCGAGCTTCAACTCCTTGCCCTGGACCTTGCGGTGCGCCGTCTGCCAGTCGACGATCATCTGGTGCATGGCGCCACCCTCCGACGAGCCGCCACCGAGCACGCCCTGGATGCCGTATTTCGCCATGAACTCGAAGGCGCGCATGGTGCCGCCCTGGATGGGCTGCCAGCACTCGACCGGCTGCGTGAAGGGCCGCGGAACGAGGGTGATGTCCTTCAGCGTGTAGCCGCGATAGGGCACCTCGGGCGGGATCGTATAATTCTTGCCCTTGTGGCTGAAGCTGTCGTTGTGGAAGGCCTTGAACATGATCTCGACCTGCTCCTCGAACAGCTCGCGGTTGGCGGTCTGATCGCGGAGCGGTGAGCCGAAGGTCTCGACCTCGCGGGTGTGATAGCCGCGCCCGACGCCGAACGTGATGCGCCCGCCCGTCAGGATGTCGGCCATCGCATAGTCCTCGGCGAGGCGCAGCGGGTGCCACATCGGGGCAACGTTGAAGCCGCAGCCGATCCGGAGCCTCGTCGTGCGATGGGCGAGATGGAGCGCCATCATCAGCACGTTCGGGATGCACTCCGTGCCTTCGCGCTGGAAGTGATGCTCCGCCATCCAGAACGTGTCGTAGCCGTTCCGGTCCATCATCTGCGCCATGGCCTCGGCCTTGAACAGTGATGTGGCGAGATGCTTGTTGTCGTAGCGGCGGGCATTGATGGGCGTGCCCTCGTAGCCGCAATTCTCGAGGTCGGTGTGGCCTGCGAACAGGCTGTCGAACTTCGTGATCATTGAGCTTCCTCCGCGTTTCTCGTGATGGTTGGCGTCGCTGCTGGCGGGCGGGCCGAGCGACGCCCGCGCCAGCAGAGCACCCCCGATCCACATCTGACAAGGAAGCGCAGCCGTCGGCCCTGCCATGCGCCACGTCAAGCTGCGACGATCGGCGCAGCAGCCTCGAGCGGTTGACGTCGACGCACACCCTCTGCAACGGTCGTACGTGCGGACCGTGACCGGAGCCCAGCCCATGTCCATGCGATCCATCATTGGCCTCGACCACGTCGTCGTCATGACGCGCGATCTCGCCGAAGGCGCCCGGCGGTGGGCCAGCCTCGGATTCACGGTCTCGCCGCGGGGAATGCATACGGCCGTCATGGGTACGGCCAACCACACCATCATGCTCGGACACGACTACCTCGAGCTGATCGGCGTGATTGCGGAGACCGAGCGCAACGCGCCGGGACGAGCCTTCCTTGCGCGCCGCGGCGAGGGAATTGAGCGTGCCGCCTTCACGGGCACGGATGCCGACGAAGGTGTCGCCGAGCTCAAAGCGCGCGGATTCGCGGCGCTCGGCCCTTACGACTTCGGAAGACCGGTCGACATGCCCGACAGGCGCAAAGTGGAAGCACGGTTCCGCACCTTCGTGTGGCCCGTCGAGGAACGGCCGGGCGGGCTGCGCGTGTTCGCCTGCCAGCATCTCACGCGTGAGAACGTGTGGATCCCGGAGCTGACGCGTCACGCCAACACAGCGACGCGCATAGATCGCGTCGAGATGCTTTCGCCCGATCCCGTAGCAGCCGCCGCGCACATGGGCCGGCTCATCGACCGCACGCCCGAGCGCCTCGCCGACAGTGCCCTGCGTGTCGAAACCGGGTCGGGGCGCGGTGATTTCGTATTTCTCGACCGGGCCACCCTGGAGCGGCGGCATCCGGGCGTGCCGCTGGCCGGGATTCCCGACGAGGGCGCGATTACGATCGCGCTCACCGTGACCGATGGGATGGCAGCGGCGAACGCCGTGGGAGCCAAAGCATGCGTCGTCACGCCCAAGATCGTGAAGGTCGCCCCGGCAGAGGCCAACGGCGTGTTGCTGGAGCTGGCGGAAATCCACCCGTGAAGCCCGCATGGCAATTGCGATCTCGAGCACAGGAAGGCGAGCCTGCATTTGTGCAAGGGCTTGACTTGTATCTACCGGCGCGCGATTGTTTCTGACCGGTTGCCGGAGCCACCATTCTCAGAATGACGTGGGAATGAAGGTGGAATTGGCAGGGCAGTTCCCCAATTCCTCGGCTTTGCAGAGCGACCGGCCTCGCCTCATCGGGCACGTGGAGGTAGCCATGACCCCGCCGGGCAGAAGAACGGGCCCCGCCTCGATGTGGGGCCACGACCGAGCAGCCCAATCAGGCACCGCGTGACAAGCGGAGCACAGGGCTGCAACGCCGCCTAGAAATTGGACAACGCAGCGGGCTGGTCAGCGCCACCCGCACCCCGTCGGTTCATTCCGACGAATGATGACCATGTGCAGCCCCATCTCCGTGCCATGAGCCAGATGGACAGCGGCTGGCAATATCTTGGTCGACAGGAGCGCCGGCCTGCGGGTCGGCGCTTTCGTATGTGGCACTTTTTTGTCATCTGATCGCGTATCGAGCGCTATTTTTTTCGCTTTTGGCACTTCAGGGCACGCTCCCCGGCCATTGTTGGCATAAGCCAAGTGTGCTTAAGCACTGCCGGCCCATAGACAGGGAGTACGTTTATGCCGAGCTACCGTTTCGTGGCACCTATTCCGATAACCGTAGAGTGCCCTGAAGCCATGCAGGCGCCGGTCGACTACGTGTTCCGGGGCGAGTACGAGAGCCATCACGACGGTACCGGCCTCGACATCCTCGACGTCGGTGCGAACGTCGGCTCTTTCGCCCTTTGGGCATCCTTGCGCTGGCCGAGCAGCCGGATCACGTCGTTCGAGCCCAATCCCGGGACCTTCGAACTCCTCAAGCGCAACACAGCTGGGCACGACGGCATCACGATCCACAATGCAGCGTTGTTTCCAGGCGGCCCCCGGCGGGAGAAATTCTTCTCGCGATACGCAGGCGATGGAGAGGCCGGACTGCAGAGCTACGCTGGCGACACGTTCATCGAGAGCGCCGAAGGCAGCTGGATCGAGGTCGACGTCGTAGACCCCGCCACGCTGCCGTCGCCCGAGATCGTCAAGCTCGATATCGAAGGGGGCGAAGCCTCCGTTCTCGCACATCTCGATCTGTCACGGACGGTGCTGGTGCTCGCCGAGTTCCAGAACCGAAAAAACCGGGACGCGATGCGCGATACGCTGGCCAAAGCCGGATTCGAAGCCGTCCTGGACGAGGAAGCTCCCTGGGATCCGATCCTCGATTACAGGGATTATCGGCGAGAGCTCAAAGGAGATATTTTCGGGCGAATGTTCTATCGCCTCCGCGGGCAATCTCGAATGACCTGTCGGCGGTCAGTGGTGGCCTGACGGACGAGCCGGACTGGCGGCAGCTGACCGTGGCCCGTCCAACTGGGCGTGGGGGCGATGCTGATCGTGCCAGCTGACCTGGCTCGGCAGAATCGCACAAAACGTCATCGAGCGGCCGCCCGGCAGCATGACCCCACACCAGTGAGCTTGCCCGTCGTCGGAGAGCAATGGGTTCACACGCTCGCGCTCGACAATGACCACACGGCCTTCCGGGAACATCATGACCGAGCCGTCCGGCCTTACCGAATAGGCCACGGGCCGACAGTCCTGGCCACTGCAGCAAGACGCACCATTCGTCTGACGGAACCGGGAATAGTCCTGGCCGGAGTGTGACTCGTGCGCCGAGGCCGGTTGCGCGACGGCCATCATGGCGACTGCCGCAATTGCCAACGAAACCGGGTTCATGGCGCGCCTCGAAGACGATGGACGTTGGCCTCGAACGCCCCCCGACGGTCGACGGTTCCAAACCCCTTGCCCGTCGCGGCTGCGGGAACTGGGACGCTGTTTTGCTCATTACGTGTGCACGGCGCAACGGGAGGCCGCGCGGGCGCCGATGGCGCCCGGCCTCGAGAAACCGCGAAAGGAGTGAAACACATGCAAGTCCGTGTCATCACACTGGCAACAGCCATGCTGCTCGCGAGCACGATGCTCGTATCGGCACAGGGACGAAAAGGAGACGAGGGCCCGGCGGGCGGCCAGGGACAAGGCGCGCAGCAATCCGCTCCAGCTGAGAGCAAAAGCCAAGCGGGACAGCCACGGGCGGGCCAGCAGGCCGGCGAGCGCAGGGGCAGCGAGGCGCCAAAAGAGGCTCAGTCCGCAGAGCCGAAAGGCCAGGAGAAGGGCAAGGCCGACCGCCGCGCCGCCGAGCCCGGTGCCAAACAAAACGCGCCCGAAAAGGGCAAGGCCGATCGCCGAACCGCCGAGCCCGATGCCAAACAGAACGCGCCCGAAAAGGGCAAGGCCGATCGCCGAACCGCCGAGCCCGATGGCAAACAAAACGCGCCCGAAAAGGGCAAGGCCGATCGCCGAACCGCCGAGCCCGATGGCAAGAAGGGCAGTCAACCAGCCGACAAGAGCACAGCCGGCCAGTCGAAGCAGGATCCGGCCAAATCGGTCAGCGACAAGGACCGCGCACCAGGCGACAGCCAGCGCGCGGGACCAGGAAAAGCTGGCACGGCTGGCGGACAAGCATCGGCGGACGGGCAAGCGCAGCGCGTCGAGGTCGACGATCAGAAGCGGACCCGTGTGCGTGAGGTGTTCCGGGCCCAGCGCGACCGCGTTCGGCACCACACCAACATCAATGTCTCGATCGACGTCGGCCGGCGACTGCCCCGGACGCTCACGTACTATGAGGTTCCCGAGTACATCGTCGAGATCGAGCCCCGCTATCGCGGTCATCGCTTCGTGTGGGTGGAGGATCGCTACGTCATCGTCGAGCCTGCCACCTTCGTGGTCGTCGGCTGGGTCGAGGCAGAGACCGGCTATATCTATGTCTCGTCGGGTGGGAGCAGCCGGTCGGCGGCGGCTGATGGCGACCGCTGCCAGGTCGAGCTTGACCGAAGCGAGCGCCGGCAAGTGATGGCGCTGGTCAATGCGCACCGTCCGATGACGCTGCCCGGCATCTCGATCGGCGTGAACGTGCCCGATACCGTCGAGATCCTTGCCTTCCCCGAGCCGGTGCGACGCGAGGTACGAGACATCGCAGACTGCAGGTTCGTCGTCCTGCCGAACAACCGGGTCGCCATTGTCGAGCCGTCGTCGCGGCGCATCGTGACGATCGTCGATGAGCGGTGACCCGTTGCACGCAGCGATTCACCAGGGTCGCGGCTGCTCACGCTCCCTTCTCGAAAAGATGGGGAACGAAGCGAGCGCCGCGGCCAGTCACGAGGCTTCTCTCCTCACGGATGCCGATGCCGCGTGCCTCGCCGCCAATCATCCATGCGCCAACCACCGGATGCCAGCCATCGAATTCCGGAAGGGCGTGGAATGCCTGCGCAATGGTGCGCATCTCCTCGTACGGGCCATCGGTCACGACAGTGCCGCCGGCATGGCCTTCGACGAGGATATTCGCACCCTCGCGCCCGAACAGCGGCTTGAGAATCGTCGGGCGGGAGATGCACGACGGGTCGAAGGCGGCGGGCAGAAGGCAGGGGTGCCCGGGAAACAGCTCCCACAGCACCGCGAGGATGCCTTTGCTTGCAGCGACGACGCGCCAGGCGGGCTCCAGCATCTTGGGCCCCGCTGCAGCGAGGTGCTCGAAGAACGGCTCCTCGGCCATCCAATCCCATGGATAAAGCTTGAACAGGGCAGCGATGGCGTCGCCCTCGAGATCGACGAACCGCCGGCCGTCCCAGCCGAGATCGGAGAGGTCGAGGAATCGGCCTTCGAGGCCTGCCTGGATGCACGTGTCCTGCAAATATGCCGTGGTGATCAGATCGTCGTCATCCTCAGGCACGCAAGCAAAATGCACACGCGCCTGGTGGGCGTCCGCGCCCCACCGCCGCCACGTCTCGATCAGCCCCTCGTGGATGGAATTGTATTGATCCGCGTCTGGAAAACGCTCCTCGAGCCAATGCCACTGCACGACGGACGCCTCGAACAGCGCGGTCGGCGTGTCGGCATTGTACTCGAGCAGCTTCGGCGGGCCCCGGCCGTCCCAGCGCAGGTCGAAGCGGCCATAGAGCGACGGCTCGTCGGCCTCCCAGCTCGCGGCAGCGAGCCGGCCGAGGGCGTCGGAGATACCGAGCTCGGCAAAGCGATGGTGCTCGACAACGTGGCCGACGGCCGTCTCCACCATGCCGGCCAACTCCTCGATGGCGATATGCAAGGCCTCGACGGCATCCTCCGCGAGAACGTAGGCGGCGTCCTCGGCCCAGTACGGCGAGGGGGGACCATCGCCATCGCCCAGGTCCATGCCGAGCTCAGCCAGCTTCTGTTGCCAGCCGGATCTGGGCTCGAGCGAAATGCGCTGCATGACGAAAGGCCTCGGATAGCAAGCTCGCCTCGGTCGCTAGCTGCGTTGCGGCCTCGCGTCAATCGAGCGCAGCGCGCGGCCACGCGGAGCGAGCGGGCGAGGCAGATGACCGCCCATCCCGGCTATGGCAATGTCCGGCGCGACCACTGGCGCGCGCCTCGCGATGCAAAACATAGGACTGTCGGCAAACCATGGGATGGCTTTCTCGCAGACCGGTCGTCCCGGTCCTGCGCTTCTCTGGACCAATCGGCATGGCGACGCCGCTTCGCCCCGGGATTTCACTGGCGACGACGGCGAGTGCCATCGAGCGCGCGTTCACGCTGTCCAAGACGCCGTCGGTCGCGATCACGATCAACTCGCCCGGCGGCTCGCCTGCGCAATCGCACCTGATCTTCAAGCGCATCCGGCAACTCGCCGAGGAACGCAAAAAGCGCGTCTATGTGTTCTGTGAGGACGTGGCGGCATCGGGCGGCTATTTCCTCGCGCTGTCGGGCGACGAAATCTACGCGGACCCGTCCTCGATCGTCGGCTCGATCGGCGTGATCTCGGCCAGTTTCGGGCTCGACAAGGCCATAGCACAACTCGGGATCGAGCGCCGGGTCCATACCAGCGGCACCGAAAAGGCCTTCCTCGACCCGTTCCTGCCTGAGCGGGCCGAGGATGTGGCACGCCTGCGGGAGGTGCAGCGGCAGGTGCACGATGCGTTCATCGCCATCGTCAAAGAGCGGCGATCGCAAAAGTTGACGGCGCCCGACACGGAATTGTTCTCGGGGGCCTTCTGGTCCGGATCGAAGGCGCACGAGCTTGGGCTGGTGGATGGCATCGACGACCTGCGCTCGCGCATGCGCGCGGTGCACGGCGACAAGGTGCGTCTGAAGGCGGTGTCGGCGGGAGGTGGCGGGCTGATAACGCGGCTGCTGCGGCGGACGTCGAACGGGGACGCTCCACCCATCGCTGGGTACGGCCGGTTGACGGACGGCCTCAGCGAAGGCTTGATCAGCGCGCTCGAGGCGCGCGCCCCTCTGGGCCCGATTCGGGCTGTAGGAGCCGATGCTCGACATATTGCAGCTGATCGCACCTGTCTTCGGCCTGATTGGACTGGGTTTCATTGCGGCCAAGTCAGGCTATCTCGAGCCGGGTGCGGCGCGTGTGCTCGCTGCGTTCGGCTACAAGGTGGCCATGCCGGCGCTGCTGTTTCGCGCGATGGCCACTGCCGGCGCAACACCAGTGTCGCCGTTCATGCTGGCGGCGACTTACCTCACCGGCATCGCTGCGACGTGGATCGCCGCCACACTCGTCTCGGTCGCCCTGCTCCGCCGCGCGCCTGACGACGCGCCGGCCATCGCCATGGGCGCCTGCTTCTCCAACGGCGTCATGCTCGGCTTTCCCGTGATCCTGCTCGCCCTCGGGCCGGAGGCAGCGACCCCGATGGCGTTCCTCGCAACCTGCGAGACCATTTTCCTCTGGCTTTTCGGCACCCTGCACATGGGTATCGCGCGCCATTCCGGGGGCCGCGCATGGCTCGCCGCGCTCGGATCAGTGGTCTGGGACATGGCCACCAATCCGCTGATCATCGCGCTGGCTACGGGACTGCTCTGGCGAGCCAGCGGGCTGGCGCTGCCGGCAGTGCCGGCGCGCCTGCTGGAGCTCATGGCGGGAGCCGCCATACCCGTATCGCTCTTTGCGCTCGGCATGGCGCTGGCCGCCTATCCGGTTCGCGGCGAGGGACCGACGGTTGCAACGCTGTGCCTCATGAAGCTGGTCGCCTACCCGGCGCTGGCGTTCTGGCTCGCGACGGAGGTGTTCCAGCTGCCGCGGGTGTGGGCCGGTGCGCTCGTGATCTATGTGGCGATGCCGGTGGGTGCCAACGCTTTCATCTTCGCGCAACGCTACGACAGGGCTGTTGCCTCGGTGTCAGGCTCGGTCGCGGTATCGACGCTGCTGTCGGTGGTCAGCGTGACGCTCGTGCTAGGCTGGCTGAAGCTGCAGGGCATCGTGCTGCCGTGAGGCGGTGGCTCACTACGTGCGCGACGAGGCGGGTCCGATAGCAGCCAGCTCTCGATGGAGCTTCTCGAGCTCCACCGACGTTGCCGCAAGACCTGCCCCGGCCTTCTCGTGCAGATCGCGTGCCCGGGCAGCGATGGCGGCGGTGCCACCGGTGCCTCGGGTCAGGCGGCTCCATTGGCCTGCGCTGTCAAGGCGCCGGCGCGGCACGGTGACGACCGGCCCAGGACGGGCAGCGCCAGGCACGAGCGCCACGGCGGCTGCGGTCGCTGCACGACCGGCCATTGAGAGCGCCATGCCGGACGATACGAAGGCCACAATGCCAAGGGCCTTGCTGCCCACGATCACGCTCAGCGTGCCGAACTTCTCGATGATCATCTGCCAGCCCATGGCGGCCTCGGATGGCCGGGAATCACTGAAGATTCCCAACAGGCTAAGCAGTGAATCTCAACAATGCGTTAACACGCTGACCACTTCGGATCAGGCGAGGCTGGCGGCGCGTACGACAGGCGAATCACGCCAAGCTATCGCGACCGGTCACGGCAGAGGCAGCGTCTCGTGCTCGCGGAGCTTGCGACCGGACGCCTGGTCGACCTCGACCAGCCGCACGCGGTAGCCCCACAGCCTGGCGACGTGCATCAGCGTGCGATCGCACTCCTCCTTGTCGAGGAGGATGCCGTTGCGGACGTTATGCGTGAGCACCAAGCGGCGGCTTCCCGCGAGATCGGCGTCCGTCACCTGGATGTCGGGATCCTGGGTCGAGACGTCGTACTGCCGCGCAAGCATGCGCCGCACGTTGCGATAGCCCTGCTCATCGTGGATGGCCTCGACGCGCATCGCCGGACTCTCGGCATTGTCTTTCAGGTGGAACAGCCGGAAATCGCGCATCACCTTCGGCGAGAGGTACTGAAGAACGAAGCTCTCGTCGCGGAAGTCAGCCCACGCCTGCCTGAGGGTGCCCATCGGATCCTGATTGCCTGCGAAATCCGGAAACCAGCGCAAGTCCTCCTCGGTCGGCTCGAGGCAGATGCGTTTGATATCGCGCATCATGGCATAACCGAGCGCATAAGGGTTGAGGCCGCTGTAGTGCTTTTCATGGAACGCGGGCTGATAGACGACCGCCGCGTGCATGTGCGCAAATTCGAGCATCGAGCCCTCGGTGACCAGGCCCTTCTCGTACATGCGGTTCATGATCTCGTAATGCACGAAGGTAGCACACCCCTCGTTCATCACCTTGGTCTGGCGCTGCGGGTAAAAATACTGTGCCAGCACTCGGACGATGCGCAACAGCTCGCGCTTCCACCCGGCCAGCTTCGGCGCATTCTTCTCGAGGAAGTAGAGCAGGTTCTCCTCTGGCAGCAGCAGGGCGCGCTGCTCGGCTTTCGACTCGTCGCTGCGCTCCTCCTCCTTCTTCGGCTGGCTCGGCAGAGTGCGCCAAAGCTCGTTGTAGATCTCGATCTCGTAGTCCCTGCGGGCCTGCTCGCGCTCGCGCTCGCGGCGCGGGTCGAACCTGCGGCGGGCGCCCGCCGTCCTGCTCACTCCCTGGTTCATCAGCGCATGGGCGGCGTCAAGCACCAGCTCGACCTGTGTGAGGCCATACTTCTCCTCGCACTCCGAGACGAAGCGCTTGGCAAATGCGAGATACTCGAGGATGGCGTCGGCCTGGGTCCATTGCTTGAACAGGTAATTGTTCTTGAAAAAGTGATTATGGCCCATGGCGGCGTGCGCCATGACCAGGCACTGCATGGTCATGGAGTTCTCCTCCATGATGTAGTTGATGCAGGGGTCCGAGTTGATGACGATCTCGAAAGCGAGGGAGCGAGCACCCTTGCGATACATCATCTCGTCGCGGGCGAAACGCTTGCCGAACGACCAGTGCCGGTACATCAGCGGCATGCCGATCGACGAGTAGGCGTCGAGCATCTGCTCGGCGGTGATGACCTCGATTTGGTTCTTGTACAGCGACAGGCCCATCTCGCCGACGCCGATCTCCTCGATCGCGTCGTAGGTGCGCCCGATCAGCTCGAAATTCCAGTCTGGGCCGTCGAACAGAGGCTTGTTGGCGATCATGGTCATCGGGCTGTGCTCTCCTTGCCCGGCTAATCCTATGTGCGGGGCGGCCGCCCGGTCACACCTTCCTGGCCGCTCCGCACCGTTTCCCCGATGGCCCATTCACGGCACGGGGCAGCGGCGTCCGCTCAAGCGGCCGAGCTCGAGAACAGCTCGTGGAACACGGGGAAGATCTCGCCCGGGTTAGTCACCCGGCGCATGGCGAAGTGTTTGTGGCGGCGAGCCAGCTCCCCGTAGCTATGCCAGACGATGGTCTCGCCGGGCCCGGAATGCTCCGAGACCTCGATGTAGGCGAAATACTGGCTGGCGGGCAGCAGATGGTTCTCGACCAACTCCAAGCAGTTGCCCATGTCGTCCGGGATGTTGTCGCCGTCGGAGGCCTGGGCCGCGTAGATGTTCCAGTCCGCCGGCGAGTAGCGCTCCTTGACGATACGGTTCATTTCCTCGAGCGCGGTCGAGATCACAGTGCCGCCGGTCTCGACACCTCGGAAAAACGTCTCCTCGTCGACCTCGGCCGCGGTCGACGTGTGACGGATGAAGACGACGTGCACCTCCTTGTAGTGCCGCGACAGAAACACATGCAGCAGCATGAAGAAGCGCTTGGCCAGGTCCTTCAAATTCTCGGTCATCGAGGCCGAGGCGTCCATCATGCAGAACATGACCGCCTGGGTGGTCGGACGCGGCACCTTGTCGAACCGGTTGTACTGCAGGTCGATGGGGTCGACGTAGGCGATGGTCCTGCGCAGCCGCAGCAGTCGCTCGAGACGCGTCCTCAGCTCCGCGATGAGCACCTCGTTACGGGGATTCTCGGCCTCGTAGCGCGCGATCTCCTCCTCGAGCAGACGCACCTCCTCGGTCTTGGGCCGCTTCAAGGCGATGCGGCGGGCGAGGCTCCGACGCAGAGTGCGTATCCGGGCGAGCTTCGCCGGCGGACCATCGGACGTGAACCCGGCACGCTGCGGCAGCGGGTTCTTCAGGTCCTTCAGGCGATTCTTGACGAGGTTCGGCAGCTTCAGATCCTCGAAGAACACGTCGAGGAATTCGTCCTTCGAGAGGGTGAAGACAAAATCGTCCTCGCCCGAACCGTCTGCACTGGCCTTGCCGCCGCGGCCACCACCGCCGCCGCCCTGCGGCTTCGGGATCTTGTCGCCGACTTTGTAATCCTGGTTGCCGGGCAGGACGTAGTCGCGAATCCCGCCCTCGCGTCCGTGGCCGAACGCAGGCTCGCGCACGCTCTTCGAGCGTATGGTGATCCGCTCCGAACCCTCGACCTCCGTCACCTTGCGCTTCTTGAGGGCGTCCTTCACGGCGTCGCGAATATCAGCCTTGGCACGGCGCACGAAGCGCTGCCGGTTGCCGAGCGATTTGGACTTCGGATTGAGGCGACGATCAACGATGTTCATCGGCGATTTCCTCGCTTACGGGCACGGCCTCGATCAGAACGCTCTCAGGAACGGATGCCAGCGAGAGGGACACTGGCAGCTCGGTTGGACGGACCTTGCTTGCCATGACCGTTGCAGCACACCGAGGGGAGGCACGGTGAAACGCCTCTCCCCGCAACGCATCGGGGAGAGGCGATAACGATCATCCCGCCTTCTTCACGCGCATGTACCACTCGACCAGGCGGCGCACCTGACGCTGCGTGTATCCGCGGGATACCATGCGCTCCACGAAGTCGTGATGCTTGCGCTCGGAATCCGAGTCCCGCTTGGCGCCGAACGAGATCACCGGCAACAGATCCTCGACCTGGCTGAACATGCGCCGCTCGATGACATCGCGGATCTTCTCGTAGCTCGTCCAATCCGGGTTCTTGCCGCCGTTCCGCGCGCGGGCACGAAGCGAGAACTTTACGACCTCGTAGCGGAAGTCCTTGGGATTGGCGATGCCGGCTGGCTTCTCGATCTTCGAAAGCTCCTGGTCGAGGAGCTCCCGGCTCATGAGCTGTCCGGTATCCGGGTCCTTGTGATCGTGATCCTCGATCCAGGCATCCGCATACGCCACGTAACGATCGAACAGGTTCTGGCCGTAATCGTTGTAGCTCTCGAGGTAGGCCTTCTGGATCTCGTTGCCGACGAACTCCGCGTAGCGCGGTGCCAACTCCTCCTTGATGAACTCGAGATAGCGGGTCTCGGTATCCTCGGGCATCTGCTCGCGCTTGATCGCCTGCTCGAGCACGAACATCAGATGCACGGGATCGGCGCAGATCTCGTGGCTATCGTAATTGAATGTCTCCGACAGAATCTTGTAGGCGAACCGTGTCGAGGCGCCGTCCATGCCCTCAGTCACACCGGCGGCGTCCCGGTACTCCTGCATGGTCCGAGCTTGCGGGTCCGTGTCCTTCAGGCTTTCGCCGTCATAGACCCGCATCTTGGAGTAGAGCTGAGAGTTCTCGTGCTCCTTGAGGCGCGACAGGACGGAGAACTGCGCCAGCATCTCCAGCGTGCCGGGAGCGCACGGCGCCTCGGCGAGCTCGGATGCCTTGAGCAGCTTGTCGTAGATCTTCTTCTCCTCGGTCACGCGCAGGCAGTACGGGACCTTGATCACGCAGATTCGATCGAGGAACGCCTCGTTGGTCCGGTTGGCCCTGAACGACTGCCACTCGCTCTCGTTCGAGTGGGCGACGATGATGCCCTGGTAAGGTATGGCGCCGACGTTCTCGGTGCCGACGTAGGTTCGATCCTGCGTTGCCGTCAGCAGCGGATGCAACATCTTGAGCGGCGCCTTGAACATCTCGACGAACTCGAGAAGGCCCTGCGTCGTGCGGTTGAGCCCGCCCGAGTAGGAGTACGCGTCCGCGTCGTTCTGACCGTAGTGCTCGAGGCGGCGAATATCGACCTTGCCGACGAGGGCCGAGATGTCCTGATTGTTCTCGTCGCCCGGCTCCGTCTTCGCAACGCAGATCTGGCGCAGCTTCGACGGGTAGAGCTTGACGACGGTGAACTTCGAGATGTCGCCACCGAACTCGTCGAGCCGCTTGACGGCCCATGGGCTGATGAAGCCCATCAGCGCGCGGCGCGGGATGCCGTACTTGTCCTCGAGCATCTGCCCCATGGATTCGGGATTGAACAGGCCCAAGGGACTCTCGAAGATCGGGGAAATCTCGTCGCCCGCCTTGAGAACGTAGATGGGGCACTTCTCCATCAGGTCCTTGAGGCGCTCGGCGAGAGAGGACTTGCCGCCACCGACCGGTCCGAGCAGGTAGAGGATCTGCTTGCGCTCCTCCAACCCCTGCGCGGCGTGACGGAAATACCCGACGATGCGCTCGATCGTCTCCTCGAGGCCGTAGAAGTCGGCAAAGGCCGGATAGACCTTGATGGTCCGATTCATGAAGATGCGGCCGAGGCGTTGATCGTCTGCCGTGTTCACCACCTTCGGCTCGCCGATCGCAGTCAGCATGCGCTCGGCGGCGCTCGCATACATCGAGGGGTCCTTCCTGCAGCCCTCGAGATAATCACGGATGGACATGACGACCTGCTTCTGACGGTCGTATGCCTGCGCGTAAACGTCGAAGATCTCGCTGCCCGTCGCCATTTCGTTGTCCTGCGGTGGTTGGTTCCTATTGTGGTTGTCGTCGGTCCGCCTGCCCCTCCGCGTCCCATGCCACCCGTCACCGTCTCGATGACCTATACATCCTATCTCAAGATCGGGTCTGGTTGATGGCAATCCTCGTCCCGGTGAAAAGAAACGTCGTGAGCCAATACCCGGTTCATTCGGGTCCGCCTGCGTCGAAGCTCGGCAATGGGCCTTCGAAACGATGCCGCAGGGAGCGCAGCACCAACCGGCTATCGCCGCTCGTCCAGACCCGGCCCTTCAGCCCCGCAACCGACACCGAATGGCCGTCCCGTCGCACAAGACTATCCGCACTCGGCACTCCGGGGATTAGTTCGCTGCGCGACTGCGCCGCGCCAGACCCCCTTGACGTCCGAGCCCGTGCCGTGATGGTGGCCGATTCTCGAAGGTCCAAGCTATGAAATGTGGTGCCTGAGGCACAATTGCAAATGACGTGTCTGTAACGCGCAACACTGCGGAAACATGTGGCGGCCTGCCAACACAATCATCACATCGATCGAATTGCCAGAAAAAGAGGCGCCAGCCGCACTGTTTTCAGCCTCTCGGCGCCCGCCAGCAAGGTCTCGTCCTACCGCCTCCGGGAAATCAGCCGGAAACGGCGCCGGTGGCGGCTCTTCAATCGGCGCGAGTCAGCCATGGCCACAGCCCTCTGCCGCCCGCCGCAGCTACCGCGCGGCCTATTTGGGTCTGCCAATGGACCTCGGACCCGAACTCGTTGCGCCAAGACCACAGCCGTCGCGTGGTATAGTGCAGAGCATGCTCCCGCGTGAAGCCCATGGCGCCGAAGGCGGCGTGGGCGATGTTGGCGGCCTTGCCGGCTGCCTCGCCCGTGCGGGACTTGGCGATCGCCACCGCCATCAGATCCGGTGCGCTGGCGGAAGCCTCGATGGCGAGATCCGCAGCGGCGCCCGCCGCCGCAGCCTCCTCCGCGAGCTGGGCCATGAGATGCTGGACGGCCTGGTGCTTGGCGATCGGCCGGCCGAACTGGATGCGGTCGTTGACCCAGGTCAGGGAGTGGTCGAGCGCGGCCGAGAGAGCACCCGAGAGTTGCACTGCCCGAACCAGTGCACCCTCGACAGCGACGATCGCGTCGGCATCGGCGACCGGAGCGCGCGCCACGAGCCGCGCCCGGGCGAGATCGATCGTATCGCTCGGCTCACCGGCGATGTTGCTGCCCCGGGCGGCAACGGCCTCACGGGCATCGACCAGATGGAGATGGCTCAACGTCGCCACCAAGACATGACCGGAGCTGCGGCCATAGGGCACGCTCTTGGCCGTGCCGGCGAGCTTGCCGTCGGCAAACGTCGGCAGCGGACCCGCGCCCGGTGGCGCCAGCGTCATCGCGCCCTCGGGGGCCGCGATGCCGGCGCGAGTCAGCACCCGGCGGGCGATAATCGTCTCGGCGACCGGCACCGGGAGGGCGTGGTAGCCGGCACGGCGCACCAACTCCATCGCATCGGCGAAGGCCACGTCGTCGTCTCCGCCAGCACCGATAGCCGTAATGCCGGCCTCCTCAAGCGCCTTCCAAAGCGGTGCGGCAACAAAGCCTTCCGCGCCGCCGGCCCTGCCTCCGCTGGCCCTTTCGTCGGCCGCCTCTCGGACGGCGATTGTGACCGTGTCCTCGACAATCCGGTCGAGGGTTCGAAGCATCTCGTCGCGCATCTCGCTCATTGTATTCTCCTTGCGCCTTCGGATGCCCACCAGCATCCGGCGCGTCTCCTTTGCGCCTTCGGATGCCCACCAGCATCCGGCGCGTCTCCTCTGCGCCTTCGGATGCCCACCAGCATCCGGCGGGTCTCCTTTGCACCTTCGGATGCCCACCAGCATCCGGCGGGGTCAGCGAAGGCCGAGGCCGCGCGCGATCATGCCGCGCAGGATCTCGCGCGTGCCGCCCCGGATCGAGTAGGACACGCACTGCATCTGCGAGAGCTGTTGGAGGTCGGCGTAGCCATTGGCCCCGACCATGCCCCTCGGCTCGATCGGGAGCACGCGGCGGACGACCTCGGGGATTTCCTGCTCGAACGTGGTGCCGAGGTCCTTGACGAGCGCGGCCTCCGTCACCGGCGACTTACCTTCGTTCAGCATGCCGGCTATGGACACCGACATCCGCCGCAATGTGGCGAGATTGGCAACCAGGCGGCCGACCTCTGCTGCCGCCATCGGCTCGGGATCAGGCCCGAGCTCGCTCACAGCCTCGACGAGCAGCGGATACGTCGACATGAACCGGTCCGGTCCCGACCGCTCGAATGCCAGCTCTGAGACGACCATGTCCCAGCCGCGGCCTTCGCCGCCGACCGTCATGTCCTCCGGCACGAAAACATCGTCGAAGGTGACCTCGTTGAAGTCATGGCCGCCGTAGAGGTTGTAGATCGGCCGAACGGAAATGCCCGGCGACTTCACGTCGACGATGAACTGGGTCAACCCATGATGGCGCTGCTCGGGCGAACCGGAGGTGCGCACGAGGGCGATCAGATAGTGGGCGCGGTGCGCATAGCTCGTCCACACCTTGCGCCCCGTGATACGCCAGCCGCCCTCGGCCTTAACCGCCCGCGTCTTCACGCTCGCCAGATCGGAGCCGGTGTCCGGCTCGCTCATGCCGATGGCGAAGTAGCATCGGCCAGCAGCGATCTCAGGCAGGATCGTCCTCTTGGCGCGCTCGCTGCCGTGCCGCAGGATTTGCGGGCCCGACTGGCGCTCGCCGATCCAGTGGGCCATCACTGGCGCGCCAGCGGCGAGCAGCTCCTCGATCACCACGAAGCGCTCGAGTGACGAACGCTCGCCGCCACCGTACTCCCTGGGCCAGGTCATGCCGAGCCAACCGCGCTCTCCGACTTTTCGCGAGAATGCGGGATCGGCCTCGACCATGGCCCCGACGGTGGGCGAGAAGCCGCCGGTGGCGATCTCCTCGTCGAGAAAGGCGCGGACCTCGGCCCTGAGCCTTCTCGCCTCGGGCGGCATGGTGACGGGCTCGAAGGTGAACTGCGGCATGGGCGGCTCTGCAGGCTGCGGTTGGGCTGCGGGAAGTATGACGTTGTCCGGCCGAGCGACAAGGGCCAAATTGTCCGGACAACGGCCATCAGCAGGGGCGGCGGAATGCGTGCAGTCTGGTACGAGAGAACGGGACCCGCAGACAATGTGCTGATCGTCGGCGAGCAGCCGATGCCCGAGCCGGCGCCGGGCGAGGCTCGCATCCGGCTGATGGCCTCCGGCGTCAATCCAGCGGACTGCTACCGGCGGGCCGGCTCCGGCTATCGCATGGAGGCTCCACTGGTCATCGCCCACAGCGACGGCGCCGGCGTGGTCGACAAGCTCGGACCGGGCGTCTCGCATCTGGCCGAGGGCGAGCGGGTCTGGCTCTACAACGGACAACGGAACGGCAGGACGCACGGCACAGGCGCGGAGTACATCGCACTCGACGCCGATCTCGTGACGGCGCTGCCCGACACCGTGCCCATCGAGGCCGGCGCCTGCCTCGGGATACCGTGCATGACGGCGCACCGATGCGTGCTCGGATCAGGGCCGGTCGAGGGCCAGTGGGTGCTGGTGACCGGCGGTGGCGGGGCGGTCGGCAACTATGCCATCCAGCTCGCCAAGTGGGCCGGCGCGAAAGTGATCGCCACCGCCGGGCGCGGCTGGCAGGCAGAGGACGCGCGCCGTGCCGGGGCCGACATCGTGCTCGATCGCGACGACGAGAATCTCGCGGCGAGGATTCTCGCCGAGACAGAAGAGGCCGGCGCCAACCGGATCGTCGACGTCGATTTCGGCGGGAACATCGACTGGACCAAGGACGCCGTGGCGGCGAACGGCGTCATCGCGGCCTATGCGACGCGCGGCAATCCCGCACCTGAGGTGCCGTTTCAGCTCCTGATGCGCAAGAACGTGACGATCCAGGGCGTCCTGCTGCCGACCACGCCGCACGCGGCGAGAAAGCGGGCGCAGACAGATATCCTGCGATGGCTCAAGGAAGCGCCGCGACTGCATCGCGTCGTGGGGCCGTTCCCGCTCGAGGAGACGGCGTCGGCGCACATGGCGGTCGAGGCGGGCGGCAAACGAGGCACCGTGGTCGTCGCGCCGCAGATGTAATGGAACGCCGCGTCAACCCCGGCACAGGTGAAGCTTACGACCGGCCGCGGGGCGTTACGCGGCCCAGAGGCGACAATAGCGCGAGGAGAAAGCCAGAGCCGATGACCTTGGACCAGAGCCCCACAGCCGTTCTCGGCGCGTTCGCCGCCCGCCTCCGCTACGAGATCCTGCCGCCCGCCGTCGCCGCGCAGGCGTGCGACATCATACTCGATACGCTCGGCTGCGGCATTGCCGCGTGGCGCGACGATCGCGAGAAGGCCGAGGTTGCACGCGGCCTCGCCCGCTCGTTCAGGGCCGAGCCTCGCGCCCTGATCTGGGGCGCGGCCGGGGAGCGGACCGACGCGGCCCTGGCGGCCCTCGCCAATGGCATGCTCGCCAACGCCGCCGATTTCGACGACACCCACAAGCGCGCGCTGCTGCACACGGGGTCGGTGGTCGTGCCTCCGGCGCTGGCGCTCGCCGAGGAACGCGGGCTGACAGGTGCGGAGATCGTCTGCGCCGTCACCGCCGGCTACGAGGTGGCAGCTCGCGTCGGCATGGCGGTGATGCCGACGCACTATCGCTTCTGGCACTCGACGGCGACCAACGGAACGTTCGGCGCGGCGGCAGCCTCGGCCTCTGCACTCGGGCTGTCGGCCGAGCAGGCGCGCATGGCGCTCGGCTTCGCCGGAACCCAAGCGGCGGGGCTCAACACATTCTTCTCCTACGGTGACATGACGAAGAGCCTGCATCCGGGCAAAGCGTCGTTCAACGGCATCGTATCGGCGCGGCTCGCCGAGATCGGCGGCACCAGCCCGCCGACGATGCTCGAGCACGAGAAGGGCTACATCAACGCTTTCTCGCTGGAGCCGAAGACCGACGCACTGACCAACGGGCTCGGCACAACGTGGGAGATCCTGGAGAACGGGTTCAAATACTTCCCGTCGATCCTGGCGAGCCACGCGCCGATCCAGGCGACGCTCGACGTCGTCAGACGGCACGACATCAAGCCCGCGGAGATCGCGCGCATCGTCAACGAGACCTACTCGACGGTGAAGTCGCATTTCTCGGAGAAGGTGGTGACGACCGGCATGGGCGCCCGCGTCTCGGTGCCCTACTGCTGCGCGGTGGCGGCCGTGGACCGGGCCGTCGGGCAGGCGCAGTTCACGCATGACCGCGTCGTGCGCGAGGACGTGCAGCGGGTGCTCGCCGTCACCGATGTCGTGGCAGTGGACGCGCTCACCGCTCAATATCCGGCGAAATTCCCGGCGCGGGTGACAGTGACGCTGAAGGACGGCCGCAACTTCACGAGCCAGCGCGACTATCCGAAGGGCGATCCGCAGGAGCCGCTTTCTCCCGCCGAGATCGAAGCCAAGTTCCTCGACAATGCCGCGGCGCGCTATTCCACTCGCGAGGCGAGAGAGATCGTCGCTCTGGTGCGCGGGCTCGGGCAGATCGGTGATCTGCGCGAGCTGTGGCGGGCCTTGTCGTAAGGGATGGTTGTGCGGCCGTGGCCGGAGGCGTCGCGCAGGCTCCCTCCGCTACGGCCCTCGTCAGGGGTCAGCTGCGATGTTCGGGGCAGGTCAGGTGGGAGCAACCGCAGCGATCGAGCTGGCTGCCATCGAGAGAGCCGCCGTGCGAGGCTGGCCGGCGCTCGAGACAAGACGCATCGACGGCTGGGTTGCCCGGTCGTCGTCCGGTGGATCTGTCCGCGCGAATACAGTGTCGGCGCTCGATTATGTCGGCACCGATCTCGACGCCTCGATTGAGGCCGTCGTATCGTTCTATCGGCAGCGTGGCGCCGTCGCGCGCTTCACGATCACCGAGGTCGACCGGCCGGAGGGCCTCGATGCGGCCCTCGCGGAGCGAGGCTGGGCTCGCCAAGGCGACCACGTCACGATGGCAAAGCCGATCGGATCGCTGGCGATACCGGGGCGGTCGTCGGCGACGACGCTCACGGTCGTGCATCACGAGGCGCCGACCGCCGATTGGATGGCGGTCTACCTGGGAGGCTTGACGGGAGGCCGACGAGAGGTGGCACCGCGGCTGGTTGCCGGTGTGCCAAAGCCTTGCACCTTTGTCTCCTGCCTGCGCGACGGGAGGGTGATTGCCAGCGGTCTATCGGTGCTCGATGGGGGGCTAGCCTCGGTGCAGTGCATGGCAACGCTGCCGACGGCCAGACGGTTAGGAGCGGCGAGGGTCATCCTCGCCGCCATCGAGGACTGGGCAGGAGCAACGGGCGCACTCCGCCTTTATCTGCAAACCGACAGCGACAACGCGGCTGCGATCAGTCTTTACGTCTCTGCGGGTTTTTCAGTCGCCGGCCGATATCACGTCCGCGAGCTGCCGACCTGAAGCCGCACCGATGTGCCGCGCAGGGGTCAATGCCGCGCATGATGTACATGCCGCCGGGTGATCCCCGCCTCGCGTCGATGCGTGGATCGCCGGCGTCGCGGCTGGCGTGAATGGAGCGGCCGGCGAAGGTGCCCGTCATGCGGACAAGGTCGTCGCCGCCGCGCGGCCGCGCATTACGCCTACACCACCACCTCGATCAGATAGGGACCCTTCGACCTGAGCCCCGCATCGAGCGACTTGGCGAGCCCGGCACAATCCGTAACGCGCGCGGCCTCGACGCCCATGCCGCGCGCGATCCCGACCCAGCCGATATCCGGTCGGCCGAGCGACAGCATATCCACAGCGCGCGGGCCGGGATTGCGCACGCCGACATTGGTCAGCTCGCCTCGCAGGATGTTGTAGGAGCCGTTGGCGAAGATCATCACCGTGATGTCGAGGCCTTCCCGCGCCATCGTCCACAGCGACTGCACCGTGTACATGGCGCTGCCGTCGCCGATCATGGCAATCACCTTGCGGTCCGGGCACGCGATCGCCGCGCCGATGGCCACCGGCATGCCGTAGCCGATCGAGCCGCCGCGGTTGTTGATCCAGTCGTGCGGCGGCGCGCCGGCAGTCTCGGGAAAGAACTCACGTCCTGTGGTGACGCTCTCGTCGACGATGATGGCGCCCTCCGGGATCTTAGCCCCGAGGATCGGGGCGATGGTCACGGGGGAGATGGCGCCATCCGGGATCGCAGGGCGGCGAGGCGCCGCGACGTGAGCGGGAGCCACGCCCGTAGCGCCGAGCTCGTCGGCGAGCGCGGCCAGGGCCGCCTCCATGTCCTCGTCGGTCCCGGCGAGCCTCGTGGATCTGGCGTCCTTCGGCATCAGCAGGCTCGGCTTGTCCGGGTAGGCGAAGAATGCCACCGGCTCGCGCGCACCGACCAGCACGAGGTCCCCGGCCGCTTTCATGACGCCGAGCGCACGATCGACGACATACGGTATGCGCTCGACCTGAACGCGCCCCGCACCGCGCTCGAGACGCGTGTTGGCGCCCTCTGTGAGGATGCCGCATCCGGTCTTCGCTGCGATGCGGCCGGCGAGCGCGAGGCACCGCTCGCGCAGGGCCGCGCCGCCCATCAGCAAAGTCGCGCGCTTGCCGCTGCGCAGCATGGCGGCCGCAGACTTCACCGCTTCCTCGGAGACCTTCGGCGGCGCGGTTGCTGGAGCCGCCTCGGCAACGCCGTCGGCGGGACCCCAAGCGGTGTCGGCGGGCAGTATTAGGGTCGCGATCTGGCCGGGCGTCTGTCGTGCGGCCTCGATGGCGAGCGCCCCGTCGGCGGCAATCCTGCGGCTGTCAGGCGACGTCTTCACCCAGTGCGACATCGGCCGGGCCACGCCCTCGATGTCGGAGGTCAACGGGGCATCGTAGGCGATATGGTAGGTAGCGTGCTCGCCGACGATGTTGACGATACCGGAGCTGGCCTTCTTGGCGTTGTGCAGGTTGGCGAGGCCGTTGGCGAGACCCGGGCCAAGATGCAACAGCGTCGATGCCGGCTTGTCGAGCATGCGATAATAGCCATCGGCCGCTCCGGTGACGACGCCCTCGAACAGTCCCAGCACGCAGCGCATGCCGGGCACGTGATCGAGCGCGGCGACGAAATGCATCTCGGAGGTGCCGGGATTCGTGAAGCAAACGTTCACGCCGCCCGCCAGCAGTGTGCGCACCAGGCTTTCCGCCCCATTCATCTCGGCTGCCATTGCGGGGTCATCCTTCGGTTGGATCATCTGGCCGCGCACGTTGCGTCGGCTCACGCCAGCCAGTCTAGGCAGCCTTCGGGAGCCTCGCCAGCAGGAGTCTGTGACGGCGCAAGCCTAGCCAGTGGCAGCGAGACGGCGGCTGCCCCGCCGTGGGTGGATGGGCCGCGTCGACGACCGCGTCTACGAACTCTCGCACTCGCGGGCGGACTGAAATAGGATGGTCATCGCCTTCAAGGAGAGGGAGTCCACGAATGCCACCGCTGATTGCGGCCGTGATCGCCGGAGCCGGGCTTTACGCGGGCTTCCGTCTCGCCCGCAAGGTGATCGAGAACTTGAGCTTGGACCGGCAGACGGGGAACGCCGACTGCCCCGCATCGCACGACGAGCCCGGCATCGTCGTCGAGAAGCACCTGGGCACACTGGAACGAGATCCTGTGACGGGTGTCTACCGTCCAAGCTCGCCTTCGCACTGACGCACGTTCTTGCCCGCACCGGGTCGACGGTCCCGCGCCACCGGTCAACAATGTGTTGCGCTGCAAGGGCAATCGGCCCCCGTGCAGGCTACGGCTCCTTAACCAAGCTCACGTCGCCGCCCCTTTGGAAAAGAGTTCATTCACTCGGCTCGTATTTGATCGCCATGGACGCATCGATCCGTGACGTGTGAGGCGTAGTGCAATGAGTCGAGCTGAGCAGAATGTGGCCGGCAATGCCGAAGGGCGTCGCCCGGGGCTTCTTGCGCGCTGGCATCGCGATGCGAGGGGCGTCACGGCGGTCGAGTTCGCCATGGTTGCCATGCCATTCCTGATGATGCTGTTCGGCATCATCGGCGTCGGCCTTTACTTCTTCACGACCTTCACACTGGAGAATGCCGTCGAGCAGGCCTCGCGCCTCTTGCGCACCGGCCAGGCGCAGGTCGCCAACTACACCGCCGATCAGTTCAAGGCGAAGGTTTGCGAGTACGTGCCCGGCCACATCGATTGCGTCGGCAAGGTCCGCGTCAACGTCAAGAGCTACGCCGACACCACCAACATCACGGCCGACAGCCTGCCGCGCTGCCTCAATAACGGCGGCCTCTCGAACGCCAGCGAGTTCGACATGGGCGGCGCCAGCGAGGTGGTGCTGGTGTGGGTCTGCTACGAGTGGGATCTGGCCGGCAAGATCCCCTTCCTGAGACTAGGCGACATGTCGAACGGCTCGCGCCTGATCCAGGCGACGACGGTGTTCCGCTCCGAGCCCTTCAACTGATGCTGCCTGGCCGACGCCGCCCCGGCGGCGCGGTCGGTCCATATCGAGAATCAGGAGCCAGAAAATGCGCAACCTCGTGAAGCATGCTCGCCACCGCACGATGGCCGGAGTCGGCAGGCTCGTGCGCCGACTCGCTCATGACAAGGGTGGCATGGCGGCGGTCGAGTTCGCCATGATCGTCCCGATGATGTTCTTCCTGCTGGTGGGTGCGGTCGAGTTCAGCCAAGCCCTGACCGTCGACCGGCGCGTCACACAGGCGGCGTCCTCCACGGCCGATCTGATTGCGCGGGCGCCGAGCCAGGGGCTATCGGTATCGCAAGTCGACAGCGAGTTGAGGATCATCGAGCAGCTGATCGAACCCTACGAGCTGACGCAGCTGACGGTGAAGATCGTCAGCGTCAAGGCGAACGCCGTGGCCGGCAACCCGGCCGCCCTGAACTATGTCGTCGACTGGTCGCGCGACAATCGCGGCGGCACGCCCTACGCAAGAAATGCGACTTACAACGGCATCCCTGCCGGCCTGCTGGTCGCCGGGGAGAGCGTGATTGTCGCCGAGGCGAGCTACAATTACACCCCGCTGATCTTCAAGGTGTTCATCGAGAGCGCCTTCGACCTGTCGGAAAAGTTCTACCTGAAACCGCGCAATGCGAGCTGTGTGCACCTCCAGCCCGTCAACTGCGTCACCGGCGGCAGCATCTGAAGCCCGCCGAGCCAGACGGATCCGTCACCCCACGGGATGACGGCCGTCCGTGCAGTGAAACTGATCGTTGACGAAAGTGTTATGCCGCAGTTGCGTCCATTGGCGGTTGCCGTGTAGCTCAAAGCGACCTTATTCTGTACGTCGCTCAGCAACAGGCCGGCCGAAAACATGGGACGTCGCTCTACCCATACCCCCGAGCAGCTTCGTCAGCTGATCCTGGACGCTGCACAGGCCATCATCGAGGTGAACGGCCTCGCCGGCCTCTCCGCGCGCGAGATCGCTCGACGCATCGGCTACTCGCCGGGCACCATCTACAATATGTTCCAGAACCTCGATGACGTCGTTCTGCACATCGAGGCACGGGTGCTCGATTCACTCGACGAGCGCTTGGTGCAGGCCCTCGACGACGGCGACCCTCGCGACAAGGTCTCGCGTCTGGCCGAGGCCTATCTCGCCTTCACCCACGAGCGGCCAAAGCTCTGGAACCTGCTGTTCGAGCACTATATGCCGGCCGACGCGCAGACGCCCGCCTGGTACCAGCAGAAGCTCGAGATGCTCATGAGCCGCGTCGAATCGGCCATGGCCCCGCTGTTTCCCCCCGGCGCCGACATGGAGCGCCAACGAGCTGCTCGGGTGCTGTGGGCGGGCGTGCACGGCATCACGTCGCTGGCCACCGCCAACAAGCTGTCGAATGTGACCAGCGAGGCCGCCAACCTGCTGGTGCGCGACCTCATTCACAACTACCTGACGGGCGTTGCCGCCAACGCGCAGCGGAAGGCCTAGACGGTGCGGGCAAGTTCGGTCGAGATTGGTGGCCGACTCCGCTGGCAGCCCGGACATGCATCATGAGCGAGCGCCTGACGCTCTACGGTAGCTTCACCTCGAGCTCCACCTACAAGCCGATGCTGTTCCTGGCTCTGTCGGGCCTTCCGTTCTCGTTCCGCACGGTGAACCTGAAGAACGGCGTGCAGCGCGAGGCCGAATACCTCGCGATCAATCGTTATGGTCAGGTGCCGGCGCTCCGCCACAGGGGCCTCACCATCGTGCAGTCGAATGTAATCCTCGATTATCTGGCGCGTGCGACGGGCTGCTTCGAGGGGGCGACGGAGCAGGACCGGTGGAGAGCCCGTGAGTGGCTCTCCTGGGAGGCGGACGCCATCACCAACGTCGCCAAGGTGCGCCACTTCAGCCGCTTCCGGGCGGTGGATCCGACCGTGATGGATCACTTCCGGCCACAGGCCGAGGCGGCGCTGGGTTTCGTCGACCGCGCGCTCGAGGGCCGTGACTGGCTGGTGGGGGATGCCTGCACCATTGCCGACATCGGGTGCTGGGGCCGCATGGTCTTCATGGCCGAAGGTGGCCTTGATATCACGCGCTGGCCCAACCTCGTGGCCTGGTCCGAGCGGTTGCGGGCCAGGCCCGGCTTCGCCCTGCCTTACGACCTCATTCCGAAGAAGGACGCCGAGCTCGGTCCGGCTTGACGGCTCGAATGCTCGCCGGCGTGGCGTCGCCCTACCTCGACGGCGCCGACTCGACATTGGGCGAGGCGGGCGTGCGATCGACCGATCCGGTGGTGACGTCGCTGGCGGCCGACGGAACGTCGGCTCCGGGGGCGGCGCCCGACGGGTTGCGTTGGGCCAGCCAGCCCCGGTCGTCGATGATGCCGAACCACTTGCCTTTCGGCAGCATCTGCTGCTTGAGGCCCGACCAGAGCGCTGGAGAGCTGATGCCCTCCGAGAACGGCTTGATCGAAGGCGTGAGCATGAACAGGCCAGCCGTAGCCGCCGCCATCGCGGCGGAGTGGCCGAGATGATTGCCGTCCCACAGTTTGAGGGCTGTGCCGAACGACGCCTTGATGCGTGTGTCCATCACGTCGACGCTGTAGATCTCGTCGAGGGTCAAGTGAACCATGTAGCCGACGAGCATGAAGCCGCCTGCTAGCCAGGCCACGCCTTCGTGCCGGCCGAGCAAATGGCGGTAGATGATGGCCGTCAGGCAGGCGAAGAACAGGCCGGCCAAGACCGAGTGGAAGATCCCCCGATGGTACGAGAAGCGATGAAAGACGAAGTGCGCCACGTATCTGATGCACAGGAATGTTGCAGCTGCCAACAGCCAAAGCTCGGCGATCGAGTATCTGCCGACGTTTGCAAACAGTGCCACGAATGCGAAAAACGTCGCGAGCCCGAAGAACATCGCACGGCCCGGCCGCGAGTCCTTGAGATCGATGTCCGGCAAGACCGATCCCAGCACCCCGGCAGCGGTGACGGCGATGAGGCTTTCGGGTGCAACGACATTGGCCGCGAGCGTCAGGGTCGCCAGCATGCCGCTCGTCAAGGTGCCGATGCCGAGATGGGTAGGAAAATTGGCCATGGATCGACGCCCTCCCTGGAGCCGCGGGTGCCGGTCATCCGGAATCCGATTCGGGTGCCATGGGGAATTGCCGGACCGTGGAAAATCTGTTGATAAGCAACCGATCGCGACGTCCCGCCCGGAGATACCGAATGACCGAATCCGCCGGCAGATTGGCTGAGCTGGCAACCCTCCGCGACTGGCTGCGATTTGCCGTCAGCCGCTTCAACCGCGCGGGGCTGGTCTACGGTCACGGCACGGAGCGGGCGCTCGACGAGGCCGCCTTCATCGTGCTGGCCACGCTCGACCTCGACCCCGACGACCTCGATCCGTGGCTCGACGCCCGGCTCACGCCGTCCGAGCGCGCCCGCCTGGACGCGGTCATCGAGGCGCGCGTCGCGACACGCCGGCCGGCTCCCTATCTCGTCGGCCGGGCCTATATCCGCGGTCACCGCTTCAAATGCGATCCACGTGCCATCGTGCCGCGGTCTTTCATCGGTGAGCTTCTGTGTGATGTGCTGGAGGAAGGCCCGACCCACGCCCCGGCGTTCGCCGTCGAAGCCCCCCCGGCCCGCATCCTCGATTTGTGCACCGGAGGCGGCTCGCTGGCCATCCTGGCGGCGATGGCCTTCTCCGGCGCGGTGGTTGATGCTGTCGACATTTCGTCGGAGGCGCTGGCTCTGGCAGCAGAGAACGTCGCCGCCTACGGGCTCGGCGACCGGGTGCGGCTGATCGAAGGCGACCTGTTTGGCGGTCTGGCAGAGGGGCGCTACGACTTGATCATTTCCAACCCGCCCTATGTGACGGATGCGTCCGTCGCCGCCTTCCCGCCCGAGCACCGGGCCGAGCCAGTGCTCGCGCATGCCGGAGGGCCGGATGGCCTCGACATCGTCCGCCGCATCCTGGCCGAGGCCGGATCCCATCTCGAGCCCCACGGTCGGCTCGTGGTGGAGGTCGGGGCCGGCCGCAATGCCGTGAGCGCCAGCTTCCCGGATCTGCCCTTCGCATGGATCGACACGACGACAGCGACGGGCGAGGTGCTGGCCTTGCCGGCGGCGTCACTGCAGCCGGGCGCCAAGGCCACAAGTGCTCCGCGGCGCAAGGACCGCAAGCAGAGCTCCTGATCTATCGCCCGCAAATTGCAGTCCGCCGCATCATAGGCGTATAAGCGCCGCTCGTTACGTGCCAGCCGTCGCCGCGTCACATCAGATCGAAGCAGAATGGCATCCATACCCGACGAGAAGCTCGACCGGCTGGTCGAGCGCTGGGAGGCTATCCAGGCCGAGCTCACCCAGGGGCCCGCTCAGGCCGTGTTCGTCGCATTGTCGAAGGAGTTCGCCGAGCTCGGCCCGATCGTCGCGACTATAGCATCGCTGCGCAAACTGCGCCGCGAGGCGTCGGATCTCGAAGACCTGGCAGCGGACGCGAGTGCCGACCGCGAGATGGCCGAGATGGCCGAGGCCGAACGGCGCGCGCTGCTGCCCCGCATCGAGGCGCTCGAGCACCAACTCGAGGTGCAGCTTCTGCCGAAGGACGCGGCCGACGAGAAGAGCGCCATCCTGGAGGTGCGTGCCGGAACGGGTGGCGACGAGGCCGCCCTGTTCGCCGCAGACCTGTTCCGCATGTACACCCGCTATGCCGAGCTGAAGGGCTGGAAGGTCGAGGTCATCAGCCTGTCCGAGAACGATCTCGGCGGCTTCAAGGAGGTCACGGCGTCGATCACCGGTAAGGGGGTGTTCGCCCGCCTCAAGTTCGAGTCCGGGGTGCACCGGGTGCAACGCGTGCCGGCCACCGAGGCGTCCGGGCGCATCCACACGTCCGCAGCCACCGTCGCCGTGCTGCCCGAGGCCGAGGACGTCGACATCGCCATACGCGACGAGGACATCCGGATCGACCGCATGCGGGCGGGCGGCGCCGGCGGCCAGCACGTGAACAAGACCGAAAGCGCCATTCGCATCACCCATCTGCCGACGGGGATCATGGTCGTCTCGGCGGAGAAGTCGCAGCACCAGAACCTCCGGCTGGCCATGCAGGTGCTGCGCTCGCGCCTCTACGAGACGCAACGCCAGAAGGCAGCCGACGAACGGGCCCAGAGCCGCAAGGATCAGGTGGGCTCCGGCGACCGCTCGCAGCGCATCCGCACCTACAATTTCCCTCAGGGCCGCGTCACCGACCACCGCATCAATCTGACGCTGCACAAGCTCGACGCCGTGCTGGACGGCAGCGGTCTCGACGAGCTGGTGGATGCGCTGATAACCGATCATCAGGCGAGCCAGCTCGCCGTGTTGAACGCCTCGGCGCGCCTATGACCGCGATCCCGACATCCGTCGACGCGGCCGGGCGGAGCAGCGATCCTTCCCAATTCCTCACATCCCCCATCGCGCTCGGCACAGCCATGGGCCGCGTGACGGCTGCCTTTCGCGAGGCCGGTCTCGATTCCCCCGGCCTCGACGCCCGACGTCTCGTCTGCTGGGCGCTGGCATTGGACGGAGCGGCTCTCTGGCGCTCGCCGGAGATGATGTTGGGGACCGAGGCGTGCGCCCGCCTCGCATCGGCCTGCCGGCGCCGGCTTGCGCGCGAGCCTGTCTCCCGCATCGTTGGCGCGCGACATTTCCATGGCCTGGAGCTGGAGATCGGCAAATCGACCCTCGACCCGCGGCCTGAGACCGAGACGCTGGTCGACGGCGTCCTGGATCTGGTTGCGAAGGATCTCGTTCCGGGCGGCTCGACGCCTCGCATTCTCGATCTCGGCACCGGCTCCGGCGCCATCCTGATCGCACTCCTGGCGCGGCTCCGCGGCGCGACCGGCCTCGGCACCGATATCAGCGACGCGGCTCTGGCGACGGCCCGGCGCAACGCGACGCGGCACGGCATTGGCCAGCGTGCCGAGTTTCGTCGCTCGAGCTGGCTGGCCGCAGTCGACACGGCCTTCGATATCGTCGTCTCCAACCCCCCGTACATCGCCCGCCACGAGATCGCGCGCCTAGCGCCGGAGGTCCGCGAGCACGATCCCTTGGCGGCGCTCGACGGCGGCACCGACGGCATCGACGCCTATCGCGCAATTCTCGCAGGGCTCTCCGGCCGTATTGCCCGCGGTGGCTGGCTCGTGCTGGAGGTGGGCGACGGCCAGGCGGAAGCGGTCGCTCAACTCGTGATCGCGGCAAATTGCGCGCCTGCTCTTGAATTGTCCGGGGTGTGGACCGACCTATCGGGTATCCGGCGCTGTGTTGCGGCCAGGGCACGATCTTGAGGAAACACGGAGCTACAGTATCGCCTCCGTTCACCTTGATCAAAAAAGGGCTTGGATTTCTCGGCCATCCAAGCTAGCGTTTTGTTCAAGCATACGTGCGATAGCGCGCCCGGTTGAACAAACCCGATGAGACGCGCTGCAACCAGGACAACGTGCTGAGACTTCAGGCGATCGTCGAGACCTAATTTCGGGTCGTGAGACGCGGCCTATAGCGGTCAGGTGCAAATCAGGCGTGCCGGGTCGAAACCCGTCGCATGCGCATGTGCCGATACCGGTATCCGACGCTTCCGGTAGAGTGGGGAAGCCTAGGGGCGCTGGCAATCCGAGTTGACACTGACGCGAGGCAAAACGAGCCAAGTTTGACACCGAGCAGGTCAATCGCGAGCCAACCAGGGCCGTCAACAGACCGTCGGTAATGTGCGCCGCGGGTCGCTCGGAATTTCAAGGAGGTGTGCGCGGGTCTCGCCAAGCGGGGAGGCGCGCGTGCGCGAGAGCATGACGCAGTATGAGATCGGGAGCCCATGAGGCAGGGACAGCAGCATCGCCGTGGTCGCGGCCGCCAGAACAACAACAATCAAAACAATGGTCATCGCAAGGGCGGCCAGAACCCTCTGACGCGCAGCTTCGAGTCGAACGGACCCGAGGTGAAAGTGCGGGGAACCCCCGCCCACATCGCCGAGAAGTATCTGCAGCTCGCGCGCGATGCCCAATCCTCGGGCGACCACGTTCTGGCCGAGAATTACCTGCAGCACGCCGAGCACTACAACCGCATCATTCTCGCTTATCGCGAGCAGCAGATGCAGCAGTCCGGCGAGATGATGAACGGCGGCGGGCAGCGGCCCTTCAATCCTCGGCACGAGGGCCAGGAGGGTGACGACGCGGGCGGCGAGGACGTGTCGCCTCATGACGACGGGGCTTCCGGGGACCAACCTATGCTCGGTCGCCATTCGCCCGGCGACCCTGCGCGCGGCGACATGCAGCCGAGCTTCGACGACGGCCGGCCGCAGCAGCGCCACGGCGACCATCCACGTTTCCGGGACCGCCCTCAGCGCCACGACCGGCAGGACCGTCATGACAGGCACGAGCGGCACGACCGCCAGGACCGCCCGGATCAACGCGGAGACTCCTTCGAGCGTCCCGAGCGCCCGTTCGATCGCCAACGCGAGCGACCGCATTACCAGGGTCCGTCTCGAGATACCGAGCAACCGGCAGGTGAGATCCGGGAGCCACGCCACCTGCCACGGGAGCCGCGCGAGCCCAGAGAATTGAGAGAGCCGCGCGAGGCGCGTGAGCGAGACGCGCTACCGATCGAGCCAAGTCTGCCGCCAGTGATTGCCGAAGGCCCACCCGTCGAGCGGCCCGAAGCAGCCCCACGGCGCCGCGAGCGCTTCGGGCTCGGTGCTGACCAGCCGGACTTCCTGCGGCGCCCTGTCCGCCGCCCACGTCGCGAGCCGGAGGCCGGGTTCACTCCCGAGGTGGCTCCGCCACCTGCGGACGACACCCCGCGCGAGTGACCTGGACATTCTGGATGGACCGTTTGGCCGTCCCGATGGCACGGCCCGGCATTTGTGAGGTTGCTGCTTGAGCCGGCATTTGAGGCGTGCGTCGCGCTTGACGGTCGTCGAGACCCAGGGCTTCGACGATTATCGCCTGATCGATAGTGGCTCGGGCCGCAAGCTCGAGCGGTTCGGCGCGGTGATCGTGGATCGGCCGGAGCCGCAAGCCTTGTGGCGCCCGCGCTTAGATGCGGCACGTTGGCAGTCGGCGCACGCGGTCTTCGCCGGAGAAGGCGAGGACGAGGCGGGCAAATGGCGCCTCGATCGTGCGGTGCCGGAGACTTGGCCGCTACGTGTCGAGGGTGTCATGCTGCTGGGCCGCCTCGGCGGTTTCCGCCATCTCGGGCTGTTCCCGGAGCAGTTGCCACATTGGCAGTGGATGGTCGACGCCATCGGACGAGCCCGGGGCATGCTACGCCCCGACGAGAAACCACGTGTCCTCAATCTGTTCGCCTACACGGGCGCGGCGTCCCTGATCGCCGCTCGCGCGGGTGCCGAGGTGGTCCACGTCGATGCCTCGAAAAAGGCCATCCAGTGGGCCCGCGAGAACCAGACGGTTTCGGGTCTCGCCGATGCGCCGATCAGGTGGCTGCTCGAGGATGCGCGCAAGCTCGTCGCGCGGGAGGTTCGCCGCGGCCGCAGCTATCACGTCCTTCTCGTCGACCCTCCGAAATTCGGCCGTGGCCCTGGCGGTGAGGTGTGGGAGCTGTTCGACCACCTCCCCGCGCTCCTCTCGGACTGCGTTGCCTTACTCGACCAGCGCGTGTCACATCTGGTGCTGACCGCCTACGCCATTCGCGCCTCCGCGCTTTCGATCGGCCAGCTCACGTCCGAGCTGATCGGCGACCGCACCGGTGCCCTCGAGGTCGGAGAGCTCGCCATTCGGGAGGAGAGCGGCGCGCGCGCCGTGCCGACGTCGCTGTTCGCACGATGGTCGAGCGAGCATGTCACCGGATGATCGCCGGCCTCCGCGGCCTTCTGGCCAGGGCCCTGCTCGCACACACCGTGTGATCACCAGCCTCCAGAACGACAGCATCAAGCTGATCCGCTCGCTCGACATGCGCAAGGCGCGGCGCGAGACGAGCCTCTTCGTCGCCGAAGGCGCGTCGGTGCTGGTGACCGCTCGCGACAACGGATGGTCGCCGCGCATGCTGGTGTCCGGCCCGCAGGCTGCCGACAGCGCCATAGCGCGCCAGCTCTCGATGTGGGCCGAAGCCGCCGGCGCCGACCGTCTCGACGTGTCCGGACCGGTGCTCGAGAAGCTCGCCGCCAAGGACAATCCGCAGTCGCTGATGGCGGTCTTCGAGCAGCGCTGGCATCCGCTGCCAGCGCCGGCCCTAATGAAGCAGCCGCCTCCGGCCGATGCCGAGGCCCGGCTCGCACCCTTGTGGATCGCCCTCGAGGAGATCCGCGACCCAGGCAACCTCGGCACCATCCTGCGCACCGCCGATGCCGCCGGTGCTTCCGGCATCATCCTCGTCGGCAATACTTGTGATCCGTTTTCCCGCGAGGCGGTTCGCGCCAGCATGGGCTCGATCTTCGCCGTGCCCGTCGCGCATGCCGATCAATCTCAATTCATGCGGCTCGCTGCGCAATGGCCCGGCGATGTCGTAGGCACGCATCTGGGCGGGAAGCTTGACTACCGCGGGGCCGGCTATCGCGAACCCGTCCTGCTGGTCATGGGCAACGAAGGCGCGGGCCTCACTCCCGACGCCGCCGCAGCATGCAGCAAGCTGGTCCGCATCCCGATGGCTGGCCGCCTCGATTCGCTCAATCTCGCCGTTGCGACGGCGCTGATGCTGTACGAGATCCGGCGTCCGCAGCTCCGGCTGTGAGCGCAACCGGCGTTCCGTCTCGGCGCCCGATTGCACGAGCGACACCAGGCTCCGGCGACGGCGTCACATGCGGGAAACGAGCCGATCGAGCACGGCATCCGGCAGCAGCCGTTTCAGGACGTTGGCCCCATGGGTCATCAGCCCGATGCGATAGCGCGCACGCGGGTGCCGCGCCTCCAACGCATGCACCAGCCGCCCGACCACCGCTTGCGGTCCGAGCTTCAGCGGGCTCGGCTTGCCAGCTCGCATTGCCGCCAGCCGCCGCTCGTAGGTCTCCCGGTGGGGTGACCGCTCGATCTCGACCTGCGAGGTGAACGACGTTAGCGTCGTCGCGAGAAAGTGTGTCTCGATCGGTCCCGGCTCGAGCAGCGAGACGTGGATGCCAGCCGGGCGCAGCTCGACGCGAAGAGCGTCGGACATCGCCTCGAGCGCGTACTTCGACGCGGCGTAGGCTCCCCTGTATGGGCCGCTGACGAACCCCAGCAGCGACGAGCACATCACGATGCGGCCTCGTCCCTCACGCCGCATGGCGGGGACAATGCGCCGGGTCAGCTCATGCGCCGCCACCACATTGACCTCGAGCTGCTCGCGCAGCACCGAGGCCGGAATGTCCTCCATGGCGCCGATCACGCCGTAGGCCGCGTTGTTGTAGAGCGCGTAGAGCTTGCCGTCCGTCCGCCGCAGCGCCTCCTCCGCGCAGCGCGCGATCGACGCCTCGTCCTTGAGCTCCAGCGCCAGAGCCTCGAAGCCATGCTCGCGCTGCAGCCGATCGAGGTCGTCCGGCCGCCGCGCGGTGGCCAGCACGCGCCATCCGCGCGCCCTGAGCGCCTGGGCGGCAGCGAGGCCGATACCGGTCGAGCAGCCGGTGATGAGGATGGATCGTTGGTCGGCGGTCATGCGATGTCCCTATCTCCAATGCGGCGTCAGCGAAAGCCGCGGCACTGCCGCGGGGGCACGTGAACGCCGAATGAACGCGCTGTTCAGACAGGGTTCAATGGCTCGGAGACAGAGTGGCGACACCCTGCTGAAAATGCTTCCCCGGCGTGAACTATGGGGCTCCGTGCGCAGGGTCGCGGAGCCCCGATTTCGTTTCGGCGAAGCCTTGTCGGCGCTATACTCCGCGTCCATGAGCACCGAGCCCAAGAGATCCTCCGCCGCCGTCGTCACCGTGCCGGATGGCGAGCCCGTTCCCGTCGCCAAGGGCAGCCACGTCTACCTGATCGACGGCTCCGGCTACATTTTCCGCGCGTTCCATGCGCTGCCGCCGCTGACGCGCCCGTCGGACGGGCTGCCCGTCGGTGCCGTGCACGGCTTCTGCGCCATGCTCTGGAAGCTGATGGCCGACGCCAAGGCCGGGCGCGGACCGACCCACATCGCCGTCATCTTCGACGCGAGCCGCGAGAACTACCGCAACGAGATCTACAAGGAATACAAGGCCAATCGGCCGCCGGCACCCGAGGAGCTCGTCCCGCAGTTCCCCCTCATCCGCGACGCCGTCAAGGCCTTCAACGTCGCCTGCATCGAGCAGGACGGCTACGAGGCCGACGATCTCATCGCGACGTATGCGAGGGAGGCGATCGCGCGGGGCGGCGACGTGACGATCGTCTCCTCCGACAAGGATCTGATGCAGCTGATCCAGCCCGGCGTCGTCATGCTGGACACAATGAAAGGCAAAACGATCGCCCGCGAGGAGGTCATCGAGAAATTCGGCGTCGAGCCGCGGTGCGTCGTGGACGTGCAGTCGCTCGCGGGCGACTCGGTCGACAACGTGCCCGGCGTGCCCGGCATCGGCATCAAGACGGCGGCGGAGCTCATCAAGGAGTATGGCGACCTCGACACGCTGCTCGCACGCGCCGGCGAGATCAAGCAGCCCAAGCGGCGCGAGAAGCTGATCGAGTTCGCCGAGCAGGCCCGCATCTCGCGCGAGCTCGTCCGCCTCAAGGACGACGTGCCCGTCGAGGTCGACATCGATCGGCTGGGCGTGCGCGATGTCGCGGCCGACCAGTTGCTCGGCTTCATGCGCGAGATGGAGTTCAACACGCTGACGCGACGCATCGCCGAGGCGCTCGGGGCCGACGTTCCACCGCCGCTCGAGCGCTCCGTCGGCTCGAGCCTGGCCGGGCGCGAGGCAAAGGCGCCGGTGGCACGTTCGGGCCCGCGCCCGAACGGTGTTCCGGCACCCACTGAGAGCGGTCCTGCAGCCGATGGCACGCCCGGCGTCGTGGTTGCCTTCGCGCGCGATGCCGCCCGCGAGCCGAAAATCGATCGCTCGCAGTACGAGACCGTCCGCGATACCGCCCGATTGCAGCAGTGGGTGTCCGAGGCGATGGCGCTCGGCCGCGTCGCCTTCGACACCGAGACCACCAGCCTCGATCCCATGCGCGCCGACCTCGTCGGCGTCTCGCTCGCCACCTCCCACGGGCGCGCCTGCTACGTGCCTCTGGCGCATACCAGCGGCAACGGCGACCTGTTCGGCGGAGGCGGTTTGCTGCCGGATCAGATTCCGATCCGCGAGGCGCTGGGTGTGCTCAAGCCGCTGCTCGAGGACCCGGCCACCCTCAAGATCGGCCAGAACATGAAGTACGACGCGCTGGTCATGCGCCGGCATGGCATCCGCATCGCGCCGATCGACGACACACAGCTCATGTCCTATGCGCTCGATGGGGGCCGCGGTGCGCACGGCATGGACGCGCTCTCCGAGCGACACCTGGGGCACGTCTGCATCCCGTTCGCGGAGGTGATCGCCCACGCGCCGGGCGCCAAGAAGGGCGAGAAGACCTTCGCCGGCGTGCCAATCGACAAGGCGACCGCGTACGCCGCCGAGGATGCTGACGTCACCATGCGGCTTTGGATGGCGCTGAAGCCGCGCCTCGTCGCCGAGCGCATGACGACGGTCTACGAGACGCTCGAGCGTCCGCTGGTGGACGTCATCGTCGACATGGAGCGGGCCGGCATCAAGGTCGACCGCGCCATTCTCTCGCGCCTGTCCTCGAGCTTCGCCCAGTCGATCGCCCGCCTCGAGGAGGAGGTGCAGGCGCTCGCGGGCATGAAGTTCAACCTCGGCAGCCCGCGGCAGCTCGGCGAGCTGCTGTTCGATCATCTGAAGCTGCCGGGCGGCAAGCGCACGAAAAGCGGCCAGTGGGAGACGCGTGCCGGACTGCTGGACGATCTCGCCGCCAACGAGGAGCTGCCGGAGGACGCGCGCCGGCTCATCAACACGATGCTGGAGTGGCGCCAGCTCTCGAAGCTGAAATCGACCTATACCGACTCGCTCCCCGGCTACATCCATCCCGACACCGGCCGCATCCACACCTGCTATGCGCTCGCCGCGACCACAACGGGTCGCCTCGCCTCGGCCGAGCCGAACCTGCAGAACATTCCCGTGCGCACGAAGGAAGGCCGCGAGATCCGCACCGCCTTCATCGCCGACACGGGTGCCAAGCTGATCTCGGCCGACTACTCGCAAATCGAGCTGCGTGTGCTCGCCCACATCGCCGACATCCCTCAACTGAAAAAGGCCTTCGCCGACGGTCTCGACATCCACGCGATGACGGCCTCGGAGATGTTCGGCGTGCCGGTGAAGGACATGCCGTCGGAGGTGCGCAGGCGCGCCAAGGCCATCAATTTCGGCATCATCTACGGCATCTCGGCCTTCGGCCTCGCGGCCCAGCTCGGCATCTCGAAGCAGGAGGCCGGCGAGTACATCACCACCTATTTCAAGCGCTTCCCCGGCATCCGCGACTACATGGAGCGCACCAAGAAATTCGCGCACGACAACGGGTTCGTGGAGACGGTGTTCGGTCGCCGCGTGCACTACCCCGAGATCAACACGAAGAACCCCTCGATGCGCGGCTTCCTCGAGCGCGCGGCCATCAACGCGCCCATCCAGGGCTCGGCCGCCGACATCATCCGCCGCGCCATGGTCCGCATGCCATCAGCACTGCGCGAGGCCGGCCTCGACGCGACCACCATGCTGCTCCAGGTGCACGACGAGCTGATCTTCGAGGCGAAGGAGGCCGAGGCAGACAAGGCCATGGCCGTCGTCCGCCGCGTCATGGAGAAAGCCCCCGAGCCCGCCGTGAAGTTCTCCGTGCCGATCCACGTCGACGCGAAGGCCGCGGACAACTGGGAGGCGGCGCATTGAGGTTGGCGGGTGAGGAGGCCCACACGTCACTCGGCGCGTGGCAGCATCGATGTCGGTGGGGCGAGGTTGGTGAGGCTACAGATGAAATGGGCGCTTCGGAAAGATAGCCTACCCGCTGCCGTGCCAGACGTCCTGTCGATCCGGAGTGCAAGCGGTCGAGGCGCGCATGAGAAACCCATGGGGTTTGGCCATCGTTGGGGGAGCTATAGCAACGGTGATTGGAGGGGCCGTTCTGCACTTCTTTCTGCCTCAGGAGAGACCCGCCGCCTCGGAATTCGACACCGAAATTTACTGCACGGCGGGACAGGCCACATGCATTCGAAATGTCAGGGGTCAATGGCAGATCGTGCCGGCTGCGTGCCCAAATGGTATGTCGCCAATTTTCACGACCGTCGAGCCAAGGCGGTGTCATTCGATCGTTCCGGTCGAACTCTCTGCGTCACTGAGCGTCTGCCCAGCAGCTTGTCGGTAGATGAGCACGGCAATCAAATTTGATCATCGCCGCGGCGCCTGCAGAAAATTGACGTTGAAACAGCTCCTTGACCGCGGAGACGTGACCAACAACTCTCGCCCGACCGTCCTCATCGACCAGGATCTGAAACGGCACCTCAATGGCAGTCATTCTCGGGCGCGCCGCTTCGGCGCGTTCCCGAGAACCCATGGTCCCGAACTCTCAGGCGATCCGGTTTCCCGGCAGCGCCAACAGCGCAGGATATTGATCCGCCCAATGCGGGTTTTCCCTCTCGATCAGGTTGATTTTCCACTGTCGCCTGTAGCGCTTGAGCGAGGTCTCGCGCTGGATGGCAGCCTCGATGTCGCCGAAAGGCTCATAATGAACGAGCAACTTGACGCCATACCGGCTCGTGAACCTGGAGCCGGTGCCCGCGCGGTGCGCCTCGACCCGACCGAGCAGATCGTTGGTCACACCAATGTAAAGCGTGCCATAGGGCTTGCTGGCCAGGATGTAGACCCAGTAGGTGTGCATGGCGCGCTTGTGCCCATCGCGAAGCTACAGTCTGCGGCGTGATGGGTGGTCGGGCCAAGCCCGACCATGACAATTGAGAGGCTGTCCACCATGATCCCCTCCCCCCTCACCGCGGCCGCCCGCCTCTATCACACCTACTTCACCGGCCTGATGCTGACGCTGGTCACGCGGCGGTCGGCGGCGGATGCGGCGGAGTGGGTGTTCCGCGTCTTTCGACACCAGCACCACGAGAAGTTCCTGTCGAGCTTCGACAAGCTGGGGCTTCGCGGCATGCCGGATGCTGTGGCCTGCGCGGCCTACCACTACCTTTCGAACAGCGTCGGCGGCGTCCGCGTCGAGTTCATGCGCGAGAGCGACAAGAAGGCCTGGGTCAATTTCGTGCCGCCCCGCTGGATCTATCCCGGTGCCGCCATCTGCGGCATCCCGAGCGAGGTGTCGCGGGCGATGCTCCGCGGCTGGTATGCCCAGAACGGCGTGTCGCTCGGTAATCCCCGCCTCGGTTTCGTCTGCACGGCGCAGACGACCGACGGCCAGCACGGCCTCGCCGGGTATTTCTGGGAGCGCGACCACGACATCGCACCCGAGGAGCGGCTGATCTTCCGGCCGGGCGAGCTGGCGCCACCATTCGATCCCGCCGCCGCGCCGAGGCTCCCGGCAGCGGACTGGCCGGCCGATCGCCTCGCCAAGGCCGAGCGCAACTACTGCATGGAGTATGTCCGCTCAGGCCTGCCGCGGCTCGTCGAGATGCTGGGACCGGCCGAGGCGGGCCATCTCGGGCGCGTCACGGGCCGGTTGGTCGGGGCCCAGGCGTACCAGGAAACGGCGCACCTGCTCGGTGTTGCCGGGGACAGCCCGGAGGATTTCGCCGCGCTCATGGTGCGCCTTGCGGAAGGCGAGGGAGATCTGGCCGAATGCATGAGAGCCGATGGCACGGCGCTGGTGCGGCGCTCCTCGTGGCGCTTGACGCGCGGCCTCGGCTCCCTGTCGCCGGCCGTGTTCGAGGCCTGGAACGGTCTGCACGAGGGGCTGCTCGCCGTGCACAACCGGTTTCTGGTCCTCGAGTCTGTGGAGCGCCTCGACCTCGGCGATCCGACGACGACGTGGCGCATCCGGCATGCACCGCGCGCCGGATGATCAGCGCGGTCCGGCCCGCACCCGCCGCTCGCGGTGGAACGTATAAAGGCCGGCCAGGATCAGGATCGCGATGCCCGTGAGCGACCACGCATCGGGGATCTCGCCCCAGACCAGGATGCCGATGAGGATCGCCCAGACGATGCCGGCATAGCGGAATGGTGCCACCGCCGCGATGTCCCCGATCCTGAGCGACACGATCATGGCGAGATGACCGAGCAGGGTCATGGCGCCGGCGACCATCACCAGCAGCAGCTCGAAGGGTGTCGGCCAGACCCAGGTCTGAAACAATGACAGACCGAGCCCGGCGAGGGCGACCAGTGTCTGCGACAGCAGCAGAATGATGAGCGGCGAGAGGCCGCCGTCGATGCGCCGGGTCGCTACGTCGCGGAGCGTTCCGCAGAGCACCGATCCGATCGCCAGCAGCGCCCAGACATTGAACGTGCCAGACCCTGGCTTGATCACCATCAGGGTCCCGATGAGGCCGGCGCCGACCGCGCACCAGCGTCGCCAACCGACGGTCGCGCCGAGGAACAGCGCCGAGGCGGCGGTGAGCGACAGCGGCGTCAGCTGCAGAACAGCCATGATGTCGGCGAACATCATGCGCGGAAGTGCCGCCTGGAACAGGAGCGAGTTGCCGGCGTCGCCGACGCTTCGCCAGGCCATCCACGGCACCAGCCCTCGCTGCAGCGTGCAGAGCACCCCCGTGGCGTGCGCCGCGATGGCGACGAGCACGACCGAGGTCGTGCTGCGCAGAAACACCGACTGTCCCGTCGGAACCGCTCCCGCTGCGAGCCGCATGGCCACGTCGCCCAACGTGAAAACGAACGTCGCGACCACCATCGCCGCAATCGCCTCAATCGTGCGAGGTGCCACGGCACCGGTGGCCGTGTTGGCAGGCGCTGCCGGCTCCCGAACCTCCGACACGTGCCCCTCCCCAAGGGCGCGCGCCGCCCCGAACAACAAACGGAAACGGCTGGCGCCGCAGCTGCGTCTGTTCCGCAGGGTTCCGACATTGGCTCTCAGACGTGCTGCAGGGAAGCAAACGTCGGAACTGCAACGCGTGCGGCTTAGACCGCCGTCATGCCACCGTCTACGAACAGCATGGCGCCCGTCACGTAGGAGGCCTCGCGCGAGGCGAGGAAATTGATGCAGTTGGCGACCTCCTCAGCCGTTCCCGGCCGCTTCAGCATGGTGCGGCCTGCCGCATCGTCGTTGTACTGCTGGACGGTCTGGCCGGCGGCCTGGATGCGACGCGCATGGAATGGCGTGAAGATCGGCCCGGGGCACACGGCGTTGACGCGGATGCCCTCCGGCGAGTGATCCATCGCCAGCCCGCGCGTCAGGCCGGCGACCGCAGCCTTGCACGTGTCGTACTGGATAGTATTGCCGCCGGCGGTGATCGAACGCACGGAAGCAACGTTGACGACGCTGCCGCCACCTGCGCGGCGCATGGCGGGGATGGCGCCCTTGGCACAGAACGCGTAGCTCTTGAGATTGACACCGAGAATTTTGTCCCAACTCTCGGCGCTGGCCTCGACCACGGTCTGGTACATCCGGATACCAGCGTTATTGACCAGGATGTCGAGCTTGCCGAAGTGGTCGACGACCTGCTGGATGAAGGCGAGAGCGGCGGGCTCCTGCGCGACGTCCGCCTCGATGAAGATCGCCTTGCCCCCGGCCGCTTGGATGTCGGCGGCAACTTTCCTGCCCCGCTCGCCGTCCCAGTCTGCGAACGCTACCTGTGCGCCTTCGGCGATGAAGCGGCGCACGGTGGCCTCCCCGATACCAGATGCCCCGCCCGTCACGGCGGCGACCTTTCCATTATGCATGCCCATGCGCGCGCTCCTCTCGGTTTCCAGTCAGCAAAGGATAGGGGCCGCCGTCGACGGAGCACAACAAGTTTGCCCGCCGCCCGGCTCAGTCGCGGTGCGCTGTCCACTCAGTCGCGCTCACTGCGCCCGCGCCTGCGCAGCTGGACATAAAACGCGCCTTCGCCGCCATGGTGCCGGGCGGCCGAGCCGTAGCTGACCACCAGCGAGCGCAGCCGTGGCTCCTCGAGCCAGCGCGGCACGTTGCGCCGAAGAACGCCCGTCTCGGCGGCATCGGTCGCCCAAGCCCGCGGCGCGTTGCCGTCGTCAACCCGCCAACGGCCGCCCTTGCCGGTGATCACCAGCACGGTCCTGAGCCCCGCTGCTGCTGCGCTCGTCAGGAAGCCGACAAGCCGGTCGTGGGCCGCGCTCTGGGTGAGGCCGTGGAGATCGAGGCGGGCCTCAATGTCGATCCGCCCCGACGCGATCCGCCGAGCATGCCGGCGCGCGAAGCCGAGGAGCGAGCCTGCCCTGGACTGGGCCTGGCTGCCGGTCGCATGACCGGTCACACGGGAGCCAGGGGCCGGCGGCGCCTTTGCCGCGCCCTCAGACGTTGCGTGAGCTGTCGCTTTGACCTTGGCCGGGACCCTCGGCAGCAGGGGCCCCGTGGCTGCCGGCCCACCGATGGCGGGCTTGGCCGGCTCGGGCAGCTCTACCTCCGGCACACGGGGCTTGGCGTTGGTCAGAGGCGCGACCGACTGTGCGACGTGTCGCCAAAGCTCCTGCTCCTCCGCAGCAATGCGCCGGACCTTTCGCCGCCTCGGCGCATCGTCGTCGCGCCGCGACCCTCTGGTCATTGGTTGGCCTTGGCCCCGCGTACGGCCGGCGTGGCCGGCTGCGGGCTACCCTCGCGCGCGAGGAGCACGAACAGGTTTCCAGGATGGCGCGTGCTGCCAGCGATACGGCCGGCGCTTTCGCCGGACCCGAAATAGATGTCCGCCCGCTCGGGCCCCTTGATCGCAGCCCCCACGTCGTGCGCGACCATCAGCCGGTTGAATGGACGCTTGTGGCCGGGCGGCTGCAGCGTCGGCGCACTGACATAGATCGGACTACCAAGCGCATGCACGCCCGGATCGACGGCGATGGAGCGCCCGGCGACGAGTGGCACCTCGATGGCGCCGGGTGGACCTTCGCCGGTGGCATCCATCTCCCTGAAGAAAACATAGGAGGCGTTCTGGTTCATCACAGCCCGCGCCCGCGCGGCGTCGGCCTTGAGCCACTTGCCGAGTGCGCCGAGCGACATCCTGTCGGCAGCGACGAGGCCGTTGTCGATGAGATAGCGCCCGATCGACGTATATGGATGGCCGTTCTTCCCGTCGTACTGGACCCGAACGATCTCGCCAGTCGTCAGGCGGATGCGACCGGCTCCCTGGATCTGCAGAAAAAACACGTCGACGGGGTCTGCGAGATAGAGCAGCTCGAGATTCTGCCCGGCCAACGCACCCGCGTCGATCTCGGCTCGCGTAGCGAACGGCACCAGCCCGGCCGCAGTCCGGCGGGCATGAGTGGCCTTGCCGGCGGGATTGGCCTCGGTCTCGTTCACCACCGTGACGAGGTCGGGCGGGCGCCTCAGGATGGGCGCCTGGAATCGGCCTTCCCTGATGCGTGACCCCTCGATCAGCGGCTCATAATAACCCGTCAACAACCCTTCGTGGCCGGCATGGGTCACCCGATGTGCCAGGAAATGCTTCTCGAAGAAGCCACGAGCCTCGAGCCGGGTTGGCTTCGCCGGGAGCCCGAGTGCCGCCTCGCAGACGTCGGCGAGAGCCTGCGGCGTTCGCTGTTGGCCGGCCTTGGCTGCAGCCGATCTGCGCAGCGACACGATCTTGGGGCACGACGCCAGGAAGGCTTTGAGTGCCGCCAGATGATCGTCAGACTCCCAGTGAGGAAGCTCACTGAAGCCGACGGGATCGTAGTGGGCGCCGGTCATACGCGTCGGTTCCCTCGCGGGCGAGCTGGCGCCGGTGCTGCCATCGCCGTTGGGCGCGCTCGCCACAGCTGGCTGGTCGAGCAGCAACAAAGCTAGGCACGCCCCCAAGCTCGCGGCCAAGCGCCACAGAACTGCCCTGTCCACTACTCGTACTCGCGTTCCGCGCATGAGCCCCGGCCCCCCGAGCTCCGCCACACTCATTCAGGTCCGTGCCATGCCGGACGGCCTTCGCCTTGGTACCGGGACGCCGGCCGTCTGGCTATGGGAATCGCCGAGCGGAACTTGCGCAGTGCTCAGCGCCGGCACCGCCAGTGGAATGCCGACCGCGTTCAGGCCGGCGCCTGCGTGGCCACCAGCTTCCAGTTCGGGTCACGCGAGGACACGTCTCGCGCAAAGGTCCAGATATCGATCACCTCTTTGATACGCTTGGGATCACCGGCGATGACCACGCCGCCGCGATCGCGCGTGGCCGAGATCAGCTCGCTGACGAATCGGACGGTGACGTGGGCCAGACTGCCCTTGAGCTCGGCCTCGACCAAGTCGGCCTTGTTGATGCCAACGAAGCTCTGGTCGATCTGGTCACCGCGGCTCTCGCGCTCGCTTATGGCAGCGGCAAAGCCGTCGAAAACCTCCCGGCTCAACAGGTTGCGTAACGTCTTGCGGTTGCCCTCGGCGAAGGCGGTGACGATCATCTCGTAAGCCGGCCTCGCGCCTGCCACGAAGTGATCCGGATCGAAACTACGATCGGCGCGCGCCACAGCCAGCAGTCCGTCGGCCAGCGCCGCGTTGCCCGAAGCAAGCGTGCGCACCTTTTCCTCGACCGCCGCCGCAGCGACGCCGGGCACGGCTTTGTCCGCAGGTGCCTCGGGCCGGTCCCGGCGGGGCAGCGTGACGACTTTCTCCTGTGCCTGCGCCGCAGCCGCGCGGGCTCTCTGCTCGGCCTTGTAGCGCTCCACCCGGGCGTCATCCTCGCCGCTTTTCTTGCCGAGCACACTGCGCAGGCGCAATATGATGATGAGCGCCATGACGATGAACAGGAGCGTGAAGATGTCGATCTGGCCGTTCATGCTCTAAGGTGCTTTCCAAGCAGGGGTCGCAGTCTGCGACCGATGAGTGCCCCGAGACATATAAGGCTGGGCCTCGGCATGCTCCAGGTCTCCCTGGAGGTTCCGCGGCAGGTACCCGTCATAGGGGTCTTCGCGCAAGGTGCTCGCTCCCGCAACTTGGACGCTCGTCTGGAACTTAGGGTATCAGTCCCCTTTAGCCAAGCGTCGCCCACGCGATACGGCAACGACGGCGGCGGGCGGGCGCATGTTGCGGCCCCGCCGGGCCTCTCGGCAGTTGCTGCAAATTTCGTGCTAGTCCTTTAATAAGCCGTTTTCCCGCGCCCTCCGCACGGCGCTGGTGTCGGACAAGGCGCGCGGACCGGAGCTACGGCATGACCATGGTCCTGCTCATCGTTCTCATCGCCGTGCCCTTGGTCGAGATCGCCGTGATGATCAAGGTTGGCCAGTGGATCGGATTCTGGCCGGCGTTCGGAATCGTTATCGGAACCTTCATGCTGGGCGCCTCCGTCCTGGCCCGCAGTGGTCTGGCGGCCGCCTTCCGGCTGCAGGAGGCGGTTATCAAGGGGGAGCCGCCTGTGGCTGCGCTGGTCGACGGCGCACTGCTCACCTTGGCCGGAATCCTGCTCGCGACGCCCGGATTCCTTGCCGATCTCGTCGGCCTGGCGTTGCTTGCACCACCACTGCGAGCGATGATTGCAGGCTGGGTTCGCCGCAGTCTCTTCGCAGAGGCCGAGGTGCATGTATCTCGAACCTCCTACACCGCCACGAGCGACCCGCAGAGCAGGGCGAATGACGGCTTCGGCCGCGACCCTGGCGCCGGCCCCGTGATCGAAGGCGAGTTCGAGCGGATCGACGAGCGGCCGATCGATGAAGGTCGGCACAAAGGCGAGGCTCCCTCCCGGAGGCCGCGGGAAGAATGATCCCTCGGGCAGTGCCAATGCCTCCCAGTCGCAGGGGCAAGGGCTGCATCGGCCAATGCGCTGTCCCCACTCGCATGACTGCCGACGTCGCCACGGTTCATGCCGACCCGAAGAAGGAGGCTTCATGGTGACTCGATCGGCAATGGGCCGGCTGCCTTCCGGCTGGTGCCTCGAACGTCGCCGCGACACGGTCGCTGCGCGCTCCAGTGAGCTCGGCTCTGATACAACGATGCGCTGCAATCCGGTCCCCGCCTGGCGGCTCGGCCTGGCACTGGCAGCCGTGCTGGTCGCGGCCGGCGGGCCGCCGTTGCGTCAGGCCCTCGCCCAGTCTTTGCCATCTGCCCCGGAAGCCGGATCGGGTTGGCGGGCCGGACCTCCGCAGATGGCCCGGAAATTCATGGTCGCGACAGCCAATCCCCTGGCCACGAGAGCCGGGGCAGATGCCCTGCGCGACGGCGGTACTGCCGTCGATGCCGCCATCGCCGTCCAACTCGTGCTCGGCCTGGTCGAGCCGCAATCGTCGGGGCTCGGCGGCGGAGCCTTCCTCCTGCATTCGGATGCCGGAACCGGGAAGCTCGTCGCCTACGATGGGCGGGAGGCGGCGCCGGCCGCAGCCAAGCTGGACCGGTTCGTCGCCAAAGGGCGACCGCTGCCTTTCCTCGCTGCGGTCAAGTCGGGCCTGTCGATCGGTGTGCCCGGCACGGTCCGGCTGCTCGAGCAGGCGCATCGCCGCCATGGCCGCTTGCCCTGGCCCCGCCTTTTCGCAGACGCCATCGCACTCGCCGAGAATGGATTTGCCGTCTCGCAACGACTGCGGACGCTGCTCATCGAGGCCGGACCCGGCCCGTTCAACGCGGAGGCGCGGAGGCTCTATTTCGATGCCGCAGGAAACGCTTGGCCCACTGGCCACAGGCTGAGGCACCCGGTCTACGCAGCTACATTGCGTCGGATTGCGGACGGCGGCGCCGCAGCCTTCTACGAGGGCGCCATCGCCTCCGAGATCGTTCGCGCAGCCGCCGTCGCGCCTGCCAGCATGGGCTCCGTCACCGCGGCCGACCTCGCCGCCTATCGCGTCGTGGAGCGTGAGCCAGTTTGCGTCGGCTACCGCGGTCATCGCGTTTGCGGCATGGGACCGCCGTCGTCCGGCGCCCACGCCATCGGGCAGGCCCTCATGCTGCTCGAGCCATGGTCGCTCGGCTCGGGTCCAGGCGCGGCGATGGCTCCCGGCCCGCTGCACCTCCTGGGCGAGGCACTGAAGCTCGCCTTTGCCGACCGAAACTGGTATCTCGCCGATCCAGCGTTCGTGGCTGTGCCGGCAGGTCTGTTGGATCCCGCCTATATCGCCGAGCGGCGGCTGCTGATCCGACCGTTCGCACCGATGCGGAGCGTGTTTCCCGGTCTCCCGCCCGGGAGCACGCGGCAAGCCCGCGCCCCGGACGAGGCGAGCGAGGCATCCGGCACCAGCCACATCTCGATCGTCGATTCCACCGGCAATGCCGTCGCCATGACGACGACGGTCGAAGCTGCGTTCGGATCCGGCCGCATGGCGGCGGGCTTCCTGCTGAACAACGAGCTGACCGATTTTTCTTTCCGCCCAACGCGCGACGGCCGGCCGATCGCCAATCGCGTTGAAGGCGGCAAACGCCCACGCAGCTCGATGTCGCCGACCATCGTGCTCGGCCCGGACGGAAGGCCTGCCATCGTCACCGGCTCGGCTGGCGGCAGCCGGATCATCCCTTACGTGCTGAAGACGCTCGTCGCACTGATCGACTGGCGCATGGACGCCGCCGCAGCACTCGCGTTGCCCAACTTCGCCATTCGCGGGGGAGGGCTCGAGCTCGAGGTGCCGATGGTCGGGGGCATCGCCGGCGTGGGGCATCCAGCGGGTGCCGTCGGGGTGGTCGGCACGGCGCTTCGCCTGAAGCCGCTCGGTCACCAACTCCACTTCGAGACCATGACGTCCGGAACGCAGGTCATCGTTCGCCGCTCCACAGGGATCCTCGAAGGTGCGGCGGACCCGAGACGCGAGGGCACGGTGGCCGGTGAGTGAGTGGTCATTGCAGGATTGCGCCGCAGACGCTGGCAGAGCGTTGCAAGGTCGCCTAGCATCGCGCCGACAGTCTATGGAGGCACCGCGATGCGCGACTATCTCGCCTGGCGCTTGGCGTTCGGGATCACGACACCCTCGACCAACACCGTGGTGCAGCCCGAGTACGACGATATGCGGCCTGCCGGCGTAACCAACCACCTCGCGCGCATGGTCATCGCTGACAACCCGGTCACTTGCGATGCCGATTTCGAGAAGCAGCTCGAGGACATCAATGCATCGCTCGAGGACGCGGTCGACCGGGTCATGGACGCGAAGCCGAACGCGTTCATCCTCGGAATCTCGGCACTGTCGGTCTGGGGCGGCACCGTCGAATGGGGAGAGGATCTGAAACGTCGTGTGCGCAAGGTCGCAGGGTGGGATATCCCGGTGACCATCTCGTCCGACGCCGTCGTCGCAGGCCTCAAGGCACATGGCATCAAGAGGCGCATCGCGGTGATGGAGCCGTACTACCCCTGCATCGAGCCGCGGCTGAAAGGCGTGCTCGGCGCCCACGGCTACGAGATCGTCCGCTTCTGCCATATGCGTGGCAAGAGCCCGGCGTCCTATTCCGTGCTGACGGCCAAGGACATGATCGACGCCGTGAAGTCGATCGATGGCGACGACGTCGAGGCGCTGGTCGCATTCGGGGCGAACCTGCCGTTCGGCAGGCTTTCGGATGAGGCCGAGCGTTGGCTCGACAAGCCGGTCCTGCAGATCAACGCCACGACCTACTGGCACGCACTGCGCATGGCCGGCATCAACGACAAGATCTACGGCTACGGCTCGCTTCTTGCGCGGTTCTGAAACGGCCCTCCCTTGCGGCAAGGAGATCTGAAGATGGCTCGACCCCAACTCAACGGCGACGGACGACGGGCTCGCATCGGCATCGTCGTGCCGAGCGTCAACACCGTGATGGAGCCCTGGGCGGCGCGGGTCGTCCCGGAAGGCGTCAGCGTGCATTTCTCGCGCATGTTCATCCCGGCGGCGACAACTGCCGAGACCCTGATCGAGATGGACCGGACCGACGGCAAGGCCGCACTGCGGCAGCTTTCGAGCATCTTCCCCCATGTCGTCGCCTACGGCTGCACGGCCTCGAGCATTGTGCAGGGGCTCGACTACGATGCACACCTGAGGGCCGAGATCGCTGAAGGCTATGACGTCCCGGCCACGACGGCGGCCCACGCCATCGTCACGGGCCTGAGGACGGTTGGCGCCCGGCGGATCTCGATCGTCTCGCCGTACCCGGCCCAGGTCGACAAGGCCGAGCACGAGTACTTCCACAAGGCTGGTTTCGAGGTGCTTGGCGGCGCCTATCTCGGTATCGTCGATGGCTTCAAGCTGGCCGAACCCGAGCCGGAGACGCTGATGGACCTGGGCCGGCGCGGCTTCGACAACCGAGCCGATGCTCTGGTCGTCTCCTGCCTCAATACACGATCGCATGCCGTCATAGCGCGCCTCGAGGCAGAGCTCGGCAAGCCTGTCGTCACGTCGACCCAGGCGACGCTGTGGCATGCGCTGAGACTGGCCGGCATCAACGATCCCATCAAGGGCTTCGGACGCCTGCTCGAGGCACACTGAGGCGGCGAGGGATGTGCTTCGAGGACGGAAGCTGACACGGTGGCCCGACGGACGTGCTGCAGGCGGACGTGCTGCAGGCGGGCCACGACCCTCCCCCCATCCTATTGGCTGGCATGTTGTATGGCATGCTCGTTTTTTCGGTGGTTGCATCGATGCCACCTCTCAATGGAAATCGCGCGAGCGAGGAATGATCCGCGCCTCGCGGGGATGGCCGGCATGGCGAGCCCCGGGCCAGCGGGGATGTGCTGGTGAGCGGGCCGAGCCCGGGTCGGGGCGCAGCACCTCGTCGGCATTCGCGATCGGAACCGGCATCGGCATTTCGGCGTCCTCCATCAGCGTGGCCAGAAGATCACTGCGGTCCTCGATCACGCCCGAGACGATGTGGACGATGCCCTCGTGTCGCTGGATGCGGCCGCGGACCAGCATCAGGCGGGCGGTCATGATCTCGCGCCGGAAGCGCTCCAGGGTCTTGGACCAGACGACCACGTTGGCGATACCCGTCTCGTCCTCGATGGTCATGAAGACGACGCCTTTCGCCGAGCCCGGCCGCTGACGCACGAGGACGACGCCGGCAACCGCGACCCAGGCGCCGTGCCGGATGGACTTGAGATCGGCGCAGGCGCGCACGCGACGTGCCGCCAGCTCGTTTCTCAGGAAGCTCACGGGATGCGCTTTGAGGGAGAGCCGGAGCGTCTGGTAGTCGCTGACGACGTGCTCGGAGAGCGGCATGGCTGGTAGTGCTACGGGCTCCTCCTGGCCTGCCTCCCGCGCGGCGCTCCAGGCGAACAGCGGCAGTGGCTCCGTCCCCTGCAGGCCCTTGACCTCCCACAGCCCCTGACGCCGGTCGAGCCCGATCGAGCGCATCGTATCGGCGGCCGCCAGCCGCCCGAGAGCGGCGAGCCCGAGACCTGTCCGTTGCCGGAGATCGTGCACGTCTGTGAACGGCATCCTCGTGGGGATGAGATGCTGGGGAGGCTCGTCCTCCATGTCGGATGAGGATCGGGCGACATTCGCCCCCAGCGACGGGCGGCGGTCCGAAGGGCCCTTCGACGGGCTGCAGGCAGGCGCCCGCTCGCCTCGCAGGCACGAGGTCGGATGATCGACACGGTGGCGCGCCTCGACGATCCGGCGCGCCTCCGCTTCAGACATCCCCTCGATCTGCCGGAGGCCGAGCCGCAGCGCGGGCCCGGCCGGTTGCTGATGGGCAACCAAAGGCCGGCCGGGTGCTGCCGGTTGCTGATGGGAAACCGAAAGGCCGGTCGAGCAAATCTCGAGGGTGGCATCCCAGTCCGAGTGATTGATGTCGGCCTCTCGGACCTCGACGCCATGCTCGGACGCGTCACGGACGATCTGGGCCGGAGCGTAGAAGCCCATCGGCTGCGAGTTCAGAAGAGCAGCAGCGAAGGCGGCCGGGTGATGACGTTTGAGCCAGGACGAGACATAGACGAGGTGCGCGAAGCTGGCGGCATGGCTTTCCGGAAAGCCGTACTCTCCGAAGCCTTTGATCTGGTTGAAACAACGCTCGGCGAAATCGCGGCTGTAGCCGCGCCCGACCATGGCCTCGACCATCTTCGCCTCGAGCTGGCCGATGGTGCCACGGCGGCGGAAGGTGGCCATCGCCTTGCGCAGCTCGTTCACCTCGGCGTCGGTGAGGCGGGCAGCATCCATGGCAATGCGCATCGCCTGCTCCTGGAAAAGCGGCACCCCGAGCGTCTTGCCCAGAATCCGCCTCAGCTCGTCCGGGGGGCCATGCTCGGGCGCAGGAGCAGGATAGCTCACCGTCTCCCGGCCGGAGCGCCGACGCAGATAGGGATGCACCATGTCGCCCTGGATGGGGCCGGGGCGGACGATCGCCACCTCGATGACGAGATCGTAGAAGCAGCGCGGCCTCAGGCGTGGCAGCATGTTCATCTGTGCGCGGCTCTCGACCTGGAAGACACCGATCGAATCGGCCTTGCACAGCATGTCATAGACGGCCGGATCCTCTCGCGGCACGGTGGCGAGCGCGAGTTGCCGGCCTTCGTGGACGGCAATGAGGTCGAAGGCTTTGCGGATGCAGGTCAGCATGCCGAGAGCCAGCACGTCGACCTTGAGCAGGCCGAGGGCGGCGAGGTCGTCCTTGTCCCACTCGATGAACGTGCGGTCGGCCATGGCGGCATTGCCGACAGGCACGACCTCGATGAGCGGGCCACGCGTCAGGACGAAGCCGCCCACGTGCTGGGAGAGATGGCGGGGAAAGCCGGTCAGCTCCCCGGCGAGCTCAAGCGTGCGCGCCAGTAGCGGATCTCCAGGATCGAGCCCGGCCTCCCGGACGTGCGCCTCGGGCAGCACCCCGCCCGAGCGAGTGCCCCAGACCATGCCGGCGAGCGCCGCGACGATGTCGTCCGAGAGGCCCATGACTTTGCCCACCTCGCGCACGGCCGAGCGCGAGCGATAGGAGATGACTGTGGCGGCCAAGCCTGCCCGGTCGCGGCCATAGCGGGCATAGATGTGCTGGATCACCTCCTCGCGCCGCTCGTGCTCGAAATCGACGTCGATATCGGGTGGCTCGCGCCGCTCCGGCGAGACGAAGCGCTCGAACAGGAGGTCGACCTCGGTCGGGTTCACGGCGGTGATGCCGAGAGCGTAGCAGACGACCGAGTTGGCCGCCGATCCGCGACCCTGAGCAAGTATGGCGCGTGAGCGGGCGAAGGCGACGATATCGTTCACGGTTAGGAAGTAGGGCGCATAGTCGAGCTGGCGAATGATGGCGAGCTCGCGCTCCAGAATGGCCGAAACCTGCTCCGGAACGCCGTTCGGAAAGCGCTGGCGGATGCCGTCTCGAGCGAGGGCCTCGAGATGAGCCTGGGCTGTCGTGCCTGGGGGCACTGGCTCGCTCGGGTACTCGTAGACGAGCTCGTCGAGCGAGAAGCGGCAGGCATCGGCGATCGCCTGCGTGCGGGCGACGGCCGCCTCGTAGCCGGCGAAAAGACGCGCCATCTCGGCAGGTGCCTTGAGGTGTCGCTCGGCGTTACTGGCAAGGCGCAGCCCAGCCTCATCGAGCGTCACGCCGGCGCGGATGCAGCTGAGCACATCCTGGAGCGGTCGCCGGTGATGGACGTGATAGAGCACGGACCCGGTGGCAACGAGCGACAGGCCGGTGCGATGCGCCAGAGCTGCAAGCGCAGCGATGCGGGCGCGGTCGTCGCCCCGGTAGGTGTGCGATGCTGCAAGATTGAGGCTGGTGGCGTGCGTGAGCGCTGCGCCCATGCGGTGAAGATGGGCCTCGAAGCCGGCAGGAGCGGGAAGATCGGCCGTGCCCTGCTGGTGCGTCCTCCCGGCGGGCAATCGCACGATGTCGGCGGCGCCACCTCGCACGCTGGCCGTGCGCCAGTCCCAGGTCCCGGGTGGCAGCACGATGACGATCTGGCCCTCGACATGGCGGGCGACATCCTCGAGGCGGAGATGGCATTGGCCCTTCGGGGCCCGGCTCTGGCCGAGCGAGAGAAGGCGACAGAGACGCCCCCAAGCCGGTCGGTCGGTCGGGTAGCAAACGATTTGCGGCGCGTCCTCGAGATCGAGGCGGGCACCGACCAGAAGACGCAACCCCACGTCCTTGGCGGCGGTGTGTGCGCGTACGACGCCGGCCACCGTGTTGCGATCGGCGAGCCCAAGGGCGGAGAGGCCAAGAGCCTTCGCCTGGGCGACGAGCTCGTCGGGATGCGACCCGCCCTCCAGAAATGAAAAGTTGCTGACGGCCTGCAACTCGGCATAGGGCATGCCAGCATGGATCAGATGAGGTCGCATGGTTGCCTCCTCATGCGAAGAGCCCGTGCATGAACCAGCGCGGTCCCTCGCCGTCGTCCTCGTCGCAGTCTTCCTCCGCCCGCCCGTAGAGGCCCTCCCTGAAAACCCAGTACCGGGCGCCTGTTGCGTCCTCGAGCCGGTAGTAGTCGCGCGTGGCTGACCTGCGACAGCTCGGCATGCCGACGTGACGCCACCATTCGGGAGCGATGCGCTCGGGCCCCTCGCTCTTGACGATGCGCCGGGGGACACGCCGCCAGACGAACTGCAACGGTGCACCTTCCGGAAGCTCGGCGATCACACCGATCGGCTCCGGAGGGGCAAGCAGCAGGAGCGGGCGCGGGGAGGAGCCGCAACCTCCCTCAATCGCACCTGGGCTTGTCCGAGATCGCGGATCGGCGCTGATGGTCGGGACCCAGCTTTCGGCGCCCTCGGGGATGTGGCTGGCGTGAGGCGAAAGACGAAGGACGCGCTCGGGTCCGAGACGATTGACAAGTCGGTCGATCAGGGCGGCCGCGCCGTCGGTCGCGTCATGACGTGCGCCTAGTCCTGTCTGAACCGCTCCGAGCGGCTCGAGGCCGGCGGCGTCGAGCGTTGCGACGTCGATGCCGAAACCGGCGTCAATGCCGCCGAGCCGCTCACCCATGAGGCGGCGGATGTGGGTCGGGTCGCGACCGACCGAGCTGGTGCCGACGCCGACGGTGGCGACGGTCCCGTCGGCTCGGTACAGCGTCAGTCGGAAATGCCGCGCGCCGAGGGCTTGGGCCGCAAGAGTGTCCGTGAGCAGAAGGGCGAGATGGTCGAGAGCGGCCATGATCCCCTCGCTGGTGATCAATGGCTCGGGAAAGGCAAGCCGGCTTTGAGACTCAGGCGGTGGCAGCAGCGGCCTCTGCGGATCGGCGACGAGCCCGAGCGCCTGGTCGAGACGAAGCAGCACGCTCGCGGCAATGGTGTCGGCGACGCCACGGCGCTTGCTGCTCGTCTCCCGAAAACGGGCGGCGAGGGATGCGCGCGGCAGGCCGTAGAGCTGGCCAACCCGCTTGAGGCCGAGGCGAATGAGAAGACGCAAAGCATCCGGCGCGAGACGAAGTGCGGCAACGGGAAGGCCGGCGAGCGCGGCCTTTGTCGTGCCGGCCGCGGCAATGGCAACGCTGCCGGCCGGCGCATCCGAGGTCGCGAGGCGTGCCAGCGCATGTGCGGCGCCGAACGTGTCGGCGAGCCCGATTCGGGGAGACAGGCCGAGACCCCGGAGGCGGCGCTCGAGATCGGCGCACAGAGCTGCCTCCCCGCCGAACAGGTGCGGCACACCGCTGACGTCGATCCAGGCCCCGTCGATACCATCCACGTTGCGCAAAGGACCATATCGGCCAAGCCACCCGGCGAGCCCTGAGAGGGCATGAGCATCGCGGGCATGCTCTGCCGGCCTCACGGCGAGAGCCGGCAGAGCAGCCCGGGCGTCTGCGAGCGGCGACCCGGTCTTCACGCCCGCAACGAGAGCAGCGCGGTTGACCGCACTGATCCGCAGGCCGCGGGCGCCCTTCTCCACCAGAGCCAGTGGATCAGTCGCGGGCACGCGACCGGGCGACTGGCGTTGCATGCGCTCGATCGGCCAAGCCGGCAGCCATACGGAAACAATACGTGTCATCACACCACTCGAGTTCGACTGCAAAGCCCTCGCTGGCTGGCGGCCCGCCCCTACAGCGCTCGACGACGAGGCCGAGACGTGGCGGGCCCGGAGCCCGCAGATCGAGATCGTGCCGGCCACTCGGCAGGCGGCCGAGCCGCAGGCGCAAACCTGCAGCCGGCGCAGGGACGCTCGCCGGATGAGTGAGCAGCAGGGACGATGTTTGCGATGCTGCCGAGGCGAGCCCCAGCCGCCGGGACGGTGTGAGAGCCACCGACTCGAGCACACCGATAGCCAGCGACAGCGCGCCCGACCTCAAGCCTTCCTCGAGCGCCCAGAGCGTATCGGCTTGGCGTGCGGCCTCGACGACGATCATGCTGTCGCCCTCGAGGCCGAGGTCCGCGAGCCCGCGACCATAAAGACCACCGTGCTCGACGGAGAAACCGGCAGGGAGGCACCAAAGCACCGGTCGCGGCGAGCGTCCCGAGGCACTTTCCCACTGGCGGCGGCGGATGGCGAGACAGGTCGCGAAAGCAAGAACAGCCGCCCAGTCTCCGTGCGCTGACGGCTTGATCTCGGTGAGTGATGGCTGATCGAGCGCTCCGCCCGGCAGCCGCGCGTCGACAGCAGGCTCGCCCAGGGTCCACGCCTGGGGAGGCGAGTGGGGAAAGGTTGGCGCGGAGGAGGCCGGTCGAGGACAAGGGCTCGTCCTCGGGGGCAGTCCGACCTCCTCCGCGCCGCGGGGAACTGTTTGTGAACCAAGCACGCGGTGAGTGGGCTCGCGGCCAGACTTCAGGCCTGCCGCCGGGTTGCGCTCGATGGCGCGGATCCGAGCACGCAGCCCCTCGACGAGGGTGCGTCTGGCGGCAGGATGCAGAGCCAAGGGGGACGGAGCAGGCGCAGGGGTTGAAGAGCCGCCTGCTCCGTCCTGTGGACTCGCTACGCAACCAGACGAGCGCGATACGCTACAAGTACGCCACCGGGAGCCCGTATCGAGCGAATGCGAGACACCATCGACAGGTGTGCCACTCCGGTCGGAAGGCCGCGCTGCAGATAGGCAGGACAGGGGGATGTCGCGGACCATCTTATGCACGACGCTCTTCCAGGCTCGATTGTGTCGGCAACAGCGTGCCGTTTGTTCATTTTTTGTTCTAGATAAGCCTCGCGGCCTCGTCAAGCACAAAAAGAGAACATTATCGACGGCTCCGACACGACGACCGGTCGTCGGCAGGCTCTGACAGAGCAAAATCGGCACCGCTGCGATTCGCTCGTGGCAGCTTTCACACACTGCCGCGGGAATCGCCCTTTGGTGCACAAAATTAGGCAATACCAAGGCGAAAGCCCGTTGCGCGATGCCCCTCGGATCAACAGTATGCAACCCGAGCTGGTTCGGGGCGCCGACAGGCACAAGCGGGCCGCAAGCAGGGGACGACACACGCGTAAACCGACTGTTCAGGAAGCTGTGAAAGGCTTCCCTCGAGCAACAAAGCGCATCAACGGTGGGCTTCGGCATCCAGCCGGCCCTGTCCGTGGCGCACCGTCGACAGCCGGCGGACCCTGGCCCACCGAATACGGGCACTTGCCGGGCCCAAGCCACGACTTCTTGGAGACGACCACGATGAAGAGCCTTACCGTCCGCGCGTTGATCGCAGGAGCAACCACGGTCGCGGCCCTCGCCGTCGCCACCCCGGCCGCATTGGCTCAGGACGGTGGCTGGCTTTGGGGCGGCGGCTCCAACACGCCCGGCGGTGCCGGGCGCGAGACGGTCCGCTTCAGCACCAACTACGCCCCCGGCCAAGTCGTCGTGAGCTTCGGCGACCGCCGCGCCTACTTCATTACGCGACCGGGCGAGGCCCTGAGCTATCCGATCGCCATTCCGCGCGAGCAGAGCCGCTGGTCGGGCGTCACCACCGTGACCCAGAAGCGTGAGAATCCGTCCTGGACACCCACGCCGACGATGATCGCCGAGAACCCGCGGCTGCCGCGCTGGGTGCCGGGCGGCCATCCGATGAACCCGCTCGGCGTCCGCGCCCTCTACCTCGGCTCGTCGACCTATCGAATCCACGGCACGGATGCCCCGTGGACCATCGGCACGGCCGCGTCCAAGGGGTGCATCCGCATGTACAATCAGGATGTCCTCGACCTCTACCCGCGGGTGAAGATCGGCGCCAAGGTGGTCGTCACTTGGGACACGTTCCGCAACAAGGCGCTGCCGGTGTCAGCCGGCACCAGCGAGGACGGCCGGCCTGAGCGCAAGACCTACAACAATGCAAAGCGCCGCGTTCCGAAAACGGCCGACGCGACGAGCAGCCGGGCTCGGGTGCGGAGCGCCGCCGCTGTCCAGTAGCCGGCCAACGGCATCGTTGGAACGTTGTCGACGGGTGGCCGCGAGGCCGCCCGTTTTCATTTCGAATGGAGGGCCTCGGTCGCGTGCCGATCGTCGGCGCCGCGATCGCCCCTGGTGCACTGCGCCATCGCCGTCCTATGCTGCCGCACTCGCAAGACCAACCGCGAGCGACGGAGGATGAACCCGATGATTCACGAGCTCAGAATCTACACCGCCCGCCCCGGTGGCGCGCCCGATATGGCGAAGAACTCCGGCACCGTCGCCCGCGCCATCCGCGGCGACGACTACGGTAAGCTGGAGGGCTACTGGATCGCCGAGATCGGCCAGCTGAACCAAGTGCTCCATCTGTGGAGCTACTCCGATCTGAACGAGCGCGCGCGGCTCCGCGCAGAGCTGTCCAAGAACGCGCGCTGGACCCAGGAGTATCTCCCGCTCGTGCGGCCCGCACTCGTGCGCCAGGACATCCGGCTGATGAACCCCATCATCGCTCCGCGCAAACCCGGGACCGAGGGAAACATCTACGAGATGCGCGTCTACCGCACGAAGCCCGGCGCGGCCCGTGAGTGGTGCAACCACATCATGGAGGCGATGCCGATCCGCGAGAAATACTCCAAGCCCGTCGGCCTGTGGATCACGGAGGCTGGTCAGCCGAACGAGGTGGTCCACATCTGGTCATATCCGGACCTGAACGCCCGCGCCGCTGCCCGCGCTGCCGCGACTGCCGACCCGGGGTGGCAGGCCTTTCTCAAGAAGAGCGGCCCGCTGCTCGAGGAGATGAGCTCGACGATCATGCTGCCGTCCGCCCACTCTCCCATGAAGTGAGCTGGACGCAGCTGCAGCCCTGGCACAAGGCCCGGGCTGCGAACGCCCGCGCCGAGGGCGCTCAGCTTACGACGAAGCTCGTCGTGCGCTGCCGCACGAGCCCTTCCTGTGCGGTCGACGCCACCAAGCGGCCATCCCGCGAGAAGACGCTGCCGCGACATAGCCCGCGCGCACCGTAGGCACTGGGGCTGTCCTGCACGTAAAGCATCCACTCGTCGGCTCGAAACGGCCGATGAAACCACATGGCGTGGTCGAGGCTGGCGAGCTGGATGTCGCTCTCGAACGACATGCGACCATGGGCGATCAGCGCCGTGTCGAGCAGCGTGAAATCCGACGCGTAGGCCAACACGCACTGGTGCAGTGCAGGCGTATCGGGCAGCCTCCCGGTCGCACGCATCCAAACGCTCTGCAGCGGCGCCCGAGGCTTGCGCTCGAAATAGCGCGACGCGTCGACGATGCGCAGCTCGATGGGCCGCTCGCGCTCCCAGTAGCTTCGCATGTTGTCCGGCAGATGAGGCAGCAGGCGTGCGAGCAGATCCTTTTCCGTGGGCAGGGCTTCCGGGGGCGGCACGTCCGGCATGGGCGAGCCATGGTCCAGGCTCTCCTCCGACTTCTGGAACGACACGCTCATGGCGAAGATGGCGCGACCATGCTGGATCGCCTTGACGCGCCGTGTCGTGAAGCTGCCGCCGTCGCGGATCCGCTCGACGTCGTAGACGATGGGCGCCAGTGGGTCGCCAGCCAGCAGGAAATAAGCGTGCGCCGAATGCGCAAGGCGGTCATCAGGCACCGTCCGGACGGCCGCGACGAGGGCCTGCCCCAGAACCTGCCCGCCGTAAACGCGTTGCCAGCCGGCGCTGGGGCCGCGGCCGCGGTAGAGATTCTCCTCGAGCCGCTCCAGGTCGAGCAGCTGGATCAGGGCGTCGAGGGCCTTTCCCGTGTCGTCGATTCCGGCCATCGCTCCGATCTCCGTCCTGCGTTGACGTCGGCCCAGTCAGGACAGGCACTCTGCCGCGCCAGACCCGCACTGCGGGACAGCGGCGGCCGGTTCCACCGGGCGCCCCATTGGCCTATCCTGATGCGGCGTCTTTGGTGCATTGCACAAGAGGCTGAGCGGCTGGCTGGTGTCAAGCGGCTGCGGATGCAGCAATTGCTCGAGCTGCCGCCATCACAGAGCGCGAGGTATGGACGTGGCCACGACCGCGGATAGCGTTTACGATGTTGTCGTCGTCGGCGGCAGCTACGCTGGCCTGGCGGTCGCGCTCGGCCTTGCGCGCACCCTCGGCGGGAGCCTCGAGCTGGCTGTCGTCGAACGTCGGCCGATGGCGCCTGCCAGCGCCGCCGGCGAGCCGCGCGCGTTCGCGGTCTCGGCGGGGTCGCGCAAGCTTCTCGACGCACTCGGCGTCTGGGCGGAGCTCGACGGCCTCGCACAGCCGGTCGCCCGCATCGAGATCACCGATTCCGCTCTCGAGGACAGCGTCAGGCCGGTCCTGCTGACCTACGACAACGTGGTCGCCGGCGAGGCTCAGACGCACATCGTCGAGGCAACGCATCTGCAGCGGGCTCTGGTCGCGGCAGTCCTGGCCGAGCCGTCGATCACGATCGTCGCTCCCGCCACGCTCGACGGCCTCGACCAGACGCCGGGCTCGGCCCGGCTGCATCTGACCGATGGGAGAATCATCGCGGGGCGCCTGGCCATCGCCGCCGACGGCGCCCGGTCGCGCCTGCGTGAGGCGGCGGGCAACGCAACCAGCAACTGGCGCTACGGCCAGACCGGGATCGTCACGACCGTCGAGCTGGAGGAGGATCATGGCAGCACGGCCGTCCAGCACTTCCTCCCCGCCGGGCCTTTCGCACTCCTGCCGCTGCCGGGACGCCGGGCTTGCATCACGTGGTCGGAGGAGGAGGCACGCGCGGCGGAGATACTGGCGCTCGGAGACGATGCGTTCCTGGCCGAGGCACAGCAGCGCGCCGGCTGGCGGCTCGGCGCGCTGAGTCTCGCCGGTCCACGTGCCGGATGGCCGCTCGAGGCCCGGGTGACGCACAGCATGACGGGCCGACGACTGGCCCTTGTCGGCGATGCGGCACGCAGCGTGCATCCGGTTGCCGGACAGGGCGTCAACCTCGGATTTCGTGACGTGGCCGCCCTGGTCGAGGTCCTGGCCGATGGGCTGCGGCTGGGTCTCGAGCCTGGCGACGCCACGGTGCTCGAACGCTATCAGCGCTGGCGACGGTTCGATGGCACGCAATCCGCCCTGGCATTCACCACCCTGAATGCGCTGTTCTCGCGCGACTGGACGCTGTTGCGTGGCATCCGGGGCGCCGGGCTCGGTATCGTCGATCGGCTGCCGGGTCTGAAGCAGCTGCTGGTGGCCGAGGCGGCAGGATCGACCGGCGAAGTCCCCCGGCTGCTCGAAGGCGCGTTGCCCTGAGCAGGGGGGCCGGCGCGCCCGCCACCCCTGCTCTACCAGGTGCGGCGCGCTCCGGTGTCGATGTGGAAGAGTCCGCCACCGTAGTGCTTGTAGCCGCCGACACTGCCACGCAGGTACGCCGCCGCACCGCCGACGTTGCCATGCACGCGGAAGTCGGCCGCGTCACCAGTCAGGTGCATGGATCGCGAGGCGCCGCCCACCCGGGCATTGTGCGATTTGCTGCGACATGTGGAGCTCACCGTCACCGATCCGAATTGCGCTGCCACCGCCGCAAGCACGCCGCGCAGAGTTCCGTTCAGGCAGCTGGAGCTGGCGACCCAGCGAATGCCACCGCCGCCCGAGAGATTGCGGCTCGCTTTACTTTCCGGGATGTAGGTGTTGCCGAGGCTCGCGACCTTGGTCCCAGCAGACCTGCGACGCGGCGTGGCGGCCGCCTCGGACTTTGGACCTCCCAACCTGCTGGCCCTGCTCCGCCGCATCGGCCGGTCCTCACCGGAGGCGGCACGGGATCGAGGCGGCTCGACGGTAGACCTGGAGGTCCTGAATGTCTCGCGGGTCCAGTATTCCGGAACGTCGGCCTTGGCGGCTTCCGCGAACGCAATCGAGACGATTGCAGCAAGCCCGGCACACGCGAGCGCCGGCCGCGCCTTCCGCAACAAGAAGGTGATGAGCCGAATCATGAGCTAAGCTCCCCTGGTCTGCCGCGCGGTTATCCGAAGAAGGGGACTGATGTGGGCCCCGCGCCGCTACTCCCCGCCAGGGGCGGCAGGTAGACTCGAATGTTTCGAAATGGCACGCGACAATGTAAATATGGTTGACGAAAATGGTTAATCGGAGAGCAACCACCGAATAGAGCATGGCAGCTTGATGGCTTCAGCCAATACTTCGAATTTTCACTGCTGAAGGGCAGGACAGTGAATCTAATCTTGGAGTTGAAGTCAAATTTAATGACTGACCATGACTGCCAAATATTGCACAAGAAAAACGCGCCCATAGGCGAGGCCCGGGCGCGGGTCAGGAAGCGGCGTCTGAATTCTGCGAGGCTAGTGTACGCTCGCGATCTCCAACTCGCCTTCGATCGCGTGTCCCACGGCCGCCTGCCGGCTGTCCGTCAAGGCAATGGGCGTTCCGTCCGCGGCGTGCAGGGCGTACAGGTCGATCCCGCGCGGCAGCCCCTTTATGGTCGGGAACATGCGACGCGCCTCGGCGCTCGTGAGCGTCTTGATATAGGCGACCTGTCCATCGCCCAGCCGCGCCAGATCCACCTGTGCGACCAAAGCGTCCTCTCCGCCCAGAGGCCTCATCTCCAAGCTGCTCCGCGCCGAGGGCCGCTTCGACGACGGGCGCTTTCTGTTCTTCTGCATGACGCCACTCCTTCCTGCCTGGCAACCCGAGGCACGAGTTCGAGACGGCTGCGAAGGCCTTGACAGCCTGCGCCATCCATCTGAGCACATGATCGTTCGATTCGCATGCGACCGCTATGACAGAAACGGCTCACGTCGCGTGATTCTGTCGTCCGATCTCGATGCGACGAATCATTCTGTCCGGCTCGTGTCGCACGAGATCCACAGTCAGCAGCCCATGCTCGAGGTCGGCAGAGCGAACCTCAATACCTTCGGCGAGGACGAATGTGCGCTGGAATTGCCGCGCCGCTATGCCGCGGTGCAGGTACTCCCGCTCCTTGTCGTCCTCCTGGCGGCCACGAACCACCAACTGATTGTCCTCGACCAGCACCTCGAGCTGGTCACGCTTGAAGCCAGCCACGGCCAGCGTGATCCGAAGCATCTCTGGGCCAGCGTCGGTCCGCCCGACGCGCTCGATGTTGTACGGCGGGTAGCCCTCGCCACCACCTTTGCCGACGCGCTCGATCAGGCGCTCGATCTCCTCAAACCCGAGCAGGAGCGGGCTCGACATCAACGTCATGCGGCTCATCTGCGGCCAAGTCCTTATCAAAGCGACTTTGACGGCGCCTTTGACGACCCGGAGCCGATTGCCTGCCGGGTGTCCCGGCCCCTTGCGGGCACCGGAGCGTACCTCGCATATGTGGGACGGCATCGCGCAAAATCAACAGGGTGGCACAACGGCACCACGCCGCCGGGCGGTCCCTAGGAGCCTGTCCGAGTAGTCGGTGGATTTTCCGGTGCGAGTCGGATTCTGTCCAGGGGTATGAGCAAACACTATCGCCCCTGGAAGATCGACCAGACGCAGCTGCTGCCTGCGAGCGTCGAGGATTATGTGCCTGAG
>JANRJI010000121.1:0-15887 GCA_033764055.1 Hyphomicrobiaceae bacterium
CTCAGGCACATAATCCTCGACGCTCGCAGGCAGCAGCTGCGTCTGGTCGATCTTCCAGGGGCGATAGTGTTTGCTCATACCCCTGGACAGAATCCGACTCGCACCGGAAAATCCACCGACTACTCGGACAGGCTCCTAGGCGATGCTCCTCGATCCTGTAGAGGCAGATCGGTCGGCTGACGTCAGCCGCCAGCGCTTCGGTTGCCTGCAAGAGCGCGGAAACACTGGTGAACGTCGCCTCCGCAATGCCGGCGATGGCCAGCTTCAACTCCGGGATTTTGCTGGCTGGTGCGGGCGCCTGCTCGAGCAGCTTGTGGCGCACATAGCCGGTGACGCCAGGCAGCGCGCCGATGCGCGCCTCGGTGACAGCAGACCAGCCGTCGTCTATGGCGCCCACTGCAAGGAGCATGACGCGCGGGGACTGGTCCGTCGCGAGGGCCGCCTTGATCACGTGAGGCTCGGTCACGAGGCGGGTGACGGCACCGACGAAATGCTCGGAATCGACGTTGCACTCGGCCATGCGCGGCGAGGCATAGGCCAAGCGCCGCGCCCCGACATCGTCGAACCAAAGCTCCGGAATGCCGTCGATGGCGAGCTCTCGTGCCATATCGTTGGTGCCCGCGCCGTCGATCGGATGATGTTGAACGTAACGCCGCAGGCCCGGCAGCTCGGCGGTCATCGTGCCGTGCGGATGCAGCCAGTGCTTGCGGAACTGCTCGACGGTGATGTCGGGCCGGCGCCGCATGAGACTGATCGCAGCGATCATGCTGTATCTCCTCCATCGAGGCTCGGGGGGCGGCTGGCACGGGGAAGCCCGCAAGCCTAGTGTGCAGATCGAGCCGCCAAGTCATCACAGCCCATCGCAGGCTCGGCCGGCAAGGACCACTGATGCAGACCGAGACCGTCTTGCTCCTCCTCGGCGCGCTCGCAGGCGCACTCGTCAACGGCCTCACCGGATTCGGCACGGGGCTGACGGCGCTGGTGTTCTGGCTGCATGCGGTGCCGCCCGTCGTAGCGGGGCCACTCGTGTGCGCCTGCTCGGTGGTCGCCCAGGTGCAGGCGCTGCCGTCGATCTGGCACGCCCTCGACTGGCGTCGGCTCGCTCCCTTCGTCGTCGCAGGCAGCATCGGCGTGCCGATCGGGACGTGGTTGTTGCCGCGGCTACCGGTGGCGACGATCAAGCTCGGGCTTGGCGTGCTGCTCGTCGTCTATTGCAGCGTGATGCTGCTGGGGCGCGTGCGGGTTGCGTCGGTCCGCGAAAGCCGCGGGCTCGATGCCCTGGTCGGGCTCGCAGGTGGCATTCTCGGCGGTATCGCCGGTCTCTCCGGCGTGCTGCCGACCATCTGGGCGAGCCTGCGCGGCTGGCCGAAGGATGCGCGCCGTGCCGTATTCCAAGGGTTCAATCTGTCCATCCTGAGCCTGGCGCTCGCTTCTTACGCCATGGCGGGGCTGCTCGACGCTGCGTTCTTGCGTGCGTTTCTCGTCGCGCTGCCGGCGACGGTCGTCGGCTCGCTCGCCGGCCAGTGGCTCTACCGCCGCCTCAGCGACGACGGCTTCACGCGGGTGGTGCTGATGGTGCTGCTGGCGGCGGGCGTGGGGCTGGTGTGGGGGAATGTGGGGTAGCAGGTGCTCGTCAGGAGATTGCGACCGAGCCTATAGGCCTCACACGTCATCCGGCATGAGCCCCGTCCGCTTCGCAATGCGTGACAACATTCGCGGTCCGACCTCATCGCTGTCATGAAAGGCGAAAACGTAGTCGGGCCAACCGTCGCGCGACAGCGTACGGTGAGACCCGGATTGCCGCTTGATCTCCCACCCGATCCGTTGCAGGGCCGCCAGCACGCGCGATGCCTTGGTCGAGCCCCAAGTCATCAGGCCGCCGCGAGCGAAATCAAGATGTCCGACGGCTTGGCTTCGCCATTCTCGAGCCGCTCGGCCAGCACGCGCAATGCCAGGATCTCAGCTTTCCCGGCAGCCTCCTCCGCGGTGGCGCCGTAACTCATGACACCAGGCAGCTCAGGCACTTCCGCGATCCACCGGCCGTCATCCTCCTGCTCGTACTCGATGGTTAGTTTCATTTATTGGTTGGCTCCCCTTGTTTTGATTTTGAGATCGCGAAGCTTCTGCTCGAGCCAGTAGCGCTCCGACTTTGCCCTGTAAAGCTCCTCGATCGTGACGAAGTGGGCAATCCAATCCCCCAATTCGAGGTCGTAAACGTCCTTAATCGCCCAGTTGCACCCATCCAGTCGCGCGTGAGAATTCATTACGCGGCGCCACTGGCCGTCCACCAGGCAATCGAGCGAGCAGTCAGCAAGTGCCGCGTCTCCGAGCCGTCGCTCGTTGCCGAGAGACAAGTGATACAGCGCTATCGATGCCAAATCGTCGAGCTCGCTCGGTCGCTTTTTGGCACCGAAGCCTCAAACCATCCAGTTCTCGCACGATGGGGTGATTCTGGACTTCGGCCTGCTCTCCAATGGCATTTCGAGTTTGCTCTAAGGACGCTGCCATCGCCTCTTGCGGAGATGGTTCGCCAGTAGTCCCTTGCGCGGTGCTCAACTTGGACGCCAATTCCTGTCGGCCCGGTCCACCGATCAACCTGAGAACCAGAACCAGCATCGATAGCGCGATGGCAAACAAGTCCATGGCTGTCGTCCCGGTTTTCGCGAATTGCGGCAAAGCCCGCCTCAAGCTCCCGGCCGTCCAGTCTTTCTCGGCCGCCCCTTGCGTTTGCCCTTCTCGTAGGTTGTCTCGATCTCGCGCGTCTGGGTCGGCGCGGCCGGCGCCTTGGGCCGCTCGGGGGCCGGCCCGCCCAGCGGCACCTCGGTGCGGCCGACGGTCATCTCGTCGAGCGTCGGCTTGCGGATGCGGGATGCCGCCGACGCGCCGTCGTGCTGCGGCCCCTCACCCCGGCCCTCTCCCCGCTCGCGAGGAGACGGGGAAGCCAGGACGTTCCCCGCCGCGCCATACTTACGCGGGCCTTCGAAGGCGCCGGCCTTGTCCTCGATCGCCGACTGACGCGCCAGCGGATCGTCGGCGACGGCGAGCTCGGTCTCGCGCAGGCGCTTGATCTCGTCGCGGAGCCGCGCGGCGGTCTCGAACTCGAGGTCGGCGGCGGCCTCGCGCATGCGCCGCTCCATGTCCTCGATCACGGAGGTCAGGTTGTGGCCGACCAGGGCCTTGCCGGCCTCGGCGAAGCCGGCGTCGACCGTGACGTGGTCCTGCTCGTAGACCGAGGCCATCACGTCGTGGATCGAGCGCTTGATGGTTTCCGGCGTGATGCCGTGCTCGGCGTTGTAGGCGAGCTGCTTCTCACGGCGCCGGTCGGTCTCGGCGATGGCGCGCTCCATCGAGCCGGTCATCTGGTCAGCGTAGAGGATGACCTTGCCGTCGACGTTGCGTGCGGCCCGGCCGATGGTCTGGATCAGGGACGTCTCGGAGCGGAGGAAGCCCTCCTTGTCGGCGTCCAGGATCGCGACCAGCGCGCACTCGGGAATGTCGAGGCCCTCGCGCAGCAGGTTGATACCGATCAGCACGTCGAAGGCGCCGAGGCGCAGGTCGCGGATGATCTCGATCCGCTCCAGCGTCTCGATGTCGGAATGCATGTAGCGGACCCGGATGCCGTTGTCGTGCAGGTACTCGGTGAGGTCCTCGGCCATGCGCTTGGTCAGCGTCGTGACCAGCGTGCGGTAGCCCTTCCTGGCCACCAGACGGACCTCGTCGAGGAGGTCGTCGACCTGGGAGCGGGCCGAGCGGATCTCCACCACGGGATCGATGAGCCCCGTAGGCCGGATCACCTGCTCGACGAAGGTGCCGCCGGATTGCTCGAGCTCCCACGAGCCGGGCGTCGCCGAGACGTAGAGCGTCTGCGGCCGCATGGCATCCCATTCCTCGAAACGGAGCGGACGATTGTCCATGCAGGATGGCAGCCGGAAGCCGTACTCGGCGAGCGTCGCCTTGCGCCGGTAGTCGCCGCGGAACATGCCGCCGATCTGCGGCACCGTGACGTGGCTCTCGTCGATGAACACGAGCGCGTTGTCGGGCAGGTACTCGAAGAGCGTCGGCGGCGGCTCGCCCGGCTGGCGGCCGGTGAGATAGCGTGAGTAGTTCTCGATACCGGCGCAGGAGCCCGTCGCCTCCATCATCTCCATGTCGAAGACGGTGCGCTGCTCGAGGCGCTGGGCTTCCAGCAGCTTGCCTGCGGCATAGAGCTCGTCGAGGCGCTGCTTGAGCTCGGCCTTGATGGCGCGGATCGCCTGTTGCAGCGTCGGCTTGGGCGTCACGTAGTGCGAGTTGGCGTAGACCTTCACGAGCTTCAGCTCGTCTGTCTTGTTGCCGGTCAGGGGATCGAACTCGGTGATCGCCTCGATCTCGTCGCCGAAGAACGAGAAGCGCCAGGCGCGGTCCTCCAAATGGGCCGGGAACAGCTCGACGGTGTCGCCGCGCGCCCGGAAGGTGCCGCGGTGGAAGTTGCCGTCGTTGCGCCTGTAGTGCAGGGCGACGAAATCGGCCAGAAGCTGGTCGCGCGAGAGCCGGTCGCCGATCTTCACGGCGAAGGTCATGGCGGTGTAGGTCTCGACCGAGCCGATGCCGTAGATGCACGACACCGAGGCGACGATGATGACGTCGTCACGCTCGAGGAGCGCGCGGGTTGCGGCGTGCCGCATCCGGTCGATCTGCTCGTTGATCGAGGCTTCTTTCTCGATATACGTGTCCGTCCGCGGGACGTAGGCTTCGGGCTGGTAATAGTCGTAGTACGACACGAAGTACTCGACCGCGTTGTCCGGAAAGAAGCTCTTGAACTCGCCGTAGAGCTGGGCCGCGAGAGTCTTGTTCGGAGCCAGGATCAGGGCGGGCCGCTGCGTCTCGGCGATGACGTGGGCCATGGTGAACGTCTTGCCCGAGCCGGTGACGCCGAGCAGCACCTGGTTGCGCTCGTGCTCGATGGCACCGGCCACCAGCTCGCGAATGGCCTGGGGCTGATCGCCCTTCGGCTCGTAGTCGGAGCGAATCTCGAAGCGGACGCCGCCTTCCGATTTCTCGGGTCGGGGCGGACGGTGCGGCGTGAAGTCGATGCCGAGGCCAGCGACCAGCGGATGCGCCGCCATCATCGGCTGGCGGGCGATCAGAGATCTCGCGTGCTCGGACCGCTCCTCGGGCCTTGCCAGCAACGCATTGAGCATGGCCGACGGCGAGAAGTCCTCCGGCCGCGGCGCCACCGAGCGCAGCGCCGGGAGCTTGCCGTTGCCGGCACGATCGAGCACGGATTCGACGATGCCGGGTCGCTCGGTCAGCGGACCGCTTGCGGTGAAAGCCGCCTGTGGCGCCTCACCGAAGCCGGTTGGGTCGCTGCGGCGGTTGCGGCCTATGGCAACCGCCGGCGTTCCCGCCCCGGTCTCGAGCGGCGGTGCAGTCGGCTTGCCGCTCTTGCCACGCGACGGGCGCAGCTTCGGCGTCGTGTCCTTAGGGGTGCGGGCCATGAGCCGAATATGGACCGGCGGCTCTCACATGCAAAGTGGCGAGCCGCCGGACGCGATCATCGTCAACAGAGCCGGGGCGGTCCAAGAAGATGCTCCGGTGGCTTTGCCCGGATGTGCGCCCCGGCGGCAACACGGTGCAGGAAGCCGTCAGCCTCGGGACCGACTACCGCAGCTTCGCCGCCTTCAGCTCCGTCAGCTTGCCGCCCTTCTCGGCCGTGTCGCGGAGCAGCGCCGACGGCTCCCAGCGCTTGCCGTACCTCTGGTGCCACGAGGCGATCTGATTGTAGACCTCGCGGGCACCGATGGTGTCGCCCCAGAACATGAGGCCGCCGCGGTAGCGCGGGAAGCCGAAGCCGTGGAGCCACATGACGTCGAGGTCGGAGGCGCGGATGGCCTTGCCCTCCTCGATGATCTTGCAGAACTCGTTGATCGAGCCGAACAGCAGCCGGTGCAGGATCTCCTCGCCCGTGAAGGTGCGCTGCTCGATGTTGTTCTCGGCGGCGACCTTCTTGATCAACGCCTCGACCTCGGGATCGACGTGGGGCGTGCGGTCGCCCTTCTCGTAGCGATACCAGCCCTTGCCGGCCTTGAGGCCGACGCGGCCGGCCTCCACGAGACCATCGGGGATCGGCAGCATCCGGTAGCTCGGATCGGCCGCCTTGCGGCGCTTCCTCGTATCGTAGGAGATGTCGAGGCCCGACATGTCGTTCACCTTGAACGGCCCGACGGGATAGCCGAAGTCCTCCATCACCTTGTCGATCTGGTGGGGAAGGGCGCCCTCCTCCACCATCAGGTTCTGCTCCATGGTGAAGGGGATGCGGCTGCGGTTGGCGGCGAAACCGTCGCAGTTGCCGGCATAGCCCGAGATCTTGCCGATGTCGCGGCCGAGCTTCATGGCGGCGGCGAGCGTCTCCGGCGCGGTTTTCGAGGCGTTGACCACCTCGAACAGCTTCATCACGTTGGCCGGCACGAAATAGTGCGTGCCCGCCACTTTCTCCGGCCGCTCCGTCACGGCCGCGATCTGGTCGATGTCGAGCGCGCTGGTGTTGGTGAACAGCAGCGCCTCGGGCTTCATCACAGCATCGAGCCGCTTGAACACCTCTTTCTTGACGTCCATGCGCTCGAACACGGCCTCGATCACGGCGTCCGCATCGCCGATCTCCTCGTAGGTGGCGACCGGCGTGATCAGCGCCATGCGCCTGTCCATCTCCTCCTGTGAGAGCGAGCCGCGCTTGACGCTCGTCGCGTAGTTGTCGCGGATCCGGCCGAGGCCCTTCTCGACGACCTCCAGGCTGGCATCGACCAGCTTCACCGGCACGCCGGCGTCAGCGAAGCTCATGGCGATGCCGCCGCCCATGGTGCCGGCACCGACCACGGCCATCGTCTTGATCGCGGGCAGCTTCAGATCCTTCGGCAGGCCGGGGATCCGGGCGATCTCGCGCTCGGCGAAGAACGCATAGCGTAGCGCCTTGGCCTCGGGCGTATTCTCGAGCTCGCTGAAAAGGCGGCGCTCGGTGGCGATGCCCTCATCAAACGGCTGGTTGCAGGCAGCCTCGACGGCCTGGATGCACTTCTCGGGCGCCGGCTGGCCGCGCATGCGCCGTGCATAAGCCTTGCGCGCTGCATCGAACATGCCCGGATCGGCCTTCGCCTCGGCAAGCTTCTCTGAGCGGTCGCGGACGCGGGGTAGCGGTCGCATGTCGGCGATGCCCTTGGCCCAGGCGATCGCTTCCTTCCGGAGGTCCTTGCCCGGGACGATGTCGTCGATGATGCCGAGCTTCCTGGCCTCGTCGGCCGGCACGTGACGGCCGGAGACGATCATGTCCAGCGCGACCTTCGGACCGACGATGCGCGGCAGGCGCTGGGTGCCGCCGCCGCCCGGCAGGATGCCGATCTGCACCTCCGGCAGGCCGACCGTGGCCTCCGGCACGGCGATCCGGTAGTGGCAGGCGAGCGCGTTCTCGAGGCCGCCGCCGAGCGCATAGCCGTGTATGGCCGCGACAACCGGCTTCTTCCCCTGGTCGAGCGCGTCGTAGGTGCGCCGTGTCTGCGCGGGTCGCGCCTTGCCGAACTGACGGATGTCGGCACCGGCGATGAACGTACGGCCCGCGCCGATCATCACGAACGCCTTCACAGCCGGATCCGCCTCACCCTGGTCCAGCGCAGCAAGAATGCCGTCCGAGACGCCAGGCCCCAGTGCATTGACCGGCGGGTAATCGATGGTGATGACGCCGATTCCGTCCTCGACATCGAAGCGGACCACGGGCTTGTCGGTCATGAGTGCTCCTCCGGGGGTTAGCCGCTGGCAAGGCTGTCGCTCGCTGCGCGATTGGGCTGACGCCCGGGGCCGAAGGGGACGGTACGTCCCACCGGACCCGCTCCCTTCCATTTCGGGAAGGGGTGGAGCTCGCAGAGCGACCGCAGCGATGCCGCGAATTCGGTCGGCCAGATAGCAGCACGGATCGGACGGTGCGGGAAGGGTGCGCGACGGGCGTCGCAGGCCAGGCTCTTCGAGGTTGCGCCGCGCTTCGGGCAGTGACAAGCGAGGTCAAGGATGGTTCGGGGCCGCTCTACGGCTGCGGTGCCAGCTCGCGAGCCTCGAGGCAAGCCCGCATGCTCGCCGCCAATCGGGCGCCGGCCTCGCCCCTAGGGGAGAGCCGAGCTGGCGCGCCGACGAGGTCGCGGTCTGCTCCCCTGCTTCCGGCACCGAGAATCTGGCCCGGCATGATCGGAATCACGCGAAATACGTCTTCTCCAGCATGCAGTGACAGCCGTTGTTGCCGTTGACGAGCTGTGTCACGCGCAAGTCGGCGGCGAGCGAGCAGAGCATGTAGGCATCCTCGCGCGACAGGTTCTTGCGCTCGCAGAGTAGCGCGATCATCTGCCGGAGCGATTCCTTGGCGGCCTGGTCGAGGTCGGGATCGAACGCCATCGTGACCTGATGCGTCGGCGTCTCGGCGCGCGGCCACTTGAGCTTCGAGCCCTTCCTCAGGTGAATCCGAAACGTGCCCTTCAGCGCCGTTTCGATGGCCGTGACACACACCTCGCCGTCGCCCTGCGCACCGTGACCGTCACCGCAGGAGAAGTTGCCGCCCGCGACGTGCACCGGAAGCAGCAGCTTCGTCCCCGCGACCAGCTCCTTGTTGTCGAGATTGCCACCGTGTCGGTTGGGCGGCAGCGAGGAGACGACGCCCCAGGCTTCGGGCGGCGCCACGCCCATGACGCCGAAGAATGGCCGCAACGGCACCTCTGCGCCCCACGACAGCTTGCCCGTCTTGCGCTCGAGGTCCATTGGGATGTGCACGATACGCACGCGGTCGAACTCGCCCGGCAGCGCGCCGGCCAGCGGACGGATGGCATTGTAGCCCCAAGCCTGCCGGCACTCGATGTCCTCGATCTCGATCTCGAGCGCGTCACCCGGCATGGCGCCCTTCACCGCGACGGGGCCGGTCAGCACGTGTCCGGGAACCATCTTGCGCGTTACCGTCGTGTGGATCTCGATGAGCTCCGGCGGAATCTGGTGACCGCTGCCGGCCGGCGGCATGACGTCGGGGCCGCCGCTGACGGTCTCGATCGTCACGCGATCACCGCTGTCGATCTCGAGGACGGGCGGTACGGTGGCGTCAAAATAGCCCCAGTGGACGGTCGACGGCGACGATTTCAGCGTGTGGTGGCGCATGGCGGGCTCCGGGTTCGATCGGCCCGAGCCTGCCGCGATGCGCGGTCGCGGACAAGCGGAATGGCGCGGCGGGAGCGCCTGGAATGCAGGCAACGGGGCTGGCTCGGGTTGACTGAGCCGTGCGCACCCCGTTTGCCGTGGCGCAAGTCCTCCGAGCAGGATCCGCGCCAAGCTTGCAACGCAAATCGGAGCGCGACGATCCATCGGGCAATCAGGAGGCCGAGAATGAAGCAGCACCGCATTTTCGCCGATCGCGAAAGCGCCGGCCGTTCGCTGGCCGTGCGCGTGGCCGCACTCGACCTGGAAGCGCCTGTCGTGCTGGCCCTGCCGCGTGGTGGCGTCCCTGTGGCCGCCGAGGTGGCGCACGCGCTCGGCGCGCCGCTCTATCTGGTGCTGGTCCGCAAGATCGGTGCGCCCGGCATGGCGGAATTGGCCGCCGCCGCCGTGGTCGACGGTGGCGAGGCCGAGATCGTCGTCAACGAGGACATCGCCCGCCGCGCCGGCGCCTCGCGCGCCTACATCCAGGAGAAGGCCGCGGCGGAGCTTGCCGAGATCGAAAGGCGGCGGCGGGTCTATCTGGCGCACCGCGAGCGCGTTACGCTGACTGGCCGCAATGTGGTCCTCGTCGACGATGGCATCGCCACCGGCACCACCGTGCGGGCGGCCCTTCACGCAATCCGTCGCAAGGCCCCCCGACACGTGGTGCTGGCGGTGCCCGTGGCCTCGGCCGACGCCATCGACGATCTGCGCCCCCTGACCGACGACATCATCTGCCTCGACGTGCCGGACGACTTCTATGCGCTGAGCCTCTCCTATGACGACTTCCACCAGCTCACCGACGCCGAGGTGGTGAGGATCTTGGAGACTGCGCGCACGCGGGCGGCCCGGACGCCTTAGGTCGGCGCTCGCGCCTTGCCGGACGACGGCGGATTTGCAGGGCGTATCGCCTATCGGCAATAAAGGGTGGCTCGGCAGGCGCCGTTGGCTTGCGCCGCCCGACAGACGGGGAGTCCTTTGCCGATGACCGCACCCACCTCCACCGGCGCCTCGACGCACGAGTACGTCGACGATCCGCGCAACGCGACCATTCTGATCTCGGTCAACGGCAAGCTGGTGCCGCGGCCCGAGGCCGTCGTCTCGGTGTTTGATTCCGGCTTCATTCTGGGTGACGGTGTCTGGGAGGGCTTGCGGCTCGTCGACGGCGGCATTCCGTTTCTCGACCAGCACATGGAGCGCCTCTACGAGGGCGCGCGCGCCATCTACATGGATGTCGGCCTCTCGCCCGAGCACATGAAGCGGCGCGTGTTCGACTGCCTCGCTGCCAATGACATGCGCGACGGCGTGCACATCCGGCTGATGGTCACGCGCGGTGTGAAGCGCACGCCCTACCAGGACCCCCGCGTCACCATCGGGCCACCGACGGTGGTCATCATCCCCGAGTACAAGAGCCCGAAGCCCGAAATTGCGCGGAAGGGGCTGCGTCTCTTCACCGTGCATGTCCGCCGCACCGGACCCGACCAGCAGGATCAGAAGCTCAACTCTCACTCCAAGCTGAACTGTATCCTGGCCTGCATCCAGGCGGCCCAGGCCGGCGCCGACGAGGCCCTGATGCTCGACCCGCAGGGCAACGTCGCGACCTGCAACTCGACGCACTTCTTCATCGTCCGGCGCGGCGAGCTGTGGACGTCGGGCGGCATGTATTGTCTCGGCGGCATCACGCGCGGCAATGTGCTCCGTGCGGCACGGGAAGCCGGCATACCGGCCATCGAGCGCGATTTCTCGCTGGTCGACGTCTATGGCGCCGACGAGGCTTTCGTCACGGGCACCTTCGCGGGGCTGACGCCGGTCGTCGATGTCGATGGCCGCAATATCGGGCATCCGACCCGTCCGCTCCCGCCAAACCCGGACGGCGGCGCGGCCGGTCCGCTGACGCGGCGGCTGACCGAGCTGTACAAGGGTTTGGCGCGGCGTGAGGCGGTGAGGCCGTAGTCGCGCCTGGCGGGGCCAGCCCCACGCCCCGTTGGGGGACGGGTCCCCAAGGCCCAACTTTCTTCTGTCGAAGGATCGAGCCGATGCCGACGGACGTCACGCGCATTGCCATGTGGTCCGGGCCGCGCAATATCTCGACCGCCATGATGCGGGCCTTCGAGAACCGTCCCGACACGGTGGTGTGGGACGAGCCGTTCTACGCGGCCGAGCTCGCGGCCACCGGCCGTGACCATCCGATGCGCGACGAGGTGATCGCCGCCGGGCCAACGGATCCCGAGGTCGTGGTTGCGCGGCTGCTCGCGCCGCTTCGGGACGAGGCAAAGCCGGGAGCCACCGTCTTCTACCAGAAGCACATGACCCACCACATGCTACCGTCGTTTCGGCGCGACTGGGTGGATCGCGTCACGAGCGCATTCCTGATCCGGGAGCCGGAGCGGGTACTCGCCAGCTACACGCGCACCTGGGACGAGGTCAGCATCGAGGCCATAGGCGTCTCCCAGCAGCTCGAGATCTTCGAGCGCGTCGCCGAGCGCCGCGGCCACGCCCCGCCGGTGATCTACACGGCCGACGTGCTAGCCGATCCACGCGGGTGTCTGTCGGCTTTGTGCGCGGCCTGCGGCATACCGTTCTCTGAGGCGATGTTGTCCTGGCCGGCCGGCCGCAGGGCCAGTGATGGCGTCTGGGCACCGGCTTGGTATGCGGCGGTCGAGCGGTCGACAGGTTTCGGACCTTCGGACGGGTCTCCACTGCCAAGGCTCGAGCCGCGCCTCGCCCGTATCGCCGAGGCGGCACGACCCGTCTACGAACGACTACGCCGCCACCGGCTCTCGCCAGCGGCGGCGTAGCTGCCCGCCCGGTTCGACCGGATTATTTCTCGAGGTGCGGCATCGGATCGACAGGCTTGGAGCCCTGCCGCAGCTCGAAGTGCACCTGGGGCTGATCGACGGCACCGCTCTTGCCGGCCTTGGCGATCACCTGGCCGCGCTCGACCTTGTCGCCACGCTTGACGAGCAGAGCGTCGTTATGGGCGTAGGCCGACACCCAGTTGCCGCCATGGCGGACCAGGATGAGGTTGCCGTATCCCTTAAGCTCGCTGCCGGCATAGGCGACGGTGCCGGCCTCGGCCGCGTGTACCTGTGTGCCCATCGGCACCGAGATGTTGATGCCGTCGTTGTGGGTATTGTCGCCACGCGGTCCGAAGCTCGCCACGACCCGCCCTTTGACCGGCCAACGGAACTTGCCGCCGCTAGCGGCTCCTGCCGCCGCCGAGGCCTTGGTCGGTGCGGGTGGCTCGGTGGGAGCGGCCTTCGCCAGCGGCGCCGCGGGCGACGCATCGTTCAGCACGGGCGAGGACGGGGCAACCGCCGCGACGCGCTCCGGCGCCGACGAGTTGATGATGATCGGCCGACCGATCGGAGCCGTTGCGGAGGCTGCCCCAGCCGTCACGGAGGCCGGACCGGCCGCCGACGTCTCGGGCGACGCATTCCCTGGCACCTTCAGCACGGTACCGGCGCGCACTCTCGTCGGCTCGGTGATGCCGTTGACGGCCTGGAGGTCGGCCAGCTTCACATTATAGCGGCGGGCAATGCCGTAAAGGCTGTCGCGAGGGGTGATCGTGTGCGTGCCGGTCCAGCCGGCTGGCGCCACGGCCGCTTGCGGCGGGCTCGCCTGAGCCTCGCGGGCCGGCGTCACGGCAATTCGGCCACCGGTGCCAATTGGCTCGTTGGTCGCGGCGGGGGCTGCTGCGATCTCCGTACGCCGAGCCGGCTTGCGACCGGCGCTCCTCGGCACGATCAGTTTCTGGCCCGGCCGGATGGTCGGGTTCTGCAGGCCGTTAGCGGTCATCAGCTCCGAGATGGAGACGCGGTGGCGCTTCGACAGACCGTAGATCGTGTCACCCGACTGCACCTCGATCGTGGTGCCGCTGGTCGGCACGCCGGCGGCGGCCCTGGCGCGGGGGGCCGGCACGTCGCGCGTGATGGGATCGCGCGGCGCCACATCCCGCGCGACCGGATCCGGCAGTCCTGCCTGACGAACCGGCGCGGTCGTCACGGGCGGTGGTGTGTAGGGTGCTGGGCTGTAGCTGTAGGATTGCGGCGGCTCCCGATCGACGGGCGCGCCGGCGTTACGCCGCAAGGATTCCGAGGGGATCGGCACCGATCGGGCGCGTGGGGCGTCGCCGCCGAGGCTCGAGCTCTCGAGGCCGAAGCGGCCGATGTCGGCGCTGCATCCACCCAGCGCTGCCGCACCCACTACGCCTGCTGCGAGAAGGACTCTCCGGGCAGACGCTACAGTAACCAGACCGTTACGCTCTGAACTCGACATGTGACACCTCATACCCGCGTCGAGTTAACCCTCTTTGGGTTAATGAGCTGTTAACTCGGCGGGTCCCCTCGTGTCTGCTCGAAATCACGCAGCGGCGGCCCCTGTCTCCGGTCGATGCGCGGGGCGGCCGCAGGCCGGGCTGTGCACCGGCGGAACTGTCACCCTCGGGGAATGCATACGGACCGATTATGTGGGCAGCAGGGCCCATTCTTGTCAGCCGGGCGGCGGCAAGATGAACGGGAGATGAGCATTAGCTGCGCCGGGACGGTTGAGCCCGTTCGGAGTGGAGCCTCGCGTCAGCCCCTGAGGCGCTCGGCGAGGCGGGCGTGGACGGCACGCTCGGTCAGGTTCATCGACAGTGGCGTGACCGAGATCCAGCCGTTGTAGACGGCCCAGATGTCGGTGCCGCGCTCGGGGTTCGAACGGCGCAACGCATAGCCGAGCCAGTAATAGGGATTGCCCCACGTGTCCCGGCGCTCCTCGACGCCGAGGTTCTGCTGGTCGCGGCGCCCCTGCACCGTCGCCATCACGCCCTCGACCTCGTCCGGCCGTCGATCCGGGAAGTTGATGTTCATCAGCACGAGCGGCGGCCACTCCTCGGCGAGGAGATTGCGGATGAGCGCCGGCGCTAGGGCGATCGGCGTCTCCCAGTGCGGGAAATCGCCGGTGCCGTAACTGTAGGCCTGTGACAAAGCGATCGACCGGATGCCGAGCTGCGTGCCTTCGAGTGCGCCCGCGATCGTGCCCGAGTATGTCACGTCCTCGGCCATGTTGGCGCCGCGGTTGATGCCGGACAGAACGAGGTCTGGCCGCCTGTCCTTCAGCACGTGACGAGCGCCCATGATGACGCTGTCGGTCGGCGTGCCCCGGACCGCGTAGACGCGCTCGGCGATCTCGCGCATCCGCAACGGCTCGTTCAGCGAAAGAGAGTGACCGGCTCCCGATTGGTTGGTCTCCGGAGCCGAAACCCAGACCTCGCCCGACGGCCCGGCGAGCTCCTCGGCGATCTGCCGAAGGGCATGCAGTCCCGGTGCGTCGATGCCGTCGTCGTTGGTGACCAGAATGCGCACGGTGTATCCCTTTCCTCTGCCTGGGCGCGCCAACCGGCGCCGCCCGACGACATGCAACCTGATTGCTACACTATCCTGTCGCGATCCCTGCAAAGACGAGTCCGCGCGACTTTTCCGTAGCGGCGTCATCGGGCCACGAGTTCGTCCCGTCTATAGCCTTGCAGATAAAGCAACGCCGTCAGGTCGCCGTGGACGATGCTGGCATGGGCCTCAGCGGCGACGACCGGCTTGGCTCGGTACGCGACACCGAGCCCGGCCGCCTGGATCATGGCGAGGTCATTGGCGCCGTCGCCGACGGCGAGGGTCGCCTCGCGGACGAGGCAGAGCCTCGCTGTATAGCCATTCAGCGTCGCCAGCTTGGCTTCCCGGCCGAGGATCGCGCCGGCCACGCGACCCGTCAGACGCCCGTCGGCGATCTCGAGCGTATTGGCATGATCGACCTCGAAACCGGCAGCGGCAGCGACGCGCTGCGTGAAGAACGAGAACCCACCCGAGACGAGGGCGGTGAAGGCACCGCTGGCGCGCATGGTCGCGGTCAGCGTCCGGGCGCCCGGCATGAGCGTGACGCGCTCCACGAAGACGCGCTCGAGATCAGCCTCCGGCAGGCCGGCGAGCAAGGCGAGACGCTCCTTCAACGCTGCCTCGAAATCAAGCTCGCCCCGCATGGCCCTCTCGGTGATGGCGGCGATGCGAGGCTTCAGGCCCAGCATGTCAGCCATCTCGTCGATGCACTCCTGCTCGATGATGGTGGAATCCATGTCGGATACGATGAGCCGCTTGCGGCGGGTGGCGGGATCGGCCGCTACCACATTGACGTCGACAGGTGCCGTGGCGAGCGCCGCTGCGACCCGTTTTCGCGTGACGGCGGCATCCGCCACCGACAAGCAGCATTCCCAAGCCTCGCAGGGTGCAAGCCAGCGTTCTGTCAGGACTTGCTCCGGCTCCAGCGCTCGGCGGGCGCGGGCCACGATCCCGTCGCTGATGGCACGGGAGCCGGGCCGCGCGGTGAGCACGAGGGCTTGGCTCGGTGTCACGGTCATGCTGGAGCCTGCTGCTGATGGCGTGGCGGCTGCTTAGGTGAGCCGGACGGCCGCGGCAAGCGTTGCCAGGTCGCGGGCACTCTGGCGAGCATGCCCCACGCGGCCTGGAGGTATCGGGGAGAATCTTGTTCCGGGCATGCCCATGGCGTCAGTCCACGGCGTGGCACTGTCAACAGCACTTGGAGTTGTCCGGTTTTGATAGCACACGACATGGCCGCTTCTCTGTGGTCGGATCGTGTCCGGCGGAAGCGGGGGACGCCGGTGTCGTGGGGGGCCCGGGTTTCAGGCCGGGCACCCTCTTCCTTTG
>JANRJI010000122.1:0-8674 GCA_033764055.1 Hyphomicrobiaceae bacterium
GGTCGGCCTCGGCTGGGCGACGGTGCGCGGCGAGCGACTTGGGGTGCTGACAGCAGTTCCGGCCGGTGCATGGGCGCTCGGCGTCTACGGACTGCTTGCCTTTCACGTCTGCTACTTTTTGGCACTGAGGCACGCGCCGGCTCTGGAGGCGAGCCTCATCGTCTACCTCTGGCCACTGCTGATCGTGCTCATGTCGGCGTGGCTGCCGGCGCGGCTCAGCGGCCGCCGCCTCGGCTGGTGGCATATCGGCGGTGCGCTGCTCGGCCTGGCTGGCGCGGTCGTCATTCTGGCGGGTGGAGATGCGCGACCGGCGACATCGGCGGGAGGCACAGCGGCGGGCTATGCGCTGGCACTGGCGGCTGCACTGATCTGGTCGAGCTACTCGGTCGCATCGCGCCACTATCAGCACGTCCCGAGCTCGGCCGTCACGGGCTCGTGTGCCTCCACTGCGGTCGGCGCCGCACTGCTCCATCTGGCGCTCGAGGCAACGGTTTGGCCGGCAACACCGATGGCTTGGCTCGCCGTGCTTGGACTCGGGCTCGGGCCGGTGGGGCTGGCGTTCTACATCTGGGACGAGGGTGTCAAGCGCGGTGACATCCGCCTCCTCGGTGTCGCCTCATATGCGACACCGCTGCTTTCGACCTTGTTGCTGGCCGCGCTCGGTCTCGGTCGGGCGCACGCCAGCATCTGGCTGGCGGCCGGCCTCGTCACGGCCGGCGCGCTCCTCGCCGGACGCGAGCAATTGAGGCCCGCCGGCAAAGACCCTGCGCCCAAGGGGTGACCCGCAGGTCGCATGCAACCCATCGAAGCTGGATGTCGTCAGCCTCTGATGCGAGTCCGCACGATGCGTGGGAAATCGTCTGCCGCGATCTCGTACGGCTCCTGTGCAGCCGTCGCGGGCGCCGTCAGTCGGCCGCGCGGCTCGGCAGCCGGGGCCCGCCCCTCGTCGCCAGACCAGTAGGTGGCCTCCGCCAACGGAGCAGGCGTTGCCCGCTGTGCCGGCGGGGCAGCGAACGTCGGTGCGGGAGGGACTTGACGGGCAGGCTGCGCCGGTGGGGCGGCGCTGCCGGCGAACCACGCCTCGACCAGATCCAGCTCATCGGCCGTCAGCGTCAGCCCTTGTGCGCGACAACGGGCTACGACGAAGTTGCGGAACCGGCCGGCAAAGAGTGTCGCCGAGGCGCCCTGCTCGAACCAAGGGTCGGCTTCGCTCACCACCTCGAGCACGAAGCGAACGTCGTCGCGGCGCACGTCCATCCCCCGCTCCTGGGCCCGGTGGGCGATGTTCTGTATCGTCTGGGCGCCGATCAAACCGTTCTCGGTGATCTCCTGGGCGATGATCTCGAACAGCGCGCGGTACTCAGGCGGCGCCAGCGGCGGTGCCTTGCACGCTTCATGAATGCGGGCGATCGACTGCTGGATGGCAGAGGGCGCCTCGGCGCGTGGCGGCGCACTGGCGGTCGTCTGCAATGCGGCTGCGTCCGGCGCGGGGCGCCGGGCCGAGGCGGGCGTCGCCGTCGCCTGAGCCTGCGGCACCAGCATGGAGGCCATCGCCACCTGAGCGGCTGGCTGGGCGCGGCCTGCGATCGGGCGCTCGTAGGGATCGGTCTCCGACGCAGCGGCAGGACGTTCTGCGCGGGGCTCGGTCCGCTCGATGGGACTCGGTGCTACGGGAGCCTCGGCGCGCGGTAGCGCGGCCGCTGGCTGGTGAATGATGTGGCGCTGGGTGTCGATCACCACGTAAGGCGGCTCTCCGGAAACGCGGAAGCCTTGCGGCAGGCCCTGCTGCAGGAGCTCGCGGAAGCCCCCCGCGCCCGCCCAGCCGGTGCCTATGGTCCGGTCGTGCCCGACGAAGCGGACCGCATGATCGGCCAGCACTTCGAGTGGTACGGGCGCATTGGCGGCCCGCACCGTCGCGACCACGTCGTCTAAGATGGCGCGCCGCGTGGCACCAATGCCCGTTGGCGGCGTGGCGGCGGCTGTCGTCGGTGCCGGAGACGCAGCCTCTGTGCTCGTTGCACGCCCCTCCAGCAGCAGCGCGATGAGATCGGCTTCGCGCACCTCACCGTCGCTGATGGCCGTGTAAGGCACGGCCGTGTACTCGGTCGCGTAGATGATCGTGCGCCGGGCGTGAGCCCGCAGCCGATGCAACACGGGCGTGAAGTCGGCGTCGCCAGACAGGATGACGAACTCGTCGAAGTACGTTTCGTGGCCGAGATAGTCGCGCAGATCCATGACCATGCGGATGTCGGACGAGTTCTTCAGCTGCGCGGTCAGCGGCGGGCAGTCCACGATCTCGAAGCCCGCGCGCAGGAAGTGGTGCCGCACGAACGGGAAGGAGCTCATGTCGGTCGAATTGTCCGACGCATTGCGGCGCGGCACAGGATTGCCGTAGCACCGGTTCATGACGATGCGTCGCGGCGAGGGTGGCGAGAGGCCATTCGTCGGCGTGATCAAGGCGCCCGATTCGATCTGACGGAGCCACGTGCCCGCGTCCTTCGCGAAGCGCTTGGCGGCGTCCTCGCTCTTGCGCCTGAGCGACATGTAGATGTTGTCGTAGTCGACAAACACCGCGCTCAGGAATGGACCGGAGTGTTCCCGCTTCATATGACTGTGCCCCTACCGCCCACTGGCCGCACGATTCGTCGCTGGAGGGACTGTTCGCTGAGTCGCCACAGCCCAGCAAGGCGAGGCCTGGGCAGGGGTGGGTCTATCCCCGGTTTTTATCTCCTGCCGTTTCGGCAACGTGTGGCCGCCGGTGCAATCCGGGCATTGCCGGCCCCATGGGAAGGTGCCACCGTCCAGTGGCCGGATCGCGCGAGGAGACAGGCATGCCGATGACAGTGATTGATCACGCCAGCCAGCCGAAAGACCCATGGCGCGCGGGCGTCCTGACGCGGATGGTCGCGTCGTCGGTGACGGGCACGTCGCAGCTCGCTGTCTTCGAGCAGTGGTGCGATCCGGGTCTTGGCGCACCGACACACCTCCACGCGGTGGAGGAGATTCTGACGGTGCTCGAGGGCGAGGCCGAGGTGTGGCTCGAGGCCGAGAGGCGGCGGGTGACGGCTGGCCAGTCGGTGGTCGTTCCGGCCGGGCGCAAGCACGGGTTCATCAACAGCGGGACAGGTCTGTTGCGCGTGCAGGCGATCCTTGCCTCTCCGGTTTTCGAGGCGGCCTACGACGATGCCCGCGAGACCCCGCGTCGCTGGCTGCCCGGACCGGCGTGAGGCCGAGCCCGCTGGCTCCCCACGGCTTGCGACAATTGGCGGTCGCGCTATTCCCGGTCGCACAGGGGAAGAGCTGGGTGACCGCGGATCGCTTCGACCGGGCCCGCGCTGACGCCTGACAGGAAGCTTCATCATGACCGGCATCTCACGTCGCGAAGTCCTGGTGGGCGCCGCGGCAACGACACTGGGCAGCACGGCCCTCCCGGTGCAAAAGGCCGCGGACGCGCAGACCATGGCGGACGTGAAGTCCACGCAGCCGACCTGCACGCTGCTGCTCGTCAACGACATCTACAAGATGAGCGAGGTCGACGGACGCGGTGGCTTCGCTCGGCTCGCCGCGATTGCGCGCGCCGAGCGAGCGAAGGGCGTGCCGGTGCTCTATGCGCATGCGGGCGACATGTTCTCGCCGTCCCTGATGTCCGGTTTCGACCAGGGCGCGCATACCGTGGAGCTGCTCAACGTGGTGCCGCCGGACGTGTTCGTGCCCGGCAACCACGAGTTCGATTTCGGCGTCGAGGCTTATGCCAGGCGGAGGGCCGAGTCGAAGTTTCCCTACCTCGCAGCGAACCTGCGAACCGCGGCCGGCGCCGCCCTTCCAGGACACGAGGACCGGCGCATGTTCACGCTCGGGCCGCTCCAGGTCGGCGTGCTCGGCGTGGCGTTGGCGACGAGCCCACTGATGTCGCAGACGGGCGATCTCGTGTTTCGGGACGAGATGGAGACAGTGCGGGAGCACACGAAGGCCCTTCGGGCCGCGGGCGCCGATCTCGTCGTCGCCGTGACCCATACCGACTTCGCGCGGGATCTCGAGATCATGCGCTCACGCCTGGTCGATATTCTGCTTACGGGCCACGACCACGACCTGCGCATCGTGCACGACAACCGCGTGGTCATGGTCGAAAGTGGCGAGGAGGGCGAGACGGTCACGGCCGTCGATATCTACGCCACCATCGGCGAGAAGGACGGCAAGCGGACCGTGAGGTGGCACCCCCGCTTCCGACCGATCGATTCGGCAACCGTCGTGCCCGATCCGGCGACGCTGGCCATCGTGCGGCGCCTCGAGGGAGATCTCGGTCGGGAGCTGGACGTGGCTATCGGCAAGGCTGGTGTCGACCTCGACACGCGCTCGGCCACAGTTCGCTCGGAGGAGGCCGTGATGGGCAACCTCATCGCCGATGCGATCCGGCAGGCGACCGGCGCCGACATCGCCATCACCAACGGCGGCAGCATGCGCGGCAATCGTATCTATCCGGCAGGCCACATCATCACCCGGCGTGACATTCTCGGCGAGATGCCGTTCGGCAACCGGACGGTGATGGTGGAGATCACCGGTGAGGACATCCGGGACGCGCTGGAGAACGGCGTGTCCGACCTCGACAACCGGGGGGGCCGGTTCCCGCACCTGTCCGGCCTCGTCATCCGGGTGAACGGCAAGGCGCCGTCTGGGCGGCGCATCGTGTCGATCGAGCATGGCGGAAAGCCGTTGGACCCTGCCGCCAAGTACAAGGTCGCGTCCAACGACTTCATGTTGCGCGGTGGCGACGGCTACATGGCACTCGGCCGTGGCCGAACGCTGATCGGCAACACCGACGGCAAGCTCGTGGCCAACATCGTGATGAGCCACATCCGGGCTCTCGGCACGATCACGGCCAAGGTGGAAGGGCGTATCGTGCAGCAGTAGCGGGACGCTCACGCAGTGGGAAGTCGCCCGGCCGAGAGGCTCGACCGGGCGAAAGCTTGCGTCAGGCCACCGCTGAGGCCTGCGTCAGCAGTTGCGGTCGAACCTGCGGCACGCCCAATCCTGTCCGTCCTCGCAACGCCGCTCGAGCTGCCGGCAGCTGAGCCCACCGCCGTTGCCGCCGCCGCCATAGTAGTAATCAGGTTGGCGCTGACGCTGACTCTTGGCGATCTCGTTGAGAATGATGGCGCCGGCGATGCCGGCAGCGATGCCGCCGGCGATCTTGCCGGCCTTGTTGCCGCCGCCACGGTGTTGGGGCGCAACATGGGTACCGCCGCCTTTGCCTTTGCCCTTGTGGCCCTGGGCAGCGCCCTCCGGCACCTGCACGAGGAGCAGCCCGGCGCCAAGGACCATCGCGGTCGCGGCGCGCAGCAGTGACTTCATAGTCTTTTCTCCTTATTGCGGTTCGCGCCCGGTCATGGGTGCCGTTGGTCGCTGGCAGGAGCCGGAGTCCGCCCCGGCGGCGTGCCCGTCGGGTGGCACGCCCCATTCAGTGTCCCACGCTTGATCATTACGCCCAACCACAATTCATCGCATTGATGAAAGTCAGGATTCGGAACGTGCTTGCGGGCAACTGAGGGGGCGAATCCGGGCGAAAGACCTGTCTCTCATCCGGGCTTGCGCACCTCACCTGCGCGCCAGCGGCGCACGTTGCCCTTGGCCTCCAGCTCTCCGCGATCGACGAGCGCATAGATCCGGGCCGCGACTGCCTGTCCGGTCGTCTCGAGCGATTGCGATTTGGCAGCATCCACCACCCGGGCAATGAATAGGGCGACCTTGCGCCACTCGCTGTCAGCGCAGGCGAGCACGATGGCGTCCAGCGCATCCGCGACTGCAGCGCCGGTTTCCAGCTGTCGGTCTGTCATTCGGGCTCTCCCCGTGCTCGCTGCGATCCGGGGCTGATAGGCCATCGGGTGCTCCGAGGCTACCAGTTCCGCAGGCCCTGACGGTGGGCAGGTGCGCGACAGACGCCGATGGCCGACCACCGCCTCAGCTCAGGCTTCCCTCGTAGCTCTTCCAGATCTCCGGCTCGAGCCTGAGGTGGCTGTCGGCCGGAAAACGCTTCAGCCAATGGCCAGCGATCTCGGAGCCCGTGGCGGTCCAGACGCCTGGCCGGCTCGCCAGGTACGCGAGAAACTGATCGGTCAGCTCGAGGCGATGGCCGAACCCGGCGTGCTGGGGATGCAGCACCATCGAGAAGTAGCGGCCGCGCTCGTATTGGGCATCGAGCTCGCCCCGCCAGTTCCGCGCCAGCATGTCGGCATTCTCGAGCCCGGTGCCGGCGACCGGGAACAGCGAGAAGTACTGGTCGTCGAGGTGATAATAGTAGGGCAGCGTCAGCAGGCAGCGGCGCGAGGCGAAGTCGGTCACCGTGTAGTATGGGATGTCGTCGGCCATGCCGTTGCCGAGCCAGACGTAGCCTGCCTCGCGAAGGAGATCGACCGTGTTGGGGCTCATCGCGCCGCCGGCATAGCGATCCTTCTGCCGCGACAGGCAGTACCAGCCCTGGGGCCGCTTGCCCGTGGTGCGCGCCAGAATTTCCGTCGCAAGCCCGATCCTCTCGGCTTCCTCGTCCCGCTGCATGCGGCTGGTGTCCTCGTGGCGCAGCCCGAGGGCCGCGATCTCGTGGCCGGCCGCCGCGATCGCCACGACGCGCTCGGGCATGATCTCGGCCATCAACGCCGGAACGGCAAACGTCGCACGCAGCCGGTATCGTGCCAGGAGGTCGAGGACGAGATCGAGGCCCTCGTACATGCCGAAACGGCCGAGCGACGCTTCCATGTCGGCGGCCGTGATGCCTTCGGGACCGGAGGCGGGGCTCAACGCGACGGTTATGCAGGTCGCCATTCGCGTGCCGGACGGCCACTGCAACTCGTGATCGCCGAGGCTCACCTCGTCCGAGACGGTGTAGCGCTCTTTCCAAGGCATCGGACGCCTCCCAGGGTCAGGCTCGGGGTGCAGGACAATGCGCGACGACGTGGCGGGCGACGTCCTCGCATGAGCAGAGCCAGACGCCCGGTAGCCGCTTCATGCGCGTGATCAGCCGGTCGAGCATGGCAATGCGCAGGGCCCGGCCCGAGACGAACGGATGCAGGCAGATGTTGAGGTAGCCGCCGGCCCGATACTGCTGCTCGAAAGCCGCCCACCACATGTCCATCACGCGCTCGGGATCGGACAGGCGCTGCTCGTTGGTGCCACTCTTGTACCAGGCGAAGGAGAAGAACATCGCGTCGTCGATGGAATAGTGGAACGGCAGCTCGACCAGACGGTGGTTGCCGCGGCCGTCGTCGCTCCAGGTGGGGCCGTGGGCGTCGGAGCCATGGCTGCGGTAGAGATAGCCCTGCTCGACCAGCGTCTGCGACGTGTGCCAGCTCCGCGTCCCGACCGGTCGCTTGCCGGTCAGCTCGGTCAGCGCGCGCGTCGCCTTGTCCAGATGGTCGTGCTCCAGGCGGGCATCCTTCGGCACCTGGTGCTCCCACATGTGGTCGGCGACCTCGTGGCCGCTCGCCGCGCAGGCCTTCACGGCACGCGGGTAGAGCTCGCAGATGCGGCCGGGCACGAAGAACGTTGCCTTCATCTTGTGTGCGTCGAACAGCTCGATCAGCCGCCAGATGCCGACGCGACCACCGAACTCGCCCTTGGCGAGCTGCTCCGCCGGCTCGTTGTTGAGGCGGCGCAAAAGCATCGCGTCGAAGTCGGCGGTGAAGTTGACCGCGATCCGGTTGCCGCCGGGCCAGGTGACCGGTCCGACCGGAGCCCAGGTCGCCCGATCCTCGTGGTGGGCGGCGACGAGGTCGCTCAACTCCTTCTCCAACGCGTCACGCATGCAGGGGTACTCCCTTCGACCCGGAGGCTTGGCGGGATCTCGAGCCAAAGCCTAAACCCGCGTCGTGGCCTGTGTCAGCCACCTTCGCCACCACCTTCGATGTGCCGCTTCAGGTCGGCGAGATCGCCCTCCATGTGCTTTCTGACGCTGCGTATCATGATGCGGCCCAGCGGTGCGAGCAGGCGCGCGGCGAGCGTCCGTGGCACGCCTTCGAACACCAGGGTCAATCGCGTGCCGCTGACGCTCGGCTCCACCAGGTGCGTCATCCGGTAGTCCGTTCCGTGGTTGCAGGCCGTCAGCACCAGACGCGACGGAGCCTCGATCGCAGCCACGGTCATCTCCTCCACTGCCTCCCGGCCGAACATCATTCGCGTCTCGCGGAAGCGGCTGCCGACCGCGAGCGGGCCGTCGCTCAGAAACTCGATACGCCGGATTGCTGCGATGCGCTGCGGCCATCCGGCTATGTCCACCAGTGCCGCGAACACGCGCTCGGGCGGCGCACCAACCACGGTCTCGAGCCTCATCTCCACGTCTGTCTCCTTTTCGGTTCCCGGCGGTGAGACTATCTACAGTCCATCGCCAACGCGATGTGGCGAGACCCGGAGAGAACGATGAGCACGCTGCCGCACAACGATCCCGTTCCCGGCGACAGTCAGTCCTGTGCCGCCATCGAGCAGGTGATCGTGCCGCGGGCCCGAGATCTTGGCGGCTTCGAGGTGCGCCGCGCGTTGCCGGCCCAGACGCGGCAGATGGTCGGTCCCTTCATCTTCTTCGACCAGATGGGGCCGGTCGAGTTCCTCACGGCCAACGGCATCGACGTGCGCCCGCACCCGCACATCGGCCTCGCCACCGTCACCTATCTCTTCCAGGGCGAGATGTGGC